>NZ_JACVEW010000003.1 GCF_017776525.1 Marinobacterium alkalitolerans
AGCTCGGTGCCGCCGTGCAGCGGGCTGTTGAACAGGTAACGGCCAACCACGTCGACACAGGTCAACGCCATCAGGCCGAACAATACCAGTGCGGATACACCTTCCAGAAAAAGGGCCAGCCAGGCGACAGGCCCCTTTTCGTCATAGTGCTCCTTGATCCAGGCAGCAAATGACATGGATTACTCCTGCTTCTGCGCTTCATACTCGCGTGCGATGGCGCGCAGCTCTTCCAGAGCGGCAGCAGCATCGACACCACGGTCAGCTACACTGTCGATCCAGGCCTGATCCATGCCCTTGATCATGTTTTGGAATTCAAGCGTCATCGGGTCATTCGGGCCCAGTTCTTTTACGCTTACACCGGCGGCACGGGCGGCTTCAAAGCCATCCACGTCTGCCTGATCCCAGGCGCGACCGGCCAGAGCAGACAGTTTTTCACCGGAAACGCTCAGGATCGCTTCAGCGTCTTTCGGGTCCAGGTCTTCTAGGAAGTATGGATCGATGAACATGGAGAAACTGCCCAGGTACATGCCGCCCGGAAAGACGGTCAGGTTCGGCGCCACTTCATGCAGGCGCAGAGACTTCTGCTCGGTGACCGGCATGAACACGCCGTCAATTACGCCCTGCTGCAGCATTTCATACACCTTGGACCCCGGTGCCGCGACCGGCGTGATACCCATGCGCTCGCCCAGCTCGGTCTGAACACCGCCACCGATGCGAATTTTCTTGCCCTTGAGGTCATCGAAACTGTTGATCGGGTCGATGGTATGGATCTGGCCCGGGCCGTGCGTAAAGGTCCCCAGCAGTTTCAGCCCGACGAACTCATTGGCATCGTTGAAGTATTTCTGCTGGGTGCGCCAGAGGGCAACGGACGCCGCCTCGGCACTGACACCCAGCCCCGGCAGTTCAACCGCAACCGGCAGTGAAAAACGGCCCGGCACATAGCCGTGGTAGCTCCAGCCAGCGTTGATTACGCCATCTTCCACCAGCTGAAAATAGGTTTTGGGGTGGCCCACATCCTGTTCGATCTTGACTTTAACGCGCCCTTCCGTGGCTTCTTCAACCCATTCTGCCCAGGTCGGCCATACAACTGAATTCATCGGATTACCCGGTGGTTGCCAGGTCCCTACAATCAGCGTGATTTCAGCCGAGGCAGAAGCTGAAACGGACATACCCAGCGCCAGCGCTGCGGCACCCGCCAGGGATTTGAAGAATTTCTTCACGGTTGATCTCCCGGTTCTACAATCTGTTGCTACTTGGTTGATGCCGGTTTCCGGCTTGTCGTTATCAGGTGTTGCTTGAGGGGCGGCGTCCAGGCGCCCCGGGGTTTCAGTCTTTCTTGAACAGCGGATGAATATTGTTCTTGTTGAACTTGAGCACCGGGTCCAGCTCCGTCATTTCAAACGAAATCTGTACATAGCTGTCATCGGTGATCGGCTTCATCCAGTCACAGAGGATTTTGAAAACCTGTTCAGCCACCTCTTTCTTCAACGCCATATCCCGGCCGTGACCGATCTTGAGGTTGAGATTGAGAAAGGCAAAATCGTCTCGACCATCCGCCACGCGAAAGTCGTCACAACGGATTGCACGGCTGCGCACCCCGCCAATCGGAAACGCGCCCGTGGACACTACATACTCATGCAGGTCTTTGAAAAGCGCTTGAAAATCAAGGCGGTCGTGCAGATTGCCTGAGTATTCGACAATGAAGTGAGGCATCTCGAAACTCCCCTTATCGGTTCACTGGACCCTTGATCCGAGGCACGAAAATGACTTCGGTCAAAAGACAAACAGCGCGAATCTAATTAACATATTAACTGTTGTCAACAAGATTGCAGTTGCAACATTTTCCTGTTGGACACCGGTGATCAAGCTATAACTGTAGTTGACTCACGCGGGTATTGACTTAGTTAAGATGTTAACTAAAATGCAAATCAAGATGACCTGTGCCTTGCCGGTTCGGCGCCCCGCGCGTCACCAAGCACCCAACGCGCACAGATACAAACCTCAACGGACAACAAGAAGGTGCTGTCGAGCATGTTGAATAAAGAGCAGATCAAGGCCGCCGCTGATCGCCTGTACGAAGCCGAAGTAAACCGCAAGCAGATTCCGGCCCTGACGCTGGAACATTCCGACATGACCATGGAGGATGCCTATGCCATCCAGAAAGCCTGGGTGGATCGCAAGGTTGCAGAAGGCCGCAAGGTGATCGGCTACAAGATCGGCCTGACATCACGTGCGATGCAGATGTCTTCCAACATCGACGAGCCTGATTACGGTGTACTGCTGGATGACATGCTGTTTGACGATGGCGCCACCATCAAGGCGTCCGATTTTCTGGACCCGCGCATCGAAGTGGAACTGGCCTTCATTCTGAAGAAGCCGCTGTTCGGCGAAAACGTCACCATCTTCGATGTAATCGAAGCCACCGACTATGTCATTCCGTCTCTGGAACTGATCGCCGCACGCTGCCTGCGTACCGACCCGGAAACCGGTTACACCCGCAAGGTATACGACACCATCTCTGACAACGCGGCCAACGCCGGTATCGTCATGGGCGGCCGTCCGATCAAGCCGATGGATATCGACCTGCGCTGGGCCGGCTGCATGCTGTACCTGAACGGCCAGATTGAAGAGACCGGCCTGGCCGGCGGTGTACTGGGCAACCCGCTCAAGGGCATCACCTGGGTCTGCAAGCGCTTTGCTCCCCACGGTATTGGCCTGGAGCCCGGTCAGGTGATTCTGTCCGGCTCCTTCACCCGTCCGGTGCCGGTCAAGGCCGGTGACACCGTCCATGCCGACTTCGGCTCTCTGGGTGGCGTGACCCTGAACTTCGAATAATCGAAGGGAGCATTCACATGGAACTGCCAAAAAACCGTTTCAAGCAGGGCCTGGCCAGCGGCAACACCCAATACGGCCTCTGGCTGGGTCTGCCGGACAACAGTGCGGCTGAAATTGCTGCCGTTGCCGGTTTCGACTGGTTGCTGATCGATGGCGAACACGCCCCCTTCGATCTGCGCACCATCATGTCACACCTGCAGGCCATGGCCCCTTACGACGTAGCCCCCATTGTGCGCTGCGTCGAAGGTGATACCGCCTTGATCAAGCAGCTGCTGGACATCGGCGTGCAGACGCTGCTGGTGCCGATGGTGGAAACCGCCGAGCAGGCGGCTCAACTGGTGCAGGCGGTACGCTACCCGCCACAGGGTATCCGTGGACTGGGCACCTCGCTGGCACGTGCGGCGCGCTGGAACCAGGTACCCGGCTACCTGAAAAACGCCAACGACGAAATCTGCCTGATCGTACAGGTGGAAACTGCCAGCGCCATGGAAAACCTGGATGCCATTCTGGAAGTGGACGGCGTCGACGGCGTATTCATCGGCCCGTCCGACCTGTCTGCCTCCATGGGCTACATCGGCGATGCCGGCAACCCGGTGGTGGTCGAAGCGATCAACACCGGCCTGAACAAGATTCGCGATGCCGGCAAATACGCCGGTCTGCTCTGTCTGGATCCGTCACTGGCAGAGTCCTATGTACAGCAGGGTGCCAATTTCGTGGGGGTCGGCGTCGACACCATGATTCTGGCCAATGAAACCCGCAAGCTGGCTCAGCGCTTCAAACAGGGCGCTCCGGTTGAAGACGAAAAACCTCAGGCCGGCTACTGATAACCGGTCATAACAAGAGAAGGTTAATCATGACTGCAAACACTCTGGTCAACAGCAAGCTGGTGTGTGTCGCGCTGAACGACAAGGCACAGCTCGCTGCCCTGGAGGGGACATTCAACGAAGCCCCTTACAAAAAGCCACCCACTCAGCCGGTTCTCTATTACAAGCCGCGCAACACCTGGAGTGTTGACGGTGCCGAGGTTGAATGGGCCAAGGACTTCGACGGCAACGATGTTGCCGAAATGGTCGTGGGCGCTAGCCTGGGCGTTGTGATCGGCAAGGAAACCTGCCGTGTATCCGCCGCAGACGCACTGGATTATGTGGGCGGCTACACCGTTGTTGCCGACTACTCTCTGCCGGAACAGAGCTACTACCGCCCGGACATCAAGGGCAAGTGCCTGGATACCTCTGCACCGGTCGGCCCCGAGATCGTTGCCGCCGACAAGGTCGCCACACCGGACAGCCTGAGCGTGGCGATCAAGGTGAACGGCGAACAGAAAAGCGCGTTCGACCTGGCCAACATGGAGCGCAGCATAGCTGAGCTGATCAGCACCATTTCACGCATCATGACCCTGCAGCCGGGCGAGATTATCGCGGTCGGTTTTGCCGGTGACCGTGTTGCTGTCGCCAAGGGTGACAAGGTTGAAGCAAGCATCGAGGGTGTCGGCACCCTGACTAACACGCTGGGAGGTGCCTGAGCCATGAGACACGCACGCATCATTTTTGACGGCCGCGAGCTGGACATCGACATCGACGCCAACGACCGCATCACCACGTCCGAGGGTGAAACACTGGACGTGGCGCTGGACTCGGACCAGATCACCTGGCTGCCGCCGGTGAAAGAGCCGGGCACCATCTTCGCGCTGGGCATCAACTATGCCGACCACGCCACCGAGCTGGCGTTCGAGCCGCCCAAAGAGCCACTGGTGTTCATCAAGCACGCCAACACGCTCACCGGCCACAAGCAGGTGAGCTACCGCCCTGACGGCATCGAATACCAGCATTACGAGTGTGAGCTGGTCGCGGTGATCGGCAAAAGCGGCAAGAACATCAAGCGTGAAGACGCGCTGGACTACGTGGCCGGTTACACCGTCTGCAACGATTTCGCCATTCGCGACTATCTTGAAAACTACTACCGCCCCAACCTGCGCGTGAAAAGCCGCGACTCCCTGCTGCCGATGGGCCCCTGGATCGTGGATACCGCGGATATTCCGAATGCCAACGCGCTGAAGCTGACCACAACGGTCAACGGCAAGCTGACTCAGGATGGCAGCACCAAGGACATGATCTTTGACGTGCCGTTCATCATTGAATACCTGAGCAAGATCATGACCCTCAACCCGGGCGACATGATCTGCACCGGCACACCGCACGGCATCGTGGACTGCCAGCCGGGCGATACCATCGTTTGTACGATTGAAGATGTCTGCTCCCTCGAGACCCGCATGGTCAGCGAGCAGAAATTCTACGGCGACAAATACTGAGATTGACCCCGTCCCGGGCGCCGACAAGCATTCGGCCCCGGGATCCAATCGAACGGGAGACATACAATGAGCGACACTCTGCAAACCAATCTGGAACGCGCACAGCAGTACCTGGAGCGCTTCAAGAACAACACCACCGGCCACTTCATCAACGGTGAGTTCACGCTGGGCAACGGCGGCAGCGAATACGACAACGTTACGCCGACCGACAACAGCAGCATCGGCAAGATCATGGCCGGCTCCGTGGCTGACATGGATGCTGCCTGTGAAGCCGCCGAGAATGCGTTTGAAGAATGGGCGTCCATGCCCGGTGCCGAGCGCAAGCGCCTGCTGAACAAGTTTGCCGACCGTCTGGTTGAGCGTGCCGACGAAATCGCACTGGTCGAGTCCATGGACTGTGGTCAGCCGATCCGCTTCATGAAGCAGGCCGCCCTGCGTGGCGCAGCCAACTTCCGATTCTTCGCCGACAAGGCACCGGAAGCGCAGAACGGCTTGGCACTGCACCAGGATGAGCACACCAACTACACCATCCGCAAGGCGATCGGCCCGGTCGGTATCATCACGCCGTGGAACACGCCGTTCATGCTGTCCACCTGGAAGATCGCACCGGCGCTGGCCGCTGGCTGTACGGTTGTCCACAAGCCGGCTGAACTGACGCCGCTGAGCGCCTACATCCTGGCGGAAATCGCTGAAGAAGTACTGCCCAAGGGCGTCTGGAACATGGTCAACGGCTTCGGTGAAAGCGTCGGCAAGCGCATGACCGAACACCCGGCCATCAAGGCGGTTGCCCTGGTCGGCGAATCTGCCACCGGTTCTCACGTCATGCGTCAGGGCGCTGACACCCTGAAGCGCATGCACTTCGAGCTGGGCGGCAAGAACCCGGTGATCGTATTCGACGATGCCGACTTCGAGCGTGCGCTGGATGCTGTCGTCTTCATGATCTACAGCCTGAACGGCCAGCGCTGCACCTCTTCCAGCCGCCTGCTGATCCAGAGCGGTATCCGTGACAAGTTCATCGCGGCACTGGAGCAGCGTGTACAGAACCTGCGCGTGGGTCACTCTCTGGACCCGAACACCGAAGTTGGCCCGCTGGTGCACGTTGAGCACTACAACAAGGTACTGAGCTACTTCGATATCGCCAAGGAAGATGGTGCCAAGACAGCCGTGGGCGGTCAGCGCATCACCGAAGCGACCAACAATATCGACCCGGCCGGCAACTACCTGACGCCGACCCTGTTCACCGATGCCAACAACAAGATGCGCATCGCACAGGAAGAGATCTTTGGCCCGGTACTGACCGCTATTACCTTCGATACCGAAGAGGAAGCGATCGCCATCGCCAACGATACCGAATACGGTCTGTCCGGTTACATCTGGACCGAGAACACCGGCCGCGCCATGCGCATGGCCAAGCACGTCGAAGCCGGCATGCTGTGGGTGAACTCCGAGAACAACCGTAACCTGCCGTCTCCGTTCGGTGGCATCAAGATGTCCGGCATCGGTCGTGACGGTGGCGACTGGAGCTTCGACTTCTACATGGAAACCAAGAACGTCTGCATCGCGCACGGTACTCACCGCGTGCCGACACTGGGCAAGCACTGATCCTGCCCTGATGACGTGACAGCCGCACCCTCGTGCCGTACGCACGGGGGTTCGGCCCCTCCTCCCTTCTGTTATAGTCGCCTCATGAGCGAACACTCACACAGCGAATGGATTCCCAACATCATCCTGGGACAGGATTATGATCGCCGCTATCTGGATGCGCCGATCCACTATGATGTGCTGGAAAATCTGGCGGCCTTTTATGGCCGTGACATGCCCGTTCACCGTCACGCCCAGTACCTTCAGATTCACTACATCGACCGAGGCAAGGTCAGTTTTCATATTGATGATCAGGTGTATCGCGCCGAAGGCCCCTGCCTGGTACTGACGCCCCCGTCCATGCCACACTCGTTCCTGACCGAGCCCGAGGCTCAGGGGCACGTACTGACCATTCATCAGTCAATCGCCTGGCAACTGCTCAAGGACGGCCTGCAACAGGAGATGGATACGGAGTTCAACCGCGGTCTCTGCATCGTGCGGGACGAGCTGGACGATGAACAGCGCCTGCAATGGCCCCTGATTACGCAGACCTTTCGCAACCTCAAGCTGGAATGGTTCCGCGAACGACCTGCCAAGCGGCTGACGCTGCATACTCTGGTCCGACTGCTGCTGATCCAGATCAGCCGCCTGTCGCCGAAGGAAGCGGAAAGCACACCGGTCAATAACGAAGACCTGCGCATCTTTCGTCATTTTTCCGACCTGATCGAAGAGCATTTCCGTGAGCACTGGCACCTGCCCGCCTATACCGAGGCACTGGGAATCTCTGAAAGCCGGTTACACCAGATCTGCCAGCGCGTGTCCAACCGCTCACCCAAGAAGCTGATCCACGATCGCATCATCCAGGAGACCAAGCGACTACTGGTATTCAGCGATCTGCCGGGCAGTGACATCTGTTACCAGCTCGGCTTCAGTGACCCGGCCTACTTCTCCCGTTTTTTCAAGCGTCATACCGGTGTGACAGCACAACAGTTCCGCCAGACACACAAAAAGGACAACTGGACTACTAATTAACATATTAATAAAATGGCGACATGAAAGACGCCGTTTTGACATCCCGCCTCTTTATCACCAGCCGTGAAAACCTCTCCGGCATGCTGATTTTTGCCACTCTGGTCATGGCACTGCTGGACAGTTTCGCGCTGGCTGAACTGACGTCAGCCGCCAGCCTGACCGCCTGGGGCTTTGTCGCACTGGAATTTTCGCGCCTGACCCACAAACAGCGGCTCCCCATTTACCTGCTGCTGGGCGCCGGCACCCTGTTTGCTGCCTGGGCCTGGTGGGCCGGGGCGCATTTCAGCGTCATGGACCTGCTCAGCGAACATCTGAAGCTGGCCATGCTGCTGGCAGCCGTCAATTTCATTCGCCTGAGTACGCGGCTTCACACCGCTTCCGGGCAGCCGGGCATGCGCAGCTTTGTCACTACCCTCGGGGGAATGCACCTGCTTTCATCGGTGGCGAACTTTTCCTCCATGCTGCTAGTCGGCGAACAGCTCAAGCGTGATGCCCGGCTTTCAGCGCTCTCAAGCATCATTCTTGCCCGCGGCTTCAGCCTGGCCGTGCTCTGGTCACCTTTTCTGAGCATCCTACCACTGGTGCTGGAACAGGTACCGGGCACATCTCTGCACAGTATCTATCCCTTTACGCTGGGGCTGGCGCTTTTCGGCCTGTTTTTCACGCTGCTGGACGCACGCCTGAGGCACGGAACAGAACTGGCGCACTATGAGGGCTATCCGCTCACCCGTGCCACGCTGAGCCTGCCGATGGCCTTGATCGCCGCCATTCTGACCGTTTCATGGCTCTGGCCCTCGCTGTCCACGGTCGCCGTCGTCTCCCTGATGGCGTTGACGACGCCGCTGCTGCTGTTGTGCTTGCGTAACGGCCCCACCTCGGCCTTGAAGCAGGGCGCCAGCCATATCCTGAACCGCCTGGCCGATACCCGCGGCGAAATCAGTCTGTTCCTGAGCGCCGGTTTTCTCGCGGCCGCCGTCAAGGCCTGTCTGAACGCGGGCCTGTTCAGTCTGCCATTTACCGACACCAGTCCACATGTGGCGGTGCTGGTCATGTGGAGCATCACCCTGCTGGCCCACCTGGGCATTCACCAGTTTGCGCTGGTGGCCATTTTTGCCGGCATGCTGGCCGACGTCACCACGTCACCGACCCAGATGGCGATCGCGTATATCATGGCCACCTCAATCTCCATGTCCGGCAGTCTGTTCAGCGGCGTCAATTTTATTCTTCAGGCCCGTTTCAACTGCACCGGGCGGGGAATATTGCGCACGAACCTGCCCTATTCGTTTATGATGCTGCTTGCAGCTACGGCGCTGATCTATATGATGCAGCTTCTGGGCATCCACTGATGCCGGATCACAGACCTGAAACTGATGAACTCATGCGTAAATACGAAGACTCCATTCCACTGAAACTGCTCAAGGCCCGTGAAGTCACCATGGCCTTTTTCCGTCCCGTATTGCAGGAAATCCCGCTCACAGAACAGCAGTGGCGCGTGATTCGAGCGCTGTATGAGTACGAGGAGCTGGAGTCGAAACAGCTGGCCGAGCTGTGCTGTATTCTCAGCCCCAGTCTGACCGGGATCATCAGCCGCCTCGAGCAGCAGGGCTACATCCAGCGCCGCCGCTCCCCCGAGGACCAGCGCCGGGTACTGATCAGCCTGACCGAAGAAGCCAAGTCGATGTTCGAGCGCATCAGCCCGACACTGGAAGCGACCTACCAGGAAATCACGCGCCAGTTCTCGCCCGAGAACATGGAGCAGCTGGACAATCTGCTGAACAAGCTCTGCCAGATCAAACCCTGACCCCTGTCAATAATCCCTTCGTTTGTTGAACGACTCCTCTTTCGGGGAGTCGTTGACATTAGATAACATGTTAACTAGCATTACTTAACATGTTAACAAAGTACGGGTTAGCATAGGGCATGATCGGTTGTCCACTGAGGCTCAGGCTTCAGCCCGTCAAAATAAGAAGGTGTGACCATGGGCGAAATCGTATTAGCTGCAAAAATTACTCACGTACCCACCATGCTGCTGTCCGAACAGCCGGGCAAGCTGCAGGGCTGCCGCCAGCAGGCCATCGATGGTCAGCGCGAGATCATGCGCCGCGCGCGCGAAGCCGGGGCGGATACCGTGATCGTTCTGGACACCCACTGGCTGGTGAACGCCGGTTACCACATCAACAGCAATAGCCGCTTCAAGGGCTGCTTTACCAGCCATGAGTTCCCGCACTTTATCCAGAACCTGGAATATGATTACCGCGGCAACCCCGAGCTGGGCGACGCCATTGCTGCCAAGGCAACCGAGAAGGGCGTGTTCACCCTGTCGCACCAGGTCGAAACACTGGACCTCGAATATGGCACTCTGGTGCCCATGCACTTCATGGAACCGGGTGACATGCCGATCGTCTCCATCGCGGCCTGGTGCACCGTGCACAGCCTGGAGTCCTCTCGCAAGCTGGGCGAGGCGATCACCGAGGCCGTGAAGGAAAGCGATGCCAAGGTATTGCTGCTGGCCTCCGGTTCCCTGTCACACAAGATCTGGGAAAACGACCTGTACGAAGCCAATAACGGTACCTTCACCATTTCCCGCGAGTTCAACCGCCAGGTTGACCTGCGTGTGCTGGAACTCTGGCAGAACGGTGAAATCGATACCTTCCTGAAGATGCTGCCGGAATATGCCGAGTACTGCTGCGGTGAAGGCGGCATGCACGACACGGCCATGCTGTTCGGTGCACTGGGCTGGGACAAGTACACCGGCAAGGGCGAACTGATCGGTGAATACTTCCCGAGCTCCGGTACCGGCCAGGCAAACGTCGTGTTCCCGATTGACTGAGTTAAGCACTACCCGCCTCCGGCCAGCGCCGGAGGCCATACAAAAAACATCGAAATATAACCCAACACTCATATAAGCAGGCGGAGACAGATCTCATGCTGCAAGCATCTTACCCCTACTACCTGGCCAATGAAGCCCAGACGCCGAACCAGGATCTGGCAGTCACTGACAAGTTCAGCGGCGAAGTCGCAACCCGTGTTGCCATGGCAGACGCGGCGGCCATCGACCAGGCCATCGCGGCTGCTGATGCGGCTACCGAGCCGATGCGCAAGCTGCCGGCACACAAGCGTCAGGCCATCCTGAACCACTGCGTCAAGCGCTTTGAAGAACGTGCTGAGGAACTGGCCGTTGCGCTGTGCATTGAAGCCGGCAAGCCGATCAAGGATGCTCGCGGCGAAGTCACCCGCCTGATCGACACCTTCCGTATCGCAGCGGAAGAAGCCACTCGCATCGGCGGTGAAGTGGTGCCGATGGATATCAGCCCCCGTGCCGAAGGCTACACCGGCATGTGGAAGCGCGTGCCCATCGGTCCCTGCTCCTTCATTTCACCGTTCAACTTCCCGCTGAACCTGGCGGCACACAAGGTTGCACCTGCCATTGCCGCCGGCTGCCCCTTCATTCTGAAGCCCGCCAGCCTGACGCCGATCGGTGCCATCATCATTGGTGAAGTGCTGGCGGAAACCGACCTGCCCAAGGGCGCGTTCTCCATTCTGCCCTGTCACCGTGACGGCGCCGACCTGTTCACCACTGACGACCGTCTGAAGCTGCTGAGCTTCACCGGCTCTCCGGATGTGGGCTGGCAGCTGAAGGCCAAGGCCGGCAAAAAGCCGGTGGTTCTGGAGCTGGGTGGCAACGCTGCCTGTGTCGTCGACGAAGGCACCGACATCGATGATGCCGTTGCTCGCATCGTCTTTGGCGCTTACTACCAGTCCGGCCAGAGCTGCATCAGCGTACAGCGCATCATGGTGCATGAAGCCCACTATGACGAAGTGCGCGAGAAGCTGGCCGCGGCCGTCAACGGTCTGGTACACGGCGACCCGAAAGAGGAAGACACCTTTATCGGTCCGATGATTTCCGAAAAGGAAGCGACCCGTCTGCACAATTGGGTGCTGGAAGCCAAGGAAGCCGGCGCGACCGTACTGGCCGGCGGCGAGCGCGAAGGCGCCATGCTGCAGGCAACGCTGCTGGAGAACGTGGACCCGGCTCAGAATGTCTGCACTCAGGAAGCCTTCGGTCCGGTTGCTATCCTGTCCAAATTCAGCGACTTTGACGCCGCGCTGGAAGAGGTCAACAACTCCGACTTCGGCCTGCAGGCCGGCATCTTCACCCGCGACATCTACAAGATCCAGAAAGCCTGGAACGAGCTGGAAGTGGGTGGTGTTGTCATCGGTGACGTACCGTCCTGGCGTGTGGACCACATGCCCTACGGCGGCGTGAAAGACAGTGGTCTGGGTCGTGAAGGTGTGCGTTATGCCATCGAAGACATGACCGAACTGCGTCTGCTGGTCGTGCGCGACCCCAGCTAAACGATGAGACCGACGCCCGCCCTGCCCCTGCTGGTTGCCATCGCCATGGCAAGCCCGCTGGCACTGAATGCATTCGTGCCGGCGATGCCTGATGCTGCGCAGGCGCTGGGCGCCGATATCGGCACCATTCAGCTGACCTTTACCGCCTACCTGCTCACCCTGGCGTTCGGTCAGCTGATCTCGGGGCCGCTGGCAGACTACTTCGGGCGTCGCCCGGTACTGCTGGTCGGGCTTGGCCTGCATGTGACCGGCAGTCTGCTGGCCGCGTCAGCCGAAGGGGTCATGGCACTGGTTGCAGGGCGAGTCCTGCAGGCACTGGGCGGTAGTACCGCCATGGTGCTGGCCCGTACCATCATTCTGGATGTACATGGCCGCGCCGGGGCGGCAGGTCGCATGGGTTACGTGGTGATGGCGATCGCCATCGCCCAGTCCATCGCACCGGCTCTGGGGGGCTATCTAAACCTCTGGGGTGGCTGGAACGCCATTTTCTACCTGTCGGTCCTCATGGGCGGGGTGGTCTGGCTACTGGCGCTGCGTCTGTTGCCCGAAACCTGTACCGACACCAGTGAGAACCTGCACTTGGGTCGTGTGCTGCGCAGCTATACTGAAGTATTGGGATCACGACAATACTTGGGCTATGCACTCTCGACCACCTGTATCGCCAGTGCCTTTTACCTGTTTGTCGGCAGCGCCCCCTATGTGGTTGTGAACCAGCTGGGTGGCACCTCGGCCGACTTCGGCACCTGGTTCCTGGCGGTCTCGCTGGCATTCATGCTGGGGAGCTTCTGCTCCACCCGGCTGGCCGGACGCTTCAGCGTCGATCAGGTGGTGCTGCTGGGCAATGGGCTCTCGTTGCTGGGCGCACTGGCACTGGTGATTCTGGCTCTGCAGAACAGCCTGAGCTTTTCAACGCTGTTTCTGCCCATGGCGTTGGTGACCTTCGGGCGCGGCCTGAGCCAGCCCAATGCACAATCGGCCGCCATCAGCTGCTCTTCCGGTGCAGCCGCCACGGCCTCCGGGCTGATGGGATTCATCCAGCTGATGACCGGCGCCGCCATCGCACAGCTGGTGCCACTGCTGCTGGAGTGGGGTCTGGTGCCCCTGTTTGTCTGCATTTTGCTGGCCCCGATACTGGCACTGATTGCGCACTGGAGCGCACATCGTTCGAGCACCGGCACCGTCTGAAGATGCACCGCTCGAACCCACGAGTTTTGAAACAGGGGCTACCCGGCCCCGTCGTCATAAGAAAGAGGTAAGCCTCATGGGTAAACTTGCATTAGCTGCAAAAATTACACACGTTCCGTCCATGTACCTGTCGGAGCTGGACGGCCCCAAGAAGGGCTTCCGTCAGGCCGCGATCGATGGTCATAAAGAGATTGGCCGCCGCTGTCGCGAACTGGGCGTGGATACCATTGTGGTATTCGATACGCACTGGCTGGTGAACGCCAGCTACCACATCAACTGTGGTGCCCACTTCAAGGGCAATTACACCAGTAACGAGCTGCCCCACTTCATTTCCAACATGGAATTTGAAATGGACGGCAACCCGGAGCTGGGCAAATTGCTGGCTGAAGAGTGTAACGCTCAGGGCGTTGAGACACTGGCACACGCCGATACCACACTGGACCCGGAATATGGCACTCTGGTGCCCATGCGTTACATGAACGAAGACCAGCACTTCAAGGTGGTTTCCGTTTCAGCCATGTGTACTGTTCACTACCTGAACGACAGTGCGCGTCTGGGCTGGGCCATGCGCAAGGCGATCGAAGAGAAGTATGACGGCACCGTGGCCATTCTGGCCTCCGGCTCCCTGTCACACCGCTTCGCCCAGAACGGTCAGGCGCCGGATTTTGCGACCAGAACCTGGTCTCCGTTCCTGGAGCGCCTGGACCACGAAGTGGTGCGCATGTGGGAAAATGCCGAATGGGAAGACTTCTGCGAAATGCTGCCTGAATATGCAGTCAAGGGTCACGGTGAAGGCTTCATGCACGACACGGCCATGCTGCTGGGTGCGCTGGGCTGGTCTGAATACGACCAGAAAGTGGAAGTACTGACACCCTACTTCGGCAGCTCCGGCACCGGTCAGATCAACGCCGTATTCCCGGTATCACCGGTCAGTGGCGACAAGGTTCCGGGGCCTCAGGCATCCGTAACCAAGACGTTTGAACCCGGCTCCAGCCGCGTTTAACGTTCAGCTCCTTTCTCCCCGCGACGGCCTGCCTCTGCAGGCCGTTCGTGTTTCTGGCCAACACTAAAGACACAAGCACCTGCGCCCGGGTTTTATTTAATATATTAAATATATTCCGAGCGGTGCTAAAATCCCCCCAGTGATATTTACAGTTTTCGGGAGACCTCATGTCATCGGTAGCCAACCCCCATCGTTTGATCGTGCTGCTGGCCGCGCTCGTTGCGTTTGGCCCCCTTTCGATCGATATGTACCTGCCCAGCCTGCCTCTGATCGCCGAAGATCTTGCAGCCCCCGAGTCCAGTATCCAGCTCACCATCAGCGCCTTTCTGATCGGTCTGTTTATCGGCATGCTGTTTTACGGCCCGCTGTCGGACAAGTTCGGGCGGCGCGGACTGCTGTTGGGGGGGATCAGCCTCTATCTGGTCGCCAGTATCGGCTGTATCCTCGCTGACAGCGCCGACTGGCTGATCGCTGCCCGCTTCCTGCAGGCGCTGGGGGCTGCTGCCGCCTCCGTGCTCGCCCGTGCCATCGTTCGCGACCTCTTTCCCGTTAATGAGGCGGCACGCGTACTCTCGCTGATGCACCTGGTTACCATGATCGCCACTCTGATCGCCCCGCTGCTGGGCGGCTACCTGATTCTGATATCCGGCTGGCGCTCGCTGTTCATGGTGCTGTTCGGCTTTGCCGCACTCATGCTGCTGCTCAGTGCCTGGAAAATTCCCGAAACACACCACGGTGACTCACGCAACGCCAGCATTCTGGCGGTCTTCAAGGCCTACCTGCACATCGGGGCCCAACCCGTTGCGCTGGGGTATATCCTCTGCATGTCGCTCTGCTTTGCCGGCATGTTCGCCTATATCACGGGCTCGCCCTTTATCTACATCGAATACTTCGGTGTGGAGCCCCAGCATTTTGCCTGGCTGTTCAGCCTGAATATCGGTGGCATCATTGTGCTGGTGAGCCTTAATGCACGCTACGTTAGACAGATCGGCACCCAGAAACTGCTGGTCGCGGCGGCGGCACTGGCGGCCATTTCCGGTGGCGTACTGGTGTTTGCAGGCCTGACCGGCACCGGAGGTCTGGGTCTGATCGTGGCCGCCCTGCTGGGCTATGTCAGCGTCACCGGCGTCATGGGCGCCAACTGCATGGCCAGCCTGCTTTCGCGCTATCCGGAGCAGGCCGGCGCCGCAGCAGGGCTGGCGGTGGCAACCCAGTTCGGTCTGGGTGCCTTGGCCAGCTCCGCAACCAGCCGCCTGCACGATGGCACGCCCCTTCCCATGGCATTGATCATCGGTCTCACCGCACTGGGCTGCCTGTTGGCACTGATCCCGACACGCCACTCCAAACCTACCTGATATTGCCTGTCTACAGTGAAAGAGGCTCTCGGAATTGGGGCCTCTTTTACAGAAAAGTGCAATAACAAGCCAGAATATTACATTTCCTGCAGCGCCTCGGCACCGCATAATCGGCTAAATCCTAACGGGTTACCGTTGTGTTACTTGGTGCACTCTCAGTCTACCCAACTGCTCACAAGTAACCGGATACCAATTATTAGAAGAGAGACGATCCTGATGACTATGCAGAATCCGATGCTTGAGAAGCTCAAAGAGATCCTCCCGGCCATTCGTGAAAATGCCAGCAAGGCAGAAGAGATGCGTATGGTGCCGCAGGAAAACATCGACATGCTGCACGGCATCGGCCTGAACCGTGCCTTCCTGCCCAAAGCCTATGGCGGTCTGGAAATGAGCCTGCCGGAATTTACCGACTGCATCGCCGCGCTGGCCGGTGCCTGCTGCTCCACCGCATGGGCCTACAGCCTGCTGTGTACCCATAACCACCAGATGGCCATGTTCCCCAAGGAAGCTCAGGATGAGTTCTGGGGTGAGAACCCTGATACCGTAGCCTCCAGCTCCATCGCGCCCTTCGGCAAGCATGAAGAAGTGGAAGGCGGCATCATCTTCACGGGTGACATGAAGTGGAGCTCCGGTGTCGACCACGCTCAGTGGATCATCGTCGGCTTCAATCGCTTCAACGATGCAGGCGAAAAGGTCTACAGCTTCGCCGTCATCCCCAAGAAAGACTTCACCATCATCGACGACTGGTACTCAGCCGGCATGCAGGGCAGCGGCACCAAAACCGCCCGCATTGAAGGCGTATTCGTACCCGAGCACCGCATTCAAGCGGCTGCCGATATGATGGAAGGCCGTCACGCCGGTCGCCCGCTGTACCCGGACAGCAAGATCTTCCACACGCCGTACCGTCCGTACTTCGCCTGTGGCTTCGCTGCCATGAGCCTGGGTGTGGCCGAGCGCATGATCGAAGTCTACAAGGAAATGACCAAGAACCGCGTACGCGCCTACACCGGTGCACAGGTGAAAGAGTCCATTCCGCCGATTCTGCGCATCGCCGAGTCTTACCAGCAGGTCTGTGCCGCGCGCGCTTACCTCGAAAAGACCTGGAACGAACACAAGGAGTACGGCGAGCGTCACGAGTATCCGGACCGCTACACGCTGGCGCACTGGCGTACCAACCAGGCATACGCCATCAAGATGTGTGTTGAAGCCGTTAACCGTCTGTGGGCCGTAATGGGCGCGTCCAACTGGCTGGCTGATCGTGAAGGCCAGCGTCTGTGGCGCGAGTCCAACATGACCGCAGCCCACGCGTACACCGATTATGATGTCTGTGCACAGATCATCGGTCGTGAAATCCTGGGTCTGGAGCCGGATCCCACCCTGCTCTGATCCCTTTCGGACACGGCATGTCCCCGGGCGCACACGCGTGTGCGCCCTGTCCCTGTCTATCCGGGACTCTCAGCAAAACCGACAGGCGAACTCCTTGCCTGTAGCCTCTCCATGTCATGTACGGTTTTGCCAACCATCACAAGAACCCAACATCCAGGTGATGATATGAGCAATCAAGTCACTGAATTCGATCCCAAAGCCTTTCGCCGCGCTCTGGGCAACTTTGCCACCGGTATCACGGTTATTACCGCTCAGACCCCTGAGGGTGAAAAGACCGGTGTTACCGCCAACAGCTTCAACTCCGTTTCTCTGGAGCCGCCGCTGATTCTGTGGAGCATCGACAAGCGCTCCGGCAGCTGCGAAATTTTCGAGAAGGCAACGCATTTTGCCGTCAACATCCTGGCCGCAGACCAGATTGACGTATCCAATCACTTTGCCCGTCCCAGTGACGACAAGTTTGCCGGTGTGGAGTACAGCGAAGGATTTGGTAATGCACCGATCCTGCCGCATACCTCTGCCTGCTTTCAGTGCGAATCCTATGAAACCGTCGATGGCGGTGATCACTGGATCCTGATCGGCAAGGTTGTGGCCTTTGAAGATGCCGGACGTGCCCCGCTGGTCTACCATCAGGGCAGCTACTCGGTAGTGATGCCCCACTCTCGCTTCCCGGCTCAGAAAGAGGAGCAAACGGAAGCGGTCCAGAAGCTGGAAGGCCGCCTGAGTGACAACCTCTACTACCTGATGACTCAGGCCGTACGCAGCTACCAGGCCGACTACGCGCCTCTGCAGCTTTCCACCGGCCTGCGCACCAGTGAAGCACGCATGCTGATGGTCCTGCAGCAAACCCCGGAACTCTGCCTCAAGGATCTGCTGAAAGAGGTCAACATGCCGCAGATCGAGGTCAACGAAGCCGCCGAGATCCTGCAGCGCAAGGGACTGATTCAGTTTGCCAATGAGTGCTACACCATCACCGACAAGGGGGTAGAGCAGGCAGAAGCGCTCTGGCGCCTGGCCCAGGAAGAGCAGGACAAGATGTTCAGCCAGTTCAGCGATGACGAACTGGCCACGTTCAAGAAGATTCTGAACAGCATCGCCAGCAAGTAACAGAGCCTGTCTCTGTTTCCAACCGGGCGGCTCTCGAGCCGCCCACTGGCCGGGTCTACGGGCTGAATTAGACGGCAGCCTTCGCAACAACCCGGCCACCTCATCTGCTATTATCTCCCTCAGCGAACCCCTCCGCGCTGTCGAGCGCCGCACCACCCGCTGGAGATACACCATGCCCGAACCGTCCGACTGGATGCCCTCTGAACAGGTTTTGCACGTTCTGGAAACGCTGGGAACAACCCGTTTTTATGATGTATTCCTCGATTGGCTGCAGGCCGCCTTTGGTACAGAGCAGTGCATGGTGTTTTTCTGCCCGGACGGCCGCAAGGTGTCCACCCTGATCTACAAGGATTACGCTCAGGCCTCCTCCGGCAAACGGCTGGCAGAAGCCTATGTGACCGAGCGCCATTACCTGCAGGACCCCAATTTTCAGCGCCTCAAAACCATCGCGCCGGAACAGGTTGAGGTGGTGCGATTCAATTCGGTGAGCGACAACCTGGGGCTGCACTATCGCAAGGCCTTTTTTGAACAACCCGGCTTCACCGACAAGATCTCCGTGCTTCGCGGGACCTCTGAGGGCAGTTACTACATCAACCTGTACCGGCGTGATCCGGGCTTTGATACGCGGTTTGACGATGAAAGTTTTACCCAAAGAGTCTGTGCCCTGACCAGTATTCTGGTCTGCAAACACTTCCAGCTGAACGAAAGCCTGCGTATGGAGGGACCGCTTGCGTTTCTGTCAGAACGCGAGCAGCAGGTGTGCAGAGCTGTGTTGCGGGGCAGGAAAAACGAAGCGATCGCAGCCGAGCTGGATGTAGCCGTCAGCAGCGTCATTACCTACCGCAAGCGCGCCTATGAAAAGCTCGGCATCTCCAGCCGGGCCCAATTGTTTGAACTGTGCCAGTAATGCCTTTGGCCGATTGACCCATAATGCGGTCTTCTAACGTACTATAATGAGTGAACGAATCGCTATTCAGTCCGTGTGCATTCGCCGGGATTCAATGTCTATTCCATCAATGCGGATGACTAACGACTGAAAACGGGAATGTGCAATGGCCCTGATCAAGCGCAACATATGGACTTTGTTCTGGCTGGTTTTGCTGGGCGGAGCGCTGTTGTTAGCCGTTATTCTGCATAACCGTTGGCACACCATCTACAACAGCTATGAAACCTACCACAAGAACCGCGCTGAGCTGGTTGCCCAGTCCGTCGACAGCGTTCTGAGAACCCAGGAGCTGGTGCTGGACGTGGTGGGGCGTGAGCTGCTCAATTCAAACGAAATGCTGAACACCAGCAAAAAACTCCCCTTGCTGGACCATGTACTGGCAGTCAATAAAGATCTGATCGGGTTTGGCCTTGCCCGTACCGATGGACAACTGGTCCGGGTCAGCTCCAATCTGGACCCGAACAAGCTCCCTAACCTGCGAACCCACCCGCCAACGGCGGAAAGCTTCATGCAGGCCATGGACTCCCACCTGATGGTACTGGGGCGTACCTACTACCTTGAAGCGCAGGGCGCCTGGATCATCCCCATCCGCAAGGCCCTGCGGGATGCCAGCGGTCAGGTTATTGCAGTGATGACTGGGGGGCTGCAACAGGGCACAGGCGACAGCGTGTTCGGGCGCAAATTGCATGACGGGCCTTATGACAGCGTTATGCTGTTCCGCGAAGTGGATGGCTACATTCAGTACATGTCCCGTGACGAGATCAGCCCCACCATCTATTCCAGCCCCTGGACCACCATGGAGCAACGCCGCCTGAACCGGGAGGAGTTTGAACAGGATCTGGGCATGTCAGTGGCCGAAGTCAAACGCAGTGATGATGCCATTGCCGTCACGACTCAGCGCCGTGGCGAGCGCTTTATGACAGCCGCCATTTTCAATCCCCGCTACCAGCTCTGGGTCATTTCCGAAACCCGGCTGAAGCCGATCTGGAGTGATTTCTTCAGCACATTTATCCAATACGTGCTTATTTTTCTGGTGATCGCTGCCATTCTGCTCTATCTGTTCCGTATCATCGATGACGCGACACGCAAACGAAACCAGGAACTGTTTTACTACTCCACACACGATGACCTGACCGGCATTTTGAACCGCTCCGGCCTGTTGAACCGCCTGAACGAGCTGATGCTCGAGCAAACGCCCTTTAGCCTGGTGGTGATCAATATCGACAACTTCAAGGGGGTGAATGACCGTTACGGTCAGGAAGCCGGTGACGCCACTCTGGTGGAGTTCACCCGCCGACTGCAGTCCTTGCTGGAACCGGAAGACTGTCTTGCCCGGTTGGGTGGAGACGAGTTCGTGATCACCTCCAGCACAACCAACACGGCACGTCTGGAAGATGCGTGCCGCTCACTGGTGGAACTGCTCTCAAAGAGTTTCGACGTCGGGCATATCCGCCTGCAGGTCACTGCCAGTGTGGGTGTGGCCATGTACCCCAAGCATGGCGACTCTTCCAGCAAGCTGCTGCGCAGTGCTCACCTTGCACTGTACAAGTCGAAGCAGAGCCGGAACGCGGTCAACATTTATCGGACCGAAATGGAGATGGCGTATCTGCGCCGCATCACCGTCGAGCAGCGCCTGCGCCAGGCATTGAGCCGGGAAGAGCTGTTCATGGTATACCAGCCTCAGCTGGATGAGCATGAGCAGATCGTAGGCATGGAAGCGCTGGTGCGCTGGCATGACGAAGAGCTGGGGTTTGTCTCACCGGCCGAGTTTGTGGAAGTCGCCGAGCACAGCGGGTTGATGTTGGCACTGGGACGTTTCGTACTGGACACCAGTCTCAAGGAGTATGCGCTGCTGAAGCGTTCATCCGGTATATCACTGGACCTGGGTATCAATATCTCCGTGATTCAGTTTGAACAACCCGACTTCGTGAGCAACGTACTGAAAGCGCTGGACACCTGGCAGATTCCACCAGAGGAACTGGTACTGGAAGTGACCGAAACACTGGTCATGCACAACTTCGATCAGGTGGTCGAGACAGTTAAACGACTGCAGCAGGAAGGGATTCGTCTCTCCATGGACGACTTTGGCACCGGGTATTCGTCGCTGAGTCTGCTGCGAAAACTGCCCATTGATGAGCTCAAGATCGACAAGAGCTTTGTCGACAGCATGCTTGAAGATGAACGTGCCGCCAACACCATCCAGAGCATCATCTATATTGCCCGCAGCCACCATATGCATGTAGTAGTCGAAGGCGTCGAAATGGGTGCCCAGGCCAGTGCACTGGTCAAAATGGGCTGCAAGCGCTTTCAGGGATACTACTTCAGCCGCCCGGAACGGCTGGAGCGCATTCAGGAGATGCTGGACAGCAAGGCACTGTGTCCGCCAGAGTCTGAACCCACAACGGCCTGACGCCTGCCCTGTTGTTTCCTCCCCTGTAAAACAGCGTCTGACTTCGACTTTCTGCTAAGATGCGTCCCTTGCCAAACGGCTTGAGTCACCCGACACCGCAAAGGATGCTGATCTTGTCTACACACCACAAAGCCGACCTGCTGCTGTTACTCACCACTCTGTTGGCTGCGGCCGGATGGATTTTCTCGCGAGAAGCCGTACAGGGGCTCTCTCCTCTGCTGTTCATGGCCCTGCGGTTTATCAGCGCCGGGCTGATTCTGGCGGTCATCGGCTGGTCGGCCATGCGCGCCTTTACCCCGGCCCAATGGAAATCGGCCTGTCTGGTTGGCGCCTTTTTTGGTACCGCCCTGTCGTTCTGGATTCTGGCACTGGAAATGACCACTCACGTGGGCGTTGGCGCATTTCTGACCGGTTTGGGAGTGGTGATGGTGCCCCTGATCAGCCTGCTCTTCGGTGACCGTTCAGGCCCTTATGTCTACCTGTCGATCCCTTTTGTCATTGCAGGGCTTGCCTGCCTGTCACTGGACAGTGAATTTCATCTGGGTCTGGCCGAAATACTCTTCCTGCTTGCGGCACTGTTCTTTTCCTTTACCTTTATCCTCAACAGCCGTGCCGCCGCACGCCTCCCCACTCTGCCACTGACCGCCGTTCAGCTGCTGGTCACCGGACTGATTACCGGCATCCTCTCAACCCTGATGGAAACCTGGCAGTTCAACCAACCCGCCAGCATCTGGGGCTGGCTCATTGCCAGTGCACTGATCGCCACCAGTCTGCGTTTTTGGGTACAAACCAAGGGGCAGAGTCTGGCGCCGCCCAGTCACACCTCCATCATCATGACACTGGAACCGGTCTGGACAGCGCTGCTCGCCGCACTCTGGCTGGGCGAGACCATGACACTGCTGCAGTTTTCCGGCTGTGCGCTGATTTTCTTTGCCATGCTGGTCAATCGCTGGCCGGCTGTTCGCACCTGGCTCAAGGCACTCTGAACCCATTGCTGTTCGGGTTTGGACGCTATACTGAACGCATTCAAAGGCTCACAAGGAGATTGCCATGAACACCCCACTATTGCGCCATGCCGCCACCGGTCTGGCGCTGTCACTCTTGCTGCTGCAACCGGCACAGGCAGGCTGGGATGACCTGCTCAAGCAGGGTGAAAAGATACTCAAACAGGAGACTGGAACCGACAGCAGTGGCACACCCGTTCCCGCCGGGGTTGACAGTGCCACGCTGGCCAGGGGCCTGAAAGAGGCACTGCGTGTCGGGGGCGAGCGTGCCATCGATCGTCTGGCCAGCAATGGCGGCTTTGCCAACCACGCTGATGTGCGCATTCCCCTGCCGGGCATGCTCGATACCGTGGGCGGGTTGATGCGTGACTATGGTCTGGGTTCACAGGTCGATGCCTTTGAAGCCAGCATGAACAGCGCCGCCGAACAGGCGATCGGGGTTGCAACACCCGTGTTCGTGGATACGCTGGAACAGATGACGCTGGAAGACGCCAAACGCATCTACAGCGGTGGCGATAGCGCCGCAACCGAGTATTTTGACGACAAAACCCGTGCTGAGCTGACGACGCGCATTCGCCCCTTGGTCGAGCAGGCCATGGACCGCGCCGGTGTCACCCAAGCCTACAACCTGCTGGTCAGTCAGGCTGAATCACAGGTACCGCTCCTGCAGGGCATGAGCCCGGACCTGGGACAGCATGTCACCGAATCGGCACTGGACGGGCTCTTTCTGCGCCTGGCTCAGGAAGAGAAGAAAATCAGGGAACAGCCGGTTGCACGCACCACCGACCTGTTGAAACAGGTCTTCGGGCAGTAGGCTGCAGCGGCCATGACGCCTGACGTTTCAGGCGTCATGCACCACCACACGGTTGCGACCGGCCCGCTTGGCCCGATACAGCGCCTGATCCACCCGGTGCATTACCTGCTCGTAGTTGCTGTCTGAGTGCAGCAGTTCACTCACACCGAGACTGACCGTCACGGCCAACTCATCCCCCAGTTCACGTGCCACCGCTTCACTGAGATGCGTCCGCATGCGCTCTGCGGTTGATGCGGCCTGAGCCGCTGTGGTGCTGGGCAACACAATCACGAACTCTTCCCCGCCAAAACGGGCCAGGAGGTCATTGGCACGCAACAGCGATTTGCAGGCCTTGCAAAGGCTGCGCAGGACCGCATCTCCTGTCAGGTGCCCATGGCGATCATTGAGTTGCTTGAAGTGGTCAAGATCAAACATGATCATGGCCATGGGGTGCCGGTAACGTCGAAACTCTTCGAAATGCTCCTCCAGCACCTCCATCAGATGACGCCGGTTGGCAGTATGTGTCAGCGGGTCGGTTTGACTGGCCTGCAGCAGCTCCTCTTCCAGCAGCTTGCGGCGTGTGATATTGCGGGCAATCCAGACCACGGCACGTTCACCGTTTACACGATGAGGAAAGGGCTGAACATGGCCTTCAAACCAGATCATGCCATCCGGGCCAACGGCACCTTCCAGCCCGGCGACCTGATCGGCCGACAGTTGGTATTCCACCTTGATCAGGCCATCCTGCTCCAGTGCCTTGTGGATATTCTGCATGATCCACTCGGCCGCTTCGGGTGACACAACCTCCGGCACGGAGCTGCCCACCAGGTCGTGGCCATCATGGTAGTAATTGGGATCTGCGTGACCGAACAGCCCGGCGTAGAGCCCTGACTCGGTCAACAGAAACACAGGGTCCGGCAGCGCATTCAACACCGCCAGCATTTGATCAGCATCCAGGCGCATCGCCCCAGTCTCTCAGGTCATCATCCTTTACTTGATCATAGCAGCACTGGGCCGTTATCAAGCGGTTTGCCGCAAAAAGACGGCTGTACGGCCCTCAACACCGATCTACCTCAATTAGCGGATGCCGAACGCCAGTCGGCAAGGCACCATGCCTGCACTCGGTCAAGGATCATACAAACACGCTTATCTCGGACCTGTTTTTGGCGTATAAGGGTGAATGAGGCATATCAGACTGCACACGCTTTCAGGTGCTCTTGCGCGTCAGCCCATGTCAGCCGATCGATGCGTCTAATGCTGGAGCAGAAGGCTTCACCTGCTGCTCGCACTGTTGCTAAACCATGGAGACAAACATGCAAAAGAATAACGATGTTGTTGTACTCAGCGCCGCACGTTCCCCGATTGGCGCCTTTGGTGGCGGCTTGAGCCAACTGGAGCCTGCCGAGCTTGCCGGCCAGGTGATGAAATCCGCCATCGAGCGCTCCGGTGTTGACCCCGCATCGATCAACTACGTGACCTCTGGTCACTGTATTCCCACCGATTCCCGCTTTGCCTACGTGGCCCGCGTGGCGTCCATTCAGGCGGGACTGCCGATGGACTCGGTCGCCATGGCGGTCAACCGCCTGTGCAGCTCGGGCCTGCAGGCAGTGGTATCCACGGCGCAGACCATTATGCTGGGTGACTACGAGTACGGCATTGGCGGCGGTGTTGAAGTGATGTCGCGGGGTGGTTACCTGTCGACGGCCATGCGCAGCGGTGCCCGCATGGGCGATACCAGCATGGTGGATATGATGGTCGCGACCCTGAACGACCCCTTCGGCGCCGGTCACATGGGGATAACCGCCGAAAACCTGGCGGAAAAGTGGAATATCTCCCGTGAAGAGCAGGATGCCTTTGCCGCTGAATCCCATCGCCGCGCCGCCGCCGCCATTGAGGAAGGTCGCTTCAGGGAGCAGATCGTCCCCATCAGCATCAAGTCTCGCAAGGGCGAGCAGATTGTGGATACCGATGAGCACGTGAAACCGGGTACCACGGCCGAAACGCTGGCCGGCATGCGCCCCGCCTTCAAGAAGGACGGTACCGTGACGGCAGGCAACGCCTCCGGCATCAACGATGGCGCCTCGTATCTGGTGCTGGCCTCCGCCGATGCGGCCGCTCGTGACGGGCACAAGCCGATTGCCCGCATGGTGTCCTACGCGCTGGCCGGGGTTTCCAATGAAATCATGGGCGAAGGCCCCATCCCTGCTTCGCGCCTGGCACTCGAAAAGGCAGGCCTCACATTGAGCCAAATGGACGTGATCGAATCCAACGAAGCCTTCGCCGCTCAGGCGCTGGCCGTTGCCAAGGGACTGGAGCTGGATCTGGACAAAACCAACCCCAACGGCGGCGCCATCGCGCTGGGGCACCCGGTGGGCTGCTCCGGCGCCTACATTGCCACCAAGGCGATCTACGAGCTGCAGCGCATTGAGGGCCAGTATGCACTGGTCACCATGTGTATCGGCGGCGGTCAGGGGATTGCGGTGATCTTCGAGCGGATGTAAACCATGACGCTGGAGGGCACACTGATGCCCTCCAGCAGATCGGAGCGGCTTAACCTGCCAGCTGTGCCCTGAGCACATGCTTTTGCAGTTTCCCGGTTGAGGTTTTGGGCAGCTCTGGCGTGAACACGATGCGTTTGGGAATCTTGAACCCCGCCAGATGATCACGACAGTGTGCAATCACATCCTCTTCCGACAGCGCATCGGCTCCCTGCTTGATCGTGATAAAGGCGCAGGGCACTTCCCCCCAATGTTCATCCGGCGCGGCTACGACCGCGGCTTCCAGTACTGCAGGATGGTTGTAGAGGGCACTCTCCACCTCCAGCGTTGAGATGTTCTCGCCTCCCGAAATGATGATGTCCTTGGAGCGGTCCTTGATCTCCACGTAGCCATCGGGATGCCAGACTCCCAGATCACCGGTATGAAACCAGCCACCGGCAAAGGCCTTGCGGGTTTCATCGGGATTGTTCAGATAGCCTTTCATGACCGAGTTGCCCCGCACCAGCACCTCACCGATGCTTTGGCCATCTCTGGCGACCGGCTCCAGTGTAACGGGGTCGGCCACGCGCATATCCGACATGGTGAGTGACGGAATGCCCTGACGCGACATTTTCTGCGCCTTCTGCTTCGATGGCAGGTAGTGCCACTCATCCTGAAAATCGCACACCACGCTGGGTCCGTAGGTTTCGGTCAGCCCATACAGATGGACCACCTTGATCCCCATCGCTTCCATCGCCTCGATCGTGGCCGCGGGAGGTGCAGCCCCGCCTGTCGCCGCCGTCACCTGCTGGCCAAAAGGCCGCTTGAGCTCAGCCGGCGCATTGATCAGCATGTTCAGTACGATCGGCGCGGCACAGAAATGGGTTACCCCATGCTGTTCAAGTGCTTCAAACACGGGCCTGGGGTGTGGCTGGCGCAGGCACACATGGGTACCGGCCACAGCCGTGACCGCCCAGGGGTAGCACCAGCCATTGCAGTGAAACATGGGGAGCGTCCAGAGATACACGGCACCGTCCGGTAGCCCGAAGCCCACGACGTTACTGAGCGCACTCAGGAAAGCCCCCCGATGGTGATACACCACCCCCTTGGGGTTGCCGGTGGTACCCGAGGTGTAGTTCAGCGCGATCGACTGGTGCTCATGCGCCGGGGGCGTCCATTCAAAGGATGCATCCCCGGTTTGCAGCAGCGCCTCGTAGGTCATGTCACCAATGAGTTCACCGCCTTCAAACTGGGGATCATCCACGTCGATCACTTTGGGCTTGGCGTCGCAGCCGGCCAGCGCTTCGCGGGCACGCTCGCAGTACTCACGGTCGGTAAAAAATACGCTGGCCTTGCCGTGGTTGAGCATGAAGGTCATCGTTTTGGCATCCAGGCGGGTGTTCTGCGCGTTCAAAACCGCCCCCAGCATGGGCACCGCAAAGTGCAGCTCCAGCATTTCAGGGATATTGGGCAGTAAAGCCGCAACGGTATCGCCTTTTTTCACGCCCAGCTTGCGCAAGGCCGATGCCAGTTTCAGACAGCGCTGGTAGGTTTCCTGCCAGGTGCGCCGGATGTCCCCGTGAATCACCGCGGTGCGTTTGGGGTGCGCCAGCGCGGCGCGCTGCACAAAGGTGATGGGGGTCAAAGCCGGGCTGTTGGCTTCAACCGGGTCCAGGTCCTGCTCAAACATGTTTTCCATTTTCTTATCCTTATTATCAAGACCACTCTGTTTGTGCCGAAAGCTGCGCTTAAATCGCAAAGCCTCCCAGCTTGGTTTCCAGGTACTCTTCAATGCCTTCCTGAGCCCCTTCGCGGCCAAGCCCACTGTGCTTCATGCCACCAAAGGGCGCGGCCGCACTGGTCGGGTTGATATCGTTGACCCCCACGATGCCAAACTCCAGCGCTTCAAACGCCTTGAATGCCGTGGCAAGGTTCTGGCTGTAGACATAAGCGGCCAGGCCATATTCGGTATCGTTGGCCATGGCCAGCAGGTCGTCTTCATCCCTGTAGAGGATGACCGGCGCCACTGGGCCGAAGGTCTCTTCGCGATAGATCCGCATCTCGGGTGTTACACCGGACAACACCGTGGGCGCATAGAAACACCCGCCCTTCAGGTCGGCATCCATCAATCGTTCACCGCCTGCATGCAAGGTCGCGCCCCTGGCCAGCGCATCCTGTACCTGAGCGTCAACCTTGCCCAGTGCCGCTTCATTGATCAGCGGCCCTATGCTGTTGCCTGGCTCCATACCCTTACCCGCCTTCAGCCGCATCGCCCGTGCTGTCAGCTCTGCCAGAAAGGGTTCAGCCTGATCTTCATGGACAAAGATACGGTTCGGGCTGATACAGGCCTGCCCGGTATTCAGGAACTTCACCAGTGACAGGCCTTTGGCGGCATGAACAGGGTCGGCATCCGGAAACACGATGGCGGGAGCGTGGCCTCCCAACTCCATGGAGACCCGTTTCATCTGAGCTGCCGCCTGCGCATTCAACTGCTTGCCGACGGCGGTTGAGCCGGTAAAGGTCAGTTTTTTCACCCTTGGGTCGGAGCAGAAGGCATCGCCTACCGGCTTGGGGTCCAAGCAGCTGATCACATTGATCACGCCGGGCGGAAAGCCTGCGGCCTCAAACACTTCAGCCATTGCGCGGGCACACAGGGGCGTGTGCTCGGCAGGCTTGAGCACCAGCGTACAGCCGGCGGCCAACGCCGGCGCCAGCTTGCGGGTGATCATGGAGATCGGGTAGTTCCAGGGTGTAATGGCCCCGACCACGCCGACAGGCACTTTCTGCGTGATGAAACGCTGGTTGGCGCGTGCCGAAGGGATCGTCTGGCCGTTCACCCGCTTGGCCTCCTCTGCAAACCAGAGCAGGAAGTCGGCGCCGTACTGCACTTCGTTCAGCGAGGCCTTAAGAGGCTTTCCCTGTTCTCGCGTCATCAACTCAGCCAGGGCCTGCTTGCGCTCAAGCATGATCTCCCAGGCACGATACAAGAGACTCGCACGTTCATAGGCGGTCGTCTGCCGCCAGCTTTTCAAGGCCTCGCTCGCCGCCGTTATGGCCGCATCGATCTCGTCTGCACCACAATCCGGCACTTCACCGATCACCTCTCCCGTGGCGGGATTGGTGACCGGGAAAGAGCCCGTTCCATTGATCCATTGTCCGTTGATATACATGGGGTCTCCGTTGCTGCGAGATGAAGGCCTAAAGCGCGTCGTCTGACAGGGCCATGATCGAGTCCTCTCCGGCGCGAATGGAGGCCAGATAGCCGGTGCACCGGGGCAGAATATGATCAATGTAAAAGTGAGCCATTACACACCGTGCATGGCCTTCAGGTTCCAAGGAATCCTCGGCTTCCAGCACCGCGCCCTTGAGCAGCAGCCAGCCGGCGGTCAGGGTGGCGCTCAGCATCAGATAGTTGAATGCAACTGCACCGGCAAACTGGGCATTGGCGCTGCTGCCCAGTATCTGCTGAAGGGCGGTATCCAGCTGATCGATGGCGGCCTCAAACGCATCCACACGTGCCGTATCCAGCGCATCGCAGCCTCGTGCCGATTGAGCGGTGGCACGCATCTCAGCGATCAGCTCCTGCACCGCCTGCCCTTCATCGCGGATGGTCTTGCGACCGATCAGGTCCAGTGCCTGAATCCCGTTCGTGCCCTCATAGATCGGCAGAATCCGTGCATCACGGTACAGCTGTGCAACCCCGCTCTCCTCGATGTAGCCCATGCCGCCGTGGCATTGCACAGCCAGAGAGGTCACCTCCTGAGCGATTTCGGTACACCAGCCTTTCACCAGCGGTGTCAGCAGGTCAGCACGGCGCTGGTAACAGGCCCGACGCTCGTCATCCAGCTGTGCATGCCTGGCATAATCCACTGCTACGCAGCCGCTGTAGGCGAGGCCACGGGCCGCTTCGGTCAGGGCTTTCATGGTCATCACCATGCGCCGCACATCCGGGTGACGCACAATGGGAGAAGGTGCCGAGTCCCCGGGCGCAATCCCCTGCACGCGCTCGTGTACGTAGTCACGCGCCATCTGCAGCGCCCGCTCGGACACCGCGACCCCTTGCAGCCCCACGGTCAGTCGCGCGTTGTTCATCATGGTGAACATGCACGCCAGCCCCCTGTTTTCCTCACCGACCAGATAGCCAAGCGCACCGCCGTTTTCGCCGTAACTCATGACGCAGGTGGGGCTGGCGTGGATACCCATCTTGTGCTCCAGTGACAGCGCATGGCAGTCATTGCGCTCGCCCGAGTTACCCTCAGCATCGGGAATGAACTTGGGGACCGCAAACAGCGAAATACCCTTCACGCCCGGGGGTGCATCGGGCAGCCGAGCCAGCACCAGATGGACGATGTTCTCCGCCATATCGTGCTCGCCCCAGGTAATGAAGATCTTCTGCCCGGTGATGCGATAGTGATCGCCTTCAGGGCGTGCCTGAGTGCGGATATTGGCCAGGTCCGAGCCGGCCTGGGGCTCGGTCAGGTTCATGGTGCCGGTCCACTCACCGCTGATCATCTTCGGCAGCAGCAGCTGCTTCAGGGAGTCGCTCGCATTGTCGCTCAGCGCTTCCACCGCCCCCTGAGACAGCAGCGGACAGAGCCCCCAGGCCATGTTGGCGGCATGCATCATCTCCTGCACCGGAATGGCCAGTGAAAAGGGTAATGCCTGGCCTCCCAGTTCGGCGTCAAACTGCAGGCCCGCCCAGCCTCCTTCGACATACTGACGGTATGCCTGCCGGAATCCTTCAGGCGTGTGAACCCTGTGGTCTGCAGTCAGATGGACGCCGGTCTGGTCACCGCTGCTATTCAGCGGTGCCAGTGCCTGGCCGGCAAATTTGGCGGCTTCTTCCAATACGGCGGCCACCAGATCGGGTGAGGCGTCTTCAAAGTTGCACGCCTTCACCATTTCATCAAACCCGGCCAGATGGCGAAGGGTGAAAGCCATTTCGCGGGTCGGTGCTCTGTACTCGCTCATACTGCCTGCCCCCTCAGTCCATGTACTGGCCGCCGTTTACGGACAGGTTGGTGCCGGTTACAAAGCCTGCTTCGTCAGCGGTCAGGAAGGTGACGGCCCGCGCGATCTCCTCCGGCTGTCCCAAACGCCCCACCGGAATCCCGGCCACGATGCTGTCCAGCACTTTCTCCGGTACCTGGCGCACCATTTTGGTATCGATATACCCCGGTGATACCGCGTTCACCGTCACCCCCTTGCGGGCGCCTTCCAGCGCGATCGACTTGGTGAAGCCATAGATACCGGCCTTGGTGGCGGCATAGTTGCACTGACCGAACTGACCCTTTTCACCATTGAGTGAGGAGATATTCACGATGCGCCCGAAACCACGCTCGCACATGCCCTCGAACACCTGACGGCTCATGTTGAACATGGAGTTCAGGTTCACTTCAATCACCCGGTTCCATTGCCCGGCTTCCATACGCTTCAGCGGTGCATCACTGGTGATACCGGCGTTATTGACCAGAATATCGATGGGGCCATGATCCGCTTCCACCTGCTGTACGAATGCCTGACAGCCTTCATAATCGGCCACGTCCAGTGGATACAACTCGACGGCATAGCCCTGACTCTTCATTGTCTGCTGCCAGTCCTGCGCCTGGGCGGTGGCCTGTTCGTTGGGCAGGTGGGTACCGATCACGGTGCGGCCCTGATCCACCAGCGCCTGGCACATGGACGTTCCCAGCCCACCGGTAGCGCCGGTTACCACTGCAATACGGTTTGTCATGCTGTTCTCCTTCTTATTGTGTATGACTTACTTCAAAAGCTTTTTGATGGCCGAGGACTGTGCAACCACGCCCTCGGAGGTGTACTGCTCACTGCGCTGCTCAATCTTGGGCAGTTCGTAGAGGTAGTTCACCATCATGCCGGCCGACTGGCGCAGCCCCTTCTGCGACACATCGCCCATCCAGTTCAAACGCGCCACCTGTGCCCCGTTGCTCAGATGAAAATGCGCCACCGGGTCCAGCGCGCGGGCACCTCGTTTCTTGACCATGCAGAGGTAGGCGGCAGCCAGTTTTGTCAACGCCTCCTGCCGTATTTCCATCGAGTCGCTGGCTTCAATTACCGCAACCTCTCGAGGGGCCGGCAGGCTCAGCCACTGCTCTCCGCCGGGCAGGTCACACAGAGTGGCCGGTGCGCAGTGTTCCAGCCATTTGGCAAAGCCCGGAATCGGCGAGAGGGTGGCAAACTGCTTCAATTGCGGAAACTCACTGCTCAGCTTCTTCACCACTTCCTTGATCAGGAAGTTGCCGAAGCTGATGCCGGCAAGGCCCGGCTGGGCATTGGAGATAGAATAGAAAATGGCGGTGTCGGCACTGCCGATGTCCTGAGTGGGGGCCTGCTCATCCAGCAGTTTCTGCACGCTGCCGGCCAGCCCGTTCACCAGCGCCACTTCAACGAAAATCAGCGGTTCATCCGGCATATTGGGGTGCATGAACGCAAAACAGCGACGGTCTGAATCGAGTCGGTTCTTCAGGTCACTCCAGCTTTTGATCTCATGCACGGCTTCGTAGGCAATCAGCTTCTCCAGCAATGCCGCACTGGAGTTCCAGCTGATCTCCTCCAGTTGCAGCAGCCCCACATCGAACCAGGTGGCCAGCAGCTCCTTCAGATCCGCTTCCAGCGACTCCAGCGTGGCGTACTCCTGTTTCAGCTCCAGCAGCTCTTCGCGCATGTCGACCAGAAACTTCACCCCGGACGGCACCCCGGTGAACTGCTTCAACAGTCTGTTATGGCTGGGTTCCAGTGCCTTGCGCAGCTGATGCGCCGTGCGGGCACGGTCACCGTTGCGGGCGTGCTGCCAACCGCTGATGGCCACTTCCACACCGGCATCATCAATGCCGTACTCCTCGGCCAGCATGCCCAGAAAACGCACCTTGCCGGTACGGGACAGCTTCAGATACATCCGCCCCAGCATGGCTGCCCGGTTGCGCGCCTCCACCTGACCGGCATGCGTATCCAGACAGTTGTCGACCCATTCCCGCACCCGCTCCAGATCCGCTTCTGGCAGGTCGGCATCCAGGCTCATGATGTCAGGCACGGAGCGACGACCGGAGACGGCTTCCAGCCCATAGGGGACCAGTTTCTTGAACGCTCTTTCAAACAGGTTGGCGGGCTGTGTCTGCATCATGACGACCTCTTCCTGAGAGTGCTTGTTGTCGTTGTGTGAATCGAGGCTAGCAGAGGTCATTTTAAAAACCAAGTAAAAACCCTTGGCTATTTAAATAAATACCACTAACCTGAAAATCCAAAGTCTTACACCAAGGAGTACAAACATGCAGGATTCCATGCAGGCACTACACGGCTACTACCTGGAAGATCTGGAAGTGGGCATGCAGGCGAGCTACGCCAAAACCATCACCGATGCGGATGTTGTTCTGTTTGCGGGCATCAGCGGCGACGACAACCCGGTTCACATCAACGCCGAATACGCCAAGACCACCATGTTTGAACAGCGCATCGTGCACGGCATGTTCAGCGCGGCATTGATCTCGGCCGTACTGGGTACCCGCCTACCGGGACCGGGTGCCATCTACGTTGACCAGCAGCTCAAGTTCAAGGCGCCGGTTCACATCGGTGATACAGTGGTGGCCACCGCCACCGTAGTGGAGATCAACGCAGAACGCCGCCGCGTCAAGCTCGAAACCATCTGTCGCGTGGGCGAAAAAGTGGTCGCCGAAGGCGTGGCCACCAACATGGTCGACCGCCGCCCGGCCTGATCCCTAACAAGCGCAAGGAGTAAGTGAACATGCTGTTGGACAAGAACAAATCCGTGCTGGTTGTGGTTGATGTTCAAGCCAGACTGCTGCCGGGTGTGCACGAGCATGAAACGCTTGTGGACAACTGCAAGTGGCTGACCCGGCTGGCCCAACTGATGGAGGTGCCGGTCATCGGCTCCGAACAGTATCCGCAGGGGCTGGGCCACACCGAAGAGAGCCTGCGTGAACTGGTGGGGGCCGATAAGCTGTATGGCAAGGCCCATTTCGCCTGTATCGATGACCCAGACTTTGGCAGTGCCTTCCGGCAGCTGGACCGCAAGCAGGCCATCCTGTGCGGCATGGAGTCTCAGGCCTGCATCATGCAGTCCGCGTTGCGCCTGCACGAAGAGGGTTACGAGGTGTTCGTGGTGGCCGATGCCATTTCGGCTCGCAACCCCCTGGATACCGAGATCGCCCTACGCCGCCTGGAAAAGGCGGGTGTCACGCTGATCACCCGCGAGATGGTCGGCTTTGAATGGATGCGCCGCTCCGACGTTGCCCAGTTCAAAACCTTCAGCATGGAGTTTCTGCGCTGATCAGCGATGCCAAGCGCCCCGGCACGTTGACGCCGGGGCCAGCGCCCCTCCCCACGCCACTGGCCTGTGTTGTATCCTGCCTGACACACACAGAGTCTGGACCTGTCATGAAACCACTGACGCCCGAACAAGGACGCTCTGCCCTGAGCGATGACGCTGAACGCAATCGGCTGCTGGCCGAAATGGCCGAGCAGTCCACCGACATGATCTCGCGTCATACGCCGGGAGACTGGCGTTTCATCTACGCCTCCCCCGCCGTGACCCACCTGTTGGGCTTCACCGTGGAAGAGATCGTCGGCATGTCCGCCTACGATCTGTACCACCCGGATGACGTGAAGGATTTCCAGAACCGTGCCCCCAGCGTGACCTATGATCGAGGGCTGTACACCCACACCTATCGTTTTCGCTGCAAGGACGGCCATTACACTTGGCTGGAAAGTACCAGCCGCACCATCCGGGATCCCGAGACCAACGAGATCAAGGAGATCCTGGTGGTGTCGCGTGATGCCTCCCACCGCATCAAGGCCGACAAGGCAAACCGGCGTCTGGCACGGGTACTGGAGAGTACGCAGGACCTGGTGATCTTTTCCGATCTGGACCTGCAGATCACCCACCTCAACGAAGCGGCGCGCCGCTGCCTGACACTGGAGCACACCGATTACACCCGGTTGTCGCTCCAGTCGGTCATGGGCCTCAAGGCGTTTCAAACCCTGCTGGCCGATGGCCTGCCCACCGCCAAGGAACAGGGCAGCTGGCGCAGTGAGCTGAGCCTGCAGAACCGCGAGGGCGCTCCCATTCCGGTGATGCTGGAACTGCTGGTGCACCGTTCCCTTCACGGCGATATCGAATATCTCTCGCTGGTGGCGCGGGATTTGAGCGAGAAAAAGGCCGCCGAGGCACAGGTCAAGCAGTATCAGGCCGAGATCGACCACGCCAGCCGACTGATCACCATGGGTGAACTGGCCTCCAGTCTGGCGCACGAACTCAACCAGCCACTGCTGGCCATGGTCAGTTTTCTGCGTGGCATCGAGCGTCGCTTTGCCGGGGCCGAAGCCCTGAGCTGGCAGGATATCGAAGTCCCCATCACCCGCAGTATTAACACCGCCCTGCGCGCCGGAGAGATTGTCCACCGGATGATGGATTTCACCCGCAAGCAGGAGCCCAATATCACCGAGCTGGATATCACCAGTCTGATCCGGGGCATCTGCGAATTCTGCGAGTCCACCGCCGAGCGTCATAACGTGCGCATCCTCTGTGATCTGGACGACAAGCTTCCCGTTGTGCGCGGCGATCAGATCCAGCTGGAGCAGGTTCTGCTCAACCTGCTGGTCAACGCACTGGAGGCCTGCGACAGCGCTGCCGAGCACGCCCTCAAGACCGTCCGCGTCGGTGCCCGCGCACAAGAGGGCCGGCTGCTGATCACCGTGGAAGACGAAGGCCCCGGTATCCCCGGGGCCGACCTGCCCCACATTTTCGAGCGCTTCTACTCCACCAAGGGCAAGGGGCTGGGCATGGGACTGGCCATCAGTCGCTCTTTGGTGGAGAATCTGGGCGGCGAGCTCTGGGCGGAAAACCTGCCACAAGCCGGCAGCCGCTTTTCTTTCACCGTAAACACAGTTAACTGAAGACGCATGAGCACCGATCAAGACGTTCAACAGGTTTTCGTCATCGATGATGACGCCGATGTACGCGACTCCCTCAAATGGCTGCTGGAGTCGGTCGGGCTGAACGTGGTGACTTTCGAGAATGCACTGGACTTCATCGACAGCCTGTCGAGCGATGTCAGCGGTTGTATCGTGATGGATGTGCGCATGCCCGGCATGAGCGGTATCAACGCCCAGAAGAAACTGTCTGAACTGGACATCGATCTGCCACTGATCATGATCTCCGCCCACGGCAACGTCGACATGGCCGTCACCGCCCTCACCCAGGGGGCGCTGACCTTTATCGAAAAGCCGTTCGATGATCAGGTGCTGATCGACCATGTGCACACGGCGCTGGAGAAAGAGCGCATCCGCATGGCGCGCAGAAATGCCCAGTCCCGAATGCAGAGCCGCTACGACAGCCTGACCCGCCGTGAAAAGCAGGTGATGGGGCTGATCGTGCAGGGTCTGTCCAATCAGGAAGCCGCCGATGAGCTCGGCATCAACCGCAAAACGGTCGAAGGCCACCGCGCGCACATGATGGCCAAGATGAAGGTCGACTCCCTCGCCGAGCTGGTCCAGATCGCCATTACCCTGGGACTAGTGGAGACGGTGGAGGAGTAGGCTGCGCTAGCCTTCCATCTTCAGCTTGTTATACAAGGCCGCCCGCGAAATCCCCAACCGGTTGGCGGCCTCCGTACGGTTGCCGTCACACAGCTGCAGGGTTTCCTGAATAATCCGCATCTCTTCCAGCTTCATCCGCTGTTTGAGCGTCATGTCCGGCTGAGGGTCAGGCGCCTTGTTCGCTTCAGCGCCTCGCCCCGCCTCCTGACCCAGCGGCACCGGCTGTACCATCGCCACAAGCTGGGCGGCATCAATCTGGCTGGCCTGCTCATTCAGAATACAGGCGCGCTCCAATACGTTATAGAGCTCACGCACGTTCCCGGGCCAGTGATAGGACTGCAGCAGACGAATGGCACCATCGGTCAGAGACTTGGCACAAACACCCAGACGAGAGCAGCAGTCATCCAGAATTTTCTCGCTCAGGGGTTCGATATCGTCCAGCCGTTCCCGCAGTGAGGGCAATCGAATCGGCATGGCATTCAGGCGGTAATAGAGGTCGGGGCGGAAGCTGCCTTCGGCCACCATCTGCTCCAGATCCCGGCTGGTGGCCGCTACGATGCGGACGCGGGTCGTCTGTACCTGGTTGGAGCCGACCCGTTCAAATTCACGTTCCTGCAACACGCGCAGCAGCTTTGACTGCAGCGCCAGCGGCATATCACCGATTTCGTCCAGAAACAGGGTGCCGTCCCCCGCCACCTCGATCTTGCCCGGGCGCCCCTCCTTCTTGGCGCCTGTGAACGCGCCCGCCGCGACCCCGAAAAACTCGGACTCCATCAGTGTTTCCGGAATGGCGGCCACATTGACCGAGACGAAGGGCTTGTCGGCGCGATCAGACAGGTCGTGCAGCGAGTGGGCAAAGAGCTCCTTGCCGGTGCCTGTTTCGCCGGTGAGCAGTACCGAGATGTCGAACCGTGCCGCCTGCCGGATCTGCTGCTTGACCGCCTTGATCGCCGTGCTGCGCCCGGCAATCTGTGACAGCTGGTAGCGGGCGCTGCGTCCATCCCGGTAGCGCATCGCCTCACGCACCTCCCGCTGCATCTGGTTGTAGCGCTCCAGCAGTGGCTTCATGCCGGAGCTGGGGCTGTCCGTGGCCACGAAGCCGAATGCCCCTTCAATCCCGCCCTGCTCGTTATGCACGGGCACTACGCTGACCAGTGTCCACTGGTTACGAATCTGCAGCAGATCCAGCAGTACCGGTTTGCCGGTTGCCAGCACTTGCGGCAGGTAACTGCCCGGAATCAGGTCGGTAATGTGGCGGCCCAACGGGGATTCAGTGCAGCCCAGAAAGCGGCTGTAGTTGTCACTGATCCAGTTGATGATGCCGTGGCGATCAACGGCCACGCTGTGTTCATAGAAGGTTTCAAAGGAACGGTTCAACGAAGCAAGCACGCGGTCGCGCACCTGCTCGGAAGCAAATCCATACACGCTCATGGAGGCAGTCACTTGTCTTTATTATTTGACAGATACCGTCCACTTTTATTGACAGTGTGTCAAATTATTTAAACACCTCTTATTTTCAGTTCGCCTACCAAATTCACAAAAGTCTTTAATTTTCATTGCCTTATAAAAACTGGCAAGGCTCCTGCTCTGGAAAAGACATCCACGTTTCAAACAACAATAAAAGAGACTCACATGGATACACCTCTCTGGACGCCCGATGGGGCACGGGTCCGCTCGACCCAACTCTGGAGCTTCATGCAGCTGCTGAACCACCAGCACGGCACGGAGTTTCAGCACTATTCCGACCTCTGGCACTGGAGCAACGCCAACAGCGAAACCTTCTGGAGCAACTTCTGGGACTTTGCCGGCATCGAAGCCGAGCGCAAGGGTGACCGGGTGCTGCTGAACCCGGATCGCATGCCCGGTGCTCGCTGGTTCCCTGATGCCCGCCTGAACTTTGCCCGCAACCTGCTGCGCTACCGTGACGAGCGCCCGGCGATTGTCTTCAACGGAGAAGAAGGGCGCCGCACGGAGATCAGTTTTGCCGAGCTGTATACCCGTGTTGCGTACCTGAGCGCTGCGCTCAAGGCACAGGGTATCGGCCCGGGTGATGTAGTGGCCGGGTACATGCCCAATATCCCGGAAACCGTGATTGCCATGCTGGCGACCACCGCGCTGGGGGGCATCTGGACCTCCTGCTCACCGGACTTCGGCATCAACGGGGTGATCGACCGCTTCGGCCAGGTAAAGCCCAGGGTGCTGTTTACCACCGACGGTTATCGCTACAACGGCAAGTCGCTCGACTCGCTGTCCAAGGTCCGCAGCATTCTTGAGTCCATCGACTCCGTTGAGCAAACGGTCGTTGTGCCCTTCCTCAACGACCAGCCGGATCTTGCTGGATTGCCCAGCGCCGCCTTGCTGGAGACGTTCTGGCACCGGGACAGCACCGAGATCGAATTTGCCTCCCTGCCATTCGACCATCCGCTCTACATCATGTACTCCTCGGGCACCACAGGTGTGCCCAAGTGTATCGTGCACAGTGCCGGCGGCACCCTGATTCAGCACCTCAAGGAGCTGATGCTGCACACCGATATCGGCTGTGAGGACCGCTTTTTCTACTACACCACCTGTGGCTGGATGATGTGGAACTGGATGGTCTCCGGGCTGGCAACCGGCTGCACGCTGGTGCTGTTTGACGGCTCCCCGTTCGCACCGCGCCCCGATGTACTCTGGGACATGGCCGAGCGAGAGAAAGTCACTGTATTTGGCACCAGCGCCAAGTACCTGGCTGCACTGGAGAAAGCCGGTATCAAACCGCGCCAGAGCCATGATCTCAGCCCGCTGAAAGCGGTTCTCTCAACCGGCTCTCCGCTGTCGCACGAAAGTTTTGATTACGTTTACCGCGACATCAAGGCGGACCTGCAACTGTCCTCCATCTCGGGCGGGACCGACATTCTGTCCTGCTTTGCGCTGGGCTGCCCGATCCTGCCCGTGTGGCGCGGCGAACTGCAATGCCCGGGGCTCGGCATGGCCGTGGACATCTTCGATGACGATGGCCACTCCGTGCGCGAAACCAAGGGCGAGCTGGTCTGTACCCAACCCTTCCCCAGCATGCCGATCGGCTTCTGGAACGATCCGGAGGGCGAGCGCTATCGCGATGCCTACTTCGCCAGTTTCGACAACGTCTGGGCACATGGTGACTACGGCGAAATCACCGCCCATGAAGGGGTGATCATTCACGGCCGCTCCGATGCCGTCCTCAACCCCGGTGGTGTCCGCATCGGCACCGCCGAGATCTACCGCCAGGTAGAGAAGGTGGACGCAGTGCTGGAAAGCCTCTGTATCGGCCAGCCCTGGCAGGACGATGTCCGTGTCGTGCTGTTCGTCCGCCTGCGAGAAGGTGTGCTGCTCGATGACGACCTGCGTCAGACGATCCGCACCACCATTCGGGCCAATACCACCCCCCGCCATGTGCCGGCGGTGAGCGTTCAGGTCGCCGATATTCCGCGCACGCTCAGCGGCAAGATCGTTGAGCTGGCGGTGCGCAAGACGGTACTGGGCGAAACGGTGAAAAACCAGGATGCACTGGCCAATCCGGAAGCGCTGGCACTGTACCGCAACCTGCCCGAACTGCAGGTCTGACACCTTCCATAAAACACAGGAATGACACGATGAATATCCGCAAACTGGCGCTGGTCACCGGCTCGACCAGCGGTATCGGCCTGGAGGTCGCCCGCGTACTGGCAGCCAATGGTCTGGAAGTGGTTCTGCACGGGCTGGAACCGGACGCAACCGGCGCCCAACTGGCCGACGAGTTTGAACAGGCCTATGGCCGCCGCCCGCTCTATTGTCAGGCCGACCTGAGCCAGCCACAGGAGATCGACCGGTTGATGCAGACCGTCACCGAACAGGTCGGCAGCCCTACCATTCTGGTCAATAACGCCGGTATTCAGCATACGGCACCGGCCGAGCAGTTCCCGCCTGCCATGTGGGACAAGGTGATCGCCATCAATCTGAGTGCCGCCTTCCACACCAGCCGCCTGGCCCTGCCGGGCATGCAGGCACAGGGCTGGGGCCGCATCATCAACATCTCGTCCGTGCACGGTCTGGTGGCCTCGGTCAACAAGAGTGCCTACTGCGCCGCCAAGCACGGTCTGGTGGGTTTCACCCGTGTCATGGCGCTGGAAAACGCAGCCCGTGGCATTACCGCCAACTGCATCTGCCCCGGCTGGGTGGACACCCCCCTGCTGGTCGAGCAGTTCAAGGCGTATGCACAGGAGCACGACACCAGCTTCGAGGCCGCCAAGCAGGGCCTGATCAGCGCCAAGACGCCCTATCCGGACTTCGTCGCCCCGAGCGAAATCGGCGCCATGACGCTGTTCCTCTGCTCGGATGCGGCTCGCGCCATCAACGGCACTGCTCTGCCGATCGATGGGGGCTGGACCGCCCAATAACCCGTTTCACCTGACTCTTAAAACGCGCAACACACTCTGATAACAATAAAAGGACAGATACCATGAAAAAACTCTTCAAAGCCGCCACTCTGGGCCTGACCCTGACCGCTTCCACTCTGGCCATGGCCGACTTCGACAAGGTTCGCTGGCAGGTACCCATGGGCTTTCCCTCCTCGCTGACCGCACTGGGGGACACCATGCCGGAAGTGGCCAAGATGGTCAGCGACATGTCCGGTGGACAGGTTAAGCTGCGAACCTTCGAGCCGGGCAAGCTGATTCCGGCACTGGGCGTGTTTGAAAACGTGAGCAACGGCAACATCCCGGCCGGCTATTCCTGGATGGGCTACGAGTGGGGCCAGATCCCGGCCTCGGCACTGTTTGGTGCAACGCCTTTCGGTCTGGAATCACAGGAGTTTCTGGCCTGGATGTACCACCACGGCGGTAACGAGCTGCTCAAGGAGCTGTTCGAGCCCCACAACGTCTACCCGATTCTGTGCGGTACCATCAGCCCGGAAGCCGCCGGCTGGTTCCGTGAAGAGATGGACAGCCTGGAGAAGTTCAAGGGCCTGAAGTTCCGTGCCGCCGGCGTGGGCGGTGAGATCATGTCCGAGTTTGGCATGTCCGTGACACTGCTGCCGGGGGGCGAGCTGTATCAGGCGCTGGAAACCGGCGTTCTGGATGCAACCGAGTTCTCCATGCCGATCGTGGACGAGCAGCTCGGCTTCTATCAGGTTGCCAAGCATTACTACCTGCCCGGCTGGCACCAGCCTTCCACCAACCAGTACCTGTACGTGAATCTGGACAAGTGGAACGCGCTGAACGGTCAAACCCAGGCGCTGATCGAAAACAGCTGTAAAGCCGCCAACACGATGGCTCTGGCCAAGGCCGAAGCGCTGCAGGGCGCGGTGCTGAAGAAGTTCGAGGAAAAAGGCGTTCAGCTGCACAAGTACAGCCCGGAAATTCTGTCGGCCTTCAAGGAAGCCACTGATCGAGTCATGGCCCGCCGTTCTGAAGCCGACCCCATGTTCGACAAGGTGTACAGCTCCATGAAGGCGTTCCAGGCCGAGCACCGTCCGTGGAAAAACTTCGGCTACCTGCCGCGTGACTTTGGCGTCGAAGACGACCAGTAAGCCGTTTGCTCACCCCAAAAGGGAACACACCTATGTCTGAATACGACCTGGATCTGGATCAGGTCGAGGAGGCGGTCGCCCACAAGGCGGCCGTCGACTATCCTCGCACCCGCATCTCCGACAGTCTGGAACGCATCGTCGAGCTGTTCGGCCGCACCTCCTCGTTCGTCTGGGTCATTCTGATCCTGCTGATCGTGGGCAACGTGGTGCTGCGTTATGCACTCGGCACCAACTTCGTGGCACTGGAAGAACTGCAGTGGCACCTCTATGCGGTGGGCTTCATGCTCGCGCTCTCCTACTGCATCACCCATGACGGGCATGTGCGAGTAGATGTGGCGGCCGAGCGAATGTCACCCAAAGCACGCGCCTGGATCGAAATACTGGGCATCGCCCTGTTTATCCTGCCGTTCTGCACGCTGATTCTGATCTACGCCTGGCCCTTCGTGGAACACTCCATGCGCATCGGAGAAGTCTCGGCCGCACCGGGCGGCCTGCCCCTGCGCTGGCTGATCAAGTCGGTCATTTTGCTGGCCTTCGGCCTGATGTTTCTGGCCGCTACCGCCCGTTTATTCCGTGCGCTCGCCTTTGCCTGTGGCTGGCCCCGTCCGCTCGGCACCCCCGAACAGAACAACAATCACTCGCCAAAGTGAGGTGCACGCGTGTTTGCAACCAATGAACTCATTGTTATCGCCATGCTGAGCAGCTTTATTCTGCTCATCTTCACCGGGCTCCCGGTGGCCTGGCTGCTGGCCGGCATCTCCGTGGTGTTCAGCGTCGGCTCCATCATTGCCTTCCAGTACTTCGACGTGGATACCTACTTCCTCACCGACTGGAATATCTTCGGTGTAATGGTTCAGCGCATCTATGCCCAGATGACCAACTGGGTACTGGTGGCCTTGCCCATGTTCATCTTCATGGGGCTGATGCTGGAACGCTCCGGTGTTGCCGAACGTTTGATGAAAAACTTCGTCAGCCTGTTCGGCCGCTTCCACGGTGGCCTGGGTGTGGCCGTGATTACCATCGGTATTCTGCTGGCGGCCTCAACCGGCATCGTAGGTGCCTCGGTGGTCCTGCTGGCCATGCTGTCCCTGCCGGTCATGCTGCAGCAGAAGTATTCACCTGCCTTTGCCAGCGGCATCGTCTGCTCGGCCGGCACCCTGGGCATTCTGATCCCGCCCAGCATCATGCTGATCATCATGGCCGACCAACTTTCGCTGGCGGTGGGCGACCTGTTTATGGGCGCGTTGATCCCCGGTGTCATGCTGGGCGTCATGTACATCGTCTACGTGGTCGTCATCTCCTGGCTCCGCCCGTCCATGAGCAGCCCGCCGGATGACCTGCCACCGGTGACGCTGAAACTGGTTCTGGAAACCCTAACCGCCATTTTGCCCACACTGTGCCTGATCCTTGCGGTACTGGGCTCCATCTTTTTCGGCATCGCCACCCCGACGGAAGCCGCCGGTGTCGGTGCCCTGGGCGCCAGCATTCTGGCAGCGCTGAACGGACGCCTGAATACGGAGGTGATCAAGGATGTTTGCATCAAGACCACCCTGACCACCGCCTTTGTGTTCGGCATCTTTCTGGGCGCAACCACCTTCGCCGTGGTGATGCGCTCACTGGGCGGGGATGAATTTATCGGCTCTCTGCTGCAGGGCATCCCGCTGTCACCGGAAGGGATCGTGGTGGTCATCCTGCTGATCGCTTTCGTGGCCGGCTTCTTCCTCGACTGGCTGGAAATCAGTCTGATCCTACTGCCACTGGTGGGGCCGGTCGTCGCCAACCTCGGCTTCGACCTGACCTGGTTCGTGGTGCTGTTTGCACTGGCCCTTCAAACCTCTTTCCTGACACCGCCGGTCGGCTTCTCGCTGTTTTACCTGAAAGGTGTTGCACCGCCCGAAATCAAGACGGTGGACATCTACAAAGGGGTACTGCCCTTTATCCTGATTCAGCTGACCGCCGTGGCGCTGGTGTTCTGGTGGGAGGAGCTGGTGCTTTGGCTGCCCTCGGTACGCTACGGCACCGGTTAGGCACCAACCGTTTTATCATGCTGCCCGTTTGCGGGTGACGGCCTGTCGGCTGTTGCCCGCTTTTTTGTGCGCTCGTGTCGCGCATAAAAAAACGCCTCCGCCACCGCATCTTGTTCAAGATGGATGACTGGAGGCGTCTGCATCAAGTCGGGTGTCTTTTCAGACAATGAATTGTTTTTGTTGAGTCTATCTATAGCAGGAAGTGTGCCAGCTTGAAAGAACCGCTGTGTGCGGCTTTGCAGAGGCCTCCACAGAGGCCCGTGCATCACAGAGGTGCAATTCACGCAGCCGCTGAAAGATTTTGGCGCACCCGGCCGTTGATGGTTTTCAGGTATTGTGAAAAGCAGGCTTCATGAACCCGACCAAACGCGCCTGTTGGCGGGCTCGGAAACATTTTTTTATCGAAGCGCAAAAACAGGCATCAAACTTGCTAAACACTAGATGGGTAACCACTTAGTCCGGTGGTGACCTGCATAGCTCTAACATGAGGCATTGGCGCCTGCTTCTCTTCAACCGCCCGGTTGTGTGAGACAGGCGCTCTTTTTTTGCCTCTCTCAAGGGCGTATCAAGACTGGAATTGATCTTGATGTGAGGCAAGATCCGCTATCGGAGTTAGCTGAAAATGCAGTGTTCAATTGGCAGGTATGAGTGCGGAACAGGCCACACAGGTGGAGCGTTTTCGCACCTGAGTGGCCCTAGATGACGTAAGCCGGTTCAGCCGCATACCTGGCTGATCGCCTTGTCCAAAGTGGTCAGGATCTGATCGATCTGCTCCGCCGTTGCGGTCAGAGCCGGGCTGAAGTTGAGAATATTGTTGAAACCTTCAAAGCTCCGGTTGGTGCGCCCAATCAGCACTCCCATCTGCTTGCATGCACCAGCAATGGCGATGGCAACGGACTCATCGACAGGTGTCTTGGTCATGCGGTCCTGAACCAGCTCCAGCCCGGCAAACAGCCCCTTGCCGCGTACATCACCAATCACCGGATGCTTCTCTTTGAGTGCATGCAGCCCCGCCAGCAGGTATTCACCCATGCGCTGCGAGTTCTCGACCAGCCCTTCCTCTTCGAGAATCTTCATGTTGGCCAGGGCAGCGGCCGGGCCTGCGAGGCAGCCACCAAAAGTGGAGATATCACGGAAATAGCCTAAGGTATCACCCGCCTCTTCCTGCAGCAGATCAAACACCCGCTCAGTGGTCACAGTACAGGAGATGGCGGCATATCCGGACGCCAGCCCCTTGGCCATGGTGACGATATCCGGCTGAACCGGATAATGCTGGTAGCCAAACCATTTGCCCGTGCGACCGACTCCGCAGACCACCTCATCCATGATCAGCAGAATATCGTAACGGTCGCAGATCTCGCGGACGCGGGGCCAGTAACCCTCCGGAGGAGTGATGATACCGCCACCGGCCGTGATCGGCTCCAGAATAATCGCACCCACCGTTTCCGGGCCTTCGCGAAGGATGACCTCTTCAATGGCATCAGCCGCCCGGATACCATAATCATTACTTTCAGGGTACTGAGTGCGATACTCGCAGCAGTGGGGCACTTCAACAAACCCCGGCACAAAGGGGCCAAACTGGGCCCGGCGCTCGGCCTGACCGGTCGCGCTCAATGCGGCCAGCGTCGTGCCATGATAATCACGCTCGCGATACAGGATTTTGCTCTTGCGGCCACCATGGTGCTTGTGGGCAATCTGGCGCACCATCTTGAACGCCTTCTCATTCGCCTCGGAACCTGAATTCGAGTAGTACACGCGGCTCATGCCCGGCATCTTGTCCAACAGTTTTTCAGCAAAGGCAGCCGCAGGCGCATTGCCCATGGAGCCGGCGAAAAAGTTGAGCTGTGCCAGCTGCTCGCGCACCGCATCGGCAATCTCCGTTCGGCCATATCCCACGTTGGTGACCCAAACGCCACCGGCCGAGGCATCCAGATATTCCCTGCCCTCGCTGTCCCATAGGCGAAGTCCTTCCCCCCGCACAAACATCGGCAGCCCCTTGCGTGCAGCCGCGCCCGGTGTCAGGTGATGCCACACGTGATCCCGGTCCAGAGTTTTCAGCAGATCCAGCTCGTTGATTTGACTGTTCATGGTGTTGTTCCTGTTTCAGTGTTCGCGATGAATGGAGAAAGGTGACCAGGCCTGAGACACCGGCATCAGTTCAAGCTGATTCACATTGAGGTGGGCCGGCAGGGTTGCGAGCCAGTACACGGTGTCGGCCACATCTTCCGGCTGAATCGGATCGGCACCCTGATACAGGTTGTTGTAGGCATCCTGATTCCCGCCCGTGCGGACCAGCGTAAATTCGCTCTCGGACAGCCCTGGTGCCAGATTGGTCACGCGCACGCCCGTACCGGACAGGTCACAGCGCAGGGCATAGGAAAACTGCTCAACAAACGCCTTGGTGCCGCAATACACGTTGCCGCCGGGATAGGGCCAATGGCCCGCAATTGAGCCCAGGTTGATAATGCTGCTGCCTTTGCCCTGCTCAATCAGCCGTGGCAACAGCGCATGGGTGACCGCTACCAGACCTCCGATGTTGGTATCGATCATGGTTTTCCAGTCGCTCAAGTCACAAGCCTGAGCCGGCTCTGTCCCCAGCGCCAGCCCGGCGTTATTCAGCAGCAGGTCCACTCGACTGAAAGGCGTGGGTAAAGCCTCAACCTGTGCCTTGATCGCATCGCTGTCGCATACATCCAGCGTCAGCGTGAGCACCTGCGTGTGGACTGACAGTTCATCCTGGATCTCGGCCAGACGCGATGCCCGGCGCCCTGTGAGCACCAAATTCCATTTGGCGGCGGCCAGTCGGCGCGCACAGGCCAACCCGAAACCGGAGGTGGCGCCGGTGATGAATGCGGTCTTGGACATCATGTGTCTCCTGTTCAGATCAATCAGAAAATGCGGTATAGACCCAGCCCCACACCGCTGACTGACAACAGCGTCAGTACCGGCAAGGCAACGGGATGAAAGGATTCAGGTTTGAAGCGGTGAAAGCCCCATTGGCCCAGTTGAACACCGGCCAGTGTGGGCAACAGCAGCATCAGGAAAGGCGCCAGCAGACTGGCATCGAACACACCATGCAGATACAGCACCAGCAGCGCCAGCAAATCGGTTGCGGCCAGAAAAACTACCATGGAGGCTCGCTGAGCCCTGGCACTCAGCCCTGTGCCCAGCAGGTAACACACCACGGGTAACCCGCCCACCGATGCGGCCGCCGTAAAGGCACCGGATACAGCTCCTATAAGACTGGTTATACCGTTACTCAGCGGGCGGTTACCCTGTCGTGGCCGCCAGATCAGTGCCAGAGTCATCGCCAGCACACATATACTGATCAACAGCTTGAGCCAGCTTTCCGGTACCTGTGTCAGCACCAGTAGCCCCACCGGAATGCCCGCCAGCGCCCCCAGCCCCAATCGCACGACCAAAGGCTTGGAAAAGGCCTTGCTTGCCGCCCCCAGCAGCCCCAGAGAGCCAATCAGGTCCAGCAGCAGGATCACCGGCACACTCAGTTGAGGCGGCCAGATCAGATTCAGGCCGGTAATCGCGATGGCGGCAAAACCGAAACCGGTATAGCCCCGCACCAGTGCAGCAATGGCAACCAGTACGGTTGCCCATTCAAGGTGCTCGATCTCTGCCAGAGGAAGTAAATCTGTCACTGCATCGTCCACTCAACCTGCGCGAGCCGAATTGCCCGCGCTTGTGGCCACGTTAGGAGCAGAGTGGATCGAGGTGATAGATCCAGTTACAGGAGTTTGTAGGTCCAGCCGAACCTTTAAGCAGAGAGGAAACGGTCCAGTGAACGGCTGAGCCGCTCGATTCCCGGCTCAATCTTGTGCGCCGCAATAGCCGAAAAGCCGAGACGGAAGTAATTGCGCGGCGGCTCCGCGTTCAGGAAATGCACCGCACCGGGCTCGATCAACACGCCCTCACGGGCGGCTGCCCAGGACAACGCCTCGGTGTCTACCCCTTCAGGTGCCTCCAGCCAGATGGAGGAGGCACCCGAGCTGACCGGGACAGTATTCATGCCGGGCAGATGACGCTCGATGGCGGATTGCATCCGCTCCAGCTTGCTGGAATAGAGTTCGCGGATTTTACGCAAGTAGGTGTCATAGTGACCCTGTGCCAGAAAGAGGGCTGCCTGCCGCTGGTTGTTGGCAGGCGGGTGCCTATACATCAGACGCCGCAGCGCACGGGCCTCGGCAATCAGGGTCTCGTCCGCCACCATGAACCCCAGCCGCAACCCGGGCGAAATCGACTTGGACAGGCTCCCCATGTAGATCACTCGCTTGTCCCGATCATGGGCCTTCAAGGCCGGTACCGGCTTGAGTTGCATGTTGATATCCGCATCATAATCATCTTCGATCAGGATACAGTCCTGTTCAGACGCCAGTTGCATCAGGGCACGGCGCCGCGCTGTGGATAATTCCGCGCCGGTGGGGACCTGATGGCTGGGCGTGACATAGATGTAGTCACAACTATTCAGTCGATCATCTACCAGAATGCCCTCTTCATCGACCGGCTGCAGGTGCAACTGAGCCCCGAAGGTCTTGAAGATATTGCGCGCATCGCGGAAGCCGGGGTTTTCCAATGCCACCCGCGTCTTCCGGCCCAGCAACAGGTTAGCCAGCAGATAGAGCGAATTCTGCGTACCGATGGTGACCAGAATTTCGTTGGCTTCGGCGTAAATGCCTCGCTTGGGCAAGAGGCGTGTGCGTATCTGCTCCACCAGAACGGCATCATCCGAGTCCACACTGTCATGGATCCAGTCGCGGTCACTCATCCCTGACATGGATTTGCGCGCGCAGTCACGCCACTGCTCGATGGGAAAAAACTCGTGCTGCACCTGCCCGTAGATAAAAGGAAATTCAAACGCGCGCCAGTTATTGGGCTTGACGATCGCCTGCTCTTCACTGGGTCGATGCCGAAACCGAGTGGACCAGTCAGGCGCATCAGAAGAGTCGTCCGGCACCAGTTCAGTGCACAACTCTTCCGCCTGGTGAAAGGCCGGTGCAATGAAATAGCCTCTGCGACACTTGGGGACCAGATAGCCCGCATCCACCAACTGCTCGTATATCAGCACTACCGTGTTGCGCGAAACACCCAACTGCTGGGCCAAGCGACGTGATGAGGGCATGGGCTCGTCAACCGGCATGTGCCCACTGAGAATCGTCGCCACCAAACGCTCCCGGATCTGATCCTGCAGCGTGCGGCCGGGCTCAAAGTCGATCTTGAGATAGTGCTCATTCATGGCATAAGACTCGGGCTTCAACGGACTGTGCTTCAAAATGATGCAAGTCATATACCAGATGCTGAATCTGGACCCATGAGAGGTTGAATCTGGCTCTATGGTGTACACAAAGCTCGATTCTAAGGTGGATACAGGCTTTAACACCTGGCCGCTCACACGGCACCCACTTTAGAAATCGGAGTATTCCCATGAACAAGACCAGCCGTTCCAAGCTTGTCGGACGCATCGCGAAAAAACTGGCCATCGGCGCAGGTGCTTCCCTGCTCGTATCCCAGATGGCCTGGGCCGACACCCTGACTATCGGTTATCAGGGCATGATGAACCCCTGGAAAACCGTGATCGCTGACAAGGCACTTGAGGCCGCAACCGGCATGGACATTGAGTGGCGCCGCTTTGACTCCGGTGCCAAGGTTATCACGGCCATGGCTTCGGGTGATGTGGACATTGCCACCGCCGGCTCCAGCCCCATCGCGGCAGGGATCAGTCGCGGCGTTGATATTGAGCTGGTATGGATTCTGGAAAATATCAACGAAGCCGAGGCCCTGGTGGTACGCGAAGGCAGCGATATCAAGGCGCCACAGGACCTGAAAGGCAAGACCCTGGGTGTGCCATTCGTGTCAACGACCCACTTTCACACCCTTTTTGCCCTGGAGCAGTTTGGCCTGTCAGACAAGGATGTGAAAGTACTCAACCTGCAGCCGAACGCCATCTCAGCGTCCTGGCGCCGTGGTGATATTGATGCCGCCTTTATCTGGGACCCGGTACTCAGCCAGATCAAGGAGGACGGTCAGGTTCTGATCAGCTCCGGTGAGCTCAGTCGCTGGGGCAAGGCCACCTTCGACGGCATGGTTGTCAGCAAGGAGTATGGCAAGGCGAACCCCGAAGTCGTGACCACACTGATCAGCCTTGCCGCCAAGGCTGACGCCGACTACCGCGCACAGAAAGGCTCCCTGACCGCGGATTCCCCCATGGTGAAGAAAATTGCAGACATGACCGGTGGCGAAGCTGCTTCGGTACCGGGCGTACTGGACCTCTATCAGTTCCCCACACTGGCTGAGCAGACCAGCTGTGCCTGGCTGGGCTGTGGCGAGGAAGGTGGTGCCGCCAAGGCCCTTCGCTTCACCTCCGAGTTTCTCAAGGAACAGGGCAAGATCCCGGGCCTGAAAGAGCGCTACAGCGACTACGTAAACCCCTCATATGCCGAGAAGGTTGAATCCTGAGACGGTCAGTGGACACGCGCCAGCCCTGAACGGGCGGCGCCTGTCCGCAGGAGATGTAAAGATGAGCAGATTGCAGATTCATGATGTGTCGGTGGTGTACCCCGGCCTCAACAACGGTGAAGAGGTACACGCCCTGTCCCATATCAACTTCGCCATCGAGCCCGGCGAGTTCGTCGTTGCCCTGGGTGCCTCAGGCTGTGGCAAGACCACCTTGCTGAGCCTGATGGCCGGCTTCATATCCCCTTCGGATGGCTACCTGACACTGGGCGACAATCCGGTTTCCGGCCTGCCGCGCGTAGCCTGTGGCGTTGATCTGCATGACCAGATCGCAGGCCCGGGCAAGGAACGTGGCGTGGTGTTCCAGAAACACGCTCTCTTGCCCTGGCTGAACGTGATCGAAAACACGGAATTCGGGCTCAAGCTTCAGGGCATTCCACGATCCGAACGACGGGAGCGCGCCGCTTCGTTTCTGAAGCTGGTTGGACTGGAAGATTTTCACCAGCACCCGGTCTATCAGCTTTCCGGGGGCATGCAGCAACGTGTCGGTATTGCACGCGCCCTGACCAACGACCCGGAAATGCTCTTATTGGACGAACCGCTGGGTGCACTGGATGCACTGACACGCGAGGTGTTACAGGAGCTGTTGCTGGACGTGTGGAAGCAGACTCGGAAGATGATGTTTTTTATCACCCACAGCGTTGAAGAAGCCCTGTTTATGGCATCACGCCTGATCATCATGTCGCCAAGGCCGGGCCGGATTACGCACGAGTTCAAGCTGGACTTCAACGAACGTTTTCTTGAGTGCCGTGATGCACGCAAGGTGAAGTCCCTGCCCGAGTTCATCGAGATGCGCGAGAAGGTTCTGAGCATCATCCATGGTGACGAGCAATCCGGAGGTATGCACTGATGCTGGCTCAAAAAACACTGGATAACCCTGAACTGATGACCGATGCCGAACCAGCCGAGGTGCCCCCCTCTCCATCACGGCAAGAGGTACGACCTGCCCCCACGTTGCTGCAGCGCGCAGCCAGGCTATTTGCAGCAGGCCCTGCCAAGCCCGGTGATGCCTTTGGTGCTCCGGGACAGGGTCGCAGCCTGGCCATCAGCATCGTCACGGCTCTGAGCCTTATCGGACTCTGGTTTCTGTCCACAACCGCCGGCTGGGTCGAACCCCTGTTCCTGCCCTCACCCACTGCCGTCATTGCTCGCTTCTGGGAAGTGCTGACAGAAGGTTTTGCCAACGCCACCCTGATTGAACATACCGGCTGGAGTATGCTGCGTGTGTTCGGGGCCTTTGCTCTGGCACTGGTTACGGCCGTGCCGATCGGGATTTTCATGGGTGTAAATCGTATCGCGCGTGGCCTGTTTGATCCGATTATCGAGTTCTACCGCCCGCTGCCGCCCTTGGCGTACCTGCCGCTGGTGATTATCTGGCTCGGCATTGGCGAAACCTCGAAAATCGTATTGATCTACATGGCGATTTTCGCACCCATGGCGCTGAGTGCCCGTGCCGGGGTGAAGTCGGTGGCCATCGAACAGATTCACGCCGCTTACTCAATGGGCGCATCCCGTTGGCAGGTGGTGCGCCATATCATTCTGAAAAGCGCCTTGCCGGAAATTCTGACCGGTATGCGCATCGGCATCGGTTTCGGTTGGACCACGCTGGTTGCGGCAGAGATGGTGGCCGCTCAGGCCGGGCTGGGGTTCATGGTGTTGAACGCGGCGGAGTTCCTGGTCACGGATGTGGTAATCATGGGCATCATTGTCATCGGCATCATTGCCTACCTGTTTGACCTGTTGATGCGCTTTGCAGAACGTAAGCTGGTGCCCTGGAAAGGACATTGACCCGAAAAAGGCCCCGGTGGTACGGGGCCTGCTCTCAAATCAGTACTGCTCAGACTGCTCATCGATGGTGGCATAGACTTCATAGCCACCATCTTTTTTCATCAGCAGCACCTGATAGGGGGCAAAACGATCTCCCACCTCCATGCCCGGGCTGCCCATCGGCATGCCGGGTGCGGTCAGCCCCAGAGCTCCCTCAGGCGGGTTGGCCAAAAACCGTTTAACCAGCTTGGCCGGCACATGGCCTTCAAACAGGTAACCGGATTCGGTCACGGCCGTGTGGCAGGAGTGAAAACGGTTTTCAATGCCCATATCGAGCTTCATCTGCGTCAGGTTTTGCGGATGAAAGGCACGCGTTTCAAAGCCGTTTTTTTCAGCATGTTCAATCCAGTCGCCACAACAGCCACAGGTCGGGCTCTTGTACACGTTCAGATGTTCCGTATTGGACTTCTTCAGCAGGATGCTTTGGCTGCTGGTTGCCTCGGCGGCCAGCAGCGGAGAAGAACCGGCTGCGAAGATCAGGCCGGATACAACAGAAGCAAACAGGGACTTGCGCAGAACACTTTTCATTGGGTACTCCAGAAACACTCGCCTGCATTGTCAGGGTGCAGGGCATCATCAATCACAAAGGGTCTATTCAATGCATCGAATTAGCTGGTTCTGGGAGGCTGATACGGCGGATCCGGCCTGATATCGGACCACAACTGCGTTGCCGGTGGCGGGATGGCACGCACCCGCATCAATGGCAAGGGCGTAATGGGTACCGTTACCCAGGCGGTCATTTGGGTACACTCAAGTGCACAGCGGTCCAGCGCTTCACTGCAACAGTCTGCCGGCTCAGGTGCCGCGCAATCTGATCCGGATGTATCCTCACAGTGTACAAACATGTCGTACTGGGGCGAGACCGGTGTCTCCATGCCAGACGCATGACTCAAGGTCAGTAGCTGAGCTGTCAGCACAAGCGCCATCAAGAGCGTCAGGCATAGCGCCTGATACACTTTTCTGGCTGTATTGTTGCCGACCCGTTCAGTCACGCTGAGCCCCTGTACAATTGAATACTCTGTATGGCGATTCGCCAAGAGTGCTTGATATTACGTCAGATCATCGAGGATAGGAATGGTTCCCGACACACCCAACTCACGGTCTCTGCCGGAAAACCTGAATCTGGACTTCACCCGGCATGTCGTTCACAGAACGGCAGAAATGGACTGGTATCCAAGCCCGGCAAAGGGCGTGGTGCGCAAGCCGCTGGAGCGCGAAGGCCGGGAGTCGGGCCGCACCACCAGTATTGTCGAGTACGCACCGGGTACCGCATTTTCCAGCCATCCCCACCCGCTGGGTGAGGAGATTCTGGTGTTGGAGGGCGTGTTCTCGGATGAGAGCGGTGACTACCCGGCGGGCAGCTACATTCGCAACCCACCCGGAAGTCGACATGCGCCTTTCAGCCGTGAAGGCTGCACCCTGTTCGTCAAGCTGAACCACTTCAACCCCAGTGACAGTGCAGAGGTACGTATCAATACGGCCGAGCAGCCCTGGCAGCCGGGCATTGGTGGCCTGGAGGTCATGTCACTGCACCACTTTGAAACGGAGCACACGGCACTGGTGAAGTGGCCGGCAGGTGAACAGTTCCAGCCTCACCGGCACTTTGGCGGAGAAGAGATTCTGGTGCTGTCGGGTGAGTTTTGTGACGAGCACGGGCGCTACCCAACTGGTACCTGGCTGCGCAGCCCGCACTTGAGCGAGCACTGCCCGTATGTGGAGCAGGAAACCGTCATTCTGGTCAAAACCGGTCACCTGCCTCAGTCCGAGGCTCTAAGCAGCGCTTCGTCCTGAAACACGGCAGTCCGAACATGGCCCGTTTTCCGGTCAACGTAGTACCAGTATTCACGTTGCCGGCCGCCGTGGATCTTTTGGTTTTGTCGATCCGGGAAGCCCCAGGCTCGCTTCACCTGTGAGGGTGTCATGCCGGGCAGCAGCCTGCCCTGCCCGACCGCCTGTTCAACCGCCCTGCGCTGCAGGCGACGCCTGCGTGCATCGGCTGCCTGTTCGTTCTGTCGCGCACGGGCTGCCTGACGACGCTGCGCCTGTTCGCCCCAGAAACGTTCTGCCTGCTCGCGCCGCTGGCGTTCACTTTGACCGGGTGAGGCAGCAGCGGGGGGCTTGATGCCGGTGGGTGCATCACCCACCTCACAGGGGGTCGACTGGAACAGCCGCCGGCCATCCCGCTCACAGCTGTACACCTCGGCCATTGAGTAAACCGGCAGCAGCATCAGGCTGCTCCCCAGCAGAATCCATCGCATGTTTTTTCCTTCCATCCGTGAAGTATTGTCAGCCGCAAACGCCCGTTGCAGACCTGCATCACAGACTAGCATGCCCGTTTGAACATCGGAATATCGCCCGAAATTGAAGAAATCTGGCGTAAAACAGACACAAATGCTCAATCAGCATGCCATTTTGGCGCGATATTTGATTTTTACCAGAAGGATGAACCATAGTATTGCGATGGAGTTACAGGCAGCGATCCTGCCTGAACCTGTCCATTTGACTCATGCGGCGCCACCAGCTGCCGCTCTTACTGCAAAGGAGTGATTATGAAAACAAAATGGCTCAAAACCCTCGGTATGGGGCTGGCACTGTCCGCGGCTGCAGGCGCTGCGCAGGCTGAAAACCTGCGTGTTGTGACTGACCCGAGTTTCGTGCCGTTCGAAATGATGGATCAGGCAACCGGCAAGATGATCGGTTTTGATATGGATATTCTGGCCGAGGTGTCCAAGCGCGCCGGGTTTGAATATGACCTCAACACCATGGACTTCAACGGTATCATTCCTGCTCTTCAGACCGGTAATGTGGATATGGCACTGGCCGGTATCACCATCACCGAAGAGCGTGAAAAGATCGTCGATTTTTCAGATCCCTACTACGACTCCGGCCTGCGTATTCTCGTACGTGCCGACAATGACCAGGTGGATGAAATTTCCGACCTGGAAGGCGCCAAGATCGGCACCAAAATTGGCAGCACCAGCTACAACTTCCTGATGGATACGCTGGAGCAGGATGGCAACGTGACGCCGTATCCGGGCAGCTCCGACATGTATATGGCGCTGATGTCCGGCGCCGTGGACGCGGTGTTCTATGACGCGCCCAACGTCGGCTATTTCTCCAGCACCCGTGGTCAGGGACGTACCAAAACGGTTGGTCCGCTGTATGAAGGCCAGCAGTACGGTATCGCGCTCAAGCAGGGCAGCCCCTGGGTGGATGAAGTGAACGCGGCTTTGGCTGAAATCAAGGAAGACGGCACCTACAAGGCCATTTACGAAAAATGGTTCGGCAAGATGCCGGGCAGCGAATAAGTCCCCCATGGCCGGCTACGCCTGTAGCCGGCTGATTTCTGTTTACCACGGAGCATTCATCAGTGGAATTCCAGTTTCAATTCGACTGGCAGGCAGCGATTAACTCCATTCCCTTCCTGTTGAAGGGGCTTCCCTACACCCTCATGATTTCGTTCGGCGGTCTGCTGATCGGCTTTCTGCTGGGCATCCTGTTCGGGCTGCTCAGCCTCAACCGTCGCTGGTATCTGCGCTGGCCCGCCACCGCCTATATCGAGATTTTCCGCGGCACCCCCATTCTGGTGCAGGTGCTGTTCATCTTCTATGGTCTGCCGGACCTGGTCGGCTCGCCCATTGAGCCCATGACGGCCGCCATCGCCGCCATCGCCTTCAACTCAGGTGCCTACATCTCGGAAGTGGTCCGCGGCGGCGTTCAGTCCATTGCCAGGGGACAGCGCGAGGCAGGCCTGTCACTGGGGCTGTCGCGCATTCAGACTTTCACGTACATCATCTGGCCTCAGGCGTTTCGCCGCATGATCCCGCCACTGGGTAACCAGGCCATTGTCAGCATCAAGGATACCTCGCTGTTTTCCGTAATCGGCGTGGGCGAACTGGTCCGACAGGGGCAGGTGTATATTGCCAACACCTTCACCGCCTTTGAGGTCTACTTCGCCGTGGCGGTGCTGTACCTGATTATCACCCTGTCACTCTCACTCCTGCTGCGCCTGGTCGAGCGCCGCGGATCAGCAGCCTGAGGACCGGTTTCATGTCACACATTGTTGAAATCAACGAACTGAACAAGTACTTCGGCGAGCATCACGTACTCAAGGATATCGACCTGCAGGTGGAAACCGGCGAGGTGGTCGTCATCATCGGTGCCAGCGGGTCCGGCAAATCCACCCTGATCCGTTGCATCAATGGACTGGAAGAGTACAACTCGGGCCAGCTGGTGGTAGACCAGCAACCGCTGGCACCTCACGGCGGCAACCAGAAGGCGCTGAACGCCATTCGCAAGGAAGTGGGTATGGTGTTTCAGCAGTTCAACCTGTTTCCGCACCTGAATGTCCGCCGCAACATCATGCTGGCGCCCATGAAGGTGAAAAGTACCGACCAGGAGGCAGCGGCCGATCACGCGGACCGTCTGCTCGAGCGCGTCGGCATTGCCAGTCAGGCGGACAAGTTTCCCGGCCAGCTGTCCGGTGGTCAGCAGCAGCGCGTGGCCATTGCCCGGGCACTTGCGATGGAACCGCGCCTGATGCTGTTTGATGAGCCAACCTCAGCGCTCGACCCGGAAATGGTGGGTGAGGTGCTGGACGTCATGCGTGAGCTGGCACGTGAAGGGATGACCATGCTCGTGGTCACACACGAGATGGGGTTTGCGCGTGAAGTGGCCGACCGTGTCATCTACATCCATGAAGGTCGCATCGTGGAACAGGGCGCGCCTGATCAGGTGTTTGATAACCCGCAAAACGAACGCACCCAGGCATTTCTCTCCCGGGTACTCTCACACTGAGCACCACCCTAATCAGGAACCGCCGGTCCGGTTGCTATAGCCGGACCGGCTGCTTGGCCTCATATACGGCAATCTTGGACAGTAACGTAATCTTGTCGACAGCCAGGTTGCAGTCCACCTTGACCGGCGAATCCGTCAGCCGTCGCCCATAGGAACGGGTTTCACCTTCGGACATGCGACGCCGTTTTTCATGGTTACAGCGACGGTCATGAATCGAGCCGCGCCGCTCAGGTCCCTTGTAAAGAGAGAACATGTATCCCTTCCACCATTCTTCCGATTCCTGAACAGTTGCGAGACTCGGGCTCAGCTGACGCCCGCTTTCGTCACACCAGTAGAAACAGATTCGTCCATCCAGAAAATCTTTGAAGAGCTTCATGGTTGCACCGATGCTTGGGGTCCGTCTCCGCGGACATATTTATCGGATCCAGGGGGCTGTACCTAGAGACAACGTATAAACCATTACGTTGCCAAGGTCTGATTAGATTTTACTCAAGTATGAGCCATATCATCTTTTTGGTCACTATTTAACCCAAAAGACTCTACGGCGAATCAACAGGACAGGCAAAAGAGACCGGACCTGGTCTCTGGACTGACATCAGGCCCGGTCAATGGGAAAGGTGGTTATTCGGACTGTGCGATCAGGCTGGCATTACCACCGGCAGCGGTGGTATCCACGCACAGATGACGCTCGATTACGAAGCGCTCAGGCAGCACATACTCGGTAATCAGCGGCAGCAGCGCACCTTCACGTGCCGCCAGCGCCACACGGTAACGGCGCAGCAGCTCCGTATCGGCTCCGGTTGCAACCGCTTCATAGCCTTCGGCCACACGCAGTGCATCCGGATCCAGCAAGCCGTCAAGGGCCTGGATCGGCAGGCCGGCGTCCATGGCGGCAGACAGTGCCTGTCCGGCACCTGGCGCCACCACTACCACCTTGTTACCCTGCGACAGGGCAACGGCAGCCTGCTCCATCGCGCTGTCCAGAGTCGGGCCCAGGCAAAGCACCAGTCCACGTGGACAGTTGGACAGACGGTTCAGCTCACCGGTCGGGCCGGGCATGAATTCGGGCTCGATATCCAGAGGGGCCGGCGCCTGCTTGAAAAACGGCTGCAGCGCACTCATGCGTGCCAGCGGCGGCAGTATCTGCGCTGACTGCAGGGCGCCGATGGCCGCACTCAGTGCTTCGGCAGTGACAACGGCCGCACCGGCATCTGCCGGCATGGACACCGGGTCCGCTTTCTTGAAGCGGCGCACATAGTGCGGGCCACCCGCTTTCGGGCCGGTACCGGAAAGGCCTTCACCGCCGAACGGCTGAGAGCCGACAATCGCACCGATCTGGTTACGGTTCACGTAGGCGTTGCCCACCTTGATCCGCTTGATGATGCGCTCCACCCGGTTATCCACACGGGTATGCAGACCGAAAGTCAGGCCGAAGCCCTTGGCGTTGATCGCGTCAACCACGGCATCCAGCTCAGTGGCCTCAAAGGTAGCCACGTGCAGCACCGGGCCAAAGATCTCTTCATCAAGCTCTTCGATGCCGTTCAGGCGGATCACGGTGGGAGCTACAAAGTTCCCCTCTGCCGGCACGTCCAGCTTCTTGAGTACACGTCCCATGCGCTCGAACTTGTCACAGTGCGCCTGAATGCCGGCCTGAGCGTTCTTGTCGATCACGGGGCCGACATCGGTGGACAACAGCCAGGGGTTACCCACACTCAGCTCGTCCATGGCGCCAAACAGCATCTCCAGCAGGTGGTCCGCAATGTCCTTCTGGACATAGAGAACACGCAGTGCCGAACAGCGCTGGCCGGCACTCTGGAAAGAGGACGCCAGTACATCACGCACGACCTGCTCCGGCAGTGCGGTCGAATCCACGATCATGGCGTTCAGGCCACCGGTTTCCGCCACCAGCGGTGCCTCGGGCGCCAGCTTTTCAGCCATTACCTTGTTGATACGCTGCGCCGTGGCAGTCGAGCCGGTAAAGCAGACCCCGGCAATGCGCGGCTCAGACGTGAGCGCCGCGCCCACGACTGAGCCCTGTCCCGGCAGCAGCTGTACGGCTTCCCGGGGAATACCGGCTTCATGCATCAGCTCGACGGCACGGGTTGCCATCAGGGATGTGGTTTCTGCCGGCTTCGCCAGTACGGTGTTGCCTGCCGCCAGTGCTGCCAGAATCTGGCCGGTAAAGATCGCCAGCGGGAAGTTCCACGGCGAGATACAGGTGATCACGCCACGCGCCTCACCCTCATTCGCCATGCGCACGCCTTCATTGGCGTAGAAACGGGCGAAGTCGACCGCTTCACGGACTTCGGCAATGCCGTCCAGCAGCGTTTTGCCCGCTTCACGGGTCGCCAGTGCAAAGAGTTCGTGGGTGTGGGCTTCATACAGATCGCCCACACGTGCAATACGCTCGGCTCGCTCTTCAGCGCTCAGTGCAGACCAGGCGGTAAAGCCCTGCTCGGCAGCCGTAATCGCCTGATCAACATCCGCTACGGATGCCTGAGTCACCTGACCCACCTTATCGGTCGGATCTGCCGGGTTGCGAACCTCCAGTACTTCCGTGCCCTGCACCTCGCCGGCGATCACCGGCCCGCCGGTCCAGGTATGCTGACGGAAAGCACCACGGGCAGCTTCCATCTGCTCCACTTCAACCGGGTCGGTGATGTCCCAACCCTGGGAGTTGAGGCGGTTTTCACCAAAAATGTGCTCCGGACGCACGATCGCCTTGCTGGAAATGTTGTCGCCCAGCGCCTGTACCTGACTGATCGGATCGCGTGCGATCTCTTCCGGCGTAATACGGGTATCCACGATCTGGTTCACGAACGAACTGTTGGCACCGTTCTCCAGCAGTCGGCGAACCAGATAGGCCAGCAGATCCTGATGCGCTCCGACCGGTGCATAAATACGGCAGCGGGTGTTGCCGCCGCTCATCAACGCTTCATGCAGGGACTCACCCATACCATGCAGGCGCTGGAACTCAAAGCAGTCACGCCCCTGCGCCAGCTCCGTGATAGCGGAGACGGAGTGCGCATTGTGGGTTGCGAACTGTGGATAAATGCGGTCGGTCATGCCCAGCAGCTGCTTGGCACAGGCCAGGTAGGAGACATCGCTGCACGCCTTGCGGGTGAAGACCGGGAAGCCCTTGAGGCCCATGACCTGAGCACGCTTGATCTCGGCATCCCAATATGCGCCTTTCACCAGGCGAACCATGATGCGGCGGTCCAGTTTTTCCGCCAGCGCGTAAAGCCAGTCCAGCACCTGCGACGCACGCTTGCCGAAGGCCTGAACCACGACACCAAAGCCATCCCAGCCGGCCAGCTCGGGATCGGACAGAATCATCTCGATCACATCCAGTGACAGGTCCAGACGATCGGCTTCTTCAGCATCGATATTGAAGCCCATGTTGGCGGCCTTGGCCTGCTTGGCCAGTTCCAGCGCACGGGGGGCCAGTTCGGTCATGACGCGATCGCGATGGCCGTACTCATAACGGGCATGCAGCGCCGACAATTTGACCGAAATGCCGGGGTTGTTGCGAATATCGTCATGCACACAGTTGGGTGCCAGCGCGCTGATGGCACGCGAGTAGTCACGCTGGTAACGCTGCGCATCCGCATCGGTACGCGCCGCTTCACCCAGCATGTCATAGGAATAGGTGTACCCCCTGGATTCATACTTCTGGGCACGCTTCTGCGCTTCGTCGATGGTACGGCCCAGGACGAACTGGCGGCCCATCTCTTTCATCGCCTGGTGCGCAACGGTACGCACCATGGGGTCGCCCATGCGCTTGACCAGGCTGCGCAGGGTTTCCATCAGGCTCTTCTGGTCGGACGGGCTGATCAGCCTGCCCGCCACCATCAGGCCCCAGGTGGTGGTATTGATCAGGGAGGACTTGGCCTTGCCACGGTGCTCTGACCACTGGCCGGACGCAATCTTGTCTTCGATCAGGTCGTGGATAGTGACGTTATCCGGCACACGCAGCAGCGCCTCGGCCAGACACATCAGGGCCACCCCTTCCTTGGTTGTAAGGCCGTACTGTGCCAGGAACTTTTCCATCATGGTGGGCCTGGAGTTGCCGCGTACATTGCGGACCAGCTCGGCTGCGCGGGCAGAGATGGCATCACGCACCTCAGACGACAAGTCAGCGGCTGTGATCAGGTCGTTGATAACCCGGTGCTCGTCCGCCAGGTAGTTGGCACGGACAGCCTGACGACAGGTATCGAGAGATGGATGCGTATGGCGATCTTGTTGTTGGGTCATGATGGTATCCTCATCCACACAAACATTTGTGACCATTCTAATCACCAAGCCATACACACTTTTCCTATTTTTATACCTATGACAGCACGGTTGGTATTATTTTCACCTCTATAAAAGTCGATCAGAATACTCAAAGAACAAAAAGTAGCCAGTTAACCCTATACAGACATAAAAAACCCCGGCCGAAGCCGGGGAACAAGGTCGGCGCAGCAGGCTATCCGCTGCATCCAGGCAAGCAAGACGTCAGGCTCAGTTCTGCAACGACGCCAGCGTCTTCAGCCCTCCCATCGCCACGGCAAGGGCAGCGGTGTCCAGCGCACTGCTGCCTTGCATGTCCGAGAGGGTTTGATACCAGTGCTGCAAGGGCTTGGCGCAGGTAGACCGCCACGCTTCCACGCGTGTCTCGGGGCTGGACGTGTGTGCAGCCTCGTCCTCCAGCGTGAATACGTTCAACGTCAGCTGGCGCAAATGATCGTCCAGCTCATTGCGGAAGCGGGTCATGGCCAGCATCTGCCAGTGATTCTCGGTGCGTTGTGACTGAATCTGGCCATCCAGCCAGGTCAGCTTCAGCCCTTCACCCAGGGTGAAGTAAACCTGTGCCACCGCATGCACGGGCTGTTGCTGCTGGCGTCCGATCTCAATGATATCCATCAGCCAGTAGCGACTCTGGGTTGACGCACAATACAGCGCCAGATGCTCCGGCACCCCCGCTGCACAGTAGGCATCATATTCGTCCTGCCAGCGGTCAGCAGGTATCACCGCCTGAAGCGCCTCTCGTGAGGCCAGCACTTCGGCCAGCGGGTCGTGAAAGTGCGCCTTGATACGCTGCGGATCCAGCGCCTGGCGCTGATAATGCAGCAGCCAGTGTGTGCCTCGGGTTGCCAGTTCGACCAGGTCCTGCATCAGGCTGATCTGTACACCGGTCGGCACCTGACCATCCAGTGCTTCCACGCTGGTCCAGTAGGTGTCGATATCAAACGTCTCGCAGGTGATCAGGTAGGCGGCCGCTATATCGGCGGCGTCCGCCCCTGTCGCCAGTCGCATCTTGTCAATGAAACTGATCCCCATGCGGTTCACCAGATCATTGGCGACCTGAGTGGCAACGATCTCGGGACGCAGTCGGTGCTGATCCACCGCCTGCGGGAAGCGTTCCAGCAGGGACGGGGGAAAGGCCGAATAGAGGGCCGAGGTGAAACGCGCGTCCTGCGCAATCCAGGAGCCCACCAGTGCCTGTTTGAGCTCGATTTTGGCATAGGACACCAGTACCGACAGTTCTGGGCGGCTCAGGCCCTCCCCGGCCCCGCGGCGCCGCTTGAGTTCTGCCGTGTCGGGCAACCCTTCAAGCGCAGGATCCAGCAAACCGGCAGTTTCCAGGCGTCGAATCAAACGGATCTGATCATCCAGCGAACCGGCCGCAACGGCATCGGCCCGAGTCAGGGCGAACGCCTGACGGTAGTTGTTGAGCAGCACCAGCTCGGCAACCACCGGCTCCATTTCGCGCAGCAGTTCATTGCGCCGCTCAAGGCTCAGTGCACCCGACTGGACCTGCTCATTCAGAAGAATCTTGATATTGACCTCATGGTCCGAGCAGTCAACGCCACCGGCATTGTCGATGAAGTCCGTATTCACCGCGCCTCCCCGGCGGGCAAATTCAATGCGGCCTTTCTGGGTCGCACCCAGGTTGCCACCCTCGCCAATCACCTTGCAGCGCAGCTCGGAGGCGTTCACACGCAGCGCATCGTTCGACTTGTCGCCTACATCGGCATGCGACTCGGCTTCGGCCTTGATATAGGTGCCGATGCCGCCATTCCAGATGAGATCCACCGGCGCTTTGAGAATGGCCTGGATCAACTCATTGGGCGACAGCTTCTCGGCACTGATATCCAGCCGTTCACGCACCTGCGGGCTCAGCTCGATCCATTTGGCCGAACGGGAAAACACCCCGCCTCCGGCACTGATCAGAGAAGTATCATAGTCCGCCCAGCTTGAGCGCGGCAGCCGGAACAGTCGCTCGCGCTCCTTGAAGGCACGGGCCGCATCCGGCGTCGGGTCAATGAAAATGTGCTGGTGGTTAAAGGCCGCGACCAGCTGGATCTGGTCAGACAGCAGCATGCCGTTGCCGAAGACATCCCCGCCCATGTCACCAATACCGGCCACCGTAAACGGCTGCGTCTGGGTATCGAGCCCCTGCTCCCGGAAGTGCCGCTTGACCGACTCCCAGGCACCGCGGGCGGTAATGCCCATTTTCTTGTGGTCATAGCCCTCACTGCCGCCGGACGCAAAGGCGTCACCCAGCCAGAAGCCGTAGTCACCGGCAACCGCGTTGGCAATATCGGAAAAGGTTGCCGTTCCCTTGTCAGCGGCGACCACCAGATAGGGGTCATCTTCATCATGGCGAACCACGCCCCGGGGCGGTTGCACAGCGCCTTCAACCAGGTTGTCGGTCAGGTCCAGCAGGCCGCGAATAAAGGTTTTGTAGCAGGCAACGGCCTCTGCCTGATGGGCCTCTCGCCCGCCTTCCTGCGGCTGCTTGACGATGAAACCGCCCTTGGCGCCCATGGGCACGATCACCGAATTCTTGACCTGCTGCGCCTTCACCAGACCCAGCACTTCGGTTCGATAGTCCTCGATACGATCCGACCAGCGCAGACCGCCCCGCGCGATGCGGCCGGCACGCAGGTGAATACCTTCCACACGCGGCGAGTAGACAAAGATTTCAAATTTCGGATGCGGCTTGGGTACATCGGGTACCTTGCCCGGCGCCAGTTTGAAGGAGAAGTACTCCTTTTCTCCGCCCTGCTCATCCTGCTGGAAAAAGTTGGTTCTGAGTGTAGCCTGCATCAGCAGGAAAAAGCGCCTCAGGATACGGTCATCATCCAGCGTCTGAACGCCGTCCAGCTCCGCCAGGATCGTTTGGGACAGCTGCTCGACCCGTGCCGGCCGCGCCTCGTCAGACAGCTGAGGATCGAAGCGTGCCTTGAAATAGGCCAGCAGTTGCTCCGTCAGCTGCAGGTGGCGCGACAGGGTGTCGGCGATGAAATGCTGGCTGAAGCCAAAACGCAACTGCTTGATATAGCGGGCGTAGGCGCGCATCAGGGCCACTTCACGCCAGTTGAGTCCCGCCCGCACGATCAGGTGATTGAAGGTGTCGTTTTCGGCCTTGCCCTGCCAGATGTGTTCAAACGCCTGCTGCACCACATCCTGACTGCGTTGCAGCATGTCAGGGCTCACGTCGGGACAGGCCACACGGAAATCACTGATACCGAACCGGCGCCCATCGGCACACACCAGCGTGAAGGGGTGCTCACCCAGTACGCGCATGCCCAGGTTTTCCAGCACCGGAATGACATCCGAGAGCACCAGCGGGGCTTCCGGACAGAAAATCTTGAATCGCAACTCGCCCGTGCGGGCCAGTTCATGGTTATCAAACCTGAGACTGATCGCTGAATCCGCCGCCAGTGCCTCAAGCTGCTCGATATCCTCGAGCGCCTGCTCAGGTGAAAACGCCTCCTTGTAGGCGGTCGGGAAGGCGCCTTTGTACTGTTCGGCCCGCTGCAGACCCGTTTCAGCCCCCAGGGCCCTGGTCAAGTGTTCTTGCAGCTGAGTGCTCCAGTGACGTGACAATTCCAGAACATGTGCCTGTATCGCCGCCAGATCCTGAGCACTGGGTGTCGAATCGGATTGGGTTGAAAAGGAAATTGCGGATTGGGCTTCCGCCTCATCGAGCTGTTCTCGAATGAGATTCGCAAGCTGCTCGAGTACGATTTTTTTTGTTGACGAGCAGGAATAGGCCATGGCTCCCCCGGGGTGCTCTGCATGTGGTGTTTGGTGTCCTGTTCAAACCAGCAGAGACGGGCCCGAGCCCTTGCCATCACCTCGATACCCGGCCACCGCCTCTTACCGGAAACAGCTAACAGTATATTGCGAGCGGGGAAGTCAAGTTGACTATATCCACGCCTTCAAAAGTCAGATAGCCTTTATTAACATTGGACTAAAGACGAATTGATACATAAAGGTAGTCATTATGGCCGATCTGGACAGGCTCGATCACGCAATCATTACTGAACTTCAGCGCAATGCCCGCATTACTGTCACTGAGCTTGCTTCAAGAGTAGGTCTATCTAAAACACCTTGCCAGATTCGCATGAAGCGATTGGAGGAACAGGGCTACATCAAGGCCTATACCGCACTGGTGGATCAGACCAAGCTGGGCCTGAACCATATCGCCTTTGCACAGGTCACGCTCAACGATACCAGCAGCAAGGCGCTAGATGCGTTCAACACGGCCGTTCGCAACATTTCAGCGGTAGAAGAGTGCCACATGATTGCCGGCAATTTTGACTACCTGATGAAGGTGCGGACCCGAAACATGGAAGAATACCGTGCCGTACTGGGCGAGCAGATCTCCGCGCTGCCCCACGTGCTGCAGACCAGCACTTTTGTGGTGATGGAGAATATCCGCGACGCGAGCGCCTGACCTCAGTACTCGTTGCCAACCAGCGTACCCGACCTGCGCACGCGGCTGCGACCGGAGTAGGACATCTGGGTCAGCTCCCTGGGCACCTGTGTCAGCAGTTCAGGGGCCGGCATTCCAATCAACTCGCCCTGCGAGAAGCTGATCCCCAGCCGCAACACTTCCATCTGGATGGCACTGGAGTGCACATACTCCGCAACGGTTTCAATTTTCATGCTTCGCGCCAGCCCCACAATCCCGCGCGCGACTCGGCGAGCGTTGGGGTCCTTGTCCAGGTTCCGTATCAGGCTGCCATCGATCTTGATGAAATCCACTTTCAGCTGCAACAGATGTTCAAAGTTGGAATAGCCGGTGCCGAAATCATCAATCGCGATGCGACAGCCACGCGCCTTCACTGCATTTACAAAATCATGGACCTGCGCATAGTTCTCGATGTTGGCCGACTCAAGCAGCTCAAAAATCACACGCGTCCCCACGCCGGTGGCATCCAGACGTTCGATGATAAAGTCGGTCAGCTCTTCCTGCTGCAGATCGGTATAGGAAAGGTTGATTGAAAACTGCATGTGGGAATCGGCAAAGCGTGCGAAGCAGGTTTCAACCATCACCCGGGTGATATGCCCTTCCAGACGCAGCTTGCCGGCGACTTCCAGAAAGTTGCCGGGGCTGACTACCTCACCGTTGTTATCGAGCATCCGCACCAGGCATTCATACTTGTCCACACGACCGGTAGTGTTGTTCAGAATCGGCTGGAACCAGGCAACCAACCCCTCTTCATCCAGAGCATCGCGCAGCTTGCCGGCCCAGCGCTGATTATGCTCAAAGGTCTGTTCCAGTGGTTCTGAGCCGTCGTACACACGGTAGTGCAGCCCTTTGTCGCGCGCCTCGCGAAAGGCTTCACGGGCATGAATATAGAGGCTGTGCTCCCGGGGGGTATCAAACCAGGGAACCGCCGCACCAATCGTCGCACTGACTGCAATTTCATGGTGCTGCCATTGCACGGGGTTGCTGCGGACAGCTGCCAGCAACGCCACCAGTTGCTGTTCAATCAGCTCCGGACGGCAACGCGGCAGCAAGATGGCAAACTCATCGCCCCCCACGCGGTACAGCCGTCCGGCGGCGTAATCCTCGCTGGACATGAAAGACTCCAGCCGCAGCGCGACCTCTTTCAATATCAAATCCCCACAGCCATCGCCGAAGAGGCTGTTCACCTCGCGGAATCGGTCCAGATTCAACAGTACCAGAGTGACCGAGCTGTCACGCTCCAGGTCTTGCATCAGTCGAGGACGGTTGGGAAGGCCGGTCAGCTTGTCCAGATAAAAGGCACGCAGGTTGCGCAGTGCCGGTACGATATAGGCCAGCCCTGCCAGCGTCAGGAGCAGAATCACCAGCCCCAGCCCGTACAGGTACCCTCGGTTCTCTGCTTTAAAGGCTTGGGTTTGTGCCGCCCGCGCCATCTCAGGAAGTGCCGCGGTCAAGCGCAGACCCGTCCGTGTAGGGGCATAATACAGATCAGTCCCCATGGCATTGTCGGTCATTTTGAGATGCTCAAAGCCGGTCAGAAAAATGCTCATGGGGATCAGGGACTCGGCCTGATCCAGCAACGGCTGGAGGGGGTCTGCCCCGACCTGCGCCTGAGTCAATACGACATGACGGCGCTGGCGATCCGTAAGCCACAGTGTCATATCGGGCGCGGCCTCTGCCGTCCGAGCAACCTGCGACAGCCAGTCATTGAGGCGTAAATCCAGGCTCAGCAGACCGCGTAACTCCCCATTGGGCTGCCTGATACGCCACACCAGAGACACCAGCGTGTCTTCACTTTGCTCCTCCTCGTACAGGGGGCTCCACCAGCCGGGGGCCTGCCCGTCCTGCTGCAAGAACGTCTCCGGCAGTGCCTGCCACCACTCGGGCATCTCGGGTCTGGTCCTAGCCGCCTCCAAATTCGGGTCGGGACTTTGGAAGGGGGTGTTCGCTGCGGTCCAGTCGACAAAACCGGCTCGCACCAGACCCGGCACCTGCAGACGGTCGACCAGACGGTCAGCATAGCGAGCCCATTCCTCAGGGGTCATGCTGACCGGGACCGACTGCTCCAGAGCGCCCAGCTGCCGCTCCAGCCGCTCGGCTTGTGCGTCGATCTGCTGCAGGGTGGTATCAAACCGGTAGATTGCCCGTTCCTGAAACTGCCCTTCTACGGCTTCTTTCGTGGTATTCATCACCAACTGCGTGTATACCCAGAACGATGCCCAGGACAGCACAGCCAACAACAAAAGAGTGGTCAGAACAGCTTGCTTGGGGGTACAGGCGACAGACCTGCGTGAGAGTAGTGTCATTACAGGCCTCCTGCCCGGCGGGGTGCGATCACTGCACATTCAATGAAACAGTCACATTATGCCCCAACGGCAGGCGCCTTCCATCACCGGTTATGTGACGGGGATCATGTATAAGGGGTGAATCAGAGCGATTCAGCGGCGTGGAACAGTCAGTACCAGCTTGCCGGGCATCGTCTTGCCGACAAAGTCCTGCTGTGCCGTGCGTATCTCCGATAGGGGATAAACTCTGGCCACCTGAGGCTTGACCTCGCCTCGCTCGATATACTGGACCAGCTGCTCAAAAACGTACCTTGGCTGCCAGGTCGAGCCGTAGAAGGTGAGGTTCTTCAGATAGAGGGTTCGAAGGTCAAGCTCCACCACGGGGCCGGCAATGGCACCGGATACCACGTAACGCCCTCCCCGCTGCAGCACATCCAGCAGTTCCGGCCAGTCAGGCCTGCCTACCAGATCAACCACCACCTGAACGCTGTTTTCACCCAGCGCATCCAGTACAGACTGCCCGCGAGGGACCAGGGTATCAGCGCCCAAGGCCAGCACGGTGTCGCCTTTACTCTCTGAACAGACCGCGACCACCTCGGCTCCCCGGCGTTTTGCCAGTTGCACGGCAGCCGAACCCACCCCGCCAGAGGCACCTGTGACGAGCACCCGATCACCGGCCTTCACGTCTGCCCGTTCCAGCATGCTTTCAGCCGTTGAGTAGGCACAGGGAAAAGACGCCAGCTGCTCATCGGTCAGTGAGCTCTGCACCGGAAACACTTCCCGGGCCGGCGCCACGGCATATTCTGCAAACGCACCGTCGTAGTCGGAGCCAAAGGTAATGAGTTCGAAAGGTGCAGAGGTCGCAGAGGGCTCATGCATGGGCCGCACCAGTACACGCTCACCAACACGTCCCGGATCAACGCCCTCTCCCACCGCGACGATGGTACCGCAGCAATCAAGGCCCTGAATGCGGGGAAACTGAAACGCACTGCCGGACCAGGCGGCGTCTTCAACACTGGCCGCCTCCAGGCCCGCGCCCCCGGCCGCATCCGTCCCGCTGCTGACACTCCTTGAATACCAGCCAATACGGGTGTTGATATCGGTATTGTTGATCGCGCTGGCACCGACCTTGATCAGTACCTGCCCTGCCAGTGGGCGAGGGACAGGCAGGTCTTCACGGTATTCCAGCTGCTCCAGCCCCCCATGACCAGTGAGCAGAACGCCGGCCATGGTGTCGGGAATGTTCAGTACACTCATCAGATGTCACTCCTGTGGCTGTGCAGAAGACTGGATCAGGCCGGCAGCGCATCCATCAGGGCTTTCAGGGCCTGCATCTCGGGCTGATGCGCCATGCCAGCAGCAATTTCACGCTGTTCATCCAACACCTCGCGCAGCACTTCATCAGTGGTCAGCGGATTCGCCAGCACAACACGGAAAACGGTGATCGCCTGTTCACCATAACACTCCGGTTTCAGCTTGGTGCGGGATACAAACGCCTTGCCGCGCTCGCGCTGCTCTTTCTGAATGCTTTGCGTGATATCGCTGAGCGCATCGTTGATCTGCTGCCGCAGGGACGGATCGGCCTCTTTCAGGCGCGCCTGCACATCCGCGGGCACCCAGCGGTAGGTAAAGATGTTGAGTTCGGGGTCGGATACCAGCTCAAAGTCGTCCTGAGCCGCAATACGGTCGGCAAAACGACGCGCCAGTTCGATGCCGTTTTCAATCAGCATGGCATAGCCACGGCGACTGATGATCTTGAGGCCGGCATGCACCAGCATGGCCATCCCCGGGCGAGACCCTTCCAGCGTGGTGCTGCCCAGATCCTTCGAGCCCTGGCGAATAATGTATTGGGCATGGTGCTCGATGTTTTCCAGCATGGAGGGATCACGGAACAGCACCAGCCCGACCCCCATGGGTACGTAGAGCTGTTTGTGGGCATCGATGGTAACCGAGTCAGCGCGCTCGATGCCTTTCATCAGCGGCCGGTATCGGTCCGAAAACAGGGTCGGCCCGCCCCAGGCTGCATCCACGTGGAAGTGAATCCCGTGCGCTTCAGCGATATCGGCCAGCTTGTCCAGCGGGTCAATATTGCCGGTCTCGGTGGTACCGGCAATGCCCACCAGCGCGAAGGGTCGGATCCGCTGCTGTTTCAGCTCTTCGATCTTGCGCTCCAGCGCGTCCAGCCGAATGCGGTTGTGGCTGTCTGTCTCGATGGAGATCAGGTTTTCACGTCCAATGCCCAGTACATCAGCTGACTTGGACAGGGAGTAGTGCCCCCTTTCAGACACCAGCACTGCCGCACCTTCACAGCCATAATGACGCATGGCCCCGAAAATGCCGCTGTGGTTGATCCCCGGAAACGCTCCGTCCGGCCCGAAGGCTCGGTTACGGGCCGTCCACAGCGCCGTAATATTGGCCACCGTTCCACCGGAACAGAAGGCCCCCAGACGCTTGCGGCCATGGTGCAGCCAGGTATCGTAGAAGTCGTCACTTTCGCCGTAGGTAAGGCGGTGCAACATGCCCAACACCTGACGCTCCAGCGGTGTAAACGCCTTGGAGGTCTCGGTTTTCACCAGGTTCTGGTTCAGGGCGATCATGATCTTGGAGAGCGGGATCATGAAGTACGGCAGCGCCGACGTCATGTGGCCAACAAAGCTTGGCGAAGAGGTGTGCACCGACTGAGCCACCACCTTGTCGATCAGAAAATCGGTGTGTTCGGACACAAATACGGGTTTTTCAGGTATTCGGGTATCACTGAAATCCTGCTCGATTTTGCCCAGATCCGCTTCTTCCGCAACGATATGCTCCTGCAGGAAGCCGGCAAGGTTGGCCGAGATGTCATTGTCCAGACGGTTCAGCGTAGATCCCGGCGCTTCTGGAACAGTAAAAATCCTCAATAGGTTTTCCATGCTGATTTCAGCCACGCTGTTTTTTTTATGCACTTCTACCACGAACCTTAGTTGTCCTGACCACGTGAGAAAGCACAGGAAACCTCATGCTTCTCCCGACAGGCTCAACATCCTCTTGCGTTACGTCTCAAGGGACTATCGCTGCCAATAGGCCCGCTCATGAAAATGGTTTTCATGTTACCAATCGGGCCATTCTACGTTATGCAGCCCCGCCCCCGCACCCCGATTTGATAATCCATTGGTCAATGGCCGTGCAAAGGAGGGGATTTGGTCATCAAACATACCCGACATGGGGCGAAGCATAAGCCTCCATATGGCCTACCGGTGAGGTAAAAACATGAGGGCACTCTGCCTTCTTTCCATGACTGCATGGATTAAAGCGATGCCATCACATCCTCAGACGAGATCGCAAATATCCATATAGACACAGTATGATGAGTGCCATCAGCACACCGGCTATTAGCGAATGCCGCGAGCAAGACTGAAAGCAGCCCCCTGCAGAAAGGTACTGATCCTTACCCTGATCCAACGAAAATATCCGCAAAGGAACCCACATGCCCAGTGTTCTATCGATTACAGCCCCGATTTTCATTCTGATCGGCCTGGGCTATCTGGCTGTCAAAACCTCTCTCGTACCTTCTGCCGCTGCGGCAGGCATGGGCCGGTTTGTGCTCTATTTCAGCCTGCCGGCACTGATTTTCGGCACCCTGTCTCGAATGGAGTTTGGTCAGGTGATCGTACCGAGCTATTTGCTGATCTATGCAACAGCCTCGCTGCTCACGCTGTTGATTGGTGTCGTGCTGCATCGAAAGGCTCTGGGTGACTCCCTCACAGACAGTGGCGTCAAGGGCATGGGCATGGCTGTTTCCAACAGCGCCTTCATTGGCTACCCGGTTTTGCTGCAGGTCTTTGGAGAACCACCGGCGCAGGCCTTTGCCATGTCCTTGATGGTGGAGAACCTGCTCATCATTCCACTGGCGCTGATCATCATAGAGTCCGGCACCCAGACAAAACAGACCTCGCGTCTGCAGTATGCCGGCTCCGTATTCAGCAGGGTGCTGCCTAACCCGCTGGTCCTGTCCATTGCAGCCGGCATGCTGGTTTCATTACTCGGGCTTGAAATTCCGCCGGTTGCGGACCGAACCCTGGACATGTTGGCGCAGGCATCGGCAGCGGTTGCCCTGTTCAGTATTGGCGGGGTGCTGGTGGGCACCTCCATCCGAGGTCACCTGTCAGCCGTACCTCTGGTGACCGCCGGCAAACTGATGCTGCACCCTCTGCTGGTGTTTTTGCTGCTCATGCTGGTTCCGGGCCTGTCGCCCGACCTGCGCCTGTCCATGCTCCTGCTGGCATCCATGCCCATGTTCAGCGTGTATCCGATTATTGCCGGCCCCTATGGTCTGAGCCAAACCTGCGCCAGCATTCTGATTGCCACCACGGCACTGTCGTTCGTCAGTCTGAACCTGGTTTTGTCACTGCTCTGAAGTGGCATTCAGATCCCCTGACAGCCATGAAAACAGTTCGGTCAAGCCAGATAGAAAAAGGGCGGCATGCATTAACGCACCCGCCCTCAGCGCACTTCATGAATGCCACTAACGCTGCGTCATGGTTGTTGGCAGATAGGTAACAATCTCCGGGAACCAGTAGATCAGCACGATAGCGACCAGAATCATCAGGAAGAAGGGCAAGGCGGCCCTGGCAACGTAAAGAATGTTCTTGCCGGTGAGGGCCTGTATCACGAACAGGTTGAAGCCGACCGGTGGCGTGATCTGTGACATCTCTACCACCAGCACGATGTAGATGCCGAACCAGAGCAGGTCGATACCGGCCTGCTGCACCATCGGCAACACCACCGCCACGGTCAGTACCACGACAGAAATGCCATCCAGAAAGCAGCCCAGCATGACAAACAGCACAGTCAGGTAAATCAGCAACTCAAAGGGTGACAAGTCGAGGGTGCCGATCCATTCGGTCAACGCACGGGGAATGCCCAGAAATCCCATTGCCAGTGTGAGGAAGTGCGCACCAACCAGAATCAGCCCGATCATGCAGGAGCTTTTCACCGCCCCCAGCAGACTTTCCTTGAAGCTGTCCATCGTGAGTGAGCCGGTCACACCTGCCAGCACCAGCGCACCGAACACACCCAGTGCCGCCGCCTCTGTTGGCGTTGTGAAGCCCGCATAGATGGAGCCCAATACAAAACCGATCAGGCCCATGATCGGCAACAGTTTTCTCAGGGCCCCAAGCTTGGCCGCCAGCGAAACCTGCGCCTTGCTTTGCCAGGGCACCTCGTCCTTGTGCAGCAGCGCCCAGACCATGGTGTATCCCATGAACAGAATCACCAGCATCAGGCCCGGCAAGGCACCGGCAATAAACAGGCGCCCGATGGATACCTCGGCCGCGACACCGTAGACGATGAGAATAATCGAAGGCGGGATCAGCAGGCCCAGCGTACCCGAGCCGGCCAGCGTGCCCACTGCCATGCGGTCACTGTATCCCTGTGCCTTGAGTTCAGGCAGGGTCATGCGCCCGATGGTCGCCGCAGTCGCGGCAGATGAGCCCGATACAGCGGCAAAGATGCCGCAGCTGAGTACGTTCACGTGCAGCAGCTTGCCCGGCAGGCCTCCCAGCCAGGGCGCCAGCCCGGTGAACAGATCCGATGACAGGCGGGTTCGGAACAACACCTCCCCCATCCAGATAAACATCGGCAAGGCGGTCAGTGACCAGGCCGTACTGGCACCCCAGCTGGAGGTACCAAACAGCAGGCCGATCTGCTCGTTACCCGAAAGCATCAGGCCGAGTACCGCGACACCCACCAGCGCCAGCGAGACCCAGACCCCCACGGCCAGCATCAACAGCATGCTGATGGCGAGGATAATCGATAGCGTCATCGGCTCCATCAAGCTTCCTCCAGGTTAATTTCATCTTCGGCGCCGATGTAATCCGGCAGGTCGCCCTTGATCACTGACACCAGTGCATCCAGCACCGCCAGCATTAACGCTGTGGTCCCCAGCCCCAAAGGCACCTGCGGTGCCCACAACGGCATGGCGATGTACCCATGTGTCACTTCTTCAAACACATAGGACTCCCACACCATGAACCAGCTGTACCAGGCCATGAAGCCTGTCAGTGCCAGCCCGAACACCAATACGATGAATTCCTGCAGCCGCCGCCAGCGTGGAGGCAAGCGCTGTATCGCCAGCGTGACCCGGATATGCCCGCCTTCATGGAGGGTGTAGGCCAGGCCGAAGAAAATGGAAGCGGCCAGTGAATAGCCGGCAAAGTCCTCTGCCGAAGGAATGATAAAACCGAAAAAGCGCCCCACGATCTGCCCCAGTATCAACAACATAATGGCGATGATGCAGGCACCGGACAGGTAACCGGAGGTCAGATAGAATTTTTCTCGTACTGCTGACATAGCCTTGTCCCATCAATGGCCTCCGGACAGCGCCCGGAGGCCTGAGCATTTACTGACGGTATTGTTCGAGAATCTTGCCAATCTCTTCCGGAGCTTCAGCTTCCCACTCTTTCACCATGATGGCACCGATCTTCTCCAGCTCGGCCATGAGTTCATCCGAAGGCTCGCTCACCACGATACCGTTGGCTGCCAGCGTTTCGGTATCCTGCCTGGCGGTTTCGCGAACCCCTTCCCAGCCTTTCTGCTCGGCATTGGCGGCTGCCGTCAGAATGGCCTCCTGAGTGTCCTTATCCAGACGGCGGAAGGCGCGCTTGTTGGCCACTACGATATTTTTTGGGATCCAGGCGGAAATATCCGTGTAGTGCGTCAGGTAGTCCCACGCCTGACCGTTTGCGCCTGTTGAGGGCGAGGTGATCATGGCGTCAATGATGCCGGTGCTGAACGCCTGCGGGATTTCCGGCACCTGCACGGTGGTGGGCGAGGTATTCATCAAGTCTGCCAGACGTGATGTGGAGGGGCTGTAAGCACGCATTTTGGTGCCTTCAAGGTCTGCCAGGGTGTTAACCGGGAACTTGGTATACAAACTCTGCGCCGGCCAGGGCACGGTGTAGAGCAGCTTCATGCCTTCCTTGTCGAGCTGTTTCTCGATTTCAGGCTTGGCCGCTTCCCAGAGCTTTTGTGACTCTTCAAAGCTGGTTGCCAGGAAAGGAATGTTGTCATGCTTGAAGACGGGGTGCGTATTCCCCATCACCCCGATGAACACCTCACCCAGTTGTACCTGACCCGTTCTCACGGCGCGCGGGATCTCGGGATGTTTGATCAGTGACGCGCCTGAGTGCACGGTGATGTCGATCTGACCTCCGGTCTTGTCTCGGATCTCGTCTGCAAATTGATAGGCTATTTTGGTCGGCAGGTTGGCGTCCCCGTAGGGCGTCGGCATATGCCAGGTGTCTGCCTGTGCCGTGACGCTCATCGCGCCTGAGAGAGCAATAATACCGGCGATCTTCTTGAACATGTTTGAATCTCCGTTTGCGTATACGTCTGCCTGAATCGGCTTATTCAACATTTAGCCTGCTGACCACAGATGCGTGACCAGCGCGCTGTCAGTGCACATGAAAGGCTGGGTACGACGCCGCATGTTCCCTTGAGAAGGTCGGTTGCCGTGTCGGCCGCCTCCCTGCCGTTGATAAGAAAACAGCTGCGGGCCCCTTCAAGCCCCTCATGCATGGACGTTTTGCGTCTTGTTAAGACTAGTAGAGAGGGCCAACAAGTCTAATTTTGGCTTGTTGAACAACTGAATGCGCTGGAGTGCTCGTAAATGCGCCCTTACGCTGAGGACGAAAGCTTGAGGCAGAGAATGCCCGCCAGAATGATAATCGCACCCACCAGCCGGCGTTTCCAGGCGGTACGTTCATGGAAGTAGAAGATAGAGATCAGGGCTGCGATGACGATGCCGGCATTGGAATAGGCCACTACCACCGCCGATGGCAGGCTGCGCATGGCATACACCACCAGTGCGTAGGCCAGACCGACGCAGAGTCCACCGATGACCATGGGCCCAAGCCCAATCCGGGCCTTGGGCCACCAGCGCCCCTGCTCCCGCCTGTGAAGCAGCGTCAACGTCACCCAGGAAAGCAGATAGCCTACTGACACAAAGCCGATCACTGCCCCCATATCCGGCAGCTGCTGTACGGCGGCCTTGTCACTCATGGAGTAGATACTGGTGCCGAACATGGCCAGAAAGGCCCAGGGCAGAGCGCCCCGATCACTGCCCCCATCGGCACTTCGTGCCATCACCAGTAAGCCCGCCACACTGATGGCGATGCCCGCCCACGCTGCTGCGGTAAGGCGCTCATCGAGCAACAGCAGGCTCCAGATGGCAATCAGCAGGGGCGAACTTCTGACCAGGGGATACACGAGTGCGGCCGGAGCCTGTCGGTAGGCCTGCCGCAGCCCCAGAAAATACACACTGTTGGCTACCGCAGAGGTGCAGAGCAGCGCGACGAATTCCGCATTCCACTCGACCCGGGTAGCCAGAGACCAGAAGCCCCAGGGCGCCAGCAATACCAGATGTGCGAGCAACACCCACCAGAGCGGCACCGCATGAGCCGGCTGATGCCGAGCAATCAGATTCCAGGTCACATGCATCGCCACCGACAGCAGGATTGCGAGCTGAGCATCAAGCGCCATGGTCAGGACTCAGGCTCAATCCGTCACGGGCAACAAACACGCCTTCAGGCAAGGCGGCCCCCTGCTGCAACCAGGTATCCAAACGGTGGCTAATATGGGTCAACCATAGCCGCCTGGCACCTGTTTCACGCCAGGTCGACAGCGCCGAATTCAAGTCGTTGTGATTCCGGGGTGGTGTATCGCAAGGGGGCTCACTGCAATCCAGCACCAGTTCATCCAGCGGGTTCGCTTGAAGGTACTCCAGCGTTTGCTCCGGCAACCCAACGGTATCCGTGAGATATGCCAGCCGCCAATGCCCCTGACGAATCAGAAACCCCTGGGTCGCTCGAGAGTGAATCAGTGGCAAAGGGGTGACAGCAAACGCACCGAAGTCCAACTCACGGAAGTGTTCGCAAGAGGGCAGAAACTGGAACACACCAGGATGCTTATAGAGGTCATCCGCTCCCTCGGGGTCATCCGGTCGGTAAACCGGAATTTTTCGCTCCGATTCGGCCCAGCGCAGCGGGAACAGCCCTTGCACATGATCCATATGAAAATGGGTCAGTAACACCCGCACCACCTCTTCAAAACGAAAGTGTTCCGCCAGATCGGTGATACCCGCATCGAGCAGCGTCACCCCTTCGTTGGTACGAATCACTGCAGATGCACTCTGCCTGCGCTTGGAGGGGTCGCGCCGTGCAACAGAGCAGGCCGGGCAGTCACAGCCCCAAAGCGGAACACCGCCGGCATTCCCCGTCCCCGTCAGCTGGAATTCAAGCATCCACCAGCACTCCGTCGTGTAAGGCACCACTGTAGCGTTGCACCAGTCGAGTCAGCTGACTGACGCTCTGCTCCAGGTCACCACTGTTGTCGAGTACCTCAGCATCGCCTGCCAGCCGCTGGCGAAACCGTCGATTACGCTCAAGCCGCGCTTCGATCTGTTCCGCACTCTCGCGCCCTCTTGCCATCAGCCTTGAGCGCAGTTGTTCTTCTTCTACTGAAACCAGCACCGGCACCAGCGCCGAACCAAAGCAGGTGCGTGCTTCATCGAGGTGACCTCGCGATCCATTGACCAGAACCGAATGCCCGGTGTTCAGCCAGTGTTCCACCTCGCGCCCCACCGCGTAGCGGCAACCATTGGCATTCCAGTGCAGCATGAACAGGCCCGACCTCAGGCGCTGATCGAACTCCTGCTCGGACAGCTCCACATGGTTTTCTCCACCGGACTGCCAGCAGCGCGTAATGTAACGGTGAGCGAACAGCAGCGGCCCCTGACCGCCAAGCTGCTCACGCAGCCCGGTGATCAGCGAGTCCTTGCCACTGCCTGAAGGTCCCATCAGGTAAAACAGGTGTGCCATGTGCGCCTCAGAATACCCGGTTGCCATCTTTCCAGACGTGAAGGATGTGGGCGTGATCTTCCAGCCCTTCACACCAGATCAGATCCGCCCGTTTGCCAATGGCGATTTCACCACGATCCTCCAGCCCGGCCGCTTCAGCCGGACGCTGGCTGACCAGGCGCGTGGCTGCAGGCAGGTCATAGTGGTTGCGTTCATCCTTCACCAGCTTGAACGCGGCATCGAGCAGGCTGGCCGGGTAGTAGTCACTGGAGAGCACATCCAGCAGCCCTTCACTGGCCAGCGCGTGAGCCGCCACGTTGCCGGAATGGGAACCACCCCGCACCACGTTGGGCGCCCCCATCAAGACCGCCATGCCATGGCGGTGGGCTTCCCGAGCGGCCTCTTCGGTGGTGGGGAACTCGGCAATCACCATGCCATGCTGCAGCGACTCTTCCACATGCGCCACCGTTGCATCGTCATGGCTGGCCAGCGGAATGCCATGATCCAGGCAGATATCGGCGATGGCGCGACGGTAGTCGGCACTGTAGATACGGCTGGCTTCGGTCTGGCGCTGGATGAACGCTTCCAGTTCAGTGTCCGAGAGTTTGTACTTGCCCTTGTAGTACTGACGATACTTGTCGATGTTGGCAAACTGACGCTGACCCGGCGAGTGGTCCATGATCGACACCAGCTGCGGCGGATGCGCCTCCAGCAGGTGCCTGAAGTTGTGCAGCGTATCCTTGTGACTCACTTCGCAGCGCAGGTGCAGCAGATGGTCGGCACGGATCAGACCCCGTTCCCGGTTGTCATTCAGCGCCTCGGCCATGCGGCTCAGGTTGTTGAGGCGCTCGCTCCCTTCCACTACATCACCCACCGAAATGGCATCAAAGACGGTGGTAATACCGGCACTGATCATCTGCGCATCGTGTACCTTGAATGCCTGAGTGCCCGGCCAGGCCACGCCCGGGCGCGGTGTGAAGTGCTTCTCCATGTTATCGGTGTGCAGCTCCACCATTCCGGGCATCAGGTAGCCGCCCTGACAATCCACCGCGCCCGGCAGGCTTACACGTCCGGAGTCGAGCGCCTGAATCTGACCTTCACTGATATGGAGCGAACCGTTAATCACTTCGTCCTTGAGGACAATTTGAGCATTGGTAAGGATCATGACACTGCCTTGTCTTGAGTTTTGTCACCGGGTGCAATTTCGAAAATCCGGTCCGCAACCGCGTTGCGCACCTCGGCATCGTGGAAGATACCGACCACCGCACTGCCGTTCTGTCGGGCCTCACGGATCAGCTCGACCACGATGCTGGCGTTACGCTGGTCCAGCGAAGCAGTGGGTTCATCCAGCAGCAGGATGGGATAGTCGACGATAAAGCCGCGTGCAATATTGACGCGCTGCTGCTCACCACCGGAAAAGGTGCCGGGCGGCAGTGACCAGAGCCGTTGCGGAATATGCAAACGTTCCAGCAGCTCGCCGGCACGCTGGTGCGCCGTCACCTGATCCACGCCACGCTCTCGCAAGGGCTGTGCCACCACATCCAGTGTTGAGACACGTGGGATGACACGCAGAAACTGACTCACATAGCCGATGGTCTCGCGACGGATCTCCAGCAATGTCTGACTGGGCGCTCCGGTCAGCTCGACCATTTCACCCCGATGGCGTACACGAATACTCCCCCGGGAGGGCAGGTAGTTGGCATACAGTGAGCGCAGCAGCGTGCTTTTACCGGAGCCGCTTTCACCAAACAGGACGGTACATTCCCCCTGGCGCGCTCTGAAATCGATTCCACTGAACACGGGCAGCGTAATACCACCCTGGTTGTGCAGGGTGAACACCTTGGTGAGCCCCTCTACTTCAATCATGGTTTGCATCTGTATCGCTCCAGAATCAGGGGGTCAGCACAGAGGAGACCAGCAGCTGGGTGTAGGCGTGCTGAGGATCATCCAGTACCTGGTCAGTCAGGCCGGTTTCGACCACTTCGCCTCGGCGCATGACAATCAAGCGCTGCGCCAGCAGACGCGCCACCGCCAGATCGTGGGTAACGATCACCACGGCCAGGTTCAGTTCGGTGACCAGTCGACGCAGCAGGTCCAGCAGGCGCGCCTGTACCGACACATCCAGGCCGCCGGTCGGCTCGTCCATAAACACCAGCCGTGGGTGGGTCACCAGATTACGGGCGATCTGCAGGCGCTGCTGCATCCCGCCGGAATAGGTGGTGGGCTTGTCATCAATCCGATCGGTATCCAGTTCCACATCGGACATCCACTGTTCAGCGGTCGCCCGCAGGTTGCCGTAATGGCGCTCGCCGGTGGCCATCAGGCGCTCACCGATATTGGCGCCACCGGAGACCCCCATCCGTAGTCCATCGCGGGCATGCTGATGCACAATGCCCCACTCGGTGCGCTGCAATTGGCGTTGGCGGGACTCGCTCAAGCCATACAGGTCGAGCATCTCGCCTGCCCGGTTGCGGTATTGGATGGTGCCGCTATCCGGCGCCAGACGAGCGGACAGGCAGCTCAGCAGGGTGGACTTGCCGGAGCCGGACTCGCCCACGATCCCCAGCACCTCACCGGGATAAAGATCAAAGCTCACGTTGGCACAACCTTTATTCGCGGCATACAGCTTGGTGATCTCCTTCACCTGCAGCAAAGGCTCGGTCATCATGCGCGTTCCTCCTGTTGAGCCAGACGCGTTCGGCAATAATCGGTATCGGAACAGATGAATTCGTGGTTGCCCTGATCATCCATCACGACTTCATCCAGGAAACTGCTTTCGGAGCCACAGATGGCACAACTGGCTTCCCAGCGCTGCACCTCAAACGGATGATCTTCGAAATCCAGGCTGCGCACCTCTGTGTAGGGCGGAATCGCATAAATACGCTTCTCACGCCCGGCCCCGAACAGCTGCAATGCGGGCGAGTTATCCATTTTGGGGTTATCGAACTTGGGAATCGGCGAAGGATCCATCACATAGCGCCCGTTCACCTGCACCGGGTAGGCATAGGCCGTGGCGATATGGCCAAACTGGGCGATATCCTCATAGAGCTTGATATGCATAACGCCGTAATCTTCCAGCGCGTGCATCTTGCGGGTTTCCACCTCGCTCGGTTCGATAAAACGCAGCGGCTCCGGAATCGGCACCTGGTAGATCAGGATCTGACCTTCATGCAGCGGCTTTTCCGGAATTCGGTGGCGGGTTTGGATCAGGGTCGCGGCTTCCGTTTCCTCAGTGGTGTCCACGCCGGTCAGATCCCGGAAAAAGGAGCGGATACTCACCGCGTTGGTGGTGTCGTCAGCGCCCTGGTCGATCACTTTAAGGCAGTCATCATGACCGATGACCGCTGCCGTCACCTGCATGCCACCGGTGCCCCAACCATACGGCATGGGCATTTCACGACCACCAAAGGGCACCTGGTAGCCCGGAATGGCGACTGCTTTCAGCAGCGCACGACGAATCATGCGCTTGGTCTGTTCATCCAGATAGGCAAAGTTGTAGCCCGCTCTGACTGGGGAGCTGGTCATGAGCGATCCTCCTCGTTATCCGCAGCGTCCGCCGTGCGAATGCGCCGTATCAGTTCAAGTTCGGACTGGAAATCCACGTAATGAGGCAGTTTGAGGTGGGATACAAAGCCTGCGGCTTCCACGTTGTCGCAGTGAGACAGCACAAACTCCTCCTGCTGCGCCGGTGACTTGATCTCTTCGTCGTACTCGGCCGCCTGGAGAGCGCGATCAACCAGTGCCATTGCCATCACCTTGCGTTCGCACTGGCCAAAACCGAGGCCATAGCCGCGGGTAAACTTGACCTCGCCCCCTTCCAGTCGGGTAAAGCCGTTCACCATTTCGCACTCGCTGACCTGGATCGCGCCGATTTCGACTTCGAAGCCCAGCTCTTCCGGGACGATGCTCACACCCACTTCGCCGATGCGAATCTCGCCGGCAAAGGGGTGGTTACGGCCATAGCCGCGCTGAGTCGAATACCCCAGCGCCAGCAAAAACCCTTCATCCCCTCGCACCAGTGCCTGCATGCGGGCACTGCGGTCACAGGGATAGGTCGGCGGCTCCCGGGTAATATCGGCAGGCTCTGCACCCGAATCCGCTTCGTTCACCATGAGTCCTTCACGCTCGAGCAGTTGGGACACCCGAGCCATGGCTTCATCAACACGCGCCTCCACGGCTTCCGTATTGGAGGCTTCCACTTCCCCTTCGGCGAGGAGTGCAAAATCCAGCAGGCGGTGGGTGTAATCGAATGTTGGCCCCAACACCTGACCGCCCGGCAGATCCTTGTAGGTGGCTGAGATACGGCGTTCCACCTCCATGGCATCGGTATCGATAGGCTCGCTGCTGTAAAAACGGTTCAGCGTGGTGCGATAGGCACGCAGCAGAAAGATCGCTTCGACCAGATCTCCGGCCGCCTGCTTGATCGCCAGTGCGGCCAGTTCCCGGTCATATACCGACCCCTCGGTCATGACACGATCCACCGCCAGCGAAAGCTGCTCCTCGACCTGCGAAACCTCAAGTTCAGGCACATCCTGACGGCCACGGCGGCGCCGCGCGAGGAGTTCATGGGCCGAACGAATCGCCTTTTCGCCCCCTTTGACTGCAACGTACATCAGATCACCTCCACGTGGGTTGTGCGGGGAATGGCGGCTACCCGAGTACCGTTCACCAGAATCAGATCCAGCCCCTGCGGGAAGGGATCGGGCCGTTCCAGCAGATAAGCCAGTAGCGCTTCGCCCGGATGGCTCAGAGAGAGCATGCGCTGCCCCGGTATTCCGGGTCCGCTCAGTTTCAGGGTCAGCAAATCGGGTTGATCATCGCCCGCCTCAAGCTGGTCGAGCTGAATCACCAGGGTGCAGCTGCGATCCGGATATTCCGGTTCACCGATCTTGAGTCCTTCCAGCGAGCACAGCTCACCTGCCCGTGCCATGACAAAATCGGCATCGGTCGGATCATTCACACAGGGTGCGCCTGCGTGGAAGCTCAGGTTGGTGCGAATCGGGTCCGTGTTCAGCGAGGGGCTGAGCCAGAGGGAGGTCGTCTGATCCATCAGTGACAACAGCGTGGTCAGCGCCGCCGGCGAGAGTTCCGCCAGTGCGCCGGCATGATCAAGCGTGCGCATCACGCCCGGCTCACTCATCACTTTCAGAATCTGCCTGAATGCCTGCTGGGCATCGCGCACCGGTTGCTCAAACCCTTTTTGCAGTTGGCTATCGGTCATGTCAGTCCTCCCCCCTGACCAGGGTGAAAAAGTCGACCCGAGTGGCATCGGTCTCACGCTGCTTGCTGGCACGTGCATCTGCCAGCATGGATTCGATCGGCTGAACCACCCGCTCCATCAGGACCTCCCCCATTTGTGGATCCTGCAACAGCGCATCCAGTTGGGCGGCACGCAATGCATGCGTCTTGTCGCGGCCGGCAATGTAACTGTGCCCCACCGTATTCAGGGATGAACGCACCACACAGCGCGTCAGGGTCATATCGCCCAGATTGAAACGTTCTCCTCGGTTGCCCATGCGGGCACGCACCTGCGTCAGCCCTACTTCCGGCGCGCGAATGATGTCGAAATGGATATCCTTGATGGCATCCTCGGACAGACCCAGCAGGGTCTCCGGTGGTGCCTTGGCCAGCACCGACATCCAGTGCTGGCGTTGTTCTGTAGTGGTCTTCATGGTTTGGGTTCCACGCTGTATTCAAAAAGATCACTGCGGCTGCGTGCGATGGAAAATTCACGCAGCTGGCCCGTGCGATGGCAGAGGTTGCGGGTATGGACTTCCATGACCGGAACGCCCCGGGTAATCGATAGCTGGCTGCACTCTTCAAAGGTCGGCATCCGGGCTCTCAGGCGTGTGGTGCCACGGCGCAGGTCGAGACTCCACTGATCCCTCAGAAACTGGTGCAGGGAGCCGCCATCAAAGGCATCCAGCCCGTCTTCGGGAAGCCCGAACAGGTAGTGCCGGATCAAACACACCGGCTCGCCCTCGATCAGACGACGGGTTTTCAGTTCGTGGACCCGAGTCCCGGGGGCCACATCCAGTTGCTGAGCCAGGGTGTCCGGCAGAGTGCTCAGTGCACAGCGCAGGATTTCTGTCTCCAGCCCCAGCCCGATCTGATTGAGGTTGTGTGAGAAAGCCGCACGATCATGCAGTGCATAGTCGATCGGCGTCTGCACGATCTTGCACCCCAGCCCCTGATAGCGACGCACCAGTCCATCCTGAACCAGCTCGTCAATGGCCCGCCTGACGGTATGCCGATTGACCGAGAATCGATCGGCCAGCCGGCTTTCAGGAGGCAGGAGGTCACCGGCGCTGTACTGGGTGATAATCTCATCACGCAACTGGGTTGCGATTTTCCGATACAAGGCCATTTGTCTATACAAGTCCTTTAATGAACGCATTCATCTCAGATGAATGCCTTGCGCAGCCGTTGAGACAGCAAGTCGGTCAGCGTGACGCTGATAATGATCACGACCATCACCGCGCAGGTTTGCTGAAACTGAAAGCCGCGAATGCTTTCCCACAGAATCACCCCGATACCGCCGGCACCGACCATGCCCACCACCGTGGCGGAACGGACATTGGACTCGAAACGGTAGAGCGAGTAGGAAATCCAGAGTGGCAATACCTGGGGAATCACGCCGTAGATAATCTCTTCCAGCATGTTGGCGCCGGTAGCGCGAACGCCCTCGACAGGACGCGGGTCAATCGCTTCCACCGCTTCCGAAAAGAGCTTGGCAAGTACCCCTGTCGTGTGCACAAACAGCGCCAGCACACCGGCAAAAGGCCCAAGGCCTACGGCAACCACAAACAGCATGGCGAACACCATCTCGTTGATGGCGCGAGTGGCATCCATCAGGCGGCGAACCGGTTGATACACCCAGACCGGCATCAGGTTCTCGGAACTGAGAATGCCGAACGGCACGGAAAGAATGATTGAAAGAACGGTGCCCCAGAGGGCGATATGGATGGTGATCACCATCTCTTCCAGGTAGAACCCGATATCACTGAAATCCGGCGGGAAGAAGTCGGCCGCAAATTCGGCCATGTTGCCGCTTTCGGTGATCAGTACCAGCGGATTAATCTCCGCGGCGTCCCAGCCCCAGCTCAACAGGGAGAACAACACCACCCAACTGATTGCAGCGATCCAGTTGAACGGTTTGCGTTCCAGGGGCAGATTTTGAGCACTCGACTCGATCATGAGATGAACTCGACTAACAGTATGCAGGATAACCGGCCCCCCTGAGGGCGCCGGTTGAGCGGTTCAATCAGTTGGCGGACGCCGCTTCCAGCGCGTCCATGCGACGGTTCAGAGCCGCCAGCTGGTCGTCGATTTCGCGCAGCTTGGCGTCTTTCTCGTCTGCAGACAGGCCGTCATCGTTGGCGATGGAAGCACGCTGCTTGAACAGGGACAGCTGACGGATCGGCAGCAGCTGGTCATCACTGGACGACTTGAACGGTGCCCACTGGAGGTCTTCCAGCACGGCCAGCTCTTCAGCGTCGCCAGTGGCGCCGTAGCTCATGAAGAAGTCATAGATTTTGGACTTGGCGCTTTCCGGCAGGTTCTTGCGCCATACGATCGGGTCGGACGGAATCAGAGGGGATTTCCAGATGACTTTGACCTGATCAAACTTGTCCGGATGAGTCACCTGGATACGCGCCAGGCTTTCGGTATTGTTGGTCGCCACATCCACCTGACCGTTGGCCACAGCCAGGATGTTGGCTTCATGGCCGGCATTGGTCATGCGCTTGAACGCCTTCTTGGGCTCAACACCGTTCTTGGCGAATACATAGTAGCTGGGCACCAGGAAACCGGACGTAGAGTTGGGATCACCGTTACCAAACGCCAGCGTGTCGGCCTGGGCCAGCATGTCCTCTACGCTGTTGATCGCATCGTTGTCCTTGTGCGCGATCAGCAGGCTCCAGTAGCCCGGGTTACCGGATACATCAACGGTCTGTGCGAAGATTTCACCCCCGGCACGGTCCACCGCTTCCATGGCGGATTTGTTTCCGTACCAGGCCACATCAACCTTATCAAAGCGCATCGCCTGGATAATGCCCGCATAGTCGGTTGCAAAGAACGGTTTGACTTCCATGCCCAGATCTTCGGACATATCTGCCAGGAACGGCTCCCAGACAGTACGCAGGTTCTGAGAAGACTCGGTCGAGATAATGCCGAAGTTAAGCGCTTTCATTTCGTCGGCCTGGGCCACCTGAGTGCCCGTTAAGGCTGCGGCCATGGCCAGACCAGCAGTAATGCCCGAAAACAGCTTCTTGAGTTTCATCTGTGGCTCCTAAACTGGGTTGTTATGCAGGTTTGAGTTCGTAAGCGGGATTGGGGGTAGAGTCGGCAACCGGTTCGGACGCAGGCTCCGAGCCCATTTGAGTGCCGTAAAGACGGCTGAGCATCTGCCCATCCAGGGCGGTAATCGGTCCATCGAAAAAGATTTCGCCACCTTGCAGCGCAATGGCACGGCGGCAGTATTTCTGTGCGTAATCCACCTGATGCAGAGTGACCACAACAGTGATGCCCAACTCCCGATTGATCCGCTCCAGAGTTTCCATCACCAACCGTGAGGATTCAGGATCAAGGGAGGCGATGGGCTCATCCGCCAGAATAATTTCGGCCTTCTGCATCAGCGCCCGTGCAATGGCCACACGCTGCTGCTGACCACCGGATAGCTCCGAAGCTCGCTTGAGCGCATGTTCACGCAGCCCGACCAGCTCCAGCGCCTTAAGCGCCTCCTGCTTTTCTTCGCGGGTAAACCAGCCCAGCATGCTGCGCCAGACCGGCACACGGCTCAGCCCACCGATAAGCACATTGGTGAGCACACTGAGACGGTTAACGAGGTTGAACTGCTGAAAGACGTTGCCCACCCGTGCTCGGGTACGACGAATATCCTTGCTGGCCTTGCCCTTGCTTTGTACCGGAGTACCGAGGACTTCAATTTCGGAGTCACTGCCCTTGTCGGCCAGGGTCAGGCAGGACAGGTGACGCATCAACGTGGACTTGCCGGACCCGGAAGAGCCGATGAGAGCAACCATCTCTCCCTCTTCCACATGCAGCGAAATCGACTTGAGCACCCGCGCCTCGCCAAAGGACTTCTGCAGGTTGGTAATCTGGATGGCTGGCATGATTTGCCCCTCTTGTGATCGCATGCGAGCCATCCTAGAGGGGCTTTGTGACACTGAGGTTGTCTAGATATGTTCGTTTGGTTGCGAAACGGTTGCGCTTTTTTGACGGCCCAATGTCAGTCCAGATACTTGGCCAGAAAGGCTTCGCCGCTCAATGAGCGGAAGTCCGGCAGGCACTCGGCCAGACGCTCATGGGACCAGTCCCACCAGGCCAGCCGCTCGAACCCTTCAATGACATCGTCACTGAACCGCTTGCGAATCGGCCTGGCCGGCACACCGCCGACAATCGTATAGGGCGCCACATCTCTGGAGACCACCGCACCCGCCGCAATCACGGCACCGTTGCCCACGTCCACCCCGGCCAGTACCACTGCGCCATGCCCGATCCAGACATCGTGTCCGATCGACACCGGCTGCTCGCGGCGCCACTGAAAGAAGCTCTCATCGTCCTCACCAAAGCCGTAGAGCGAACTGCGGTAGGTAAAGTGGTGCATGGCAGCCTTCTCCACCGGGTGGTTGCCGGGGTTCAGGCGGGTATGGGCGGCGATGGAGCAGAAGCGGCCGATCTCGGTGTTGATCACATCCGAGTCATCGCCAATATAGGAGTAGTCACCCAGCGTGGTATTCACCACTTTGCAGCGGGCACCGATCTCGTTGTACCGACCGAAGGTCACGTCACGAACTTCCACCTCCCGCTCCAGAAGTGGCTCAAGGGATAAACGTTTCATCAAGCTGTTCCCGTTATTGGTTGTTTAACCGGGAACACGCTAGTAGCCGATCATAAAATCTGGATGACAACTGAGCCAGAATCGGGAACGATCCCTGCCTGATGCCTTGCCAAGCCCTCGGGATCCCCGGATACTTCAGCCTTTGTAACGTTTACACGAGGTGCTCGCATTGACACAGATTACCGATAACACCGTGGTGCAGTTCTTCTACACCCTGACCGATGCTGATGACACCCAGATCGAGACCAATTACGGCGCTGACCCGATCGCCTACCTGCACGGCCATGACAGCATGATTCCAGCGATTGAGCAGGCACTGGAAGGCAAGGCTGAGGGCGATACGCTGCACCTGACGCTTACACCTGATCAGGCGTACGGTGAGCGTAATGAAGGCCAGCAACAGCGGGTGCCGATCAAACATCTGCAAGGCCTGCCCAAGGGGGTACGCCAGTGGAAGCCCGGTATGGTGGCCGTGGTTCAAACCGATCAGGGCGCACGTCAGGTAACCGTCGTCAAACCCGGGCTTAAAATGGTGCTGGTCGATACCAACCACCCGCTGGCCGGCAAAACCCTCACCTACGATATCGAAGTGGTGAATGTGCGTGCGGCGACAGATGAAGAGATCGCGCACGGTCATGCCCACGGGGTCGGCGGTCATCACCACTGATGCCTGTCTCCCGCTTCGAGAATACACACTATGCTTAAGTTCATTACTCAACTGTTCAGGAGAGCACCCATGGCACGCGCAAGCGCACGTCACATCCTCGTCAGCACTGAAGCCGAATGTCAGGCGCTGAAAGACCAAATCGCAGCAGGCGCCGACTTTGCCGCACTGGCCAAAGAGCACTCCCAGTGCCCGTCCGGCCAACAGGGCGGCGAACTGGGCAGCTTCGGCCCCGGCCAGATGGTGCCCGCATTCGACAAGGTCGTCTTCAGCGCCCCGATCAACGAAGTCCAGGGCCCGGTTCAGACCCAGTTCGGTTACCACCTGCTGGAAGTCACCAGCCGCGAAGACTGATTGAGAAAAACCACCACTTGCAGCCTGCCCAGCCTCTCTCGTCCAGTGAGCGGCGACGGTCAGGCAGCAGGTGGTTTTCAAACCACAGGACACATCATGGCTGCATCTGAACAGCTCATCATCGAAGACATTGTCGAAGGCACCGGCACCGAGGTGAAAAAAGGCGGTGCACTGATCACCGCACACTACCGCGGCTTTCTGGAAGACGGCACCGAGTTTGACTCGTCCTATGACAAGGGCCAGCCATTTCAGACCGTACTGAGCCGCAAGAAAGTGATCGCTGCCTGGGTCGAGGGCCTCAAGGGCATGAAGGTGGGCGGCAAGCGTAAACTGCACGTACCGGCCGAAATGGGCTACGGCGAACGCGGCTTCGGGGACAGGATTCCGCCCAATGCGAATCTGGTGTTTGAGATTGAACTGCTGGAAGCACTGAACCGGGAGTGAGGGGTTTTCGGCTGTGTGACCTGTGGCAGGTTAAAACTGAGCCCTTGGTTTCACCCCCGCCCTAAACCTGCGCCAGACTTCAGAACCCTAGTCTTTTGAGCTACCCTAAGCCTCGGTGAAAAGCCTATTGATCAGGCCGTCAGCTACAGGATGCGGGATATTCAACATGGACAAGAAGACGCTCACGGAACGGGACATCTGCACCAAGTTCATCAACCCCGCACTGGAGCAGGCAGGCTGGGACTTACAGGCCCAGGTCAGAGAAGAGGTTTCCTTTACCGCTGGCCGCATCATCGTGCGCGGTCGCCTTCACACCCGCGGCAAGCGCCGCCGCGCCGATTATGTGCTCAGCTACAAGAAGAACATCCCCATCGCCATCATCGAGGCCAAGGACAATAACCACAGCCTGGGCGATGGTATGCAACAGGCGCTAGCCTACAGTGATGCACTGGATGCACCCTTCGTGTTCAGCAGCAACGGCGATGGCTTCCTGTTTCACGACCGCACCGGCCTGTTTGGTAAAACCGAGTCCACCCTTGCCCTGAATGAGTTCCCCTCGCCCGACACCCTCTGGGCGCTCTACTGCCGGTACAAAGGCATTGATCAGGCAGCGGCACGGCAAACCGTTGAACAGCCCTATTACGATGACGGCAGCGGCCGCTCGCCCCGTTACTATCAGACAGTAGCGATCAACCGTACCGTCGAAGCGGTTGCGCGTGGGCAGAACCGTATCCTGCTGGTGATGGCCACCGGCACGGGTAAAACCTTTACCGCCTTCCAGATCATCTGGCGGCTGTGGAAGTCGAAAAGGAAGAAGCGCATCCTGTTTCTGGCCGACCGCAACATTCTGGTCGATCAGACCAAGAACAACGACTTCAAGCCCTTCGGCCAGGCGATGACCAAGGTCAGCAACCGCACCGTCGATCCGTCCTATGAGATCTACCTGTCGCTGTATCAGGCCGTGACCGGCAGCGAGGAAGAACAGAACATCTACAAGCAGTTCTCACCCGACTTCTTCGATCTGGTCGTGATTGACGAATGTCACCGTGGCAGCGCCGCCGTGGATTCCGCCTGGCGACAGATTCTGGACTACTTCTCGGCCGCTACCCATATCGGCCTGACCGCCACGCCGAAGGAAACCAGGGAAGTCTCCAATATCGACTACTTTGGCGAGCCGGTTTACACCTACTCGCTCAAGCAGGGCATCGAAGACGGCTTCCTCGCCCCGTACAAGGTGGTGCGTGTCGATATTGACCGCGACCTTCAAGGCTGGCGCCCAAGCAAGGGTCAGACCGACAAGAACGGCGAGCTGATCGAGGACCGCATCTACAACCAGAAGGACTTTGACCGCAATCTGGTGCTGGAGAAGCGCACCGAGCTGGTGGCGCGTAAGGTCACCGAGTTTATGACGCAGACCGCCCCCTACCAGAAAACCATCGTGTTCTGCGAAGACATCGACCATGCCGAGCGGATGCGCCAGGCGCTGGTCAACCTGAACCCGCAGCGGGTACAGGAAAACCGCAAGTACATCATGCGTATCACCGGCGACGAGCAGGAAGGCAAGGCCGAGCTGGATAACTTCATCAACCCGGAAGAGCGTTACCCGGTGATCGCCACCACCAGCAAGTTGATGACCACCGGCGTGGATGCCCAGACCTGTAAATTGATCGTGCTGGACCAGCGCATCCAATCCATGACCGAGTTCAAACAGATCATCGGCCGTGGCACCCGCATCAACGATGATTACAACAAGCACTGGTTTACCATCATCGACTTCAAAAAGGCCACCGAGCTGTTCGCCGACCCGGATTTCGATGGCGACCCGGTCAAGGTGTACTCGCCCAGGGGTGACGACCCGATCAACCCGGACGATGAGCACGCACCGGAAGACGAACAGCCGGATGACATGCTCGGTGATGAAGCCGGCACCTATGATGTTGACCCTGAAGAGGAGTGGTCCTCGGACGACACCCCGGCTGGCGACTGGAACAATACCAACGATGATCCCCCCAAACGCATCAAGTACGTGGTCGGCAATGTTGAAGTCAGCGTGATCGCCGAGCGTGTGCAATATCTGGGGCCGGACGGCAAGCTCATTACCGAGAGCCTGAAAGATTTTACCCGCCAGCAGGTAAAAGAAAGATACGCCACCCTCAGCGACTTCCTGCGCCGCTGGAACGAAGCCGACCGCAAGCAAGTGATCATCGATGAGCTGGCCGAACAGGGCGTGATCTGGGACGACCTGATCAAAGAGGTGAGCAAGAAGCTGGGTGCCGAGCCGGATCCCTTCGATGTGATCTGCCATATCGTTTACGATCAGCCACCGCTGAGCCGCAAGGAACGGGCCGAGCAGGTACGCAAGCAGAACTACTTCAACAAGTACGAAGGCGCCAGCAAGCAGGTGCTGAACGCCCTGCTGGACAAATACACCGATGCCGGTATCGAGCCGATCGAAGATGTGAAAGTCCTTACTCTGGCCCCTTTCAGCCAGATCGGTGCGCCGATGGAGCTGCTGCAAGCCTTTGGCGGCAAACCCGGCTACACCCAGGCCGTGAAGCAGCTGGAAGATGAGCTCTACCAGCAGACTTCGTAGGCCGAACCAAACACTTTATCTCTTTTTCTGAACACCCGGGAACAGACACCTTATGTCGATCAACACCACCATCAAATCCATTCAGGACATCATGCGCAAGGACGTGGGCGTAGACGGTGACGCCCAGCGCATTGGCCAGCTCGTCTGGATGCTGTTTTTGAAGATCTTTGATGACCGCGAGCTGGAATGGGAGATGTTCAACGATGACTACCGCTCCCCGATTCCCTCGCACCTGCGCTGGCGCAACTGGGCCGCTGACCCGGAGGGCATGACCGGCGACGAACTGAAAGACTTTGTGGACACCACCCTGTTCCCCGGCCTGCAAAATCTGCAACCGGCCGGTGACGACTACCGGGGCGTAGTGATCCGCAACGTGTTTGAGGATGCCTACAACTACATGAAGTCCGGCCAGCTGATGCGCCAAGTGATCAACAAGTTGCAGGACGGCATCGACTTCAACAAATCCGCCGAGCGCCATGCGCTGGGCGATATGTACGAGCAGATCCTCAAAGATCTGCAAAACGCCGGTAACGCCGGTGAGTTCTACACGCCCCGCGCCGTGACCGAGTTCATGGTCAACCGAGTGGATCCCAAGCTGGACGAGAAGGTGATGGACCCGGCCTGCGGCACCGGCGGCTTCCTCACCTGCGCCATCGAGCACAAGCGCCGGCGCTATGTCAGCACCCCGCAGGACGAGCAGACGCTTCAGCGCACCATTCTCGGCGTGGAGAAGAAGCCGCTGCCGCACCTGCTGGCCACCACCAACATGATTTTGCACGGCATCGAGGTGCCGGACCAGATCAAGCATGACAACACCCTGGGCCGCCCGTTGATCAGCTGGGGGCCAAAAGAGCGCGTGGATGTGATCGTGGCCAACCCGCCGTTTGGTGGTATGGAAGAGGACGGTATCGAAACCAACTTCCCGACCGCCTTCCGCACCCGGGAAACCGCCGACCTGTTCATGACGCTATTCATCCATCTGCTCAAGGACGGAGGCCGTGCCGCTGTGGTGCTGCCGGATGGCTTCCTGTTCGGCGAGGGCATGAAGACCCGCCTCAAGGAAAAGCTGCTGGACGAGTGCAACCTTCACACCATCGTGCGCCTGCCCAACGGCGTGTTTAACCCCTATACCGGCATCAAGACCAACCTGCTGTTCTTCACCAAGGGCAAGCCCACGGAAACCGTGTGGTACTACGAACACCCCTACCCGGAAGGCTACAAGAGCTACAGCAAAACCAAGCCCATGCGCTTTGCCGAGTTCCAGACCGAGATCGACTGGTGGGGCGATGAGTCCGATGGTTTCGCCAGCCGGGTGGAAAACGAGCAGGCGTGGAAGGTCTCCATTGATGAGATCAAAGCCCGTAACTACAACCTGGACATCAAGAACCCGCACCAGGGCGAGCAGATCAACCACGACCCAGACGAACTGCTGGCGCAGTATGAACAGCAACAGGCCGAGATTCAGGAGATCCGCCACCAGCTGCGCGATATCCTCGCCGATGCGCTCGCGCACAACCGCGATGAGAATACCGATGGAGGTGCGGCGTGAGTGCGCAAGAACTGATAACCGATCACCTGGACCTGTGGACAGGAGCGGTCACCAAGAAGTCCAGCAGCGGCCGTGGTAGCAACGGCAAGATCGAGCTGACCGGGATTAAGAAACTGCGGGAGTTGATTCTGGAGTTGGCCGTGAGTGGACGGCTAGTATCGCAATCTCCCGAAGATACTTTGTTCAAGGAACACCTTCTATGGCTTCGGCGAGAACATGCTCCTATCAAAGCACGAGGTCGAAAAACGGTATCAGGTGATGTGACAGGAGATGAGCAGCCTTTCGATATACCAAGAACTTGGACATGGACAAGGCTCGGGGAAATAGTTGAAGTACTAGATAGTCAACGTAAGCCTATAACAAAGGCAGCCCGCAAATCAGGCCCTTATCCCTACTATGGCGCCTCTGGAATCGTTGACTATGTTGACGGCTACCTGTTCGACGAACCACTGGTATTAGTCGGCGAGGACGGTGCCAAGTGGGACAAAGGCGAAGCAACAGCCTTTTCGATTTCAGGCAAGTCCTGGGTGAATAACCATGCCCATGTTTTAAGGCCTCGAAGGGAAGCTGTGACTGATGAGTATCTGGTGTATTACATAACTGCTGCCGACTTAAGTCCGTATATCACAGGGATGACTGTCCCTAAACTTAATCAAGCGCGACTGGCCTCTATACCTGTTGCTACTCCGTGCCTTGAAGAACAACACCGCATCGTCCAAAAAGTCGATGAGCTTATGGCGCTCTGCGATCGGCTGGAACAGCAGACCAGCGACCAGCTCGACGCCCACGAAACCCTCGTGGACACCCTGCTCGGCACCCTCACCCAGTCCGAAAATGCCAGCGAGTTGGCCGACAATTGGGCCCGCCTCGCCGCTCACTTCGACACCCTGTTCACGACTGAGCAGAGTATCGACAAGCTCAAGCAGGCCATCCTACAACTGGCGGTGATGGGACGACTGGTGGAGCAGAATGCGGGGGATGAACCAGCGGCTTCTTACCTAGCCTTATCTGGAATAAAAGCAACCACGGCCAATACGCCCCAAAACTGGGTGACTGCTGAACTGGGAACCTTAGGCACTATTCTCGGCGGCGCTACTCCAAGTAAGAAAAATGCTGACTATTGGGCTGGGGAGATTCCGTGGGTGTCTCCCAAGGATATGAAGACAGACTACATCTCAAGCAGTCAAGACCAGATTTCTAATACTGCAATAGAGAGTACGTCCCTTAGACTCATACCTCCGCACAGTTTATTAATGGTAGTCCGTGGAATGATACTCGCTCATTCTTTTCCCGTCGCAATGACACTAGCACCAGTCACAATCAACCAAGATATGAAAGCACTTATTCCACCACGAGATTTAGCACCATATCTGCTGTTGTTCTTGAAAGCCCATAAAGCAACTGTGACAAGTTTGGTAGATCACTCCACCCACGGTACTTGCAAGTTGAAATCAGAAAAGCTCTGGTTACTACCTGTTCATGTTCCGCCTCTAGCAGAACAAACAAAAATTCTCCAAAAAGTCGATGAGCTTATGGCCCTCTGCGACCAGCTCAAAAAGCGCCTGAACCAAGCCAGCGAAACCCGCTGCCAGCTAGCTGAAGCTGTAATGAAAAAGGCGGTTAGTTAAGGAAAACGCAATGCCTGTGTTAGATAAAAAGTACGAGAAGCTCGTATTAAGTGATGATTACTTGACTGATCCTTTACTTTTGGCTCTCGCCTGGAAGAAGGCACACGAGTATATCCGCACAACCAACTGGTATGCTGATCACTTCGAGCTCGATACTTCATCCATTGATTTGGCTAATCGCTGTAATGAGTGGGCTGATGAAGTTAAAGATAAGTTCACTTTTACACCACTCGCACTCGTACCGGCGCCTAAGTCTCATCCTTGGGAGTTTACGAGGCCGGATGATGATCCCCTAAAGATACCCGAGTACAGACTCACTTGGCAGCCCAAAGACCTTACCCCTCAACACCTGGATTCTGACAAAGAGCGGCCTGCAGAAGATAGCCCTCTCAAATTAAGACCACTAGCCCACATAAGTATACGCGATCAAACCATCATGACCCTCGTAATGATGTGCCTTGCCAACGAAGTCGAAAGTAAGCAAGGTGACCCGTCTACTGGCTACGATGAAGTTCATCAAAAAGGGGTCGTAAGCTACGGGAATAGGCTTTATTGCAAATATAAAGACGACAAGGCTGAACACAGTTACGGAGCAACAACTACCTATAGTAAATATTTCACAGACTATCGAAAATTTCTTGAAAGACCATATTACTTTGCCAAGTTTGAGATCCATGAGAAGTCAGACGAGGAAGAAGTATATCTATTAGAGCTAGATATTTCTAAGTTTTTTGACTGTATCAAGCGGCCATTGCTTGCGGAAAAAATAGAGTGCTTTTCTCAACAGCAAGAGTCTACTAAAGACCAAACTCAAACGGCTAAAGAAAATATAATTTCAGCGCTAGAGGACTGGCAATGGTCAGCTTCTTCTAGTGAAGATTTTAAACAGCTTTGTTCCTCTGAAAGGTGCCCAAAAGCACCTTTGGGACTACCTCAGGGGTTAGTTGCATCTGGCTTTCTTGCTAATATTTACATGTCGGATTTTGATGACCGAATGAAGGAACTAATAGGTCATATTATTTGTAAAGACCATGGCATTAGGTTGGTTGATTATTGCCGTTATGTCGATGATATGCGCTTTGTCCTTGTAGGACCCAATCGTAACAAGGTAGAAAATGAGTTAGCAAACCCAAAGAAATCAGAAACATACCTAGATACCATAAAGAAGGCATTACTCGATATCACAACCCCTTTACTAAATGAACTCAATCTGGAAGCTAACCCTGAAAAGACCAAGGTTGAAATTTTCAGAGGAAAGTCTGTTGGAATTTCCCAGACCCTGGAAGATATACAAAGCAGTGTTTCTGGACCAATATCTTATGATGACACCGAAGTTCATCTTGACCAACTGGAATCGTTGCTTGCTCTGTCTAAAAGTAAGGAGCAGAACCAGTCCGATGGTGACGGATACTACAATCGGCTTGCAGCAATAGAGAAGGATATGTTCGATGTCCGCGAGGACACGTTGAAACGTTTTGCTGCGAACAAAATCTCAAAACTTTTAAATAGCATGCGACACTTTACATCCCGAAAAACCGATGAGAATGGTAAACCTATTCCAGGAGATTGGGATTATCTTCAAGAGAGGCTAGCCCGGAGACTCATAGCATGCTGGAGTCGAGACCCCGCCCTGGTGCTACTCCTAAAGAAAGGGATCGAGTTATTCCCAAGTACCAAGTTGCTCGAGCCAATACTAGAGCAACTTCATTATCTCAGAGAGCTACCATTTAGTCCTTGGTGCCCAACCGTGTCAAAGCAGGCACAAATTCAAGCTGCAATTGGTACCTACTGCCTCGCTGAAATCTATCGGCATGCAGCAACCGTTATTCACCGTAAAGACCGCCAGGCAGTTCCGGCTCATGCCGATATAGATCAATTCTTCGAGCTTCTGCAGTCTAATGCTATCGAAGATAGCAGCTTCATCGTCGCCAGCAAAGGCTAAACCAGAAGGCTTCAACTTTATTGCGGCGCAAGCACGCTTCCTGTTACTTGTAAGAATGGACACAACGTTGGAAGACAGCTCAGGATGCTGGTTCCACGACCTTATTTTCAAGCTCGCAAATGGATTCAGGAAGATAAGCCTAGAAAAGGATGCTACTGACCGGGATATCGCTACAGCTATAGTGATTTCTAGTCAGATTATAAAGGATATCAAACCACTTCTACGCGCAGCATCAAGCCTTCTTGATGATCATAAAAATGCTCCCAAGATACTGGAGCTTATAGCTATTCAGGATGCGACTCTTCTTCGTTCACTCATACTCCATGCTCGGGCATTAAAGTATTCCTGGCTTGACTTAGATAAAGTCCAAGAATTAATTGAAAAGCTCTACATAAATATAAGACCTTCAGCCAAAAAACTGGAAGACATTACTGCTTATATTTCCCTGTATAAGCTTGTAGCGAGACCAGATAATCCATTCAGCAATGAAATAATGGCATTAAAGCTAATGCGGTCTCTGCTAGGAAAAAGTGCCTCTTTTGATAAGAGTAAAACAGACGAAATCATCGATTTGGCAAAGACTAAAGTAAAGTTTGATAAATTATCAGCAACTCCCTCTTTCGCTGTGTTCGATTATGAAGTTTCAATAAAACTTGAGTTCAACAAAGTTCTTTCAGAGGCTGCTGGCCACCTACGCTCCCAGCAAGACGACACCTTCATTCTTCAACGTATCGCTCTGTGTCTGCGAGCAGTGCTTTCAGGCTTAGGTGACCCGACAGGTTTTGGGACAAACTTCGCTCCCAAGACCGGCTACCGCGGACTAAAGACAACTCAGTTCAAAAGACAGATCGGCTTACTAACAACACCTGAAGCATTGGCGGGTGAGGCTGCTCAGTTCTCAGGCTGGCTCACGACTCTCCTCTCCAAGCTTCTCAAATGGCCAGGCATCCGCGTCAATGATCAAGGTTACTCTTGGCCGACAGAGCTTTCCGTGGAAAGTGTTAGCAAACTGGTTGATGAACGGCTCGCTAAACTTAAAGCCGCTTATTGCAAACAATCCAATATGCCAGGCCTCCCTGAATTGGTTTCACCCAGTTGGGAAAAGTCCAAAAAAGATCTAGTGGTAGCCATGGTCCAAGCCAAGATGCCTAGGCAAAAGGACTTTGCTGAGCACGGTCAATTCCTTGATGATCCCGAATACCGGACCAAGCACCGACGCCACATAGCGCGTGTCGCAAAACTGGTGACCAAGCATATCGAAGCTCAGCACATCGATAAGCTAACAAATGGCGAGCGGGAGCAAACCATTGACCTGATCATGCTACCAGAGTTGGCGGTTCACCAAGATGATATGGATATCCTGATTCACTTATCCAGAAAGACTCATGCCATCATCGTAGCAGGGCTTGGATTCATAAAGCAGCCTGGCTCTACAAAACCTAAAAACTGCGCCGTTTGGATTGTTCCTCGAAAGCACAATGGCAATAACAACGAGATCCAACGCTTTCAGGGGAAGTACCACATGACAGCCCCGGAGGTTAAGTTGGGAATCCAGCCTTGGCGTCCGTACCAGTTAATGTTGGAGCTTGCCCACCCAGCTTTTCCAAATGAAAAAGGGTTCTGCCTAAGCGCTGCTATTTGTTTTGATTCTACAGACATAGCACTGAGCGCAGACCTTCGTGACAAGTCCAATGCGCTCTTAATACCTGCCCTAAACCGCGACGTTAACACTTTCGACTCCATGGTGGAGGCACTTCACTACCACATGTACCAACATGTGGTGCTGGTCAATACAGGCGAATACGGAGGCTCCTATGCAATGGCTCCATATGCCAAGCGGCACGAACGCCTAATCGCCCACTCAAGCGGTAACAATCAAGTAACAATCAACACATTCAGAATGAATATGTTTGATTTCCGACGCGATGGTGTTGGGGCAAGTATGCAATCGGGCCTCAAACAGAAATCTGCCCCCGCAGGAATTTGAGCTCATAACCGTCTACCTCATAGATGAGGGGTTAATCGTATCAGGAGTATCAATCTGATGCCTTACAGCAGGCCATGGAAGTCCTTTCCCGAGCAATTGGAGCTGCTCAAATCCTGGGGCATGGTGGTCACCGACGAGGCCGCCGCTCTGGATTACCTTCAGCGTGTGGGCTACTACCGCCTCAGCGCCTACTGGTATCCGTTTCGCACGTTCGAAGTGGTACAGGATAGCGAAACCGGAAAACTCTCCACCAAAGCAAAGGACGAGTTTCACCCGGATACTCAATTCGTGGACGCGGTGCACCTGTACCTGTTCGACAAGCAGCTTCGCTTGTACCTTACCGATGCGCTGGAACGTATCGAAATCTCCTTGCGGGTAGACCTGTCCCACTTGCTGGGCGAACGCAGCCCTTTCGCCCATATAGAAAATACCAAAGCACACTTCCACCCGGGCTTTGCCAACAGGCCTTTCCGCAAAGGTATGGTTCAAACCTGCTTTGACGCCTGGGCGGACAAATATCGTGGATTGGTCAAACGGTCGAAAGAGGATTTTGTCCGGCACTATCACGCCAATCACGGTGATGAGCTGCCGATATGGGTTGCAGTAGAGGTATTGGACTTCGGTGCCATATCCCAGCTGTTCAGCATGCTGAACGTGAAAGACCAGGCTACCATCGCCAACCGGTACGGCGTGAGCAATTGGAAAGTGTTCAAAAGCTGGCTATTTAGCCTGAGTTACCTGCGTAATCTGGTGGCGCACCATAGCCGTTTGTGGAACCGGAACATCACCTCCAAACCAATGTTGCCGAAACAGGGGGAGATTGCCTGGTGTGATGCGTTTATCAGTGACGAAGACTCCCACTTCAAGCCCTTCCTGCTGTTTGCCATTACTCGCATGCTGGTGAAGTCGATATGCCCTAATACCGAGTGGCACAACCGGCTGGCCGAGCATCTGGAACAGTTCCCAGAGCAGCACTCATCCAAGAAGCTGAACTTGAGCGGCATGGGAGTTACGGACGACTGGAAGGAGTGGTGGTAACCAGAAAATAAAAACCCCAGCGTAAGTTGCAAGCAACCAAGAGGCCGGGGTCGTGTTACCGGGAAGATTAGGGATTAAGCCTGCTGATGTCAAGCAAGCATGAGTAAGATGGAGTAAGCCTGATGAACGGTTGGATGATTCGTGCCGGTAACGGCGGTTGCTACTTCGACGACTTCAAGGATGCCGAGTGTGTCGGTATCGGCTGGGGCAACCTGGGCGACCTGAACCAGTACACCAACCAGGACGCGCTTCGAAGCGCCTACATACACCATTTCGGCAACGCCAAACCGGGCCGCACCGCGAATGCCATCGCCATGATCCGCAAGTTTCGTGACGACATTCAGCCCGGCGACCTGATCATCACCTACAGCCAGGAACACCGTGAGTATCTGGTGGGCGAAGCGATTGGCCAGTATGAGTTTCGTCATGAGTCCGAGCCGGTGGGCGAATTCCAGCACATTCGCAAGGTGAAGTGGCTTGGGCGCATCTCACGCGACCTGTTCACGCAATCGACCCGCAACAGCCTGGGATCTGTCTTGACCGTATTTTCACTGTCAGGTGCGGTCATCAGCGAGGTACAGGACCGCCTGGCCGGAAAGCCGGTTGAGCCGTCCTCCTCTGCCGACGATGTGCCAGCAGCCGAAGCTGAACTCGAACTGTTGCGTGAAGATGTGGTGTCTCGCGGCCATGAGCTGATCAAGGACAAGATCCAAAGCCTGGCACCCGATGAAATGGAAGAACTCACCGCCGCCCTGCTGCGAGCGATGGGCTACCAGGCCCGTGTATCAGCCAGAGGCCCGGATCGTGGCGTGGATGTGTTGGCATCACCGGACGGGCTTGGATTGACGCAGCCACGCATCAAAGCAGAAGTGAAACACCGCAGTGGCAGTATGGGCTCAAACCCGATCCGCAGCTTTATCGGTGCCCTGCGTGAAGGTGACCAAGGATTGTTTATCAGCACCGGCGGTTTTACCCGCGAAGCACGCTATGAAGCCGAACGGGCTACCATCCCTGTAACGCTGATCGACATCGACCTGTTGGCCGATCTGGTGGTGGCCAACTATGAAAGGTTCGATATTGAAGGCCAGCGTTTGCTGCCGCTGGTAAAGGTGTACTGGCCGGCGGAGTGACGGACTGTCCTGATAAGGTTCTCTTCTGCCAGTCGTTCAAACAGATCAACACATTAAAGGGAATTATCACGCTCGTTATTGGGCAGGCTGCCTTTCAGACATCGCAGATTGTCACTAGAAAAACGCCAAATGACAGCTCTGTTGCTACAGAGAAAAGAACAGGAGGAGAATACATGGCCAACACTGATCAACCACCCCAGGACGGTGCGTGGCAAAGAATCAAGGCAAAGTTTAAGCCTAGATACCAGGAGTCAGAGCCGAAATCAGTCACACAGCCGGTGTTGGATACCTACAACCCGGAAACTGGACGATATATGGAGATTCGATACACCAGAAGGGATGACGACTAAACAGAACGGTTACCAAGCCCAGAAACAAAAAAATCGCCAGAAGGCGATTCATATAACAGCTTCATTTAAATGGTCGGGACGGCAGGATTTGAACCTGCGACCCCTTGCACCCCATGTAACCATGCAGCCGCAGACAACCTACTGATATAAAAGCAAAACAGCCCCATTCAGCCACGGTCATTTCGGTGTATTCTGCCTCTATAGAAAACAACAGCTTACATGGTCGTTTTGTATCGTTTCAGAGTGTTTAAACACAGCTGAATACTCACTGCACGAACGGGTTTTCGTTACCTTGTACCTCTGATACTCTCCTTGAGCGTGCTCGTTCAGCACCATCAACAGGGTCTAGGTTTGACCAAGCCTTGAAAAGCTGACGCTGCTTGCGACTGATTCGTAGACCGTACTGATCTTCCATATAGAAGTAGGTGCGAGCGATATCACCGCGAACCTGCTCCGGCGGCTCCGCTACTCTCTGCTTGAAATCCACTTCAAAATCACAGGCGCCATACACCCTGGGCTCACCGGGAATCATGCCAAAGCGGAAGTTACTGCGATCGCCGTTCAGTTCGCCCACTGCCGGTACCAGGTTATGCATGTCGGATTCCATCCGTTTGAACTGAGGATCCTTGCGGCAACCTTTGCGCCCTCCTTCCTGCCAACACTGCAGCTGGTGACCAAACTCCCAAGCAGGAACTACATGTTCCCACTCGATCCGGCCCGACCGGTTGGCGTTTTTCCGCGGTTTCAAGCCACAACTATCAGCATTTGGAGTTAGCCGGGTGCGGTTTGGGTTATCAGGATTTGGTGCCGGGGCGTAATCACAACCGCAGTAGAACGTCACTCGATCAGCGTCTGTATATATCTGGCGATCGAGGATCTTCTTGGCAGAACTGAATGATGACGGGTGTTCAGCTATGGTGAAAGTAGAGGTCAGCAGCAGGGCTATTGCCATGGAAAGGCGCATGCTATCTCCTTGCATTGGTGGATCCGGGCGCTATGGTGGCACAAAACCACACGCACATGGAGGTGCACATGCCACGGATCACATCACTGACACTCTCGCGCCGCGAAGGGGAAGTCCTGATCATCGATCACGATATCAAAGTTATCATCAGGAAAGCCCGGAACGGAGAGGCAAAGGTTACTATCATGGCGCCAGACGATGTTGACGTTATTCGAGAAGAGCTGGATGGAGTCCTAGAGATTGAACCCGATGATGGATCAGATGGTTTCACCCCTGATGCTGCACCTATAGCCTGATTTATCGACCGAGTGGGTGGCGTTCGCAACTAGCCATTCACCATTTACACCTGAACGGAATCCACTCAGCTGCAGCCGCGCTTCTGCGATAATAGACGGATCCCCTGGCATACTGATCGACAATGTACCTTCTGATCGCTGACCGCCATCGTATTCGCTGCGGGCAGCCTTCTCTGCGCTGGCTTGGTCAGTGAACTGGTGCCGCATGCGGCGCACTGGCTCACCATCCCCCACGGCAACCTCTTTATCCGATGCGCTGTTCAGATCGCGCCATACTGCCACCACCTTCCCTGCCTTTGCACGCTTGGCGATGGTCACGCGCCAGCTGGTGACCTGCCCGGGCACCAAGGTGATAGTGGGTAGCGGCTTACCACTAACCGTCTTCGACTCACCACGCTTGGCCAGCACCAGCTTGCCGCCTGCCGGTTTGGCAATGGCGTCATAGTCCCGCGCCAGACGGGTCAGCAGGTTGATGTCTGATTCGTTCACCTGATCCACATGGGGCAACACGATCGGGGCAAGGCTGACGGCAACTGCAGGGGCAAGGCCGTGCTCCTGCGCGATGGTTTCGACCATACCACCCAGCGTAAGGCCAGCATCCCATGACCGTGTTTTCTGCGTTGTGACCATCAGACGGGTGCTGCCCGATCCGCTGCTGCTGGTTGCCTGGGGCGCTGCTTTTGCCTTCACCGTCACAGTATCCGGAGGGCCTGCAAGCTCGATCTCATCCACCACAAACAGGCCCATCCGCTGCGCCTGATTGTCATACCCCAGCCACAGCTCGAGTTCAGCGCCAGCCGCCGGCAGGATGATGCGGTTATTCGAGTCATGGTCGCTCAGGGTAAACTGCAGAGAGTCTGACTTTACGCCTGCATCATCGGTATAAGTCAGGCTGACAAAGCGCTCCATGATCGTTGCGGTGATGTCCTCACTGTTGGCGACCAGACGAAAGGCAGGTTTGATATTCAGTCCCACAACCTCACCCCTTTCACCTGCTCAGGCTCGGCAAAGTCCGGAAGCGTCACTTTGATACCCTCGGGCAATATAGGGCCCCGATCGGCAAGGCCGGGGTTGGCATCAATCAGCATCTCCACCACCTGACCATCCTGACGACCGTAGTGCCTCCAGGCAATCAGATCGGCGGTGTCACCGTCACGTGTCCGATACGTCTGGGCCATCGTCATACTTCCTGATTTGAAGGGTGAATTCCTGTTTGCGCGGTGCGCCAGCCTGGGCAAACACGCCCTGCTGTTCATCTATCTTTTCAATGACCCAACGGCCATGAATGAAGCCTCGGCCATCCACCAGAATCAGCGGCAGGCCTTTGCCGGCTTCGGCTCTCATATCATCCAGCTGGGCGGTGCCGCCTTTGTATGATGGAAACACCACGCCGCTCAAGGTAACCCCGTCTTTACCCGGACCGGTATACTGCAGGGCCTCATACTGCCCTATCCGCTCCTGGCCCTTCCAGCTGTATTCGGTTGCCCGCGAAAGGCTTTGATACGCGGCGGTATTCACGCTGAACTGGTAGTCACCCAGCTGCATCATAATGTCAGACATTGATCACCTCATGCTGGGGCGGCGTCATACAGAGCACCACGCTCCTGCTCGGCTTGGATACGTGCGATCTCTTCAGCCAGTGCGCGTACATCTTGGCCGGGTTGCTGGTAGATGTTGAACGTATTCGACTGAGTTACGTTGTTGGTAACCGGCTGGCTTTGGCTCATATATTCAGACCGTGACCGGCCCATCGTTGCCTTTGCCATGCGTTCTTCATAATCAGGAGGTGCGTGTTGTGCAGAGGCTCCTACCTGTACTGTATTGGCTGCAAAACGCTCTTCCGCATCGCGAAGGGCGGCGGCGTCACCAATTGATACAGGGCGCTCTGCACGCACCGAAGTGGCTGCCTCTTGTTTCTCCTCGTCATCGTCACCAAAGCTGAACCATCCCTTGACCTTGGCTGCCGCATTGCCAACCCACTCCAGCTTGCCGGCGATCCAGTCAAAAGCAGCACGGGCGTTCTCTACAATGCCGTCCCACAGACCGCCAAACCAATCGGTAATCCCGCCCCAGTTGCTCACGATCATGCCGAGGGGCGTCCAAGACAGTATGCCTTTAATCCCTTCCCATGCTGCGCTGACCGCGTTAGAAGCACCTGCAAATATGCTTGAGAAGAAACCAGTTAGTCCGCCCCATCCTCCAATAAGCTGGCCCATAGGTGACCAGTTAAACCACTGCTTAAATGAATCAAAGGCAGTACCTATAACCCCCGTCACCCCATCGAACAGGCGACCAAACCACGCTGTAATGCCACCCCAATGGTTTACGATGACGCCCAGCGGAGTCCAAGACAGCAAGCCCTTGATGCCTGTCCAGGCAGTATCAATCACGCCGGTTGTTGAGCGCCAAAGATTTGAGAAAAAACCAGTAACACCACCCCAGCCTCCAATAAGCTGCCCCATTGGTGACCAGTTGAACCACTGCTTGAACAGGTCGAATGCCGAGCTGACCACACCGGTGACCGTGTTCCACAAGCCGCCGAACCATTCAGTGATACCACCCCAGTTGTTGATAATGATGCCAAGCGGGGTCCAATTGAACAGGGCCTTGATACCTGTCCAGGCGGTACTGACGACCTTGTTGACTGAGCCTAGTAGGCCAGAAAAGAAACTGGTAATGCTGCCCCAGTTATTAATGATCAGACCAAGCGGCGTCCAGCTAAGCAGGGTCTTGATGCCTTCCCACGCCGTGCTGAATACGTTGGTCACATACCCCCATAGCTTGGAGAACCAAGGCCCCACCACATCCCATTTAGCAATAAGGACGCCTGCAACAAGAGCTATTCCGCCAATGATCAGGCCGATCGGGTTGGCCATCAGCGCCAGCCCTATTGCTTTAATGCCGCCAATAACAGCCGGGAAGCCACCTGCCAGTGCTACCAGCGCAGCGCCAAAATCCCAGATCGATTTGGCGAACATGCCCACAGAGAAAATGGCTTTGCCTGCGAACACCGTGCCGATGATGATACCCAAGTTATCAAAGCCCCCGACCAAATCAGCGATCTTTGCGGTCACGCTGCCGATCGTAGCGGCTGTGCTAGTAAGGCGTGTAACAGTCTGGCCAATCACAGGGAGCGCATCCCTCAGACCTGCGGCCAGCTTTTCGGAGAACTGGACCACCAGATCACGATTACTTCTCATCCAAGTGGTGAACTTACCCATCATCTCGGTCACCACTGGCATCAAGGCGCTGCCAATGGTGTTCTTAAAACCAGCCATAACGGACTGAACATCAAGTGCCGCATCCTGAAACGCTTCAGCATCTCGGAATGCTTGGTCGCTCATCACGTTGCCGGTTGCACGGGCGTCTTTTCGCAGCTGTTGAAGCCCGGCGCTGCCATCCTTGAGCATGTTCACCATGCCGACACCTTCAGAGTCGAACAGGGCAAACGCCAGACGCACACGATCAGACTGGTTTTCTACACCTTTCATGGCATCAGCCGTTACAGCCAGCGCCTCATCCGGCGTCATGCTGGCCAAGGCTTCAGCCGACAGCCCCAGCTCATCCAGCGCTTTCACCGCTGGGCCTGACCCTTTGGCGGCGTCCGACATACGGCGCGTGAATCGCTGCATGGCGGTATCCAGCGTTTTACTGGATACGCCGGAACGCTCGGCGGCATAACGCAGTTCCTGCAAAGCCCCGATCTGGATGCCGAGCTTGTCGGCTGTTTTGGCGGTTTGGTCACCCAGTTCAGCGGTGCTACTGGCCAGGCCGAAGATCACGGCACCCGTGCCCGCAACGGCAATACTGGTATTGCGCGCCAGCTTGCCGATCTCTCCGGTCATCTGTCCGAAACGCTGACCCACTTTGTTACCGGCACCCGCCGCACGCTGCCAGTCCTTCTGGCTGCGCTGTAGGCGCTCAAGCGTCTGGTTCAGCTCTTCGTATTCGCGGTCCAGGTGATCAACCGCCTTGCCCTCCTTCTCCAGCACCTTGCGCTGCTTGGAGAGCTCACGCTGACGATCGGTGACCTGCTTGATCTCGCTACCCACACCACGAAGGCCAGCCTGCAGAAAACCAATGCGGTTTTTAACCGATGACTGCAGGGCAGCCCCGATGGTTATGGTTGCATCAAGTCTTTGCCGTTTAGCCACGCTTTGGTAACCCGTCCCACCACCACAGGAACTTGCTGGTGGTCATGCTGCTGATTTCGGCCAGTGACCAGCCGGTATGAGAGGCCAAGGCGATCACCATGGCCCTGAGGTCGGTGCCTCTTATTCGGTAAAACCCATGAAGGCGACCTGAAGCTGCTTATAGTCACGCAGCGGCAAACGCTTGATCGCGTCCGGAGCGACTTCGCACAGGTTGGCGATAAGGGCCACTTCTTGCTCGGCCGCGCCGCCTTTCATGGCGTCGGCGTCCAACTGATCCTGCACGGTCGGCTCACGCATGCGCAGCTTGGTGACCTCCACGCCATCCACGTTCACCGGTTTGCTCAGTTCAATATCGGTGTAATCCTGGTTCTTCATGCTGTGTTTCCTGTGGTGATCGGCCGGCGATTACCGGCCGGTTGAATCAAATGCCGAGAGCCGCGCGGATTTCGGCCAAGCGATCGACGCCATTGACGATGCGGATCATGTTTTCCACATCGATCTCATGCACGACCTGCCCGCCATGTTCTTCCTTGTAGTAATCCAGGCGCATGGTGATCTGCAGGGATGGCTTCTGCCCTGCCGCCCAAGTGCCACGTGCCACACTGGTGACCTTGCCGCGCATCTTGTGCACCACTGGGGTCACAGTGCCGTCATAGGACTCCAGCGCACCACGGGCGGTCAGGGGAACCTTGTTGCCCTCGGCCATGCCATACAGCGCCAGCACATCGCGGTCATAGGCGATCAGGGTGAAGCTGGTTTCCAGCCCTTCCATGCCCATGTCCAGCGCCACTGGCGCATCCATGCCGCCAGCTCGGTAGTCTTCAGTGGTCAGCGTCAGATCTGGCGGGTTGTACTCATCGAGCTGGCCGGCATAACCGCGACCGTCGACAAACAGGTTGATGTTCTTCAATACGTCACGAGCGGCCATTAGCTGAATACCTCCTCGATGTAGTCATTCACCAAGTGTGAACGGAACGTGATGTGCTCAGCCGGGTACGGCGGCGTGAAGTCAAAGTTGAAGTACACCTTGCCCTGGGTGATGTTAGCCGGCGTGTTCAGATCCGGATCAGCCCAGCACTCACCGCCCAAGATCGCACCCAGACTTTTCAGGGTACGCAGATAGGCGTTGACGCCTTCCACCACGTCTTCGACATAGGTTTTGGTGATGTTGCGGTCAACCGCCCACAGGTGTGCACGCTGCAGCGACTCATTGATAATGTCAGCCGTGCGGCGCACCGACAGGAAGGCCCACTTGGGATCACTGGACAGGGTGCGGTTACCCCAGAGTCGATAACCATCCTGACGGATGATGGTGGCCACGTTCTGTTCGTTCAGCAGGTTGGCGCGGCTGTTCGCGTCACCCAACTTGAAGTCAACCGGACGCCCGGCACCGATGATACCAATGATGTTCTGGTTGGACGGTGACCACCAGAAGCCCTTGTCGTTGTCAGTCTTGGCCAGCATGCCCGCTACACGGGCAGACGCCGGCTCGGTAACGATGTCGCCATTGGCATCCAGCACTTTGACCCAAGGATCGACCACGAACACGCGCGGGCTACCAAAGTCGCCTGAGTAAGCTATAGCATCCGCGTCAACGGTGTTGGGACCATCTGCGATGATCACAGCGCGCAGGCGTTCAGCGATACCGATGAGCTCAGAGACGACCGGGTTAGCCAGGTATGTGCCGGCGTTGACCGGATCCTCTGGACGCTGATGGGTAAATCCGGGGGCGCACAGAATACGCGGGGCAAAGCCAACAACCGACTCAGCACCCAGCAGGGCCTGGACGCCTTCAAATTCACCAGTGGTGCTATTCACGCCGCCGATGACATTGGCCATGGTTTCGGTATCGTCAGCGCCTTCATCGACACGCACGACGATAACCACAGCGCCTATCTGGTCCATGATGCCGTCAAGCGCAGCTTTCAGGGTGCCGCCACCGGTGCCATCAACGGTTGCATCCAGCTTGGCCGCTTCAGCGCGACTGCCTGCAATCAGGACCGGGGTGTTAAGGGGGAACGCGTCAACGTCAGCGCCAGGAGCTGTGCCGACAACGCCGATGATGGACGATCGTACTGTACGGATGGGGCGCGGTCCTGCATCAATCTCCGCGACTTCCACGCCATGCAAAAAGGTTTCTGCCATGCCACTATTCCTCGTCTGGCCAGACGTTCAAAAATCAGGTCAGGGTAATAGTGGCAGTGGGTGGCGGCGGTGGCCTCTGGCGTGATTTCCTGAAACCAAAACCGCCCCGAAGGGCGGATGTGAGTGGCGGTAACTGGGTCCGATCAGGCGCTGAGCGCCTGCAGGCGGGCGGCGTAGGCCGCATTGAACTCCCCACGCAGATCCAGCGCGAGCAGAGCGGTCTGATCCGCCTGTGCGATCTGCTCGGCGACATCCCGCTCGGCGCCGAATGCGGCTGCAACGTGGCGGGCCACGGCGGTGGCGACGGGCTCCAGCTCGGTCAGGGTGACGGTGATCCAACCGTTGCCGGATTTCCATTCCGTGCTGCTGACCAACCCGTTCTTCAGGGAGTTGTACGCGGAGTTGGTCATCGCCTGATCGTCACGTTCGGTTTTGATCTCGGTGCCGTCGGGCAGGGTGATACCGCCGGTTTCTACCTGGTAGCGGTAATCGGCCAGTGCGGAGAGCATATCGGTGCGCAGCATGGTCAGAGGCTTAGCGCTGACTTCCCAGGACTGTACCAAGCGGCCGTCATCGCCGCGCTCAGGTAAGCGCGTTGCGATGGTATGCGTTAGTTGATTGTGGTTTGGCCGGGATGCAGGATGCACCCGTTCATACATATCGATTCGATGACCACGATTTTGAATGTGGTGTTTTCTAATCGGGTATTCAATTACATGGCCCGTTTTGTCGGTGGCGGCATACTCTTCCATAACGATGTTACCTCATTCAAAGATGTGTGCTGATCCTGAGTTTGTACCAGAGCTGTCGCTGTAAAAAGCTCCAACAATGGCTCTGGTTTTATCTCCGCTTATTGAGACCGACTGACCGAAGTTCGCGGATTGCATATTTGCCCCAGCACCATATATTTTCCCCAGTTCCGACCAAGACCCATTCTGTCCCGAAAAAACGTACGCCATGCCGTTGGTTGAACCATGTTGATCATTCAAGGGAGCACCGCAGAGTAAAAGTGACCCATCATTCGATAGTGAAATAGCTCGCGCGAAATTATCATTTGAGGCGACATCGCTTGGTGATACTTTCGCCTCTAAAGAATAACCATCACTATCGCGGTAGATGAATGCTGCACCTCCGTTGCTTACAACAGAGCCATCGTAGTCAGAACCTATTGCGCAAACAGCCCCAGACGCATCCAATGCTACGTCGATACCAAATCGGGTAGTACCAGGCATATCTGACGTGAGGATCGCAGCGCTGGTATAGCCACTACCGGAATTCGAGAATATATAGGCCGCGCCGTTATCCAGGTTCTTCGAGGGGGCGCCACCGACCACCGTGCTGCCATCGCCATTGATCGCGACGGCCATGCCTAGATAATCGTTCTGTGCTGCATCTGGTGCGGTTAGCGATTGCACAAATACCCAGTTTGAGCCATCAAAGGTATAAACCTTTAGAATTCCTGCGTTAGATGCCTCTGTACTATCAACCGCATTACCAATAACTATAGTTGCACCATCGCCTGATACAGCAATTGAATACGCCTTTTCAGGTAGGGTCGCAGAGTGAATATAACTGCTTCCGTCGAAACGAAATACATGCACCCCGTTTTCTACGTTGGATTCAGATATTGCGATGACAGTAGCGTCATCGCTAATTGAAACACTATCTCCAAATAATCCATAATATCTCACGGTTGGAGCGGTCAGTTTTATAACCTGCTGCCAACTACCACCGGTGCTGGTAAATATGTAAGCTGAACCGCCTTTATCTTGTATGTCACTATCATAACGAGCACCGACTACAGCGACTGCTCCATCAGCTGATATATCGACGGAAAAGCCGAACTCATCATATGCATTTCCATCTGATGCCAAAAGTGTTGCTACCTCATCGGATGGGTAGAATCTGTCTTTTGTAATGAACGATACCGCATTAGACCACCCCGATGCCCCCAGGCTGCTACCGCTATGACGTGCGCGCACGTAATAGGTGGTGCTGGTGGACAGCGTGCCGGGCGGCACCGCGATGCTTTCCAGATTGCTGACATCCCCCAGCGATTCCCAAACCACAGCAGTGAACGCGGCATCCGTCGCCACTTGCCAGTCGGTGCTTGCGTGGGTGTCGGCACCGCTGGGGTAGGTGGCGAACGCGCTGGTGGTCAACGTCGGGGTTTCGCCCACGTCAGTGGCGCCGTTCGCGGGGTTGAGTACCTCCGGCGCGGCGATAGTCTGTGAACCCACAGCGATGCTGAATGCGCTATTGCCGTTGTTGCGGGTCACGGTCAATGTCAGGTTGCCCGCGGCCTCACCGGCGTCAATGTCCAGCGTAATGGTATCGCCTGTGATGCTTGCGGTGCCCACGTCTGTCACCACGGTGTAGGTGCTGAAATCGTCATAATCGGTGATGGTGTAAGTGTTGCTGCTGCCGGGGTAGACCAGATCGGGACCGGTCAGCGATACCCGGGCCAGGCTGTTTACGCCCACCTCCTCATTGTTCACGAACTGCAGCTGATCGCCGGCAGCACAGGCCTGATCTAGACGCACCTGAGTGGCATTGAGTGCGCTCCATTGCGATGGCGGGAGACGATCGCCGTTCTTGTAGACGGCCAGCCCCTGCGTGCGGGTCTCGGCGAGGTTGAACACCTGCTGCCCCTCCACCGCAATACGCTCTTCAGTGATCGAGTGGACATGCACGTTAAGCGTCTCGGCCGGGTCGAACCACTCGGTGTCGCCCTCTGCGTTGGTGGCCTTGCGGAGCAACTGACCGGTCAGACCGCCTTCCGGCAGGATGTAGGGGCGGATCTCCTCAATGTCAGCCTTGGTCGCCAGGGTGATGTAGTCGTCGATCACGGCGGTGACGTTGGCGGCGTTGCCGATCACGGTCACCAGATCGAATATCTGCTCCACCACTGTGGCGCCGCCCTCGGCCGGCAGGAAGTCGCTCTGAGTGCCGCTGTTGCTGTAGGCGTACAGCTGCTCTTCCAACGTGTCCGGGTCGCGGGCAAACACGCCGATCTCGCGGACGAAAAAACCTGTGCTCACGCCCTCGTTGGTGAGGATCGCACGGATCTTGCTGGTACCGTCGCCGATGACCTCAAACGACTGGATCGACAGGCTCTGTTTTTCATCCACCAGCGCCGTCAGGCTTTCTGGCTCGGCCGGCTCATATCCGGAGCCGAGCGCGACGCGGGTGAACTGCAGTTGCTGGCCGATCTGCGCCTTGGCCTGCAGCTGCCGGCCGGCGTTGGTCAGTATCAGGCCGGGAAAATTCGCCATGGTTATGCCCTCGGGTTAATCGTGGTTGTGGTTGCGATGTGGTACGCGCTGCCACTGAGCAGCACGGCGTCAGGCAGCGTGATAGACACGCCAGCCGGGTCGAGTGTCATGGTTTTGCCGGTGTGGGTGATGCCGGCGAACGTCAGCGCCGCGGGCTCTGGTGTTGGATCCAGCGTGTGGTTTACGCCCATCAGGGTGCCGGTGTGGGTATAGCCGCCCAGCGTGAATGACAGGGTAGCGCTGCGCTTGACCTGCACCGCGACCAGCCAGCTGCGGACTGGCTTGGCAGCGTCCACCAGCTCGATCAGTCGGTCGTAATCTTCAGCGCTGGCGAGCAGGCCGGTGGTGACAATCTTGAATTCATGCGCGTCCAGGTCATACGCCTGCCAGGGCTCGACCACGTCGCCACCGCCCAGAATCAGCTCCACCACCTCCTTGACGGCAGCGGGTGTGCCCTTGCGGCGGTGCAGGTATAGCGAGGCGGCGATGATGTCGCGCTTCTGCTGGGTGGTCCACTGGCTGTCCCAGCGGTCCACGCTGTAGGCCCAGGCCAACCAGGGCAGGACATGCTCGGGGCAGGTCTGCGGGTTCCAGAGATCCCGTACCGGCACTTCCACCTCGCCGATCCGTGCCATGCTGAATTCGATGGCGCGCTCAGTGTCGGTGCTATTGGGCGGCAGCAGGCTCACAACGTCACTCATCTGTGCCCCCGGTCGTCACGGTAGTGCCGGTGCAATAGGCAGCCTGATGACTGGCGATGACGATATCGGCGCCCGGTGCGCTCAGCGTCACGTTCTGCACGCCTTCGCGGTGCAGGGCTGCATACAGGCCGGAGAGGGTCACATCGCGGCCCAGCCGGTGGTTGCTCTCGATGTAGGCATCCAGCGCAGACTGCGCAGCGGCGAGTACCACGGCGCTATCGGGGCCGGGGTAAAGGGTGAGACTCGCCGTGACGGAATAGTTGACGATCTCGGCGCTCTGCACGGTGACCTGATCGGTCAGCGGGCGCACATCGTCGGCGTTGAGTGTGCTATCCACGGCAGTCAGCAGGGCGGCATCGGCGGTGCCATCTCCGGTACGACTCAACACGGTCACGACTAATTCGCCCGGGGCTGGGCTGGCCACGCTGGCATCGAGCACGTCGGCATCCGCGCCCAGGGCGTGGAAGATGTAGGCGCCCTCGGGGCCTGCTGTGCTGAACCCTTCGAAACTGAGCTGCACACGGCGGCGCAGACTGGTGTCGTCTTCGTAGGTGGGCGGTACCGGCGGCACTACGTCAGGGTCGCCAGCATCGAGCAGCAGGCGCACCACGTTGTAGTTGGCGGCGATCTGGTCGAGATCGGTGCCGCCGGCGTAGGCGAGCATGACTGCGCGAGCACCGTCATTCACTCGCTGACGGACTATCAGCTCCCGGTAGGCGCATATCTCCAGAATCTTGTACGCTGGATCGGACTCAATCATGGCGCTGAACGCCGGGTCACGCGCCTGCAAGTCTGCAACCATTGCAGCCAGAATTGCTTCGTAGTCGAGCTGTTCGACAACATCAGGTGCAGGCAGTTTGGACAGGTCAACTGCGGTAAATGCTCCGGCCATCAAGTCACCACTATGCCATCAAGGGATATTTCCTTGCCGTCCGGCAGGTAAGTCCCGGTAATCATTAGCACTACACGGCCAGGTTCAGCCGATTCGGCGCGAACTTGCGTGAGTCTGAAACGGGGCTCCCAGCGGCGCAGTGCTTCAGCAGTGGCTGCGTAAAGTTGCAGCAAAGTGCTGCGATTCATCGGTGCATCAATCAACTGAAACAACCGGCTGCCATACTCGCGGCGCATGACGCGGCTGCCCAGCGGCGTTGTCAGAATATCGGTGATACTCTGCCGCAGGTGGTCGATGCCGATCAGGCGTTTTCCGGTGGTCGCACTGGTTCCGTTCATAACCGGATAATGGACGCTGCAGCAGGTAGCTGCCTCTGGCGAGTTTTCCCGTTAACCGCCAGCGAAAACGTCGGGAGATCCAGCCGCAACGGCGGTACAAGTCGGGTCACCTACACGACCGCATTGCTTGCCGTTCACGTAGACAGTGCTGGATCCGGATGAGATGGGTGCACTATGGCCAGGACAAGGACTGCCTGGCATTAGATGACCCGTGTTCAAGTCGCCCTGTCTGGATATGCCGATACCATTGCAGAAGACGTCACTGGATCCTTGGGCGCGGGTCATCCCTGAACAGTGCGGCACATCTGCATCACCAATCCGAGTCACCGCTGGCATCGTGCAAGAAACTCCATGAAGATTTCAGGAAGGCGCTCAATGTCATCATGCTGCTGTTGTGTGTGTGGGCCTGGTGGTATCTCTGGCACCCACTCGATCAATTCCTGAATCTGGTCAGGCAGGTCATTCCAGTGGCTGCAGCTGTGCAGCTCACCATCCGTAATGTACTGGTATCGGCCAGTGCCCCAGTCAAACGCCATCAATTCAAATCGATCCTTGCACCATTCAAACGGATCCCGGCCGCATCCATTTCAATGGTGCTGCCGTTGGATTCCAGCGTGATGCTGCCACGGTTCATGGTCAGGCTACTGGTACCCAGGTCAACGTCAAGCTGATGTGCTGCACTGTTATACTGGCAGCGGGTACCATCTTCAAACAGCACCAAGTCCAAGTCTGGATTAGTGTCGGGCGCATCCAAACTGCTGGAATACAGCATACCGATGACGGTGGCCTGTGCCAGCTCGCCAGACGGTGCAACCATGACCACCTGCTGCCCCTGCCGCAGTGGGCGCCAACGCTTGAAGTTGCGCCCCATTTCAACCGGCCAGGGTAGCCAGGCGCTGTTCATGCCGCCAGCCTCGACGCGGATTTTCTTGGCGTCATGGTCAACGGCGCTGATCACACCAATCTTCACCATGTTGGCTAAACGTCGCTCTACTTCGGATAGGCCCCAGGCGCTCATGTAATCAGATCCTCACCCAGCTGCAGCGGTTGGTAGGCCTGCTCATGCTCTGGCCCGATTTCAGGCTCCCAGCTCGCCAGCACCTGTGTTGGAATAGTTCCGTCATTGGTCCAGACAGTCGCGCCCAAGTGGACGATATGCTGCCATTCAATGCGCCAGACTTCGTACTGGTCCAGCTCAGGACTGAAGTCGTCCGGCGTAATGGCCGTGACCTCAGCAGGAGAAATCGGCTGTCCAAATCGGTTGGCCTGAATGAAAGCGCCAATCGCGGCTGCCAGTTTGCGGATCTCGCGCTTGGCATTCGCGGTGCGGAATCCAATGATTACACGCGCCTCAAAACGCGCCAGCATCGCCAACTGCTCAGTTCCTGGGTCATCGTCAGGTGAGCCTTCCATATCGGCCAGCTCGATCAGGCAGGCGGGAATGGCCAGCCGGTTGCGCTCTTCGTGGTAGTCGTCAACCGTGACCAAGTCAGGAAACTGCGCGGCGATCGCATCAATGATGGACTGGTGAAGCTGGTTCAGATCGATCTCGGTGTTGGCATCCATTACTTGCGCCCTACTCCGTAAATCACACGCGCCCGTAGATCAGCGGTGAAGTGCTTGAAGAAGATGGATTCCAGCTCAGTGAATATCTCGTCTTCCAGATACACATCCATCTGATCCTTGACCGGCAGGGTCTGTTCAATGATCGGCAGGCGCTCCTGGCCTTTGCGCTTGAATATCGTGCGGGGACCGCCTTTCCCTTTCGCAATAAACGCCCCTGGAAACTCGGTGCCGCGAAAGCTGGCACCGCCTCGTGACGCTTTGGGTGAACCCTTGAATGCTGACACCTTCATGTCGTTGGTGCCGTACCACAGGGTCACCGCATCCAGCAGCTTGCCTTTACGTATGCGAATAGTGCGCAGGCGCTTGCGTAATTCTTTGGTATTGCGCAGCTCGAGCTCATCCTTCAGGCCTTTGTTGCTCATTTTTCGCAATGTGCCGGCGGTACGATTGATAGCGCGACTGTACGCCTGCTGGATTTGCTGCTCGGTTGCTCCGAGCTCATCCTGAAGATCAACGATTTGCTGGTAGTCGATATCAAACTCCAGCATGAATCACCCCCGTGGCGCCAGATCCAGCAACGCCATACCTGTTCCATCCGGCTGCGGACTGGTCATGATGTCCATCACCGTTCCATCAATGCTGATGGTGTCGCCGCGCGTCACGCCCTGGACATCCGCTTCCTTGCAGGTAAACCTGGGCCGACTGGTATCCATATCGTATTCGCCCAGCTCTGCATTCAAGTAGGGGTCATCATAGATACCCGTAACGGTTCGGCTGGTGGCGTCCTGCAGCTCGATGACCGCCTGAACGGCGAACTCTTCGGCGTCCAGGAAGTCGTCCAGATCTTCCCAGTCAGGGGTTGGCATTACTCACTAGCCTCGGAAGCCGCTTCAATCGCTGCGATCAGCTCGTCTTTCTTCATCGACTTGAAGCCTTCGACGCCGATATCACCGGCCAGCTTCTGCAGGTCCGCCACGGTCATTTCGGTCAGGTCAGCGTCGGCTGCGGATTCCACGTCCTGCTCGTCCGCAACCACCGCTTTACCTCGCGCCAGCAGGTTGCGGGCTTCCTTTTCAGTGACTTCAATCAGGTTGCCCGCGGTGACGATCTCACCTTCCATCACAATGGCAGAGGTCAGTTCAAGCACGATGAGGTCGGTTTTTTTGGCCATGCTCATACTCTCTCAGTTGTCAGAAAAAAGGGCTGCGCCGGGCAGCCCTGGTGATGAGGGGTTAGGTTGCGTCACGACCCAGACAGAAGGACTCGACACGGCGCAGCACGAAGTCCACATCCTGCATCGCCACTACGCGCACGCGACCCTTGGCGCTGTGGGTATAGGGGTCAACGGTCAGATCCAGGCCGCCCCACATGCCGATCAGCAGGTCAGCGAAGTTACCGAAGAACATGTCGCCGTTCTGGATCTGGTTAGTCACCTGGGTGCCATAACCGTTCACCGTATTACCCGGCTCCCAGATCGGAGAACCATCAGTGCCGCTGAACTTCTGCGTGGTTTTGAAGTGGCCGCGCATGCCGCTGTTCATCACATAAGCCATGCTGTTCACATCCGCATTGTCCGCCGCAATCTCCGACTCCATTTTCACCACTTCGGCATAGGTCGGCAGTGCGCCTGTAGCACCAGAGGTCGCGCCAGCAAAGTCCACGGCATTGATGCCAGTGGCGTTGGCGATACCCAGTGGCTGGTTGCCAGAACCGGTTCCGTAAAAACCAGCTTTGTCGATGGTCAGCGCCAGCGCGCTGGCCAGATCGCGACGGATCAGTGCTTCCACGTCCAAGCTGGACTGCATCAGCAGCTTTCGGGTGACTTCAGACAGCGCGGCGACTGTCTTCGGAGTCATCCCGATCTGATCCAGCTCCAGGCCGTCTTCAGTCGCGTCTTCGTCTTCACCGATCCAGTAACCGGTAGCACCAGCAGACTGGCGAGGAATGGCGATGTTACCGACCAGCCCGCCCATGGTGGTACCCAGCTGCATCAGTACCGCACGGTTACGCAGCATCTCCACGAATGACTGGCTCATCAGGTCGGTGCTGATGGAGTAGCCGCCGGTATCACCGGCTGCGGTACCAGTGGTGGTGGAGTTCAGCGCACGGCGCAGCACGTCCGCAGGCACCAGGATGCCTTCCGGCTCCTTGCCGGCACGCTCTGCGGCTGCACGACTGGCCTCATATTCGAAGGCAGCCGCCTCCTGAGCCCGCTTGTCAGTCGGGTTGGCCAGTGCACGCAGCGCACGGATGAAACTGAACTGACGCACTTCGTTGTCAGACATGCCGATGTCGGCACCGGTTTCGTCACCCAGCGGCTTGCTGCGCTCGGCGTTCAAGTGGTCCAGCAGCTTACGCTGGAAGTCGGCCACGCTGGTGTTGCCTTTGACCGCATCGCGCGCCAGATCTTCGGCGCCGTACTGCTCAGCCATCTCCATGATGGAGCGGACTCGGTTACGTTCGGTTTCGGAGCCTGTGCGCTGTGCCGCACGCTCACCTTCACCGGCCTTTTCCAAGGTTTCGAGCACCTTGGTGATGTTGCCATCTTCGTCGACCAGCGCTCGCACCAGGTTGCCCTGGGCATCTCGTAGAATCTTTTCCATATCGGCGGGTTCCTGTTTGTCCGGATTGCCAGAATTATCGTCAGTATTACCAGACCGCCGCCCCTCAGCCTCTGGCGCGTTTTCCATACTGCGACCCACCCCCACGGTGGGATCAGCAGGCACGCTGACCAGACTGATTTCATAGGGCTCCCAGTCTGTGACGGTGACCAGATCAGCCATGCCGCTGCGCTCTTCGATCTCCACCCTGTGGACTCGATAGCCAACGGAGACGTGACGGATGATCTCGTCAACCACGTCCTGGAACATTTCGCTGGCACGCGCGCCTTTGCCAAAGCGCACCACTGCACGGCCCCGCCGATCAGCGCCAATCTCTATGCTCTCAACCACTGCAACCTGGTCTTCCCAATTGTGCATCCACAACACAGGCGCCCCGTTTTCAAGGCGCTCTTTGCGCATAGCACCGGGTGCATGGCTCAGGACTTCAACACCGAACCAGCGCTCGACCTCAGCCTCAGAGCTGAACGCCAGTTCGACAGTGCGTTTCGCTTCATCCATGACGCGGGTGACTTCCGCAAAACGGAACACCCCGCCGTCACGGGTATTGATCTGCTCAGGCGTAATGCTGCGCGTGAAGTACGCGCCGCTAATCGCCAGCATTTTGCTCAGTGCTTGCCGGTCCATTCCCAGCGCCTCCCATCTTGATGCCCATGGCTGTGCTGATAAATTCGTCGGGGATGCCTGCAGCCTTCATCGCCTCAATATCCCGCGCCAGCTCGCGCCAGACCGTTTGCGGATCCCGGCCCTGGTTGCGGATGACTTGGCTGGGCGAGTCGATCAGGTTTTGAACGCTGCGCTCGGCGGCATCCATATCGGCACGCGGATCGATCCATTCCCAACGGCGCGGCTGCCAGCTGACATTGCGGTACTTATCCAGCCGTTCAGCCTTAAGTGGCTTGCCGTTTACCTTGATGCGTCCCGCCAGCAGCTGACGCGGCAGCCAAGCCTCGAACACCGGTTCAATCAGCTGTTCGATCAGCCATTCCTGCAGGTCTTTCCAGTTGTCGCGCTCGTCCAGCTTGCCCTGACGGATAGAGCTGAAGTTCACGCCTTCCAGGTCATTGGCCAGGTTGTTGTAGGCCACGCCCCAACCGCTCGCGAAGCCTCGCAGCATCGACTTGTGGAACGGCGCAAATTCGCCAGACGGGTACTGAGGATTCCACTCTCGAAAGCGCACCCCGGCTGGCAGTTCTTGAAAGCTGCCCGGATCTGCATCCATGTAGAGCTCTTCGTCTTCGTCCTGCTCTGGGCCGTAGCCTTCTTCCCACTCGAAGAAGCCACCCTTAGCCGCTGACACACGGGCGTTGACCAGCGCCGCCTTCTCGAAACCTTCCAGCATTTTGGCGCGCCACAGGCCCGTGGCCATCCAGGGCAAACCTCGCTTCTGGCCAACGATATCCGGCAGGAAGCCGTGAATGATCTGCTTGGCAGGGACGCGCACGTAATGACGACCACCGTATGAGTAATCGGCGTCGACAGCGTCCGTGGTGGTGAAGTAGTAGGCCAGAGGCTTGCCGTAGCGGTTGAACTCGATGCCATGGCGCACGAATTTGCCGCTGGGCAGTTTTTCCTGGTCGAAGTCCACCGGGCAGCGCTGAGGGTCCAGTACCTGCAGCGCAACCCCCCACTCACCCGCATCACTGCCAGTGATGATGCGCACCATGAACTCGCCATCTTTGGCCGCGCTGGTGGTGCAGATCGACTGTAGTGAGCGCCAGGACAACTGGCCGGTCACGTCACAGTTCTGTCGCTTGCCCCATGCGTGCCAAGCCGCTTCGATGGCATCGTTCGCCAGCTGGTCCAGCTTGCCGGACGGGTCTCGACTCTGCGCCTGCAGCTGCACCCCGCGCTGGCCAACGATGTTCTGGCGGCACATGCGTAGATAGGCCTTGGCATAGTCGTTATTGGCTGCCTGCTCACGACTTCGCGCCACGATCACGCGCTGGTTGCGACGGACAATATCGTCCGCTGTCAGCGGCATGGTGCCCCAGCTTTCGGTCAGCCGATCTGACTGACCGGCATCAAACATGCGGGCAAGATGGCGACCAAGGCCGGTAAATTTTCGGCGCGGCTTGTCATCCTGCTGCGCTGGGGTGGTCAGTTGTTCCTGGTTGCGCTTTCCGAATCCAAACACAGGTTAAAACCTCACCATGACGTTGCGGCCCAGCAGTGACTGACCCTTGGCGGCTGCTTTGGCGCGGCGCACCTCCTCCTTGAAGGTGCTGCGCAGCTTCAGCAGGTCACCAATCGGGGTGCGCTCCAGCTCCCGATTGTTGATCTTGTACTTCTGCTGGTCCTTAGTGGCACGGCCTTGAATAACAGCCTCAATGGCATCCAGCACCTTCTCGGCGTAGATGCGGCCATCGTAGCCTTCAGGCATCGCGGCCAGATCGGGCTTGATGGTGAGCGTGCCATGATCCACTTCATGCACATTGGCACCGTCCGACACGCGCACACTGAACCAGTAATCCCCCGGCAACCAAGCGGCTGTTGTGATGGCGTCTACTTGGATCAGGTGCTGAGGATCAGAAGCGGTGGCGGTCAGATCGATTGACTGAGGACCGCGCATAATGACAGACAGGCTCCAGCTCGGTGCCGGATAGGCCGTCAGCGTGATCGGTACATCCAGGGTAAGCCCTGCGGTAATGCTGTTCGGTAATAGATCTGACACTTAGAATCACCAGCCATTGACCCAGCCCCCTTTGCGCTTGCCGGATTTGCGAGCGCGGCTGGATTGCCTTATGCGCTTAGTCTTGCGGACTGGCCGGTATTCTTCCTCTGGCGTCTTTTCACCCGAAGGCTTGTCTTTCGACTCCACCCGGTTGCTGGTCAGCACATCGCGCAGCTTGTTGGCGGTATCAGCCACCTGCTGCGACCACTCCTCATCCGTTGCTTGGCTATCTTCCTGGTCATCCTCTACCACCAGCCGCTTTGCCAGTCGCGCCATGTTGGGGTTCAGGATCTTCAGTGCAGCCAAGGCGTACACACGGCAGTCAAAGGCCTCGTTTCGGTCTCGGGTTTTGTGCCACTCCCTGATCGGGAAGCCTTTGATGTACTTGGTGATCAACTTCTCGGCGGTAATCTGGTGGAACCACTCCGCGTCACGCTCATCCGGAAAGTGGCAGTAACCCGGCCCCGGCGATTTGATTGCCAGCCGCTTGGCCACAATCATCTTGGCTTCGTCGGTACCGACGGTGAACAGGTCGACTGGACGCTGGCCACGGCCGGTACGCTTCCGGCTGGGTGCGCTAACGATCGGACGGCCCCAACCGCCCACGCCTTTGATGGCAAACAGACGGCGACCCGTCTTGCCCTTGGCGTATTCATAGGCTGCCTGTGTGTAACCGCTGTTGCCGCCGGTATCCAGGCAGGCGGCGCTGATCGGCAGTTGAGCGCCAGACTGGTGCATCCACGTCTTTGCCAGGTAATCGTCCAGATCATCCCAGACATCGCCCTGCAGCGGATCCCCCCATAGCACTTGGTAATCGACGGACCATGACTCATCGCCCAGACCCCATGCCACGGTCTCGACTTCCAGGCGGTCTTGCTGCATGTCCACCCCGGAGGTCAGCACCAGCCCTCCCGCCGGTACCGGGGCGCGGTATTTCTCGGCGCGCTCAATCAGGCCGGTGCTGTCGACCTGATCGCCCCGCTCCTCCCACGTTTCAGCCAGACTGACGTTAACGAAGGTCTGCAGGTCGCCGGCAGCCTTCTTATCCAGGAACGACTGAACGATGTCGCCCAATCGGCGAAAGGTACTGTAAAGCTCGTTCAGGTGGTAGGAGGCGTGACCGCGGAACGGCTTGGCGGCTTTCCAGCCGGCGCCAATCTCCTCGGCGGTCCTGATCGCCGCGATGCGCTCGGCATCCGTCCAGCCTGGGGCACAGCCATTCACGCACATATAGCGCGCAGTCTCTGGCAGGTGGTTGCCCTCTTCATCCTGCTCCCACGTCACGTTCTGCCACTTGAGCGGCTGATGTTCACCGCAGTGCGGGCAGGCTACGTGAAACCGGCGCTGATCGCCCTGCTCGAAACTGGACTCGATCCAGCTTGCCCCTTTCGTGGTAGGCGTGCTGATCTCCAACAACAAGCGCTGATCACCAAAGGTGGCCGCACGCTGCCACAGCAAGCCGACCGGATGGCCCTCGTTGGTACGGTCATAGCCGTCCGTTTCGTCGCAGACGATGAACGGAGCCGACCGACCTCGCATGGTCTTCGGACTGCCCGACCAGCTGAACATCATGAAACCGCCTGGGTAGGACTTCATGCGCTGGTTGTTCACACCGTCACGGCCGCGCGGCTTGGCGATGAGCTCCTGCAGCTGGTCGTTGTTCTCCACCAGTGGGTTGAACTTGGTTTCCAGCCAGGTGGTTAGGTCGCCCTGGCTGGGCTGCATCATGATCTGGCTACAGGGGTTCTGGGCAATGCGGTACGACTGGGCACACAGCGCCAGCATAGTTTTACCTACCTGAGCACCCCATTGCAGCGTGATCCGTTGGCAGCTGGGGTCCGCCGTCATATCCAGCGGTTCTCGCTGGTAGGGAGCGTTATCAAAGCGGATAAGACCGGGCACTGCGTTGCCGATCGGGATCTTGACGTTGGCTTCGGCCCAGCTGGAAGGCTTAAGGTCGGGCGGTGGCTTGAAGTGCACCTGAGCGGCACGCACCGCTTTGACCAGGCCGTTCAGGTTTCGGAACTGTAGCGCTGCCGTCACGCCGCTTCCTCTTCGATCTCGTCTTCGAAGTCACACTCGGTCAGCAGGCTGCTCGAAGACAAGGCCTCAAGCGACTGATCAATCTCGGAGATCAACACCTTCTTGATCCGGGTCTCGTCTTCTTCGCCGATGAGCCTGCCAGCAACGCGGCCGGGGATGTTGCGCATGTTCGCTTTCACTTCCGCGAACACCTTGGCCAGCCCCTTCTGGATATCATCCACCATGGCCACTTCACTCTTGGCCTTGGCCAGGTCCAGCTCGGCCTTGGCGGTCTCGGCGGCCAGCTTGCGGCGCTTCAGCTCATCCTCATCAACGAAGTCACCACCACCGGTGGCATTGATGATCGCCTGTTCTTCTCGCCACTCAGCCACCGCCGTCGAATCAAACACCCACTCTTTACCGCGGCCGCCTTTCTTCACATAAGGCATGCCCTGGCGCACCCAGGCCATGATGGTCTGGCGGTGCTTGCCGTAGTGGTCTGCAAGTTCGGAGGTGTTCAGCTTGGCCATCTGCTCAACTCAAATGACGATGATGAAATGAATCTGGAGTGCCACGCACAAGTAAAAAACTGCGAGGCCGTGTCACCCGCAAGGGTGCCCCTTGAGAAAGTACCTTGGGAATCAGTAGCCTGGCCGATCAAGCAGGCTCGCATACGTCACCTGAAGGGGCTATGTAGACCGTCTCATCATCCTTGCCCCGAAACATGTACTCCTCGCCGTAGAGCTGAACGGCGCGGTACCAGGCGCGGCGACGGATGTACCACATGCCGTCTTTTTTCAGCCAGCGTAGCAGCTCGCGGTTACTCTCTTCGAACCAACGCATATCCAGCAATCCCAGCTTCATCAGCTGATACAAGGCATCATGTATGGCGCTGCCTCGCAGGCTATCAGGAGTGTCAAATGTAGGGCCTGAAGGCCCATCCCATGCATAGCCAGCTGCAAGGATCAGCGTGCCGTTCGGATGTAGCGTGATCCATTCAGTGCGTAGTGTTTCACTCGGATGGATACGGGTCTGGAATACAGCCTGCTCTGGCAGGTCATACTTCCAATTACGCTTACGGTACTTCATGGGTGTCCTCCATAGCGCTCAGGACATCCGTGCACAGGCCATCACTCGGATAGCCCGGCAGTGCTGTACGAATCAACCTCAGCAGTACCGCGCGAGCAACAGGGTCAGACTCGGTGCAATACTGCTGCTGAATCGTCAACGCATGCACAGTGCCGTCGAGAGCTGTACCTGTCAGGTCACCAAACTGGTAGCCGTCATCCATGCGGGTATTGATGTTCTCGCATCCGGCCAGTGCACCAGCCAGTGCCGCGGCAATCAGTAAGCGATTCATGCCGCCACCTCGGCTTCGATCTTGGCGCTCGCCATGGCCGTCTTAACCGTTCTGGTGCTCCAGCCCCGACCGAACCGCTGCCACCCTGCAAGGGCCGCATAGTGCGCCAGCCGCTCTGATGCAAAGCTCGGCAGGATATGAGCCGGATCGGCCTTGTTGGCAGCCGCTCGGGTGACCGGCCCCATGATCCCATCATCCTTCACGCGCAATGCTCGCTGCAGTAGCTGGACGGCCTGACGCACCCCCATGTTCACCGCCGTATCAAACAGGAAAACAGCGACACACGGCTGCAACTTTGAGCAGTCGGCGGCCAGCCAGTATTCATTCAGGTAAATGCTGCGCACCTGCTCATGAGACGGCCGGCCATTGCTCCACGCATCAGGATGAGCCCGAGCACTGATCCCCAAGTACGTTTCACCGCCCGGATCGGCGGGGTCGTTGACGTAGCCACCCTCGTGTTCCAACACCAGCGCCAGCGCAAAATCGAACAGCTCCATGATCACCCCCTATGCCCAGAAAACGCCCTGACAAACAGCTGCAGGCCCACCAGCATGCCGAAATGAACCATCTGCCAGGCCAGCAGTGTCAGAGAGTCGTGGTATTGCTCGGCATCCTTCGCGATCCAGGTGAATGCCAAAAAGAAGAAAGCCAGCCCGCAGAATATGGGCATGACCAAAGGGCGTGGATCCCGCCCATCCACCTTGTGATGCAGAGCAGCGATCGCACTGACGACCAGCCAGGCGGCAGCACCCATATTGACCAGCGTGAACAGTGAGTTGATCGACATTACCGCTTCCCCCTGAAGATCACATCAAGCAGCGTTTCGGGCTGCTCCCGGATCCGCTTGCCGAACGCCAGCAGGGCCATGATCAGATCCTCAGCCAAGACAGCTGAAACCCCGACGATTGCACCGCGGGTACCATCACTCATCCCGTCCACATCGCCCAGGTACAGATTCACCATGCTGCCCACAAACAAACCGACTGTAACGCCCCGGGCAATACCCAACAGCGTCAACCGGTTCACACTGAACAGCAGGCGGACGGCAACAGCCACCAGTGCAATCGCAATCGGCACCCCCCACTGTATGGCCAGACGTTCCGCTTCATTCCTCACGAGATACCCACCATGCTCTGATCCATCATGCTGGGAGTATTGCTGTTGCTCGCCCCGGGTTCCTCTGGCGTTATTTCCCCCTCTATCCGAACAGGTCTATTTGCTTCCAAGCAGGCCCGGCTTTGCCAATGTCCCGCTGATACCCTTCCTTTGGCTCCATTGCCCACAAAATATTGTGAACGCTGCGCTTCGTCATCTGGATGGTGTCTGCTATATCGCCGATATTCATGCCGTCCTCGTACATGCGTACGACTGTCTGGTTCCGGTAATGCCTCAACACATTGCGGCAGGTGCCCAGCTGCAGGATCATGCCCCCGAAAGCAGCCGCCAAGGCCTTGGCATCCTCCCAGCCCAACAGCTCAACGAGCATGTGGTCACTCGAAAGCTGCTGCGGCACATACAGCACAACCCGCCGTGCTCGCTTGCCGCATCTGGGTAGCTGCCCCACCAGATACAGGGCGCGCTCTCGCCCTATGACATCAGCGATCTCTTGAACAGATTGCGGCAGTGCTGCACCCACGGTGACACCTCGCCTTAATCGATTTTGCTGCCGATTGATTGTGCTGGCGCCAGCCTCGCATTGATCTGTTTCAGCTCGGCAATATCACGCCGTGCGATGATCAGGGCGCTGGCCAGTGCGTCCTCCAGATCGCAGAAGTAGTCCTGCTCCACCTCTACCAGCCCCAGTCCGCCGCAGCTGCCACATGTCATTTCAGATACTGCGCCGCGGATTGCACCGGACCCGAAGCAGGCGTCACATCGCTTGCCCTTCGGGGCCTCGATCCGCAGGGGGCGTTGTTTGAGCTTACGCTTTTGCACGTTGCTGCCTCCTTGCGACTGAGAGCGCCAGCATGGCGGCATCCCGGGTGTCTTCGTTGCTGCGCCCTTCCCAGCCGGTCATCTTCTTGAACAGATCCGCTTTGCGCTTGGCTGCCTTGGCAGTGCCGCCCAATGGCTTCACCAAGGTGTAGCTGGCGCCGATTCGATCCAGCCACATGACGATCAGCTCACCTGAGTGCTTCACACGACCCACCTTCTGGCTGATGCAGTTCATCTGTGCCTGTTCCTTCTGGCGCGAGCCCCGCTTGATATTGCGGGCGTATGTCGCCTTGTTGGCCTGCACATCCTCGACCGCAAAGTGAGCGCCAGCCGCGTGCTGCTCTTCGGTCCACTCCTGCAGATCGAAGAAGTTCATCGTTTTCAGGTCGATCAGCTGGCCATTCTGCACAATGCCAATGCCGCTCTTCTTTGAATCTGGATCAATGCCGATAATCAAACTCAAAACGGAATCCTCTCTGATTCAGGCACGGCAACAGCGCTTGCCTTGAGTTCGTAGAAACGCCCCTGGTGATCGGTCACCCACTCATAGGGCATCAGGTCTGCCACCGTGCGGCGGTCCAGCAGCGCGTAGGCCAGCTGCTGCATGGGATGATCCTGCCGGCAACGCTGCAAACGCTCCCCTACCGGCAGGCTCAGCCCGCCGAAACGAACGTCGTGCTCAACGGCAGCAAACTCCACCCGGGCGGCGCGCCAGCTGCTACGCCATACATCACGCGCACTGATCTGCATCGTTGCCCTCCTGTGTTTCAGGATGCTCATGGCCAGTGTCAGCAAAGACGGCTGACAGATTGCTCACATCACGAGCCAGAGCGACCAAAAGTGTTGCAGTTGAGTCCTTGCCGCCAGAAATGCTGACTATGTTGTAATCCTTCATCCCGCTCACCACTCGCTGTCCGGGTTCATCACGCCATCCATCACCATGGACGACACCGCCGAGCGCGTTTGCTGGCGCGTTGCCTGGTTGGTGGCCGGGCTGCTCAGGGCACGCTGGAGCTGGCGCAGCAGCTTGTGTTCCCACTGGGCCTGGGTGAACTCATTGCCGGTGGCCTCCCAGTAGCTGCGGAACTCGCCCAGGATGCTTTCCTGTTGGGTTGAGTCGAGGCGTGACAGGTTGACGCCCGCGGTGCGGCAGCGCTCCGTGAACCAGTCCGATGGCAGCCACTGCCAGTGCATCGGGAAGGTGTTGCGGTCAGCGCTGTTGGCTGGAACGGCTGGCGCTGTGTCCTGGTGGCTGAAGATTGCGGCGTGGTGTGCCTGCTCGGGTGTGAGCTCAGCCGGTTGATCAGGGGCGGTGTCGATGCTGCTGGACGCGCCAGCGTCATCATCAGGTTCAATGACTGGTTCTGGAGAGTGACTGGTTCTGGGGTCAGGATTTGACCGGGGGGTAGTATCAGATTTTGACCGGGGGGCGGTTGAATCCTGACCGGGTTTATTCTTGACCGGGGCAGATTCTGACCGGGTATGCTTCGGCTTTTCAGTCGCCTTTCCTGCCTCGATGTGCAGGCGATACTTGTTGCTGCTCTTGCCACCATTGCGTTCTACAACCGTCAGGAAGCCTGCTTCCTCCAGTGCTTTGACGTGAGCCTTCACCGTGCTGCGCCCCATCTCACACTGGTCTGCCACATGCTGATATGACGGCCAGCACTCGCCCTTGTCGTTAGCATTGTCAGCCAGCTTAACCAGCACCAGCTTACGGCCAGGGTTGCCGACTTTAGCCTTCAAGGCCTCAACCATCAGCGTCATGCTCATTGCATCACCTCGGCCGCATGGCCAATTTTTCCATTCCACGTCTTCTTCATGGGCAACTGCTCCTGCGTATACATCTGGAACAGGCGCACAGCGCCAGCACGCAGCAGCACCGGGTAATGGCGCTCGCGCTCCTCTTCAGTTGTGGGGTGTATCCAGATGGTGGTGCGTTCGGCCAGGTACTTGTCACGGGCCTTGCTGTTCACGCGCCAGCCACTGAAACCGTCACGGCGCAGCCAGCCGATTGCAGACAGGTGCTTCTGAATCTCCTGACAGTTCACGCCGTTCAGCGTCTTGGCAAAATCCACAATTTTCATGCCATCAACGAAATGCGACTGCATGTGCTCCAGATCCCGGCGAACTTGCTGATTCTCCAGCGCCAGCTGCTGGCCCTGCTCGACTGCATCAGCCCAGGCGCGTGCGGCCACAGCCGGGTTGTTGAAGTCCGGCAGCTGGTAAGGGCTGCTTACCTGTTGCTCCAGTGCTTGCCAGCGATCTACCAGGCGAGCGGTGAACTCAGGGGAAAGCTGCGCAACGATCACATAGCTGTCGCGCTTACCTACTGAGTAGACACTAACCCGCTGCCCCAAGTGATTTTGAACTTCCACCAATGGTGGGAGTTGAATTGCACCGCGTTCGGCCAGTCGCTCAATCGTGCGCTTAACACTGTCATGGCGAGCCTCAACCAGATCAGCGATCTCAGCGCTGGTCATGGTGACCTGCTCGGTATTGCTCACTCGGATAACATCATTCATAATGAAGTCCTCTTTGAGTTAACCCCGTCGCGGCTGCCCAGCCATATCAGCGTCGGGGTTTTCTTTTGTCTGTAAGCTGGGGCGTCATCAGGGTGCGGCCCTCGGCCCCGTAACTTTCCGCACTGCTGTGTTGCACCGGCTCGGGTATTGGATGACGCGAATATTCCACTGAGAACCGTCGCACGGCATTCACCGCAACTGAGCAGCACCCTCGTTCCCTGGATACCTCGCCCGCCAACCGTTAACGGACCGAAGATGCTGGTCGGTTGCGTGCCCGTCTTTCCGGGCTGTCAGCGACCGTACTCCCTTCCGGCACTGCCCCACTGCAGCTGTATGACCGGTCGGTTTCTGGAGGGCGCCTGATTGAGCCGTGAGGCCAAGGAGACTCATCGCCCTGCTGCCGAGGTTTTTTCATGCTCGGGCACTCTCGGCTTATCCCGGTCGGCGCCTTCCCCCGCCGCTGGGTCACTGCGGCCAGTTACTGGCCCTGCTGGTATGCCCGTTCAAGTGCATTGGCTGTCGACCGCATCATGGCGGCCGGCACCGGTGCCTGGTGCTGAATCAGATCAGCGCCCTGGCGGTTGAATGAAATCAGGTCGTGGAGGTTTACCGGGCGCGGCTGCTCGGCCACCAGTTCACCCAGCTGCGCCAGCGCCTGTTCGAGGCTGGTTTTATCTGAATCAACCACCGGAAGCGGCTTGGCAGGTTCAGGGCACTCACGCTCCAGCGGGGATACTTCAAAGCCCAGCTCCTTTGCCTCTTGTGTGCCCCGCTCTGTCAGCCAGTAGTGCGACGAATCGTTCAGCCCCGTGCGCATGATGAACGCATCATCTTTCGTTAGCGCTTTCAGGGTGGCCTTGAGCACCTCAGCCTTGTTACAGGTGACGGAACGCGCCACCAGCTCGCCCGGCGTAATGCCCGGATTGGCGGCGATCATCTTCAGAATTTCTGTCTTGCGGTCTGCTTGTGTGGTCATGAATCACCTGTATGGATTTACATAAGCCGGGCCGGATAAAAAAAACAGGCGCCAGCAGGGATACTGGAACCTGTTCAGGCAACGCTCAGCTCAGGCCAAATGACGCGCCAATCATCAGGACGGAGCTGCTTTCTGGTTACGGACCCGAATGTCTCCTTCTCAATTCTTGAAGCCAGCTCTGCAGAAGCAGTTTTGTTGCCATAAGCGATCTGGCGAAGGTAGCCACGCGTGGTTTTGGTTCTCTTGACCTGCTCGTCGGTTGCAGTTTTCGCCCACTCTAGAAGTGCCGTGTTCTTCATTGCTTGCGGTCCATAAGTCCGATATGCAGCAAAGTATTACCCACGGGTAATCAAGTTTCAATACCTGCAGGACATTTACCTTTAAGTAATAACTGGTGAGACTTGTCCAATGGAAACTCGTGAGATACGCCGCACCAATCTGAAAAAACTAATGGACCACTTGTTTGGATCAGAACGTGGTGCACAAACTCGTCTTGCTGATGCGTTAGGCCGTAGTCAGAACTACATTTCAAGATGCTTGGCTGACCCCTCTAAGAAGGGAGCAAAAGCAATTGGAGAGGACTTGGCACGCGAAATTGAGGATGCTTTTTCTCTAGAGCGATACGCTTTGGACTCCACCTCATTCAGCGCAGATCGGACGAAAGCGTTGACCACCTGGAGCATTGAAGCCAAAAAGGACAGCAACGTGATAGCGGCAGATTTCCAAAAAGGACGCCTCAAGGACGGCGAAATTGCCATTCCTCAGTTTGATGTACGTGCAGCGATGGGTGCGGGCCAAGTTGCGCCAGATTACGTTGAAACCATCCGGCACCTCACCCTTCATCAGGGCTATTTATCCACGCTGGGTGTGCGCTATACGCAGCCAGGCAATCTGGCGATCGTCACCGGCCACGGTCAAAGCATGGAAGGCACCATCAACGACGGAGACCCGGTAATTATCGACCGCGGCGTGCAGTCATTCATTGGCGATGGCATATACCTGCTGACCTGGAACGACCTGCTATTCATCAAGCGCCTGCAGATGGTGTCGGCCACAGAGGTCGAGATGATAAGCGACAACCCCAAGCACAAAGACAGGGTTGTGAAGCTGGATGAACTCACCATCCACGCCAAGGTATTGTTGGCCTGGAACGCCCGGAAGCTCTGATATCCCCTATTACCGACAGCTCCATGTATTTGGACAAAGCATATGAAGCAAACAATGGATTTGTTACCTGTCGAAGTCGACCTCGTTTATCCTAAGCTCGACAACTCTGCAGACTGCCAAACGAACTGCAGAGGCGCTGATGGCAATCATTATGCTGTGAAATTGGTATCAGACAGTTCGAGGTTTCCATTTACCCCATTTGATGAGCTGTTCTGTTACGAGCTTGCCAAGCAATGCGCGATAGCTACTCCTCCATATAGCATTATTAAAATGCCGGATGAGTCGCTTGGTTTTGGCTCCACCTGGGAAGGCGGTGTTATACCAAACGGCTTTCAACGACTACTCGGTGCGATCGGTGGTGGCCACGACATCCCTATGGACAAGCACTTCCTGGTGAAGCAGCTATCAGCCATCTATGCTTTTGATCTCTTCTGCTTTAATGATGACCGACATTTCGGAAACTACATCATCAAGGATCTGGGAGATGGCCGTGATTGCGCAATGCTGGCAATGGATTTCAGTCGTAGCTGGAACAACATGAACTGCCCTGTTGATAGAGGGCTAGTTGATATGGACCCTTCACTTCTTCCGCTATACTACTACTCGCCGCCTCATGATCAGAGCGTTGATGGGCAGGTGTCCAATACGGGCAGATGTGCCGATATTCTTTGGAGCCCCCAGCTGCTGAAGGGAATGAGTGGTGCGGGCTTTTTCCGCGTGCTACACAGACTGGAGCAGATTAGCTCAGAGATTATTCAAGGGATTCTGATGAAAGTGCCAGACGAGTGGTGTGACACTGATCGCAAGGAGCGTATTCTTCAGTGGTGGGCGTCCTCAAGAAGAATCGACCGAATCAACAAAATAAAGCTAATGGGGTTTCAACATGGCAACCTGGTATAAGTATGCTGTGCTGCGTGCTTGCCCGGACAGGGTGCGTGGCGAAATCGTTAATGTTGGAATCGTTGTCATCTCTCCCGAGGGTCAGCTGGATGTCCTGATTCCTGATCAGATGAACAAAGCCGCTGCTCTGGATTCGAGCATGAAGGCAGAATTGATCGAAGAGATCGCAAACGAGGCCTGCCGCGCAGCTGATTACGTCTCTTCCGTTCAAGATAAGATCATGATGCTGGAAACCGCATCTAATGACTTCATTCGCTGCTCAAACTTTGCCGAATTTCAGCTTTCCGATACGAAGCATTACACACGCAAAGTGAATGAGCTACTGAACCTCCTGGTTAAACCCGTCAAACACAAGCGGGAAGCTCAGTCGCGCCGCATAGGCACGAAAATGAAAGAGCTATTCAAAAGCAAATCATTGCTTGGCGGCCAGGATGATATCGGCAAGCACCTGGTTGTGCCCGAGTATCCTATCGACCTGGCCAGGGGGTTTAAGGCAGATTTTGCGTTAAAAAACGGCGTAATGCACATCACCCAAACCATAGATATGAACACCTCTGACCCGAAACAAAAACATGCAAAAGCCGCGCTGCATGCTTTAACACTGGATAAGGCTACAGATGTCTTTGGCGATGATACAAAGCGATACGTCGTCTACTCTGCCGCAAGAAGAAATAAGACTGTCGACCAAACACTACAGCTACTTGGCGACCACGCTGACGAAATGTTTAATCTTGAAAGCAGCCAAGAAACCAAGGACTACATCGAAATTATTGAGTCGGCCATCCAGGCAGCAGAAAACCAAGCACCGGCCTCATAGTGAGTTAAGTACACATACCTCCAGGGAGACGCAATGGAACGCATTAAAAGGATCTTTGCTTATACAGCGATGGCGCTATCTATAGCCTTTGTTGTCTATCTTTTTTCTGATAACGAGCCGCCCGCCAAGCCGGCCGCAGAGCAAGCGGCGCCAGCATTCAAGCCCACACCCGAGATGCTGGCCGCAGTAGATCCTGGTGAAGGTTTCCGCAAAGATGGCTGGGTGTTTGAGATGGGCGAATTCACGGAGCGCGGTATCGATATCCGTGTGTACTGGCCTGAACATCAGCAAGTAACCCAGCCAATGGCAAAAATGATGGGAGAAACCCTTGTCGCGGAGGCGGTCAGCAAACTAAGAAAGGCCGGTTTCGATCCAAGGGAGCGAGGCGCGAAAATCACATACTTCCTCAGACAGAGACTAGGGCCCGACCAGATGATCAGGCTTGGCGCTGCCGGTTATTTTGGCCACCACGACACCTACTATTTCAACCCGCCCAACTGATGCCACAGGTTGTATAACACCCGCGTCTTGCGGGTGTTTTTACATGCGGGCAAACGTTTAATTGCTACCCGTAAACCTTAGGATCGCGAACACTACCCCAGCCACTGCAATAATGGACCCGACATTCCACATGATCTGCTGACGCATCAGAGAGTGCATCTCTGCTTTCAGCTCAAAAAGGTCCGCCTTGGTGGCCACCGAGGAGTTCAGCGTCCCCTGAATATGTTCCAGTGTGGTCTTCACTGAAACCATATCCTGTTCCAGGTGCCGCAGGCGCTGTTCCATATCAGGTGGCTCTCCCCCCGCTATCAATGAGGCGTAGATTTGGTGAATTCTTACTCATTATCGCCATCAGCCTCCAAGAAATCCAACACCTCGATATCCCTGAAGTAGCGTATAAACCCGCAGTTCTTACACACTTGCAGGAACTCGCCGTATCCAAGATGCGGCAGATCATGCAGTCTGCGGATCAAACGTATAGCTGGCGCCTTGCCTTTCAATTGGCCGTCAGGGTCGTTCACGGACACTGACAGAGAGCCCTTTCTACTGCAGGCGTTGCAGTCGGAACTGACACCCTTGGCATCCAGAAAGGCCTTTACCTCCTCACCAGTGGGAACTTCTGATCTATCTCTTGCCATTCAGGTGCATCCTTTCCCAGTTGTAATGACGACATTCTGTAGCACGCTCATTATCACCACCACTACGCAAGAAAGCCAACCCTGGCGATCACCTCCCCCATAGTCTATTCATGCCGATAAATTATTTACCTATAGGTATTGATTTAATAATTACCCGTGGGTAATACTTAGATCAAACCAACATGCGGGATATTTCTCATGATCACACGCACTGAACAGGGATACGCACTGAACGGCTGGGAAGCACGACCGATGCCTCTGCCGTCCGGAGGCAAGTTCACCCGCGGCGAATCTCGCGCAGCCGTCTGCCGGGTTAACGGCATGAAGGCCAAAGACGCCGCCAAAGAGCTGGGCTGCAGCACCAGCTGCATCAGCCAGTATTGGCAGAGCATCTACTACAAGCTCGGCTGTGATAACGCCATCGTGGCGATCAATCGTCTTGTCGAGCTGGGCGCACTCCACCGACTGCAAGTGCTGTTGCTGGCGCTAATGCTGGGTGCAGGAAGCGTTACGAGCGCCAGCACTGATACTGATTTCGACATTGAAACCCGCACAGGCCGTGCCCGTGGCGCACGCATCACTCGCCGGTCATCCGGCAAACGTGGCCGAGCTGGCCGCTTTGCTGGCGCCAGCGGCGCCCTACTGGCTGATCTGGACTTCTGGGCCAGCGGCAACGCCGGCGACATCTACACCCACGCAGACGCCCAGGGAGGCCTGTCATGACACTCGAAATGGTTGTTGCCCTGTACGTATTGCTGTTCGGCCTTGTTTCCCTGTTCGCCGCAGGCTGGGCAGTGGCCACCGCAATCTACTGCCTCAGGGCCAAATACAAAGGCGAGCCTGTAGGCCCCGTTTTCCAAGCAATGCTCAAGGAGTGGTGATGATGGAACGCATCCAGACCCTACCCCGCAAAACAGCCGCCATTCGCTACCGCCAGCGTGAACAGCTCACCGGTGGCGTGGTGGTCCTGAACCACGGCATCCCGACCGGCTGGATGAACCAGCTGCGCGATCCGCACACATGGCAGCCCGGCGTAACCGCCGTGGACGAACGCGGCAACGAATGGATTGCCTTGGGCGGCAATGAAACCGACGGCGCGACCGAGTGGCGCCCACTCAACGGATAAGGAGAACGGCATGTTCAAACAACTGAAAAACGTAACCGTGTACCGCGCCAGCCTGCCGGCATTGGCTGATCTGGAAAGCGCCATCGAGGCCAACGAAGCCCTCACCAACACGGATGCACTGGGTGACACCGAGATGATCCGATACAGCTTCATGCATAACCCGGTCACCAACCGCTACATCACCCCACTGAACTGCGGTTACAGCCTGTGCATTCTGGTGCAGGAAAAGATTCTGCCCGCCCCCGCTATCAAGCGTGAGGTTGACCGCAAGGTGCGCGACATCGAGGCGCAGCAGGACCGCACCGTATTCCGCAAGGAACGCCTGCAGATCAAAGATGAAGTAATCATGGACCTGATGCCACGGGCCTTGACCCGTGAGCGGATCATTCATGCCTTCTACGACCAGTCACACAAAAACCTGTTTGTGGATGGTGCCAGCGAACGTTACAGCTCATCAGCACTGAAGCTGGTCGTCATGGCAGACGGCAAAGTCACTACCTCTACCGTGCACATCAGCGACCAGAAGCAAGGCCTGACTGTTCGCCTGGCTGATCACCTCAATGGCGGCGGCGAGCCTTTCGGCACCTTTGCGCTGGGTACCTACCTGCGCCTTAAAAACGATGCCGATGGCACCAGCGTCACATTCAAGGAAACCGAGTTCCCGCACGGTGAGGATGAGTACCAGCTGCTGGAGAAGATTGGCGAAGGTGCCAAGGTCCACCAGATCCAGCTCGACTACCAGGGCCTCAAGTTCACCCTGACAGAGAAGTTCCAGATCAAGGGTGTGATCGATGGCAGCGACGAAGCCCCCGAGTTCGAGAACCGCGACGAAGAGTGGATGCACTTCGCCAACGCGCGCGTGTTCACCCTCAGCAAGATCGTTGAACAGCTGTGCGACATGTTCGGCTATGAAGCGCCGGTGATGGAGCAGAAGCCTGAAGACCAGGGAGAGGCGGCATGAGTGCATATCTCGAATTCATCTACGTGGGTGATGGGCAGCATGGCGTTGAAACCAAGTGCGGGGCCATGGGCAAAAACGATCAGTGGGCGTATGACGAGTTTGAACGCTTGCAGGAGCAGCAAACTGACATGCAGACAGCTCCTTACATTCTCGATCTGTGGTCTAACGATGATGACCTGATCGACAGCATCGGTATCAGCACCGAGCTGTTTGAGCAACTTACTGGCAAGAAGCATCGGGACTGGTTTCAGGAGCAGGCAGCATGAACCACTACTCCGTCATCCTCCGTTTCCGGGCTGACCCTAGCCCTACGAGCGCGCCCACTGGTATGCGCCGTGTCACCGTCCGCGCCAGCAGCGCCAGCAATGCAATCAAGCTGGCCAGGGCCGTCTATACCGGTCCCTGGTTTGTTCGAGCAACCGTTACCAAGTGAGTGAAGCAGGCATGACACACCGCACCTTTCACCCGGCCACCACCCTGCCCACACCCGGCGTACCGCTCATCATTGAGCTGGCCAGTGGTGAAACCATCGAGGGCACACGGCCGAACCACGTACTCAACCGCAACAGCGATCCGGACTGGCGCGACATGAAAGGCAACCGGCTCACAGCAGAGGAGATCGTTCGATGGGCAATCAAGTGAACTACCTGACCGGCGATGTGGGTGATGAACAGCAGCATGTTGGCGGCCGCGTAAAGATTCATCCTGAGCCAGTGCAGCGCGATGAGTGCGGTTTCTGGACTCATAGTGCATACCCCGAATGGGATGAAGGCACCACCGCTTCAGATATTAAACCTTGGGAAGAGGAAAACGGCATCCGAACTGAAGTCGTTTGGTTTGAGGATGATGCGCCTGAGGATGTTATCGACCGCTGCATTGAGGACTTTGCAGCGGGCTGTTCAGACTGGAATCCGTCACCCCCTGGGCCAGGCGCTTTTCTTCTGTCCATTCATGACACTGAAGATGGACCGGTCGCAATATTTGCAATACCGAATAGCATGCCTGTTGTTGAAGGTGGTGAGGCATGACCCCCGTAATCAACTCCTATTTCTCCGGCGGCGGCCTGATGGACATCGGGCTGCTGCAGGCGGGCCTTCAGATCGGCAAGTCCTACGAGATCGACCCGACTTGCTGCCGCGTGCAGGCCGACAACCTGGGCGAGCACGTCCAGCAGGCCGACATCAGCGAAAAGCTGGTGGCCGGTGACGACTGCGACGGCATGGTGTTCACCTACCCCTGCACCAAATACAGCGCCATTGCCGACATTCACGGCACTCGCACCGGAGACGAACTGTTCCTGCATGCCCTGCGCCACCTGGCCATTGCCCGGCCCGAAGTGTACGCGGTCGAGAACGTCCCGGGCATGCGAGCATTTCCGGTCGTCATGGAAGCCATGACGCAGATGCCAGACTACTTCGTGCAAGTGTTCTGCCCGATCGCATCCAGCACCTGGCTCCCCCAGCGCCGGGACAGACTGATCATCATCGGCAGCCGCCGCCGCTTCAACTGGCGACCACCGGAACAGGGCCGACAGATCAAACTGGCTGACATCATCGAACAGGATCCGCGCATCACCATGCCCAAAGCAGTCGCCAAGCGCATGGCCGGCGAATACCGGGACCGCCCCATCATCAGCGACCCGGCACGCGGTGACATCGCCCCAACCTGCGTTGCCCACTACGCCAAAGACAAAAGCACCCGGCTACTGGCCGACAAACGCTTCCCGCTGGGCGTGCGCCCCTACTCCGTGCGCGAATACGCCCGCCTACAGGGCGTGCCGGACTGGTACCGGTTCAGCTGCAGCGACACCGATGCCTACCGCATGATCGGCAACGGCGTGAGCGTGCCGGTGGGCGAATGGCTGGGTCGCGAACTTCAACGCTACTTCGGATTTGAGGAGCTGCACTGATGCTGAAACAAAGACGCAAAGCCCTGCAGGCCTACGCCCCAGAGCCCCAGCAACTGGAGCGCCAGCAAAACCACTCCGTTATTGCCGAGTGCCTGGCCTTCATCGCTGGCCACAAACCCAACGGCATCAGCTTCCAGGTGGAGGAAACCGGCGTCAGCGCCAGCATGGGTACCGAGCGCTTCACCCTGCACCCCAACCGCTTCGAGCTGCAGTCAGACATCGAAGCCCTGTGCCGCATGGCCGACCGGAGGGTGCGATGAGCCCAAAGCTCCACATCCCCAAGGGTTCCATGTGCGCCAGTTGTAAACGTAAAGATGACAACTGCAGCGGCCTCGACTTCCGCTCCATGCCTCACCTCATTGTTAAGCACGAGGAAGGCGAGGCGCTGACGATCGTGCGCTGTACTGAGTTTGAGAAAGGAGACACCAATGAAGACATCCAGCCGTAAACGCCTGATGAAGCTGTCTCAATATCGGGAAGTATACTTCGTCGCTGGATCTGCACCAGCAGCCAGCACCTTGCGCCGTATGATCGAAGACGGCGAGCTACCGGGCGAGCGGATCGGAAAGGTCTATTATGTGAATGTGTCCAACCTGGGCACCGGCAATCATCTGGTTGATATGGTATTGCAGGCATCCTGATGGCACCCAGACCCCGCTCCCGCAAGAACAAGGATCTTCCAGCCAACCTGTACCGGGCAAACGGCGGCGCCAGCTATCGGTACCGCCACCCGGTCACAGGGAAGATATTCGGCATGGGTACCGACAAGGCCAAAGCGGTTGCCGCAGCCAAACACCTGAACAGCCTGCTAGTTACTCCGGTTGACCTGGTGGGCACCGTGCTTGGACAGGTGACGGTTGCCCAGCATATCAAGTGGATGAAAACAGAATGGGTACCAGAGCAGGAATGGTCCACCGACACCCTCTCGCTGTTCGATATCCGCATGCGCGATCTGATCAAGGCCTTCGGCGATAAGCCTGTTGATGAGGTGACGGTGAAGGATATAGCGGACGTGTATGAAGGCCGCACCCCGCGGGTCTCCAACCAGATCCGCCAGTATGCCAACCACTTCTTCCGTACAGCCATCGCCAGGGGCCTGACCGACAACAACCCGGCAGAGGCAACATTGAAGCGGAAAGAGAGGAAGCAGCGTAAGCGCCTTACCCTAGAGCAGTTCAAGGCCGTCCGCCGAATGGCGCCAGCCTGGCTGGCCAATGCCATGAACCTGGCACTGGTCACACTGCAGCGACGCGAAGACATCGTGAAGATGAAATTCAGCGATATTCGAGAAGGCCACCTGTATGTAATCCAAGAGAAAACCAAGAAATACGACACGGGCTACCTGCGCATCCAGGTGACCCCCGAACTGGATAAGGTGCTGAAGGCTTGCCGGGATGAAGTGCCAAGCCCGTTCGTTATCCACAGGAAGCCTGAGCGACGTGTGCGCTGGCAGGGTCAGGAGCACTGGACGCAGATCAAACCGGAGATGGTCACGCGCAAGTTCAAGGAAGTGTCAGAGCAGGTTTCGTCTATCGCGGCGATGCCGGAAGCGGAGCGTCCATCCTTCCACGAGATCCGCGCATTGGGCATCAAGCTCTACAAGGATGAAGGTGCAGATCCGCAGCAGCTGGCCGGCCACGCAAGCGCCAGCATGACAAAAAACTATGACTCAGACCACGATGAAATCCGCTGGGTTGAAGTGTCAGCCGGGCTCAAAATCGTGTGATAGTTTTGTATCTGTATTGTATTTGAATTGTATGCACCATTTTGGTGCACTAAAGGAATGGTGTAACTGTATGATTTAACTTATAAAATGGTCGGGACGGCAGGATTTGAACCTGCGACCCCTTGCACCCCATGCAAGTGCGCTACCAGACTGCGCTACGCCCCGACTAGGCGGGAACTGAAGGATCAGTTCCGAAGAGGCTGCAAATACTACCCCAAGCTTTTGAAAAATGGAAGCTTTCATCCAAGAGTTTTTCTGCTCGCATACCTTAAGGCTTATTTAAGTTTTCCTCTTCAGACTGGAGCCCCATGAAGAGGAGCAGCCCCATGACGACAGTGTCCACTGGTGAAGACGCAAGCCCCCTGCAGCTGACCCTGCATGAACCTGACACGCCTTTGCGTGCCGCCGTTGAGAATTTCATCCACCGCCGCTTTTTAGAGGTGCATTCAGCCGATGTGCGCGACTTTCTGCCAACGCTGGTCAGTTATCGCAACGCACGGGGGCAGTTGCTGGCTGCGGCCGGAATCAAGCGTGCGCATCAGGGCCCGCTGTTTCTGGAAGCCTATCTGGACCAGCCAGTCGAGGTCTGCCTCTCCTTCCTGTCCGGTACCCCCGTCGCGCGCGACAGGATTGTCGAAGTGGGCAACCTTGCAACCCATGGAGCCGGCAGTACGCGCCAGCTGATTCGTGCGCTGGCGGCTCGGTTTGAGCATGAGGGGCTGGAGTGGGCCGTGCTGACCTTAACGCCCACTCTGATCAACAGTTTCACGCGTCTGGGGCTGAACCTGCACACCCTGACCTTCGCCTCACCGGAGCGGGTAGCACAGAGCGCAAGCCGCTGGGGTGAGTATTACCGCCTGAATCCCAGGGTTGTCGCCGTTTCCATTCCCGAAAGTGCCGCAAGGCTCAGGCAATTGATAACCGGGGAATGCCCCACCCGCCACGCGGCATCAGCAACGGCAGGAGAACGACTGCATGCCTGAACAGTTTTTCGCACAGCTGGAATCCTTGGCCAGGACAGCACCCGAGGCCTGCGCCCTCAGTGATGCACGGGAGTCCATCAGCTGGGGAGCATTACCTGAACGTATTGCCCAGATGCGCCACTGGCTGGAGCAGTCTGCCGGCACCCGCATCGCGCTGCTGGCGGATAATTCATGCCAATGGGTTCTGCTGGACCTGGCGGCCATGCAACTGGGGATACCGCTGATCCCCATCCCGCTGTTTTTCAGTGCCCAGCAGCGCGCGCACCTGCTGGCACAAGCCGGTATCGACACACTGGTCAGCGAGCAACAGGGGATATTAAGGGCCGAATCGCTGCAGGCGTTACCTGCCGAGCTGCACCCGGGTACGGCCAAGATTACCTTCACATCGGGCACAACCGGCAACCCCAAAGGCGTGTGCCTGAGCAGCGCGCAACAGTTGGCGGTCGCTCGAAGTCTGGCCGAGCACCTGAGCGGTCTGAAAATCCAACGTCACCTCTGTCTGCTGCCGCTGGCCACACTGCTGGAAAATGTCGCGGGCGTGTACACGGCTCTGCTGATGGGCGCAGAGGTTCAGCTGCCCTCTCTCACATCACTCGGCTGGGAAGGCTCCAGCGCCTTGAACGCCTCGCGCCTGATTCAGGTGCTGACTTCACTAACCGGACAGCTGACACACGCCTCCGCCCTGACCGACCTCAAGTTCGTCGCAGTCGGCGGGGCACGTGTTGGCCCTGATCTGATTCAGCGTGCCCGCGCGCTGGGTATTCCTGCCTACGAGGGATATGGCCTGTCGGAATGTGGATCCGTGGTCAGCGTGAATACCCCGTCCCGTGACCTGCCCGGCAGCGCCGGACAGCCACTGCCACACAACACCCTGGTCGTCACGCCCGAAGGCGAGCTGAAAGTCGAGGGCAATGTGATGCTGGGCTATCTGGGAGAGCCTGCACATGAGGGCTTTTTTGCGACCGGTGATCGTGTGGCGCTGGACGCTTCCGGTTTTCTGCATGTTCAGGGACGGTGGCGCAACGTGTTTATCAACAGCTACGGCCGCAACCTGAGCCCGGAATGGGTCGAGTCGGAGCTGCTGGCGCTGCAAGGTGTGCAGGAAGCCGTGCTATTCGGTGACGGTCAGCCCTGTAACGCCGCCCTGCTGCATGCACCCGGACTCAGTGACCACCAGCTTGCCCAACACCTCTCTGCGCTGAATGCCCGCCTGCCGGACTATGCCCGCATCAAACACTGGGCCCGCACCCATGGCCCGTTGAAAGCAGACCCGGCGCTGTATACCCCCAACGGTCGCCCCCGGCGCGACGCCATCGCACAGCAGTACGCACACACCCTCGAATCTTTCTTTCAACCTGAACAGGGAAACACCCATGCCGTTCTATGACCAGCTACAACAGGACACCGTAGAAGCCCGTCGCCACCTGCGTGAAGCCCCGATTATTCTGGCCTGCCAGCAGGGTGAGATCAGCCTGAATCAGTACACGGCCTTTCTGACCGAGGCCTATCACCACGTCAAACATACGCTTCCCCTGTTGATGGCCTGCGGCAGCCGACTACCGGAACGCCTGGAATGGCTGCGCGAAGCCGTGGCCGAATATATCGAGGAGGAAACCGGGCATCAGGAGTGGATTCTCAACGACCTGGCCGCCTGCGGCATCGACAAGGAATCGGTCCGTCACGGGCAGCCGTCCATGGCAACCGAGCTGATGGTGGCCTACGCCTATGACCTGATCCATCGCGTTAATCCGGTGGGCTTTTTCGGCATGGTGCAGGTTCTGGAAGGCACCAGCGTCGATCTGGCCACTCCCCTGGCCGAGATCATTCAGCAACGGCTTGAGCTGCCGGATGCGGCTTTCAGCTATCTGCGCTCGCACGGCTCGCTCGATCAGGATCATATCCAGTTTTTCCGCAGCCTGATGGGTCGGATCGAGTCGCCGGAGGAGCAGGCGCTGATCACCCACAGCGCCCGCGTATTTTACCGCCTCTACGGCGACATTTTCCGCAGCCTGCCGACCGCCTGAGGTATCGTATGCATTTCAATACACGTCATATTCTGATCACGGGAGCCAGCGGTGGCATCGGGACAGCCCTTGCACATGCGCTGGCTGAAAAAGGCGCCAACCTGCTGCTCCATGGCCGCAAGGAGTCCGCACTCGCAACACTGGCATCCGAGTGCCTGCAAAAGGGCGCGGCCCAGGTGCTGACCTGCGCCGCAGATCTCTCCACTGCTGACGGACGCGCCACACTGCTCAGCACAGTTGCCGAGGACTTTACCCCACTCGACACCCTGATCAACAATGCCGGCACCAGCTGTTTCCAGCTGTTCGACCAGCAGTCACCGGACCAGATTGAGCGCCTGCTGACCGTTAATATTCATGCGCCCATACTGCTTACTCAGGCGCTGTTACCCCGACTGCTGAACAACCAAACACAGCCGCCCGTCATCCTTAATATCGGTTCTGCATTCGGTGCCATCGGGTTTCCCGGCTACAGCACCTACTGCGCCAGCAAGGCTGCGCTGCGCCTGTTCAGTGAAGCCCTTTCACGCGAGTATGCCGATACGCCGCTCAGGGTTCAGTATCTGGCCCCCCCGTGCGACCCGCACGTCACTTAACTCAGACCGTGCCAGTGCCATGACACGCGCCACCGGCAGCCAGCAGGACAACCCGGAGCGGGTGGCCCGCGATGCGCTGCGGCTGCTGCAAAACGGACGGGCTCAGGCCACCGTGGGCTGGCCCGAGAAGCTGCTGGTCCGGCTCAACGGACTCAGACCCGAGCTGATCAGCCGCGCACTCAGAAAGAAACTGCCCATCATCAAACCACTGGCCGACCACGCCAACACCGGGGGTTAACCATGACGCACCTAAGAATTGTTGCACTCGCACTGCTGACCCTGCTGCCCGGGTATGCGAATATGACTCAGGCGGCGACCACGGAAACGCTGCGGCCCCTGCAGCAACGCTGGGCACAGATTCAGTATGACATGCACGATGACGATGCCCGTGCCAAAGCCTTTGCCGCTCTGGCGGACGAGATCGGCACCGCCCTCGACCGGTCCCCTCAGGATCCTGACCTGATGATCTGGCAGGGCATCGTGCTCAGTTCCGAAGCCGGAGTTCGGGGCGGGCTGGGTGCCCTCAAGCGCGTCAAACAGGCCCGCAAGCGCTTCGAGGCTGCCATTGAAATTGACCCCGAAGCCCTGCAGGGATCGGCACTCACCAGTCTGGCCACGCTTTATCATCAGGTTCCCGGCTGGCCCATCGGGTTCGGCGATGATGACAAGGCCAGGGGCCTGTTTGAACAGGCACTGCAGGTGAACCCCAAGGGTATTGATACGCACTATTTTTATGCCGCATTCCTGGCCGATGAGGGCCAGAGGGAGCAGGCACGTCAGCACTTGCAGCAGGCTCTGAAGGCGCCTCCACGCCCGGGACGCGAAACCGCGGATGCAGGCCGCCGACAGGAGATTCAACAGCTGCTGGAACAACTGCAATAGGAAACCGGGCATGCGCATACTGCTGGTAGAAGATGACCCCCTGCTGGGCGATGGCATTACCCGCGCCCTAACCCGTGCTGGTGAGGCGGCCGACTGGCTCACCAACGCCGAAGCGGCCCTGCACAGCCTGTCTGTTGAGCACTTTGATTGCCTTATTCTGGATCTGGGCCTGCCCGGCATGGACGGCCTCAGCCTCCTTCGCACCCTGCGCAAGAGTGGCAACGCACTGCCGGTGCTGATCCTGACGGCCCGTGACGCCATCGAGGACCGCATCGCCGGCCTTGATGCGGGGGCTGATGACTACCTGCTCAAGCCATTTGATCTGGCGGAATTGCGCGCGCGTCTGCGTGCCATTACCCGCCGGGCCAAGGGCTACAGCGAGACGACCCTGAAACAGGGCATGCTCGAAATCGATACGCAAGCCCACTGCGTTCGGTATAGGGATGAGCCGGTGAACCTGTCACGGCGTGAGTTTGGCCTGCTGCTGACGCTGGCAGAAAATGCCGGCAAGGTAATGACACGCAGCCGACTTGAAGAAACCCTCTATGGCTGGGGCAGCGAGGTGGAGAGCAACTCGCTTGAAGTCCACATTCATCACCTGCGCCGCAAGCTGGACAACGCCATCATCCGAACTGTCAGAGGGGTTGGCTACATGATGGACAAGACCGACTGATGACCTCCATACGCCGCGCCCTCAGCCTGAGCCTGATCAGCGCCGGCCTCTGTGCCGGGCTGGTGACCGCATGGCTGTCGTTTTACGCCGCCAAGGATGAGGCGGAAGAGCTGTTCGATGCCCAGATGGCCCAGATGGCACGCCTGGTGGCACAGCTTGTGCCCCGCGAAAACAGCCACCAGCCAATCGCGCCGCATTCAGCGCAATGGCAACCGGCCCACCCGTACGAAAAACAGCTTGCCTACCGCGTTCTGGACAGCAGCGGCGAGCCACTGATCGTGTCTCCCAGCTTCCCCGCACAGGTTACCGAACAGGCGCCTTCAGGCTACCGGGAGATGACCTTTGACGGCACGCGCTGGCGGCTGTTTACGCTGGCGGTTCCAAGCGGCGAGTACCGTATTCAGGTTATTCAGGACGACCATATCCGCCGTGAGCTGGCGATCAAGATCGCCCTCACCAACACCTTGCCGATTCTGGTGTTTCTGCCGCTGCTGGGGCTGGTCATCTGGTGGCTGATTGGACATCACCTGAGGCCCTTGCTGACGCTGGGGCGTGAAGTCTCCACCCGCAGTTCGGAGAACCTTGAACCCTTTGAGCTGGACCCGATTCCGGATGAGGTGGACGCACTGGTCAGTGCCCTGAACGCGCTTCTGTTGCGGCTGCAGAAAAGCTTTGAGCGCGAGCGGCGCTTCACCGCCGATGCGGCCCACGAGCTGCGCACCCCGCTGGCGGCGCTGCAGATCCATTGTGAAAACCTGTTCCAGCAACTGCAGGATGAAGACGCGCGCAGCGATTGCACCCGTATTCTGAACGGTCTGGCCAACATGAACCGCATGGTGCACCAGTTGCTGCAATTGAGTCGGCTGGACCCTCAGGAGCGTCTGTCCGACACCGAGGCCGTCAGCCTCAATCAACTCTGTGAAGAAGCGATCAGCGACCAGATCGGCTTTGCGATCGAACGGGATATCGATCTTGGCCTGGTTGCCCCCGAAGATAACCTGAGCGTCAACGGTAATGCGCTGTATCTGGGCATCATGCTACGCAACCTGATTGATAACGCGCTGCGCTATACCCCGACCGGGGGTGAAGTCACCCTGTCACTTGAGCGTCAGGCCGACCACATCTGCCTGAACCTGACCGACAGTGGACCGGGCCTGAGTCAGGTCGAAAAATCGCGGGTATTCGAGCGTTTTTACCGCCAGAGCCAACACACAAGCGGCAGTGGTCTGGGCCTGTCCATCGTCAGATTGATTGCCGACCTGCATGAAGCCCGGGTTCAGTTACGGGACCGTGAAGACGGGCTTAATGGCCTGGTAGTCAGGGTTGAAATGCCTTCAGTCACGGCTTCGGGGTCAGACTGATTTCAGCAGCGCACGCAGCTCTTCCAGCTCCGTAATGGTCTGGCGCAGCAACTGTCGATAGCGGGCAGCATCATCCCCTGCCGTATCACCTGCAAGCCACTGCCGGGCACCGGCGATGGTATACCCCTGCTCATGCAACAGACTTCGAATCTGCCGCAACAGGAGAAGATCCTTGTGCTGGTAGTAGCGACGGTTGTTGCGTTTGACGGGCTTGATCTGGTCGAACTCCTGCTCCCAGTACCTGAGCACATGGGGCTTGAGCTGACAAAGGTCGGCGGCTTCGCCGATGGTGAAATAGCGCTTGGAGGGAATGGGCCCCAGTTCAGACGCCGTCTGGCTGGTTTCCGGCATAGATCTCCACGCGCTCCTTGAGTTTCTGGCCGGGACGGAAAGTCACCACCCGGCGTGCCGAGATGGGGACTTCCTCTCCGGTTTTCGGGTTGCGACCCGGGCGTTCGCGTTTGTCACGCAGGTCGAAATTACCGAAACCGGAGAGTTTCACTTGCTCGTTGTGCGCCAGGCTGGCACGGATCTCTTCAAAGAAGGAATCCACCATTTCCTTGGCTTCTCGCTTGTTCAGGCCCAGCTCTTCGTAAAGGCGCTCGGCCATATCGGCTTTGGTCAACGAGCTCATGTCGGTCACCCTGTCCTGTGATTACTCTCGTAACGTTGCACCACAACGTTCGCGGAGTGCAGATACAACGGCACTCACTGCACTGTTGATCTCATCATCATTAAGAGTGCGCGATGGGTGCTGCCAGGTCAAGCCCAGTGCCAGACTTTTTCGTCCCGGTTCAATGCCTTGGCCCTGATATACATCAAACAGAGTGACCTGTTTGAGGAATTCGCCGGCCTCGGCTTCCACTACCTGACGGATGGTATCAAAGCCGGTTGCCTGATCGGCCACAACGGCCAGATCGCGACGAGACTCAGGGAATTTGGACAAAGAGCTGAAACGCGGCAGCTTGCCACCGGTTACGGCATCCAGTGCCACCTCGAACAGGTAAACCGGGCCGTTCAGGTCCAGTTTCTTCACCAGTGACGGGTGCAGAGCGCCGATGTAGCCCACAGCTTCACCGTTACGCTCGATACGGGCCGTCTGCCCCGGGTGCAGCGCAACGTGACGGTCGGCCACGAAGCTGAACTGATCAGCGCAGCCACCCAGCGCCAGCAGGGATTCCAGATCGCCCTTGGCGTCAAAGAAATCCAGCTTGTCCTTTCCGGCGGTCCAGCCCTCGGCATCACGGTTGCCTGCCAGAATGCCGGCAATCACATTTTCCTGCAGCAGGGCATCGCCCTTGGGCTGGAAACGCTGACCGGTCTCAAACAGGCGCACACGGCTCTGCTGGCGGTGCTGGTTATACTGCAGCGCCTTGGCCAGTCCCGGCCAGAGCGTGGTTCGCATCACCGCCATCTCGGCGGAGATCGGGTTGGCCAGCGCAATGGCATCGTGCTGGTCGTCAAAGGCTTTCTGCAGCTCGGCTTCGATGAAGCTGTAGGTAATGGCTTCCTGATAGCCACGCGCCACCAGATGACGGCGCAGTGATTGCAGCGTCAGGCGCGCTTCCGCGATCGGCGGGATCGGCAGCTTGGCGGTCGGGGTATGGACCGGCAGGTTGTTGTAACCGTATACGCGGGCGATCTCCTCGATCAGGTCCACTTCGATGCTGATGTCGAAGCGGTAGCTCGGCACGGTGACCTGCCAGCCGTCAGCCACTTTTTCCAGCTGCATGCCCAGACGGGTCAGAATCTCTTCGATCTCGGCCGCCGGAATCTCCAGTGCCAGCAGCGCCGTCACCTTGCCGTGGCGCAGGTGTACCTGCTGCACCGGCGGCAGATCCGCGTCTTTCACGGCTTCTACAACCGGACCCGGCTCACCGCCGACAATGTCCAGCAGCAGGGCTGTGGCGCGCTCAATCGCCTTGCGCTGCAGTTGCCAGTCCACACCCCGCTCAAAGCGGTGCGAGGAGTCGGTGTGCAGGCCATAGCTGCGGGCACGGCCGGCAATCGCCAGCGGGTTGAAGAAGGCACTTTCCAGGAAGATGTCGCGGGTTTCGTCGGTCACCGAGGTCGGCTCGCCGCCCATGATACCGGCCATCGCGACCGGCCCACTGGCATCGGCAATCACCAGTGTATCGATGCTCAGTTCCACTTGCTGGCCATCCAGCAGGGTGAGCTTTTCGCCCTCTTCTGCCAGACGCACATTGATACCGCTGTCGAGCTTGTTCAGGTCGAACGCATGCATCGGCTGGCCCAGTTCAAGCAGGACGTAGTTGGTCACATCCACCACCGGGTCGATGCTGCGTACACCGGAGCGACGCAGCTTTTCCTGCATCCACTGGGGCGTGGTCACCCCAGGGTTGATATTGCGGATAACACGGCCCAGGTAGCGCGGGCAGGCATGGCTGTCGACCAGCTGAACATCGAAACGGTCATCGATCACCGGTGCAACGGCAGGCGCGTCTACCTCAGTGACAGCCGCCTTGTTCAGCACGCCGACTTCACGGGCCATACCGGCAATACTGAGGCAGTCGCCACGGTTGGGCGTCAGATCCACATCGATGATCTGATCGTTCAGGTTCAGGAATTCGCGAATATCCTGACCTGTCGGTGCATCGGGGGCCAGCTCCATGATGCCGCCATGGTCTTCAGACAGGCCCAGCTCGTCTTCAGCGCAGAGCATGCCGAAGGACTCAACCTGACGCAGTTTGGCTTTCTTGATCTTGAAGTTGCCCGGCAGTACGGCACCGACACGGGCGAAGGCGGTTTTAAGTCCGGCACGGGCGTTGGGCGCACCGCAGACGACCTGGAAGGTTTCGCTACCGTCACTGACCTGGCACACCTGAAGCTTGTCGGCATTGGGGTGCTGTTCGGCACTCAGAATCTCACCCACAACCACGCCGGAAAAGTCACCGGCGACGCCTTCGATATCGTCGACTTCAAGGCCTGAAAGGCTGAGCTGATCTGCCAGCGCCTGTGTTCCGATCTGCGGCTGTACCAGCTCGCGCAACCACTGTTCACTGAATTTCATGCTGCTGTCCTGAAAAATCTGTTTGTATGCGTTGACGACTTACTTGAACTGGCCGAGGAAGCGCAGATCATTCTCGAAGAACAGGCGCAGGTCATCCACGCCGTAGCGGAGCATCGCCAGACGCTCAACGCCCATACCGAACGCAAAACCGGTAAATTCTTCCGGATCAATGCCGGAGTATTCAAAGACTTTCGGGTGCACCATGCCGCACCCCAGCACTTCCAGCCACTTGCCGTCACCCCGGTCGATATCGACTTCGATGGACGGTTCGGTGAACGGGAAGTAGGACGGACGGAAACGGACCTTCACATCTTCCTCGAAGAACTCACGCAGGAACTGCTCCAGCGTGCCCTTGAGGTCAGCAAAGGTGATGTTGCGGTCGACCAGCAGACCTTCCACCTGGTGGAACATGGGCGAGTGGGTCTGATCGTAGTCGCAGCGGTAGACACGACCCGGACAGATGATACGGATCGGCGGTTCTTGAGACTCCATGGTACGCACCTGCACCGGGGAGGTATGGGTACGCAACAGGCGGTGAGCATCGAAATAAAAGGTATCATGCATCGCCCGCGCCGGATGGTGAGCCGGAATATTCAGCGCTTCGAAGTTATGATAGTCGTCTTCAATCTCGGGACCTTCGGCAACGCTGTAACCAATGCTGCCAAAGAAGGCTTCGATACGTTCCAGGGTGCGTGTCACCGGGTGCAGACCACCCACGGCCTGATCCCGTCCCGGCAGGCTGACATCCACGGTTTCCTCAGCCAGCTTGGCTTCCAGTGCAGCCGCTTCCAACGCGTCACGACGGGCGTTGATGTCGGCCTGCAGGGCAGACTTGGCTTCGTTGATGCGTGCCCCGGCTGCCGGCCGCTCGTCGGCAGACAGTTTGCCCAGCCCTTTGAGCAGTGAGGTCAGCTCCCCTTTTTTACCCAGATACTGCACTCGGATCTCATCCAGCGCAGCCAATGTATCGCTTTCAGCAACCGCCTGTTTGCCTTGTGCCAACAGGGTCTCAAGATTTTCCATTTCCGGCTCCAGACAAAAACAGGGGAAGAGCTTGCACCCTTCCCCTGTTTGATTCGATCATTTGCGGGCACCCGTTGCCACGACCGGAGTCGTTGCGAGCTGGCACCCTTCCCTACCCATGGGTGGGGTTACGCCAGTGCAGCTTTAGCTTTCTCGACAACCGCAGCAAAGGCAGCCTGCTCGTATACAGCCAGGTCAGCCAGAACCTTACGGTCGATCTCGATGTCGGCTTTTTTCAGGCCAGCAATAAAGCGGCTGTAGGACAGACCGTTGATACGGGCCGCAGCGTTGATACGAGCAATCCACAGTGCGCGGAACTGACGCTTACGCTGACGGCGGTCACGGTATGCATACTGACCGGCTTTGATAACAGCCTGTTTGGCAACACGGAATACTCGGCTGCGAGCACCGTAGTAACCTTTAGCCTGTTTCAGAACTTTCTTGTGACGGGCGCGAGCCTGTACACCACGTTTTACGCGAGGCATAGCAAATCCTTCCTATAAAAACTGATAATGACCGAAAAAAACTTACAGATACGGCAGCATGCGCTTGACCAGAGCCTGGTCGGCAGCATGAACCTGCAGCATCGGGCGCAGCTGACGCTTACGCTTGGTAGTTTTCTTGGTCAGAATGTGGCTTTTGAAGGCCTGCTTGTGCTTAACGCCGTTAGCAGTTTTCTTGAAACGCTTAGCAGCACCGCGGACGGTTTTGATCTTGGGCATTACTTTAACTCCACGCATTCGTTTATAGGTCTGCCACTGCCGGACAAACAACAAAACCCGACACCTGTCTCCCGCAGGAAACCGCATCGGGTTGCTGTCATCGGGTGGCTATTTCTTCTTCGGGGCGATGACCATGATCATCTGACGGCCTTCCATTTTCGGACGCTGCTCTACGCTGCCCAGATCACCGAGGTCTCCCTCGATGCGCTGCATCAGCTGCATGCCCAATTCCTGGTGAGCCATCTCACGACCGCGGAAACGCAGGGTTACCTTGGCCTTGTCCCCGGCTTCAAGGAAACGTATCAGGTTGCGCAGTTTTACCTGATAATCCCCTTCTTCCGTACCCGGACGGAATTTCACTTCCTTGACCTGCATCTGAGACTGTTTCTTCTTAGCCTCATTTGCTTTTTTCTTCTGCTCGTACTGATGCTTACCATAGTCCATGATTTTGCAGACAATGGGATCAGAATCCGAGATCTGAACCAGGTCAAGCTCGGCTTCCTGAGCATGCTCAAGAGCCTCTGAAATCGAAACAATACCAATCTGATTACCATCCGCACCAATCAGACGACATTCTGATGCACGGATGTTTTCGTTGATCGGAGGCAGCGGTACGCGACCGCCGCGTCTGTTATCTCGCCTGATAGCTATATCTCCTGACGGTTTTTTATTCCTGGCGGCCTTTGCGCGTCACATCCTGAACCATAAGATCCACCAGCGCGTCGACCGACATCGTACCCAAGTCCTCACCGGAGCGCGTACGCACTGCAACGGTGCCGGACTCGACTTCTTTATCACCTACCACTAACAGGTAGGGCACTTTTTGTAGAGTACGCTCGCGGATTTTAAAGCCGATCTTCTCGTTTCTCAAGTCCGCAGTGGCACGAAGACCCGCTTTTTCGAGTTTTTCTGCCAGATCGCGGCAATAGTCAGCCTGATTGTCGGTGATGTTCATGACCACCGCCTGCAGCGGCGACAGCCATACCGGCAGCGCACCAGCGTAATGCTCAATCAGAATACCGATGAAGCGCTCGAAGGAACCGAGGATTGCACGGTGCAGCATCACCGGAGTCTCGCGCTCGCCCTGTTCGTTCACGAACTGGGCGCCCAGACGGCCCGGCATGGAGAAGTCGACCTGAATAGTACCGCACTGCCAGACACGTCCGAGGCAGTCACGCAGCGAGAACTCGATCTTCGGACCATAGAAGGCGCCTTCACCCGGCAGCTCTTCCCAGTCCAGTCCGGCGGTATTTAGGGCGTCAGCCAGTGCCTGTTCGGCCTTGTCCCAGCTCTCATCGGAGCCCACGCGCTCTTCCGGACGAGTGGAGAGCTTGTAGATGATGTCGGTAAAGCCAAAGTCGGCATAGACTTCGTGCAGGAAGTCGATAAACGCCGCCACTTCCGACTGAATGGAGTCTTCACCACAGAAGATGTGGGCATCATCCTGCACAAAGCCGCGCACACGCATGATGCCGTGCAGGGAGCCGGACGGCTCATTACGGTGGCAGGAACCGAACTCGGCCAGACGCAGCGGCAGGTCGCGGTAGGAACGCAGCCCCTGGTTAAACACCTGCACGTGGCAGGGGCAGTTCATCGGCTTGATGGCGAAGTCACGGCTTTCGGAGTGCGTGGTGAACATCTGCTCCTGGAACTTACCCCAGTGACCGGATTTTTCCCACAGGGTACGTTCCACCACCTGCGGCGTCTTGATCTCCTGGTAGCCATGCTGACGCTGTTTGGTGCGCATGTACTGTTCGATCTGCTGGTACAGAGTCCAGCCGTTCGGGTGCCAGAACACCATGCCCGGGGCTTCTTCCTGCATGTGGAACAGGTTCAGCTGCTTGCCCAGCTTGCGGTGATCGCGCTTCTCGGCTTCTTCCAGACGGTGCAGGTAGGCCTTGAGTGCCTTCTTGTCACCCCAGGCGGTGCCGTAGATACGCTGCAGCATTTCGTTCTTGGCATCACCACGCCAGTAGGCACCGGCCACCTTCATCACCTTGAAGGCCTTGATGTGACCGGTTGAAGGCACGTGCGGGCCACGGCACAGGTCGATGAAATCGCCCTGCTTGTAGAACGACAGCGGCTCTTCACCCGGAATGGAGTCGATGATCTCGACCTTGTACTTCTCGCCCATCTCTTCGAACAGCTTGATCGCTTCATCGCGTTCCATGATGGAACGAGACACCGGCAGGTTCTCTTTCGCCAGCTGGTTCATGCGCGCTTCGATCTTTTCCAGATCTTCCGGCGTGAACGGACGTTCGTAGGCAAAGTCGTAGTAGAAGCCGTCATCGATCACCGGACCGATGGTGACCTGAGCACCGGGGAACAGATCCTGTACGGCCATCGCCATCAGGTGGGCACAGGAGTGACGGATCACTTCCAGTCCTTCGTCGTCGCGGGCGGTTACGATCGCCAGCTGGACATCGTCTTCGATCAGGTAGCTGGTATCGACCAGCTCACCGTTTACCTTGCCGGCAACGGCGGCCTTGGCCAGACCGGTACCGATATCGGCAGCCACTTCGTGCACGGTCACCGGCTGGTTGAAGGTGCGAGTACTCGCATCCGGAAGCGTAATAACAGGCATCTTTACTGTTCCCTTGATGGCGGGTGGAACCCATACGAGAGGCCACACCCTGAGTGATACATACAATTCGGTCGGGTTTCAGGCAACGGCAGGTACGAGGTGCCGGCCTACCCGGGCGGCCATTATAACGATGCGGAACGGGAAGCGCGATTGGATGAGACAAAAATCAGCGACACTGCTTGAGCAGGTCACGTGTATAGAGGATATGCAGGCGCGCCGCCTCGCGCGCCGTATCGGCGTCGCGCTGCTGCAGGGCACGGTGAATGGCGGCATGCTGCTGCGCAATGCCGTCCGGGTAGCGCCCGAAGCGGCTCAGGGTCCGCGACAGCACGCTGTAGATGGCGTTGAAATAACGGCTGTAGAACAGCTGACTGAACGAGCACACCAGCAGATGGTGGCTAGACTGGGCTATCAGCATGTGAAACTGCAGGTCAGCCTTGGCCTTGTCCAGTGTACTCTGCCCCTTGCCACCCGGGTTCCGATTGCGCGCACGCATCCGGGAAAACTCCTGTTCCAGCCGCACCAGCTCCTCATCGCTGGCACGCCGCGCCGCAAACCAGGCGGCCTCCCCTTCCAGCACGGCACGTGCCTCCAGCACCTGCAACTGAAAGTCGATATCGTCACCATGCCCCTGAAGCGGCAGTTCCAGATGTGGTTCCAGCAGATTGGCACAGCGGCTGCGTCCTCCCTGGCGCGTTTCAACCACGCCCCGGGCACGCAATCCGGCCATCGCTTCTCGAACGGCACCGCGTGAAACGTCGAAGCGCTGCATCAGGCTGCGCTCTGACGGGATCGGCTCACCCGGAATCCACTCGCCATCCAGCAACAAACGTTCCAGGCTGTATTGCAGGCTCACGCCACTCTCCCTTCTGCCTTCTTGGTAAGACCAGTTTGCAGTATAGCATTCACGCCCCTGACAACTTCACCTATCTTGAAGCCATCGCACTCAACTGCGCACGAGAATAACAGAGGTTGCCGACACCATGTCTGATGCTCATACCCCGCCGATCAAGGTCGGCCTTTTCGTTACTTGCCTGGCCGACATGTTCCGGCCGGAAGTCGCGTTTGCCACCGTCAAGCTGCTGGAACAGGCCGGCTGCTCAGTGGACGTCCCCGACACCCAGACCTGCTGTGGCCAGCCGGCCTTCAACTCGGGTGACAACCAGACCAGCCGTGACATCGCCCGCCAGACCATCAAGGCGTTTGACGGCTATCGCTATGTGGTCGGCCCTTCCGGCTCCTGCATCGGCATGCTGCACCACTATCCGGAGCTGTTTACAGAGGATGATCCCTGGAAAGCCCGCGCCGAAGACCTGAAAGCACGCGCATTTGAAATCACCTCTTTCCTGGTCGATGAGCTGGGCTTCAGCGGTATTCAGAGCCGTTTCAACGGCCGGATCACCTACCATGACTCCTGCTCGGGCCTGCGCGAGCTGGGCATCAAACAGCAGCCGCGACAGCTGCTGGCCGAGATTGACGGCGTGGAAATGCACGAAATGCAGGAAGCGGAAACCTGCTGCGGCTTTGGTGGCACCTTCTGCGTGAAATACCCGGATATTTCCAACCGCATGGTCAGCAACAAGACCGAATTCGCGGCCGACAGTGGCGCCGAAACGCTGGTCGGTGGTGATCTGGGCTGCCTGCTCAATATGGCCGGCAAGCTGAAGCGTGAAGGTCGCGAGATTGATGTCCGCCATGTGGTCGAGCTGTTGGCCGATATGACCGACAACGCCGCCATCGGTGAGGCAGACTACGACCTGGGCAAGGCCATCTGAACGGAGCACACACATGCAGATCAAGAGTCCCGAATTCAAGCAAAGTGCCCGTATCGCCCTGCAGGATGAAAACCTGCAGAAGGCGCTGGGCAACCTCAAGGCCGGCTTCCCCGGCAAACGCGCCGCTGCCGTTGCCCGTATGCCGGAGTTTGAAGAGCTGCGGGATCAGGCCCGTGACCTGAAAAACCACATTCTGGAACACCTGGACCTCTATCTGGAGGAGTTTGAAGCCCGCGTGGTGGAAAACGGCGGTCAGGTACACTGGTGTCGCACCTCGGAAGATGCACGCAAGACCATCCTGCAGATCTGCCGCGAGCAGGACGCCAAAACGGTCACCAAGGGCAAGTCCATGGTGACCGAAGAGATCAACCTGAACGAGTACCTTGAAGAGAACGGCGTGCGCCCGGTGGAAACCGATCTGGGCGAATACATCCTGCAGCTGCGCGGTGATCATCCGAGCCACATCATCGCCCCCGCCATCCATTTGAATCTTGAGGATGTCTCCGAAGCCTTTCACGAGCACCACAAGCGTCCGAAGTCGGACGATCCGGCAGAGCTGATGGCCGAAGCGCGCGAGATGCTGCGCAAGCAGTTCGTGGCTGCCGATGTGGGCATTACCGGTGCCAACTTCCTGGTCGCGGAAACCGGATCGACCATTATCGTCACCAATGAGGGCAATGGCGACCTGACCCAGACGCTGCCCAAAACCCATATCGTGGTGTCTTCCATTGAAAAGGTGGTGCCCACGCTGGAGGACATGAGTCTGTTCCTGCGTCTGCTGGCACGCTCGGCTACGGGTCAGGAGTATTCCGTCTACAACACGCTCTCCTCCGGCAATCGCCGCCCGGATGATCAGGACGGACCGGAGAACTTTCACGTGGTACTGGTAGATAACGGGCGCAGCGATATGGTCGGCACCCAGTTCCAGGAGATGCTGCGCTGCATCCGCTGTTCCGCCTGCATGAACCACTGCCCCGTATACGGCTCGGTCGGCGGCCACAGCTACGGCTGGGTCTACCCGGGGCCGATGGGCTCGGTGCTGACGCCGCAGATGATCGGTATCGAAAAAGCCGGATTGCTGCCGAACGCTTCCACCTTCTGCGGCAAGTGCGAAGAGGTCTGTCCGGTACGCATTCCGCTGCCCAAACTGATGCGCCACTGGCGTGAAAAGGAGTTCGAGAAACACCTGAGCCCGAAAGCCGTGCGCTGGGGCCTGGGCGGCTGGGCCTTTTTTGCCAAGCGCCCGGGGCTCTATCGCCTGATGTCCGCCAGTGCCTCCCGCTTCATGCGATTGCTGGGCGGCAAGAAAGGCAAGGTCAGCTCATTGCCCATGGCTGCCGGCTGGACCGATCACCGGGATATGCCAGTGCCGACAGGAAAGACCTTCATGCAGCAGTGGAAAGCACGCCAGAAACAGGAGAGCAAATAATGAGCAGCCGTGCCGAAATCTTTGCCAATATCCGCCGCGGTCTGCGCCGCAGCGAGGCCACTGATGCTCAGCGCGAGGCAGTCCGCGAGCGTCTGCAATCACATCCGCGCAACCGGATTCCGGCCCGCAGCCAGCATGACCATCCGGCACAGGTGGAACTGTTTGTGCGTATGGCGGAAGAGGCAGCCGCCGAGATCGTGGAGCTCGACTCTCTGGAGCAGCTGCCCACCGCCGCTGCCGATGCGCTGGAGCAGAAAGGCCAGAGTGAACTGGTGCTGGCCAGCGACCCCACGCTGACCGAGTTGGGCTGGGCCGCGGTGCGCACCCGAGTTGAGTGCCATCAGCGTACAGGTCAGGTCGGCGACGAGGCCAGCCTGACGCTTGCCTTTGCCGGCATTGCCGAAACGGGCACCCTGATGCTCTACTCGCGCCCTGAAAGCCCCACCACCCTCAACTTCCTGCCGGACACCCACCTGGTGGTCTTGAGCAAGCAGGATATTGTCGGTCCGTATGAGGATGCCTGGGATCGGCTGCGCGAGGCGTCGCCGGGCCGCCTGCCGCGCACGGTGAACATGATCACCGGCCCTTCACGCAGCGCCGATATCGAGCAGAAGCTGCAAATGGGCGCGCATGGCCCGCGCCAGCTGGTGATTTTCCTGATTCCCTGATGCAATCAGGGTCAGGTTACGCCTGCTGGAAGGGATAAATCCCTTCCAGCGCCAGCATCCGGCTCAGCTCATCCAGCGCCCGGTAGCTCTCCTGCATCAACTCGGGATCGGCCAGATCATCCGGTACAAGATGGTCGCGATAATGCCGCTCCACCCAGTCAACCAGTTGCCGGTATAGACGCTCGGTCAGGCGTACCCCCTGATGCATGGCATGCAGCTCGGTGTCACTGAGCACAACTCTCAGGCGCAGACAGGCGGGTCCACCGCCGTTATCCATGCTCTGGCGCAAGTCCATCACCTCAAGCCGATCGATGCCGCCCGGCGCAGCCTCCAGCGCCTGCAAGTACTGCCACACCCGCAGCTCGCGCTGGCACTCACCCGGCACCAGCAGCAACGTCTTTCCATCCGCAAGGCTCAGCAGCTGACTGTTGAACAGGTAACTGTTCACCGCCTCTTCGACACTGACCTGATCGCTGCCCACCTCAATGACTTCAAGCTGTCCCTGCAGTGCCCGATCAAGCTGCTGATAGACCTGATCCGGATCGGCAAAGGCCTCTGCATGGCAAAACAGCAGACACTGGTTGGCCACTGCAATCACATCGTTGTGAAACACCCCCTGATCGATCCCCCGCGGGTTCTGCTGGGCAAACACCACCGCAGCCCTCGAGAGTCCGTGCTGGCGCGCCACCGCGAGGGAGGCCTGATACTGTTGTCGGGCAGGATAACGTCCTGGCCTAGGGCCATCCGACTGGGCCGGATCTCCATGCACAAACAGAGCCACGCCCGCCTCCCCGTAGCCTGCACAAAAACGGCTGTGATTGGCTGCCCCTTCATCACCAAAAGGCGGGGCTGAAGGCAGCGCCGGGTGATGTACAAAATGGTCGGGATGATGAAACAGACGCTGCAGCAGCTGGGCGGTCTGGGGCGCCTCCAGCGCACGGTGGAACTGGCTGATCAGGTTTGCCGGGGTAAAGTGGACTTTTCCGTCCGGGGTATCGGCGCTGGGCGATACGGTTGCCGCATTGGCCACCCACATGCCGGATGCGGAGTAGCAGGCACGCAGCAGGTCAGGTGCCTGTTCGCGTGCGGCCTTGATAATCGTCTCATGACTGCCGTCAAAGCCGAGCCGACGCAGACTGTCCAGATCAGGCCGTGCCAGTGGCGGCATCACGGCCTGTTCCAGTCCCAGCTCCATCAGGCGCTTCATTTTGGCCAGCCCCTGCAGGGCTGCCGCTTTTGGATTGGAAGGACGGGCACGGTGACGGGCAGATGCCAGATTGCCCACCGCCAGCCCGCCATAGAAGTGCGTGGGTCCGACCAGACCGTCAATATTCAGCTCAACGCTCATCAGCATCGCCTCCTGCAACAGCAGCCTCAAGCCCCGGCGAACAGGTATCCGGCAACCGCAATGTATTGACCTCCAGCCCCGCCACCGGGTAGGCGCAGTAATCGGCGGCGTACCAGGCACTGGGCCGGTGGTTGCCGCTCGCCCCGATACCGCCAAAGGGCGCTTCGCTGGAAGCCCCTGTCAGGGCCTTGTTCCAGTTCACGATGCCGGCACGTATACGGGCATGAAAGTAGTCAAAACGGCTGCGCTCATCACTGATCAGACCCGCTGACAGGCCATAGCGGGTTGCATTGGCCTGTCGAATGGCATCATCCAGATCAGGGTAGCGCAATACCTGCAAAAGGGGGCCAAAATACTCTTCGTCCGGCAGCTGCTCGACTCGGCCCACATCCAGCACCCCGGGCGACACCAGTGCCCGGCAGCGCGACAGACGTTCGCTGGCCAACAGGGGCACGGCCCCCAGCTCGATCAGGTGTTCCTGCGCCGACAGGATCGAACAGGCCGCCTCCGGTGAGATCAGGCATCCCATAAAGGGCTCGGGCTCGTCAAACGCCAGCCCGACCCGGATTCGGCTGACCGCCTCGGTCAGTCGGGTCAGAAACCGGTCTCCCCAGTCTCCCTGTGGCAGCAACAGGCGGCGGGCACAGGTACAGCGTTGTCCCGCACTCAGGAAGGCCGACTGGATTACCTCGTGTATGGCCGCTTCCGGGTTATCCACAACGTCCACGATCAGCGGGTTGTTTCCCCCCATCTCCAGCGCCAGCATTTTGCCCGGTTGACCGGCAAACTGCCGGTGCAGAATCTGCCCCACTCGGGCACTGCCGGTGAAAAGCAGTCCATCCAGCTGCGGATGCTCGGCCAGCGCCTTGCCGGTTGCCTGTCCACCCTGTACCAGGTTGAGTACACCGCTCGGCAGCCCGGCTTCCAGCCAAAGTTCCACCATGGCATCGGCAACGGCCGGTGTCAGCTCACTGGGCTTGAATACCACCACGTTGCCTGCCAGCAGCGCCGGTACGATATGGCCGTTGGGCAGATGCCCCGGAAAATTGTATGGCCCATACACCGCCAACACCCCCTGGGGTTTATGCACAAGCCGCGCCTGGCCTCCGGCCAGATCACGCACCGTTTCTCCGGCACGTTCAGTCTGGGCTCGAATCGATATTTCGACTTTGGCCAGCATGGCGCCCACTTCGGTCCGTGATTCCCACAAGGGCTTGCCGGTTTCACGGGCAATCAGAACTGCCATACGTTCACGGGCGTGCTCAAGGCGCACACCAAATTCCCGCACCAGTGCCTGTCTCTGGTCAAGCGATGTCAGCGCCCACTCGGCGGCCGCCTGCCGGGCCGCCTCAACCGCCTGGCCGACCTGCTCCACCGTGGCACTTGCGCCGTCCCAGAGCACCGCCCCCGTTGCCGGGCTGGTAGACACCAGCCGGTCCCCTTGGCCGAGGTGCCAGGTATTGTTCAACATCACCGACTCATCCATGCTGACCTCCCGCGATAATCGCATCTCTTGCTTCCGGCTCGGCCGCAAGTCGCATCAGCAGCAGCGCACTGAGCTGGGCCCGGGGCACCAGACTGTCGATGCACAGATACTCATCCGACGAATGGATGCTGCCACCCTGCACTCCCAGCGTATCGATATTGGGCACACCGGCAGCTGCCAGGTTATTGCCGTCACAACAGCCGCCGGTGGGATACCAGTCAAGCGCCAGCCCCAGAACATCCCCACTGCTGCGCGCCAGTTGCAACAGGGCCTGGTTGGCAGCGCTCAAGCGTTTGGGCTTGCGACCAAACTGCCCGAACAGTTCCAGTGAAATGCCATCGCGCTGATTGATCATGTCACTCAGGCACTGCAACTGATGCCAGCACCAGTCCTCGTCTTCGGGCGCCTCGATACGGATATTGAAACGGGCCATGCAGCGGTCCGGCACGGTGTTCACCGCTCCGCCCCCATGAATAAAGCCCGGGTTCAGGGTCACGCCCTCACGCTGGCCGTTCAGCTGGTCCAGCGCCGATATGAAGTCGGCCAGTGCCCGGATGGCGTTTCGCCCCAGATGATGCTCACGCCCGGCATGAGCAGCGCGGCCTTTCACCACCACACTGAAGTTGCCGCTGCCCTTGCGCTCACCGGCCAGACTGCCATCCGGCATACAGGGTTCGTAAATCAGGCCCAGATGCACCTGACGAGCGGCCGCATTGATCAGGTCCGCCGAGGAAAGCGACCCAATCTCTTCATCCGGGTTGAGCAGTATCTGCCAGCCCAGCTGGTCAGCCCAGGGGGAGCGTTCAAACGCCTGCAGCGCATTAATCATCACCAGCAATCCCCCCTTGAGGTCGGTCACACCGGGGCCGTTCAGGTGATGATCGTCTATCCAGCGCACCTGCTGAAATGTGTGTTGTTCGGAAAAAACCGTATCCAGATGGCCACCCAGATACACCTGCAGAGGGGCCTCGGGGCGTTTCGTAATGCGGATGGCATGGCCCAGCGGGTATTGGACCTGTTCACAGTCGGGAGTAATCAGGGTGTAGGGGGGAACGGTCAGGCGCTCAACCTGACCGCCCAGCGGCTCGCAGAGATGCACAAGGACCTCGCCGACCCGGTCGACACCGGCGGCATTCAGGCTGCCCGAGTTGATCTCGGACAGGCGAATGGTGTGCTCCAGCATGACTGACTGACGGTCAGTCAGCCAGTCAAGCCATGGCAGGTAACGGCTTGCATCCATCTACCCCTCCCGGGGTCGGATCAGCTCTCCGGCCCCTCCTGTATCAGCTGTTCGATAGCGCGCTCCAGAGACGCCATCGCCGCATCAATATCGGCATCCTCAATGATCAGAGGTGGCGCAAAACGCAGCACATCCGGTCCAGCCATCAAAATCAGTACGCCCTGCTCACGCGCCGCCGCCAGAAAACGCCCGGCCTGCCCTTTCCAGGCATGGACCAGCTCCGCCCCGATCAGCAGGCCCTTGCCGCGAATGTCCGCGAACAGCCCATGACGCTGATTGATCGCTTCCAGTGCAGCGACAAACCGATCATGCTTGTCTGCCACACCAACCAGCAGCTCCGGCCGGCTCACTTCATCCAGCACCGCTTCGGCAACGGCACAGCCCAGCGGGTTGCCCCCGTAGGTGGTGCCATGGGTGCCCACCGAGAAGCTTCTGGCTATCGCGTCTGTAGTCAGCATAGCACCGATCGGAAAGCCCCCTCCCAGTCCCTTGGCAGAGGTGAGGATATCCGGGGTCACATCGGTATCCATGTAGGCATAAAGCGATCCCGTGCGGCCGACACCGGTCTGGACTTCATCGAAGATCAGCAGGGCATTGTGGCGATCGCATAGCTCGCGCAGGCCACGCAGGAAGTCCGGATCGGCCGGGATGACACCGCCTTCACCCTGCACCGGCTCCACCACAATGGCACAGGTTCGCTCGGACACCAGCGCTTCCACCGCCGCCAGATCGTTAAAGGGTGCGTGCTTCACACCGCCGGGAACGGGTTCAAAGCCCTGACAGTACTTGGGCTGCCCACCGACCGTAACCGTGAACAGGGTGCGACCGTGGAAGGACTGCACAAACGAAACGATCTCGGACTTCTCTTCATCGAAATGATCATGGGCATATTTGCGTGCCAGCTTGAAGGCCGCCTCGTTGGCCTCCGCGCCCGAGTTGCAGAAAAACACACGCTCGGCAAAGGTTGCTTCGGTCAGTTTTTTCGCCAGCCGCAGAGCCGGCTCATTGGTAAATACGTTGCTCAGGTGCCAGACCCGGTCCGCCTGCTCTTTCAGTGCCTTCACCAGCGCCGGATGGCGATGTCCCAGCGCGGTCACCGCAATGCCGCCGGTCAGGTCGATATATTCGTTGTCGTCCTGATCCCACAGACGGCAGCCTTCGCCACGTACGGGCACCATCTGCTGAGGACTGTAGTTGGGCACCATGACTTCATCGAACAGGGCCCGATTGATCTCTGAACTGCTCATCGTGTTCTGTCTTTCCTTGCTTGAGCACCTCCGGTACTTTCATGCCCCGAGGTGCCCGTTTATTGATAGGTTTCCGGTACGCTGAGGGTCAACTGACCATCCCGCTGTACCAACTCCAGATGCTGCATGAAGCTCATCCCCAGCAGCACGGTATCCTCCGGCATAAAGGGGTTGATGCTGGCCTGTACGTTGCGCAACTCTATGCCGCCCAACTGAACGCTGTCCAGCACGGTTGAGTACACGCTGATCACCCCGTTGGCCGTCATGGTTTTCTGTTCGGCGCCCGCTTCCAGCCCAAGCTGACGGGCCAGTGACTCGGGTACGCTGACACGGGTGGCACCGGTATCCAACAGGAAATTCACGGGCGCCCCGTTAATGCGGCCCGGCGCCACATAATGGCCACCCCGATTGCGCTCCAGCACCACCTCGCCACTGGCATCTCCTGCCAGGCTGAGGTGCTGGTTGGGGTTACGCTGCTTTTCCACGTAATTGTTGAAGAACATGCCCAGAAACACCAGCAGCAGGATCCAGGTCATGTAATGCATGCCCCTGCCGATACGACGGCGGGCTTGATCGGGGTCCCCTGATCGCTCGGGTGGCAAGGACATAAACGAACCTCTCAACGTTTAACACATGATACCGCTTTTGACTCCAGCGGATTGAATAGTTTCCCCAACCCGTCAGCGCAAGCACTCGCCCATAATCCTTACGATCACAATGGGGATTTTAAGGTAGACTTCATGTAGCACAGGTAAAAATGGCATATCGCCTGCAATGATGAACGAGCTGCTGAAAAGAGGGCCCGAATATGCAATCACGCGCAACACTCGGCATGGGGGTGCTTTGCCTGGCTCTCTTCAGCCAAGGTGCTTCTGCCGAACTGCCCATTGGCACTGTCGCCATCTATTCGGATGGAGATGTGGAAAAACTGGTCCGCTTTGACAGCGACAACCTCCCGGTATGGGAAGACACACGCAAGCGCCAGCGCACACATGCCAGCACCCCCCTGATACCGACACTGGCCTACCAAAATCCAACCCGCCCCCTGCGCAGTTACAGCGTGAGTGTTGTCTCGGGCAACCCGAAGCAGCTGGCTGATGCCAGCCCGGGTACACAAGAGGGTTTTACCCTCAGGCGCATGTACACGGATGGCACCAGCAAGGACCGCGAGTGGGAGTGCCAGGTACTTCAGCCTGCATCCTGGCGTTTTTCAGGCCAGACATATGCGGTCAACCGATACCAATGCATGCGAACGCGGCTCCACAGCCGCTGGTTTACCCGCTCGGTTCGGGAAACCCGGCTGATCAGTTACGCACCTGCACTGGGCCTGGTGGTGGATCTTGAACGTACCACACGCACACGTGAACGGACCCGCACGCTGGAACACCTGCTGCCTCCCCGCAAGGCAACCTATAAGCGCATACGGCGTCTGCACCGAAAGGTGATTGGACGCTAGCACCGGAGCCATACAATGAACCCTGTACACAATCGCCTTGAGAGCGCCAAGCGCAGCTTTGTCACCCGACATGCCGACCTGAGCCTTTGCGACTCCATCTCCCCGGCTGAAATGGCCGCCGGCGACCTGCTGCTGGCCAAGGTGAGGCGTATACGCCAGCATACTCGCATCGAGCTGACCAGCGGACGCCGTGCCCACCTGTACCCGGATGACGAGTTGATTCTCTGTGCCGGGCGACGCTATGCCACCGACCAGTTCACGGCGGAACTGCCACAGGCCCAGAGCGCTCACCTAGTCGCAGCCGGAGGCATTGCCGGCCAGATGACCCAACGACATGCCCAGGTCAAACCGGCCACGGAGATCGACATCATCGGGATTCTCAAGGATGCCCAGGGGCGTTCACTCAACCTGTCCCGATTTACCACCCTGCCATTGCCCGCAGAGCAGATCTTTGGCTCAGGCCCGCGCACCCTTTTGGTGACGGGAACGGGCATGAACAGCGGCAAAACCACGCTGGCAGCCAACCTGATTTACGCGCTCAACCGTACGGGTGCAAGGGTTGCGGCCTGCAAACTGACCGGTACAGGGTCAGGGCCCGACTTGTGGCGTTTTCTGGATGCAGGCGCCGACAGGGTCATGGACTTCACCGATGCGGGATTGGCCAGTACCTGGCAGCACCCGATCAATGAACTCATCACGATTGCACAACGCGCCAAAACAGCCGCTCAGCTGAACCGGAATGACTACCTGATCGTTGAGTTGGCCGATGGCTTTTTTCAGCAGGAAACCGCGGCCCTGTTGAGACACACACGTTTCCGCCAGTTGATCGACAACTGCTTCATCGCGGCAGACTGCACGGCAGGTGCACTAGGGCTGATACAGCAACTGTCCAGTTTGCAGATACCCATACACGGCATTAGCGGCACCCTCACCCGCGCGCCCCTGTTGATGGAGGAGCTCGCACAGGCCTCGGGGCTTCCGGTCCTGACATCCGAGCAGGTGCAAAGCCCTGCCCTGCTGAATCAATACCTTGGTTCACTGGGCACAAGGGAGCGTGCCGTGTGACACGCCTTGCCAGTGGAAAGCTTCGTGCCGGCCTTGTTGGGCTGGGCGCAAACGGACTGATTCAGTCGCTCAGCCTGCTGTACTTGATGGTGCAACTGCGCGATCAGATCCGTGGTGATGCCGGTAACCTGTCACAGCAGTGGGGGCTCCTGGCGCTGTTGGCTGCCGTACTGACCGCATCACGGTTCATTGAAAGGGCCGGAGCGGAGCAACTGGCCGTTGCCCATATTCACAGTGTACGTCAGCGCATTTTTCGCCACTTTCTGAGCCTGCCCGGAAACACAGCCAGACGCATCAACCGAGGTGGGCTGTTGATGCGCCTGACCGGCGACCTGTCTGCCATTCGGACCTGGATCATTCAGGGTCTGGTACCCCTGATTTCGCTCGGTATCTGGCTGAGTGTCGCCACCGCCACACTGATGTTTCTGGACCCCGTGCTGGTCGCCCTCCTGCTGGCAATGCTGTTGCTCGCCATGCCCGTATACTGGCTGGCAGGCCGTGCCCTCTATAACAGCAGCCGGCGCGTCAGGCAGCAACGCACCCGTCTGATCAGCCATACCACCGAAAAAATCGCGGGCATTTCTCTTATTCTGGCAACCAACCAGATGGGGCGAGAGGCGCGCCGCTTTGAACGTTTGAGTGAGCGCCTGCTCAGACAGCAGCAGCAACGTGCCCGCTGGGTTGGCATGCTCCGCGCCCTGACCGAACTCACCAGCCTCATGCTGGTGGGCTCTCTGGCCCTGGTGGGACACTATCGAATAGAACAGGGCCCTCTCAGCACTGATCAATTTGTGATGATTACCCTGTTTGGTCTCTACATGCTGCCCCAATTCCGCCGCCTGGGGCGGGTGTACGAGTACTGGACTGGATACCGGCTTGGCTGTCACAAGCTTGAGCGTTTTCTTGCGCGAAAGGTCGCCCCTCGCAAGGGGGAGCGCCTTACAGCGGCAACAGGCCAGCCGCTGTCCGTGTCCCTGCCGCTGGCCGAAGGTACCCTGAAAGCGTCCCCCGGCGCACGGATCATGCTGTCCGACCCCGACAACCGACTGGTGACAGCCCTGCAATCCGCCCTCAATGCTGAGCGTCTTGCCACACTTCCAGTGGAACTGAACGGAACTCCGCTCGAACAACTGTCGGCCACAGAAACCAGGCGGCGCATTGTCATCATCGGCCAGGCGCTTCAGCTATGGGGCGGCAGCCTGCGTCACAATCTGACCTATGGCATGCGCAAGGGTCGCGAAGAAGACCTTCAGACGGCCATCGAACTCTGTGATCTGACCCCGCTGGTGAGCCGCCTTGAAAAGGGGCTGGACACACCGCTGAAGCCGCATGACCATGCGCTGACCGAGCACGAGTGTTTTGCCATTCAGGTCTGCCGCGCACTGCTGCGACGGCCCTCTCTGCTGGTTGTGGACCACCCCGGATTGCATGTTGCCCTGGCTCAAAGTGCATTCATGAAACGCGTGGCCGATTCTTTCACCGGCACGTTGATCCTGCGTACATCTGCGGACGCGGAGCGTCCCGACTGGGTGGATACCCTCTGGAGCATTGAGCCCATATTGGCAGCTGAGCCCGATCCGTTGGAACCTGAGGGCAGTCCCCATGGCTGAATATTATGAAACCCCAGAGCTGGGTGCCTGGCTGCATGAACCTGAGCTTATCCGAGAGCCGGGACGCTGGCTGGTCTGCGTGCACGGGATCTCCCGCAACGCCCGCGAGCAGCTGGTTGCCTTCAAGCCAGTAGCAGATGCGCTGGGCATCCGGTTGATCGCACCCAACTTCTGCACTCAACGCTTTCCGGGCTACCAGCGACTGGATCAGCGCCCTGGGCATGATCGGGCTGATCTGGCCTTGAACCGATTGCTGCTTCAGCTCGATCCCACCTGTCCACAGCCTCGGCTGGACCTGTTCGGTTACTCCGGTGGCGCCCAGTTCAGCCACCGCTACGCGCTCTGCTACCCTCGGCGGGTGCGATCGTTAATGCTGGCAGCAGCCGGCTGGTATACCTTTCCCGACTCCAACGTACGTTACCCACGCGGGCTTGCGGCCTGGCCAGAGGCTCTGCCGCAGCCGGCTGCGCAGGCACGGCAGTTCCTGTCCATCCCCACGCTGATCACCATTGGCAGCCTGGATACTCAGCGGGACGCCAGCTTGCGCCGGGGAGAGCGCATCGACCACCAGCAAGGCAGGACCCGGCTTGAGCGAGCACAGCGCTGGTTTGAATACTGTCGGTCGTTGGGTGCCGGTACTGACTGGCAGTTGGAGCAGCTTGAGGGAGTGGGACACAGTTTTGCGGACTCGATTGCCGAGACACGCCTGCTACACCTGATTACTCATTTTCTGCAGTCACAACAGGAGAACTCATGATGAAGCCATTGATACTGCTTACGCTGGCTGCGGTTGCCCTGAGCGGATGCAACGCCGTTATTCCCACTCAGTCAGATCAGCCGCGCATGCTATCCGCGCAGGAGGTAGAAGCCCTGTTCAAGGAGCATACCGTGCGCTCCTACAACCTGAATACAAAGGTCAGTACCTGGAGTTATTACCGGGCGGACGGCCAGCTGTTTCAGGAACGTTTCTGGGAAAAGCGGCAGGGCCGGTGGACTGTCGAACCGGACGGTGCGATCTGCTTGAACGTGAACTCTCGCTCGTGCCGCTATATCGGCAAGGTGGGCGAGCGTATCTACAAGTTTCGCCCCGATGACGACGGAAAACTGGAGCGGATCATCCGTTACAAGGACTTCATGCCGGGCAACCCGTTCGAACTCTAGTCAGAACAGATCGATCTGCGGTGCCACAAGCTGGGCAAAGGACTCACCGATGAATGGCAGAATACTGTCGGCCACCGGCAGCAGCTGACGGTCGATGTAGTGCTGATAATCGATGGGTGAACGGCGCTTCTCGGCGGGCTCGGGCCCATTCACCGTCATCACGTAGGCCACACTGTCACCAACCCGGTAACAGGGCGGCAGCCCCTCGTCCCGACGCTGTTGCTCCAGTTGCTGAGCAGCCCGCACATGGGGCGGTCGATTCCGCGTGTAGGCATCGAGCGGTTGACGGATGCGCCGGCGATACACCAGTTCGTCGTCGCACTCGCCCGCCATCACGGCCTGCACCCGCTGCTGCAACATGGCACGCCAGGGCTGCTCGTTAAAGATCAGAGCATAGAGCTCCTGCTGAAACCGGCGTGCCAGTGGCGTCCAGTCCGTGCGCACCGACTCCAGCCCGCGAAACACCAGTGTCTCACTGCCATCGGACTGCCGCTTGAGCCCGGCGTAGCGTTTTTTGCTGCCCTTGTCGGAATGGCGCATGCGCGGCATCAGAAAGCGGCTGTAATGAGCTTCGTACTGCAGCTCGAGCGCACTGTTCACGTCAAACCGTTCCTGCAGCTGCTCGGCCCACCAGGCATTCAACTCGGTGGCCAGCCGGGTGCCATAGGCATCCGTATTCCGGTCCGCCCAGTCATCTCCAAGCCAGACAAACACCGAGTCCGTATCACCGTAGATGACGGTGTGACCGTAGGCGGATTCAATCCGTTGTGCCGTCTGCTGCAGGATCTGATGGCCGCGCAAGGTGATGGAACCGGACAGGCGTTGATCAAAGAAACGGCACACTTTCGAGCCCAGCACACCATAGCAGGCGTTCATCTGGATCTTGATCGCCTGCGACAGGGCCGAGTTGCCCTCCCGTTTGGCCGCATCCCGTGCCTGCCAGAGGCGTTCGATAATGCCGGGCAACAGGGCATGTCGACGGTCGAAAATGGCGTGATGAAACCCCGGCACCAGTGCCTCGGGCGGGGCATCTCCCCGTGTCCCCATGGCCAGGCCCAGCGGATCGATCTGGAAACTGCGGATGATGCTCGGATACAGGCTTTTGAAGTCCAGCACCAGTACATGACGATAAAGCCCGGGGCGCGAATCCATCACGAAGCCCCCCGGCACGTCCAGATCCCCCTGCCCCGAGGCGTACTCGGGTGCCACGAAGCCTGCACGATGCAGCCGTGGCAGGTAGAGGTTGTCAAATGCCTGCGACGAGCCTCCCACCTTGTCCAGTGCAAGGCCGGTCAGACGGGCGCGCTCAAGCAGGTAGGGAATCAGTTCTGCCTTGTCGAATATCGCCGTGACCAGCCGGCAGTCTTCCAGGTTGTATCGCGCCAGCGCGTCCGGATCTTCACGATAGAGCCGCTGGATCTCCTCGCCGCGGTCATCCGGATCATGAATCAGCTTGCCTCGTCCCAACAGTTCACGCGCCACAAACTCGAGGCTGTAACGCTCAAACTGCCAAGTGGCACCTTTCAGGGTGTCTATGCCATCCAGCACCACACGCCCGTTCAGGCGTGCATACCAGCGCCCGTTCTGGGAGGATTCAACACGCAGAGGCTGGTCATCGCGCCCCAGACACAGCGGAATACCCAGCGCCCGGGCTCGACGCTCCAGTACCCGCAGATCGAAGCCGATTACGTTCCAGCCGATGAGCAGATCCGGGTCCAGTCGCCTGACCTGCTCCGTAAACGCCAGGAGCAGCGCCCGCTCACCGGCACAGGGGATCAGTCCCGGCCTTGCGGCGATCGAGCCATTGAACAGCACCACTTCCTCCTCTGCGCACTGAAGTGCAATGGAGAGAATCCGGTCAGCTCTCAGGGTTGTTTCGATATCCAGCGACAGCAGGCGAAGTGGCGGCAGAAAAGGGTCCCGCATCAGTGCCGTTCGCCCCTCCCGCTCGATAACCCGCGCACCGGCGAAGATACCGCGCTCGATCAGGTAACGATCAACCGGACGAATATCCTCTTCCATCAATCCGATATCCGCCTGTTCAAGACGGCTCAGGGCCTCATACCAGTGCGCCAGATTATCGGCGTAGAGGCCACATACCGGTTCGTGGGCGAGTGTGGAAAGCGCCAGCGGGCGCAGGGTGCAGCCGGTGAGGTCTGCCAGCAGGGTGGTAGCGCGTTCGCGGTCCTGCTCACGCAGGAACGCAACGGCCGACTCCCCTTCAATCACCACCTCTTCCGCCCCCGAGGCGGTGCGAAGCCAATAGCTGAGCTGCAGGCGCCCCTGATGGTCCCGTTGACGCCGTGTCAGCGGCAGCCCGGCCCCTGTGCTCATTCGCTCCCGAAGGGCTCTACGGTTTCCAGATTGGGGAAGTGCTGCAGCACCACATCACGGTCCTGACGCTGAAACAGCAGCTTGAGGTTGGGCCCGGCATCCATGGTGAAATAGAGCTCCAGCCCCTGGGCTCTGAGCTGCCAGACTTTCTGCATCGCCGCCACCGAATCCGGCTGCCAGTAGAGCAGCGGCGGCCAGGAAGCGATCATCGTGGCATGCATGGACAGCGCGTTCTGCTCGGCCGTCTGGCCCAGCAGGCTGAAATCACGTTCCTGTATGGCCTGCTGCAGTTTGCTCATGTCCGCCGCGGCCTGCAGTGGCCAGCTTTGATAGAGGTGGGCCGTTTCGACCGTGCGCTGCATGCCGGAGCGGGAGTCCACCGCCTTTTCAGCGGCATCCACCTCCACCAGTCCGATACAGAACCCGGGCCAGCTGGCGTCCAGCGGAATACCATGACTGTCGAGGCCATCCTCGCGCTGCCCCATACGCCACTCGACAAACCCCTCAAACAGGGAGCGACAGGCACTGCCACTGCCCATCCTTGCCAGAATGGACAGCGCCTCGGGCGGCAGGTCCAGCGCCAGCGCATCATTCAACGCCAGCGTCAGGGCCGCAAAACCGGAGGCGGACGAAGCCAGCCCCGCCGCCGTGGGAATGTTGTTGCGGGTTTCCACCTTGAAGCACAGCGTCTGATCACGGCGGAACAGATCAATAAAGGCACTGACTTTTCGGCTGAACCGGGCACCGGGCTGAAGCTGCTGACCATTGAGCCAGACCTCGTCCACCTGCCCCTCAATCGGAATCAGGCGGGTATGGGTCCCCAGATAGTCCAGCGACACGGACAGGGAAGCGTTGATCGGCAGATTCAGCTCGGCATCGCGCTTGCCCCAGTATTTGCATAAGGCGATGTTGCTCGGTGCAAATTGCTCTGCCGAGGCGGAAGCCTTGACCAGCTTCGGCAGCAGCCGTGCCGTGACATCAGTGCGTTTCATATCGAACCTCTACCCCTGTGGCTGCCACGGAAACGGGAATCGACTCCCAGGGCAGCTCGGATTTAACCTCACCCAGCGCCAGCACACAGTCCCCCAGGCCGGACCCGGAGATCTTCGCGCCTTGAACATGCGGCTCGGCACGCAGCCGGTACACCATCTCGGCCAGGGTGGCATCACACACGCCCAGCGCGTCCATCAGCCCCTGATAGAGATTCATCTGCTCGCCCAGTGCTGACCAGTCGGCATGTTCCACTGCATCCTGTGCCGCTTCGGATACCTGCCCCATCAGGCGGTAGAGTTCAGTATAGAGGGCCGGATGACGCGCGGCCTTTTGCTCCACCAACTGCAAAACCTCCGGGGTCTTCATCTTGTAGCCGCTGTAATAGAGTGCCAGCGGCGGCAGTCCGGACAAGGGGGTCAACTCGCGCGGCTGGACCCGATAGGCAATCACGCCACCAAAAATGCTGGCGGCCAGATCAGTGCCCGAACCACGCCCGCTCTGCGCCCGGTGGACAGCCGCCAGCGCGTGGTCAAACAGATCTTCGGGGGCGGTGGACTGACCGGCAAACGCGGCCAGAGCCGCTGTGGTGGCGGCCGTGACAGCCGCCGATGACCCCAGCCCGACGGTATGCGAAAAACCGGCACGGATCACCAGGTCAAAGCCCCGCTCCAGAACCGGTGTGTAACCCTCGATGACGGCCAGTACAAACCCCAGTGCCGGCATGGGCTCAAGCTGATCCAGGCTGCCCTGATACTGCCCCAGTGCACTGTCGATACTAACGCGGCGATCCCTGCGCGGTAGTAACGTCACACTGAGGCGAACATCCACGGCACAGGCCAGAGCCAGCTCTCCGAACAGAACGGCATGCTCGCCCATCAGCATAATGCTGCCGGGCGCGCTGACTTCAATCTTCGAGTATGCGGACACCTTGTCTATCCTCTTTCAACTCACCCCAGTGCCAGTCGGGCTGCAGCGGCAGCCGGGCGGGCGTCATGCCCTCAGGCAGCTGCAGCAGCATCAGGCCACCCTGATCACCGGACACGGCACCGGCGCCACACACCTTGGCAGCCCCGCCGGCCTGTTCAACCTGCTCGGTCAAGCGCTGCAGCGGTGCCGGCACTACCCCGATACGGGTGAGCAGGCGATGGTTCTGCCGTATCAGCTCCACCAGACTTTGGCCTGACAGCAGTGCCGACTCGAGGGCGCGGGTAACCTCGCCAAACTCATCCCAGATAGCAGAATCCGCGAAATTGCGCCGCACCTGATCCACACAGGCTCCCGTACTGGAGGCAGGTGTTCCGGTGAACAGCCAGTAAAAGCCGGCACCCAGGCCATGCTCAGGCAAACGAAGCCTTGTCACCTGATCCGCTTCGACCCGCACCAGACCGCCCGAGCAGACCGCCGCTGCATCAATCAGGCTGCCACGCCCATGCTGGAGCCGCTCGCAGTAACGCACCTGACGGATCAGTTCGTCCAGATCATCAAAATGGCCAAAGAGTTTCAGCAGGGCTGCAATCAACGCAGCGGAAGAGCCCATACCGGCGCCAATGGGAATATCCGAATCAATGCGCAGACTGCCCTGTGGGCGAATATCCAGCCCGGACAGTACCCGCGCCATATCCACGGCGTAAAACGCCAGCTCGGCGGGTTTTTGCAGAATGCGGGTAATGGGCAGTTCACCGCGCAGATAGCGCTCGAAATGGCTGTCGAGACGGCGCCGCAGCCCCGCCAGCTTGTCCAGCCCCAGCACATGGGTGCGCTCCCGGGTATGCCAGCTCAGCCGTGGCAGCTGATCGGGGCGATAGTGAATCCGCATGTGCCGATCCACCGCCAGCGCCAGCGCAGGGGCACCGTACACAACGGCGTGCTCACCGCTGAGGATGATCTTGCCCGGTGCGCTGGCCGTGGGCATTAGCGGGGCACGTACTCGCGTTTATGATGGCTGATACCGGCCAGCCGGAAGCGTCCGGTCGTACCCTCGGCAAAGCGGTGCTCCCCGCCATCGGTCGGGACCTGGTGGCGGTAGAGTTCAAGATACTCGTCGTGGCTGATCTCCTGACGGGCAGTCAGCATCTCGTGGTGGCGTGCTGCATGCAGGGCGTCACGATACCCCGGCACGACGGTGCCGGAGAAAAACTCGCCCACGCAGCCCGAGCCGTAGCTGAAAAAGCCGATCCGCTTACCGGACAGATCCTCTGCCGTGTTGTCCAGCAGCGAGGTCAGGCCGATATACATGGATGCCGTGTAGCTGTTGCCGATGGTGCGGTTATAGACCAGGGTCTTGTCGATCTGGGCGTTCTGCTGCTCGGCACTCAGCCCTGCCTTGTTGTGACGGACCAGCTGCTGATGGGCCTTCTGTGCCATGCGACTGAACGGCAGGTGATAACAGAAATGGCTGAAGTCGCTGAAGGTCAGCGGGCTGACATAGCGGAAGTGATCCCAGGCCTTTTTCAGCGCTTTCAGGTAGATCTTGGTGGAATACTTGCCATCGACCAGCGCGGTAGAGCGGTAGTTGGGGCGCCAGAAGTCCATCACATCTTCGGCGTAGTTGCCCACTTCCGGATCGATGCTGACCAGACGCGGACTGGCGGTCACCATCATGGCAACGGCACCACAGCCCTGGGTGGCTTCGCCCGGCGTATCCAGGTCATAACGGGCGATATCCGATGCGATCACCAGGACTTTGGAATCCGGTTTGCGCGCCACCAGCGCACAGGCCATCTGCAGGGCAGCAGTGGCGCTGTAACAGGCCTGTTTCAACTCCACCACACGGCAGTTGTCGTTCAGGCCCAGCAGGCGGTGCACGTATATACCCGCGGCCTTGGACTGATCAATGCCGGTTTCGGTTGCAAACATCAGGGTCGAAACGCCCTCGGTGCCGGCGGATTCGATCAACGGCAGGGCAGCATTGGCCGCCATGGTCACCACGTCCTCATCAGGCGCAGCCATGCCCATCTTTTCCTGACCGATACCGGTGTAATACTTGTCGGGATCCGTGCCCTGAACCTCTGCCAGCGTTTTCAGATCGAGAAAGTAGTTGGAGGTGTAAAAGCTGATTTCGTCAATACCAACGGACATAGGTGACCTGGGTCCTCAACGCTCTTCCACAATAAGCGCAGTGTTTCGGAACAGCGCCGATATATCCGGCGTACCGAGCAGAAACATCGCAGTGATAAATTCCCGCCGCAGTCGTTCTATCGCCTCGACCACGGCTTCGGCAGATTCCATCGCCGGCTTCAGCAGGGGCGCTGCCATGCCGCACAGCGAGGCGCCGAGTATAACAGACTTGGCCATATCAATCCCATCTCTGAGGCCGCCGCTGGCAATGAGCGTGGCCCGGTCCTGGAATGCAGCCGCCTGCTTGAGTGCCAGTGGCGTCGGCAGCCCCCAGTCCTGAAAGCGCACACCAATATCGCTGCTGTCATGACGGCGATGGTGTTCAATACGGCTCCAGGAGGTACCGCCGGTTCCTGCCAGGTCAAAGTGCGTGACCCCCTGCTCAAGCCCCAGTGCAATATCGGCCGGTGACAGACCCGCTCCCACCTCTTTCAGCAGCACGGGCACGCTCAGGTGCTCACGCACGGCCCCGATCTTCTCGGCTACGCCGCGAAAGTCCGTATCGCCTTCGGGCTGAACCGCCTCCTGCAAGGGGTTGAGGTGAAAGTAGAGCCCATCGGCACCCAACACATCGACGGCGCGCTGGCACTTGTCCAGATCAAAGCCGTAATTGAGCTGCACGCCGCCCACATTGCTAATCAGCACAGTGCTGGGGGCATGTTCACGCAGCGCAAAACTGGCTTCTGCCTGCGGATGGGTAAACATGACCCGCTGAGAGCCGACAGCCATGGCCACACCACAACACTCGGCAGCCCGGGCCAGATTGATATTGATGCTGCGCACCAGTTCATGATCCCCGCCCGTCATGGAGGAGATCAGCAGGGGGAAGCTCAGTGTCTTGCCCAGAAAGCGCACGCGCGGATCTATCTGATCGAGCGCCACTTCGGGCAGGGCCCGGTTGGTCAGCAGAATACGATCGAACCAGCGCGCGTTGCGGTCGGTGTCAGGATCACGCTCGATCGCACGAATATGCTCGATTTTGCGCTCGTTGGTCGGGTCGGTCATGACCGCTCCAGCTTGATATGGGCTTCCATCAGCTCACCCGGGTTGGTTTGCGCGGCCAGCAGGGAGAGCTCGCCGCAGAGCACCGTTGCTGCACAGATGGCCGCCAAACGCCTTGCATTGGCGCCGGGCTCGCGTTCATCACGGCACCCCAGACGCTGCAGATTTTCTTCAACGAAATCGATGCCCTTGCCATTACCAACCGACCCCATGATCAGGTTGGGCAGTGTGCAGGAGAAGTACAGATCCCCCTCACGCACCTCTGCGTGGACCACTCCCTGAGAGCCTTCGATGATGTTGGCCGCATCCTGGCCCGTGGCCAGGTAGAAGGCCAGCAGCATATTGGCGTAGTGGGCATTGGCGCTGCGCAAGCCACCCGCCATCAGGGTGCCTATAAGGTTTTTCTTGATATTCAGATCAACCACTTTTTCCGGCGTGGTCTTCAAGCGGCGCTCGCAGACATCACGCGGGATCAGAATTTCACTGACCACATACTTGCCGCGCCCCAGAATACCGTTGACGGCGGTCGCCTTCTTGTCCGAGCAGTAGTTGGCCGAAATGGAGCTGTACCTGAGCTGCGGGTACTGTGACAGGACCCAGGGAATCAGCTTGTCTGCCGCATTGGTCACCATGTTGTGACCCGATGCATCCCCGGTGGTGAACTCCAGGCGCAGGTAGATCAGGTTCCCCACAATCTGGCTGTGCATGTCGATCAGGTTGGCAAAACGGCTGCTGGTGGATACGACCGCATTGAGTTCGTCCTTGCGGGATTTGATCGACTCCAGTGCCTGATGTGCCGCCAGAGCATCTTCCGCCTCCAGCAGGATGGAGCGGGTCATGCGCTCATCCACGACCGTGGTGACAATCCCCTTCTCGGTCAGCATGGAGACGCGGGCACCACGCCCGACCGAAGGCCAGAGAGGTGTCTCGTAGGTCGCCAGCGGTACGCTGAGACTTTCGTCCACCAGGTGGCCGCTGATCTTGAGCGGGCCAACCCAACGCATCGGGATCGGCGCTTGCAGTATTTTGTGTGATTTCATGCGTGGCGCGTCCTTTGAATAAAAAAGGGCTGCCCGCACGGCAACCCTTTCAAGAGGCCTCAGATGGCGCAGGATTTTAAGCTACCCGCGCCAAGTGATGCAATTATTGGCCGCTATCGGCCATTTCCATACCCGCTTCTTCGGTAATCATCGGTTCACCCACTTCCGGAACCGATACTTCCAGTGCTTCCAGCAACTCACCGGTGCCGGTCAGAATCCGCAGCTTGGCAATCTCGGAGTCGATGCGTGCTTCTGCCAGCTGGTTCTTGGCCGAGAACACCTCGTTCTCGGTATCCAGCAGGTCGAGCAGCGAACGCTGACCGATGTCGAACTGTTTCTGGTAGGAGTTGCGCGTGTCTTCACTGGAGATCACGTGGCGCTCAAGATGCTCCAGCTGACGCTGCAGAATCTCGTAGGCGTTCCAGGACAGCTCAACACTTTCACGGATCTGGCGGCGGGCATCACGCTGAATCGCCTGCGCTTCGCCGATCTGGTATTCGGTCTGGCGGATACGCGCCTTGTCGGCACCACCGTTGAACAGGTTGTAGCGCAGACGCAGCATGGCGGTCAGGTCTTCATCATCACCCGGCGTGCCGTCGATGTTTTCATCCCAGCGACGCTCCACCTCAAAGTCCAGACGCGGGTACATCCGGCTCTTGGCCGCATCCCGCTGTGCCATGGCCGCTTCCACATCGTATTGAGCCAGGGCTGCAACCGGCTGCATCGCCAGGCCCTTTTCCACTGCCTGCTCAAGCGTCTCCGGCAACATCAGTGTGCTGCTGTCGAACGCCTCCAGATCTTCCGGTGCCGCTTCACCCACGACGCGCAGGTAGGTCGCCTTGGCATCGCGCAGGTTGTTATCCGCTACCAGCATATTTACTTCAGCCAGCGCCAGACGGCCTTCTGCCTGCTGAATGGATGCCAGAGTCCCCATACCGGATTCGGAGCGGCGCTTGATCTGGTCATAAATCTTGACGTGGTTGTAGAGGCTTTCCTTGGCCAGCTCCAGCAACTGCTCACGGCGCTGAACTTCCAGATACGCCCGGCTGGCCTCCAGCACATAGCGCTGCGCCTGATCCTTCAGACCGCTGGCGCGGGAGGCGGCACGCGCCTGCTGACGCTTGACTTCGCTGCTGGTGGCAAATCCGTCAAAAATCATCTGGTTCAGATTAAGACGCGCTTCACGGCGGTTCAGCTCCACATCCTGGGCCCCGTTTTCCTTGTCCGTCCACTCATAGCCGTAGCCCAGTGTGGCATCCAGGGTCGGGTAATAGCCGGCCTTGGCCTGACGGATCTCTTGCATCACGGCCGCGTAGTTATGCAGGGCTTGCTGCACTTGCGGGTTCTGTTCGATATTGTCAGCCACGACTTCCTGTAAGGTGGCAGCCGCTGCCCAGCCTGAAAAGCCCACACCCAGGGCGAGGCCCAGAATGGAGTGCTTAATGTTCATATCCCTGCTCCTGCTCAATCATGTTAAGCGGCTGTGTACCGCTCAGTCTTAAAATTAGCTCAACCCTGTCCTGCACGCCTGCTTTTTCCAGAATAGAGCTTACGTGCGCCTTGACGGTCCGTTCAGTGATGGCCAGTTCACGTGCAATCACCTTGTTACCCTTGCCCTGAGCCAGCTCCGTCAGAACTTCCAGCTCACGCTGGCTCAGCCCCCAGTCGGCTGTTTCAAGCTGAAGGTTGCTGGGTCGGTGCAGCAGGCGCTTGAGCAGCCGCTGCATCAACTCAGGCAGTATCCAAAGATCCCCTCGGTCGACCGTTTTCACCACCTCCGGCAGCAGCTCAGGCTGCATGAAGGTGTTGGCGTAGCCATATACTCCCTGCCGCAGCAGCTCTTCGCCCTCTTCCAGCCGGGGTTCGTCAACCAGTGCCACAACGCGGTGGGCCGCAGCATCTGCCAGACACGCTGTTCTGGCCTCTCCTTCCAGTGCACTCCAGTGCACCAGTACAACGTCGTCCGACCGGATATTCACACCGGGCTCCAGCCGCTGTGCCGGCTCACCGGCCCGCGCCAATGCCTCTTTCCAGCGCTGCTCAAGATCATGCCGTTTGACGTTCATCAACACCGTCATGTTATCGCTCCGTAAGCGCGCGCTCTTTGGCCCGGTTGATCGGCTTGAGCAGATACTGCATGACGGTCTTCTTACCCGTCAGAATATCTGCACTGACAGTCATGCCGGCCATCAGGGGCAAGGGCGCTTCCTCCGTCCCAAGATAAGGGCGCTCTGTTTCCAGGCGAACCAGGTAGTAAGGTACCTTGGCCTCCTGATCCATAATGGTGCCCGGCGATATGAACACCACCTCGGCATCCATGCCGCCATAAATGGCAAAATCATAGGCGCTGATTTTCACAACCGCCGGCTGCCCCAGCCGAATATTGGCAATATCCGACGGTTTTATCCGAGCCTCCACCAGCAGCTTGTCTTCACGCGGCACGATGCTCAGCAAGGGATCACCCGGCTTGACCACCCCGCCGATGGTATTGATCATCAGCTGCTTGACCGTACCCTTGATCGGCGCGCGCACTTCCGTACGGCTGATTCGGTCTTGCATCCCGGTCAACGCCTGCTCCATGCGCACCTGCTCCGGCACCACTTCATTCAACTCACTGCGTGCCCGGTTGCGAAACTGCAGCTCCATCTCCTGCATGCGTTCCTGTATCTCGGCAATGGACGACTCTATTCGCGGCACGCTCAATTCAATCGAGGAGATTTCGCCCCGCAGGTCATTCACCTGACGCCGCAGCCGCAGGTACTCCACCTCTGAAATGACGCCCTCCTTGACCAGCGGCTCGCTGATGCGCAGCTCTCGCAGCAGCAGACCCAGGCTGCGCTTGAGCTGGTCAATTTTGCTCTGTGCCTCAACCAGTTCCTGTTCGCGCTGTTCACGCTGCTGCTCCAGCACGGACAGGTTGCTTTTCAACTCGGTCTCACGCGAGCGAAACAGCTGTCGCTCCTGCTCAATCAGGCTGACAAACTCGGACGGAAACTCTTCCGAAACCGTAAACTCCGTGCCCGAAGCCTCGGCCATCAAGCGCGCCGAGCGCGCCTTCAACTCCCAGCGGCGCACCTGGTTTTCCTTGAACGAGCTGGCAAAGCGCTTGTCTTCGATGCGCATCAGCACATCGCCCTGTTCGACCAACTCACCTTCGCGCACCAGTATTTCAGAAATAATACCGCCTTCCAGGTTTTGCACGATCTGCAACTGATGCGAGGGGATGATCTCGCCTTCACCGCGCGCGATCTCATCCAGTTCTGCCCAGTTGGCCCAGACAATGGCCAACAGCATGAACAGGCCGCCCGCCCACAGCAGCAGGCTGGCCCCTCGGGGCACCTGCTCCAGCATCGCTTCGCTGATACTGGAAGCGTAGCGTATATCCTCCGGGTACGAGAGATTCGTCTTGCCCATCTTAGCGCCTCACCTGCAAACGGCCCTGTTTGAGGGCTTCCAGCACACTGTCCTTGGGGCCGTCCGCCACGATGCGACCACCGTCCACCACAATTAATCGATCCACCAGGTCCAGCAGTGACATCTTGTGTGTCACCATCAGCACCGTTTTTTCACCGATGAATGATTTGAGCTGACGGCGCAGGGCATCCTCGGAGGCGTTATCCATGGAGTTGCTGGGCTCGTCCAGAATCAGGATGGACGGATCGTGCAGCAGGGCTCGGGCCAGGGCCACCGATTGACGCTGCCCACCCGAGAGCGCACTGCCCCGCTCACCCACCGGCATATCGAAGCCAAGAGGATGTTTGTTGACGAAGGACTCCACACCCGCCAGCCGGGCCGCTTTCAGAATTTGCTCGTCGCTTGCCTGCGGCAGACCAATGGTGATGTTGTCACGCACGGTACCGGCAAACAGCATGACATCCTGAGGTACATAACCGATGCAGCGCCTCAGGTCCGAAGGCGCAATCTGGTTCATGTCGATGCCATCAATTTCAATCGCACCGGATGTGGGGCGATAGAGCCCCAGCAACAGCTTCTGAATACTGCTTTTGCCGGAACCTATCCGCCCGATCAGTGCGACCTTTTCGCCCGCCTGTAACCGGAAAGAGAGCTTGTGCAGCGCACCGTACTCGGTGCCGGGGTAGGTAAAGTCGACCTCTTTGAGCTCAATACCGCCTTTGAGGTCGGGGCGGTGGATGTAACGGCGTTCACCGTCATATTCATCCGGCAACTGCATGATCTCATCCAGCGTTTTCAACGCCTTCAGGGATTGCTCATAGTTGGCAATGAGACTGGCCACCTGAGCCAGAGGCGCAATGGCACGGCCGCTCAAGATGACACAGGCAATCAAGCCACCCATCGAAAGGGTCTGGTCCATGATCATGTAGACCCCGAAAATCACCAGCAGAACCGACGCCAGCTGTTGCACGAAGCCGGCCACACTGACGACGGATGACGAGAGCATCCGTGAGCGCAGGCCCCAGCGAGCGATATAGCCCACCGACTCTTCCCAGCGCCCCTGCATCGGGCTGGCGGCACGCTGGGTCTTGAGCGTTTCCATCGCGGTGAGCGACTCAACCAGCGTGCCGTTCTTCTGCGCCGTAGAGCTGAAGGTGCGCTCGATCGAGCGACGCAGGGAAGGCTTCACCATCAGGGCATAGATGAGAATGATGGGAATAGCGGCCGCCGGTACCACCACCAGCGGACCACCGATCCAGCTGATGACCACCAGAAACAGCAGCATGAAGGGAATGTCGATCAGAACGGTGTTGGTGGTCGAGCTGAGGAAGTTGCGAATACTGTCGAATTCACGCAGGTTGCTGGCGAAGGCGCCGACCGAAGCGGGCATGGCGTCGTAGCGCATGCCCATCACCTTCTCGAACAGCCGAGCGGACAGCAGCACATCAGACTTTTTACCGGCTATCTCGATGAAGTAAGCCCTCAGCATCTTGAGGCCAAAATCAAACAGGTAGACCACCAGCACCCCGGCCGCGAGCACCCAGAGGGTTTCTTCCGCGTGGTTGGGCACCACTCGGTCATAGACGTTCATCACGAACAGCGGGTTGGCCAGTACAAACAGGTTGATCAGCAGGGACGCCAGCAACACGTCTCGGTAGATACGCGCAGAACGCCAAAGCGTACCCCAGAACCAGTGTCCATCACGATCATCCAGCTCACGCCTTGAACCCTCACTCATCTGGAATTCCGGACGCATGAAGATGACATGCCCGGTGTAAAGCGCTTCCAGTTCTTGCAGAGGCATGCGCACAACACCACCGGTTTCCGGCTCGACGATCTCGGCCTCGCCGGCGTCCCGGTCCATGGACTGCAGAATGCAGGCCTTTTCGTCTTTCAGCAGAATGACCGCGGGCAGCAACAGGGCCGCTATATCATTAAGCGGTCGCTCCACCAGCTTGGCTGCAAAACCGCCCCGGGAAGCCGCACGCAGAAAAAGTTTTGGGGTCAGCCGGCCATCCACGAGCGGAAGCCCATCAGTCAGCACCTGTGCTGAGACGGGTCGGTGGTTGTACTGAGTGAGCAGTACCAGGCAACTCAGAAGCGGGTCTTTATCAACATCCATGCCGGCAATCCGAACAAAAACAACACTCTAACAAGTGTTTTAAATGGTTAAAAGCATTTCTGCCGGTTACATTCACGCAATCTCTGGCTACACTGCTTTCAGGAATTCAGCATAGATCAGGTTGACTTAAATGCTATTTGCACTGAGAGACGAGTCGGGCAACATCACGGCCCTGACTGATCGCAACATACCGGGCGCGACTGCAGTGGATGCAGCCGATCCCGAGGTCCTGTCATTCCTGTCTCTGGACGCGTCCGCCATGGCCAGCGCCACCGACTTTCTGGAAGACTCCGACCTTTCCACGATCCGTATTCTGGAAGACCTGGTCGACACGCTGGTGGACCGACAGGTCATTCGCTTCACTGACCTGCCCCCTCCCGCACAGCGCAAACTGCTGAGCCGTAAGGTCGCTCGTACGTTGAACAGTGATGAGGACGACAGGTTTGAGAGCGTCGAGGAGGACAAGCTGTTTCTGCACGACGAGGATCAGCTGTTCTGATCATCGCCAGCCTTGACCTGCTCTGACAGACGATCAGCCAACCCCTTGTGCCTAAGCTGCTGGCGGTGGGAAAGCGCGGCATACTGAATGTCATGCAGGACATCGTCACAACGGCGCAAGGTGGCAACCGGGTCCTGTGCCTGACCTCGCCTGAGCAGCTCAAGATCGGCCTGAACCAGATTCAAGCCAATGCTGGCACTTTCAGGCTGCGCCTGATGAGCCTGCCAGAAGGCATCTCGCGCCGGCACCAGCTCGTGCTTTCTGAACTGCATCATCCCGGTGAGGTTGGCACGCGCCCAGTCAATCCCGACCATCTTGCGCGTCAACTCCTGGCGCAGCTGAGCCACTTCGGCCGCTACCTCTGCCCCTTCAAGGCCATCACTCAATTGATCGATCCAGAGCGCCTGTTCCGTCAACGGCATGTTTCTGAACAGCGCCAGGGCATCACGGGCCGACTGATCAGCCCGCACACGCTCACCGCTGCGACGCAAGATATCATGCTGCAGCAGCCGTGATCGCAGCAGGGCCGCCGGCTCCTGATCAAAGTCATTGACCGCCTGTTCCAGCACTTGAAGCGCTTCCCCTTCACTCTCCTGGGCCTGTTCGCGCTGCTGCTCATCCATGTAATCACACAGACTGCGGGCCAGGGCAAAGTAGTAGTCCGGGTTCTGAAAGGCGGAATAGCGTCCAAAACGCACGGCTGCCCGGAACGCCTCGACCGCCAGCCGCCAGTCCTGCATGCGAGCGGCCACATTCCCCAGCTCGGCCTGAAGCACCGCCACCGAAGGCTGCAACATCACCGACTTGCGCAGGAGCGACATGGACAGCCCCCAGTCGCCCTTGAGGCGATGCAGGCGCGACAGCCAGTTGAAGGCATCCAGACTGACCTGATTCTGATTCACCACGTTATTCAGGCTGGTGTGCGCCAGTTCAAAGCGCCCCATACGGTAGGCGGCCACCCCCAGCCCTACCCGCATCCAGTGTTGATCCCGCATTTCCAGCAAGGCATTGAACAGATCGGCGGCCTCCGCGTAGTGCCCCAGCCGCAACAGGATGATGCCCTTGATACGCAGCAGAAAAGTTTTCAGGGCCGGATAGAATTCGAGCTTTTTATCGCACAGATTCAGCGCTTCAACCCATTTCTGCTGATCCATCAGCTCGTCGAGAGGGCTGACGGCATTTTTCAGCCGCAGCAGCTTCTCCAGATTGAGCCGGATGCGTGCGCTGTCGTAGGGTTTGCTGATACACAGGTCGGGGGAGTGCTCGAGAGAACCAAACAGGAGCTCCGACATTTCGGGATCCGACACCAGTATGTAACTGGTCGCATAGCGATGGATGCCCTCAGCCTGAGCCTCGTGCAGCACCTGAAGGCCGTTCTTTTCTCCCTTGCCCAGATCGTAGACCATGAAGCAGAGGTCGACCGGCTGCTCTCGCAGAACCGACAGCGCCATATTCACTGACGAAGCCACGGCCACCTGCTCGATGCCAAGCGACGACAGAATAGATCTCAGCTCACCGAGATCATTCAGGTGCTTATCGAGAATCAAGGCCGACTTGCCAGAGAAAAGAGTATCCATAGGCCTACATTAACCGAGTGTTACCGGAACATAGCATGAGGCTTTGAAGTCAGGCAAAAAACCTTCACATGACAGTCACTTGGAGCAACTGAATATGAAAAAGGCCATGCCGGATTCACCGGCATGGCCTCAGAGCAATTGCGCGCCTGCAATGCTCAGTCTTCAAGCAGGTCGCGGCCCTTGCTGGCTGCGATGCGCATGCGCAGTGCATTCAGCTTGATGAAGCCTTCAGCATCCTTCTGATCGTAGGAGCCGGCATCGTCTTCAAAGGTCGCGATGCTTTCATCAAACAGGCTGTCGTCAGAACGACGGCCCACGGCGGTCACGCTGCCCTTGTAGAGCTTGACGCGGACTTCACCGTTCACGTTGCGCTGGCTGTAGTCGATCATCTGCTGCAGCATCTTGCGCTCTTCAGACCACCAGAAGCCGTTGTAGATAACCTTGGCGTAGCGCGGCATCAGCTCATCTTTCAGGTGAGCCGCTTCACGGTCCAGAGTGATGGACTCGATCGCACGGTGCGCCTTGAGCATGATGGTGCCCCCCGGTGTCTCGTAGCAGCCACGGGACTTCATGCCGACAAAGCGGTTTTCCACGATATCCAGACGACCTACACCGTTGGCGCCACCCACCTTGTTCAGGTACTCCAGCACGGTGGCCGGCGTCATTTCCTTGCCGTCGATGGCAACGATGTCGCCCTTGCGGTAGGTCAGGTTCAGGTAGGTCGGTTCATCAGGCGCCTCTTCCGGGCTGACGCTCCAGCGCCACATGTCTTCCTCGGCTTCCGCCCAGGGATCTTCCAGAATGCCGCCTTCATAGGAGATGTGCAGCAGGTTGGCGTCCATGGAGTACGGCGACTTCTTCTTGCTGGAGCTGAAATCAACCGGGATGTCACGCTCTTCGCAGTACGCCATCAGGGTTTCACGGGAGGTCAGATCCCACTCACGCCAGGGAGCGATGACCTTGACGCCCGGCTTCAGCGCGTAGGCACCCAGCTCGAAACGCACCTGGTCATTACCCTTGCCGGTGGCACCGTGAGAGATCGCATCGGCACCGGTTTCATTGGCGATCTCCACCAGGCGCTTGGCAATCAGCGGGCGCGCGATGGAGGTACCGAGCAGGTATTCACCTTCATAGATGGTGTTGGCACGGAACATCGGGAACACGAAGTCACGCACGAACTCTTCGCGCAGATCTTCGATGTAGATTTCCTTGACCCCCAGGGCCTCGGCTTTGGCACGTGCAGGCTCAACCTCTTCACCCTGACCCAGGTCAGCGGTAAAGGTGACCACTTCACAGTTGTAGGTATCCTGCAACCAACGCACGATTACAGAAGTATCCAGACCGCCTGAGTAAGCCAGAACGACCTTTTTAATATCGGACATGTTGCTGCTCCAGAAACAAGTAGCCGGACAGGAGGGGCCCTGTCCGGCGATATAATTCACTCGGCACAAGTGCCGCTTAATATAACAGAAAGCGACGGTTCACTGAACTGTGCTACTCACGCTCCAGACGGATGGCCACGCGCCGGTTGCGGGCGCGGTTCTCGGCACTGGTATTGGGCACCACCGGGTAGCGCTCACCATGGTAACGCGTGGTAATCATGTCCTCCGGCACCCCCTGACTGACCAGATACCGTGTCACCTCTTCTGCACGCTTCTTCGACAGGTCGCGGTTCAGCAGACGTCGACCATAGTTGTCCGAGTGCCCGTCCACATAGATCGACTTCACGCTGTCGTCGGTTTTGACATAGAGCGCAATCAGGTCAAGCCGCTCCCGGGTGGCATCCGACAGACGCCAGGCCGCTGACGGGAAAAGCACCGCAGTACGCGCCACCTGTCGATAATTCACCGGCAGCAGGCTGGTCAGACACCCCAGGTAGTCATCATAGGCGGACTGAAAGTTGGCCGCTGATATACCCACTTCAACCGGCTCATCACTGTCGAACCAGCGGTCGCTGGCGAAGGTCGGCGTCATGCCCTTGTGCAGAGCAACCAGCATCGCATTGGCCAGCTCGCTGCCCAACACAAAGCCTCCGCTCTCGGTGTGAATACTGACCTGCCCCATGTCAACCGGGGCCACTCCGGGCTGCCAGGCAGAGGCTCGCGCCACCAGACGCGCATCTCCTTCAAGCTGATACTTTTGTGTCGGCTTCAACTCGAACTTCAGCGTTTCCCCCGCCTCATGTTCAAACACCGCACGCCCGAAGGCCGGCACCGTCTGACTCAAGCGGCAAAAGAAGCGTGAGGTCTCCATCTCCCATACCGACTCGTCGAGGGACGCGCGAAAAACCACGGCCTGAACCGACACCGGCAGCATCAGAAACAGCAATAAAGCGAAGCAACGCAGGGTCAATGATCAGCCTCCGGTCGTATGTCTTGATGTTGGTTGCTATCGGCCAGGCCGCCAGCACCTTGAATCCGTCGTTTTGACGACCGACCCCAGGCTGTTAGAATGCCCGCGGTCAATTACAACTTGCAAGTAAGGATTTTCGTGCCTCATCATCATGCTTCTCCCCATCCCATGGCTGACCGCTTCCGGGGCTTTCTCCCGGTTGTCGTCGATGTCGAAACGGCAGGCTTCAATCCACGCACCGATGCCCTGCTGGAGATCGCAGCCGTCACACTGACGATGGATGAGAACGGCTACCTGATGATCGATCAGAGCTACGATGCCAATGTACAGCCCTTTCCCGGTGCCAACCTGGAACCTTCAGCACTGGCTTTCACCGGCATTGACCCGGACGATCCTGCACGAAACGCCGTGAGCGAAAAAGACGCACTGGAATCGATTTTCAAGCCTATCCGAAAATCGATCAAGTCACATGGCTGCAAACGCGCGGTACTGGTCGGCCACAACGCGTCCTTTGACCACAGTTTTGTCACCAATGCGGCCGAACGCTGCGCGAGCAAGCGCAACCCCTTCCACCCGTTTTCAACCTTTGACACCGTGTCTCTGGCCGGCCTGGCCTATGGCCAAACCGTTCTGGCCAAGGCCTGCGACATGGCCGGTATCGACTTTGATAACGACCAGGCGCACTCCGCATTGTATGACACCGTCAAAACAGCGGAACTGTTCTGCACCATCGTCAACCGCTGGAAAGACATGGGCGGCTGGGACATGGTACTGGCCACCCGGGAATAATCCTTTCCTGCGCGCATAAAAAAACCGCGTCGTTACGCGGTTTTTTTCGTTGGGCCAAGCCTTACAGCTTGCCGGATTCTTCAGCCAGATACTTGGCAACACCGGTCGGAGATGCATCCATCCCCTTGTCACCCTTGTTCCAGCCAGCCGGGCACACTTCGCCGTGCTCTTCGTGGAACTGCAGCGCATCAACCAGACGAATCAGCTCGTCCATGTTGCGACCCAGCGGCAGATCATTGACGATCTGGGAGCGCACAACGCCGTCCTTGTCGATCAGGAAAGCGCCACGGAAAGCAACACCGGCATCCGCTTCAACGTCATATGCCTGGCAGATTTCATGCTTGACGTCAGCCACCAGGGTGTACTTCACCTGACCAATACCGCCTTCGTTGACCGGGGTATTACGCCATGCGTTATGGGTGAACTGGGAATCGATGGAAACACCAATCACTTCAACGCCGCGCTCCTTGAAGGCGTCCATGCGGTTATCCAGAGCAATCAGCTCGGACGGACATACAAAGGTAAAGTCCAGCGGGTAAAAGAAGACCAGACCATATTTGCCCTTGATCGCTTCCTGCAGATTGAAGTTATCAACAATCTGGCCATCGCCCAGCACTGCTGCAGCGTTAAAGTCAGGAGCCTGCTTGCCTACCAGTACACCCATGTTATCTCTCCGTGTTGGTCATTTATGTCGGCCGCGCCTTTACGCGACCGGTTTATATGCTGAATCTGATGCTCAGGCGCTTTCGCCCTCATCATCCTTGGATGCAGCAACAATCATTTCCTTGAGTTCACCGCTGGCCGCCATATCGCAGATGATGTCGCAGCCGCCGACCAGCTCGCCGTTGATCCAGAGCTGGGGGAACGTGGGCCAGTTCGCGTACTTGGGCAGTTCAGAACGGATATCCGGGTTTTCCAGAATATTCACAAATGCAAAGCGCTCGCCACAGGACATGACGGCTTCGACCGCACGGGATGAGAAACCGCACTGCGGGAAGCGGGGCGTGCCTTTCATGTACAACAGAATCGCATTGTTCTCGATCTGTTCTTTGATGGTTTCAACTACGCTCATGAATACACCTTTTGTTTGAAACTTGAGTCCGGGCAAGCCGCCATTCTAACATATACCCAAGCGTTTCACTCAACTTAAGCCGTCTAAAATATGCTCAATACCCGTTATGGGTTCAGGGGCTTTGTTTTTCAAGGCTTTTGTCGTTTAACTGACACAGGTCGCTCCCCTGCGAATTGCCAAAAGAGGTTCCGCCTCATAGAATGGTTGTTTTAACGGCAGCCAAGGCTGCCTTTTTGCGTTGTAGGGAGAGACCCCATGGCGACTCAGCCATTGATGAACGTATTCAACCGCCTCTCGGTTGCTTTCGAGCATGGCGAAGGGTCCTGGCTGTACGATACCGACGGGAACCGCTATCTGGATGCACTCTGCGGCATCGCCGTAACCGGCCTAGGCCACGCCCATCCGGCCGTTACCCGTGCCATCAGCGAGCAGGCCGGCAAGCTGATCCACTGCTCCAATCTGTATACAATCCCGCTGCAGGAAGAGCTGGCTGAGCGCCTGACACGTATCTCGGGCATGGAAAACGTCTTCTTTGCCAATTCCGGCGCCGAAGCCAATGAAGCGGCGATCAAGCTGGCACGCCGATACGGTCATGCCCGCGGCATCGACACCCCCACCATCATTGTCATGGAACAGTCCTTCCACGGTCGCACCCTGGCCACGCTGAGTGCCACCGGCAGCCGCAGCGCGCAGCAGGGGTTTGAACCACTGGTCAGCGGCTTTGTGCGCGTCCCCTTTGACGACGCTGAAGCGGTTCGCCAGGTCGCGGCCAACAACAGCAATGTCGTGGCCGTTCTTGTTGAGCCGATCCAGGGCGAAGGCGGTGTCCACATTCCCGCCGACGACTACCTGAACCAGCTTCGTGCCATCTGCGACGAACACGATCTCCTGCTGATGCTGGACGAAGTGCAAACCGGCAACGGACGCACCGGCCAGTACTTTGCCTATCAGCACACCGATATCCTGCCGGATGTGGTCACCACTGCCAAAGGGCTTGGCAACGGGTTCCCGATTGGCGCCTGCCTGGCCCGCGGTGTCGCCGCAGAAGTCTTCACCCCCGGCGCACATGGCACCACCTATGGCGGCAACCCGCTGGCCTGCGCGGTCGGCATCGCCGTGGTCGACACCATTGTTCAGGACGGCCTCTGCGCCCGCGCCGAAGCACTCGGCAACCGCATTCGTGCCGCGTTTGAAGCCGAAATCGGCGAAGCCTCTTATGTGCAGGAGGTCCGCAACAAGGGCCTGATGATCGGTATCGAACTGACCGAAGCCGGAACCGAGCTGGCCGTACTGGCCAAGGTAAAAGGCATTCTGCTCAACATCACCGGAGGTGGCCGCGTGATCCGCCTGCTGCCGCCGCTGATCATGAGCGACCAGGAAGCGGACCTGCTGGTCAGCACCGTTTCCCAACTGATTCGCGTATATGCCGGTGAAGAGCTGGACTCGGCAACAGACAATTAAACAGTCACTTTGAACGGGAGCCGGTGGCCCCAAAGCCACCGACCAAGCCAACCTATGAGCACTAGACACTTTCTAACCCTGATGGACATGACGCCGGACGAACTGCAACAGATCGTTCAGCGCGCCATCATTCTCAAGCAGATGCGCAATGCCGGTGAGACTTACGAGCCGCTGAAGAACAAGGTCATGGCCATGATCTTCGAAAAGGCATCCACCCGCACCCGCGTGTCCTTCGAAGCCGGCATGGCACAGTTCGGCGGCCATGCCATGTTCCTGTCACCGCGTGATACCCAGCTGGGTCGTGGTGAGCCGGTTGAAGACAGCGCACGCGTCATTTCCAGCATGGTCGACGTGGTCATGATCCGCACTTTCAGCCATGAGCTGGTGGAGACCTTTGCGCGCTATTCCCGCGTCCCGGTGATCAATGCCCTGACCGATGACTACCACCCTTGCCAGCTGCTGGCCGACATGCAGACGTTCATCGAACACCGCGGCTCCATCAAGGGCAAAACAGTTGCCTGGGTCGGCGACGGCAACAACATGTGCAACTCCTACATCAACGCAGCGCGCCAGTTTGATTTCCACCTGAACGTTGCCTGCCCGGAAGAGTTCGCGCCCAACGCTGATCTGGTCAACCGCAACAGCGACCGGGTGAGCCTGTTTGAGAGCCCCGAAGCGGCTGTCAAAGGCGCTCACCTGGTAGTGACCGATGTATGGGCATCCATGGGTCAGGAAGACGAGCAGAAAGAGCGCGTGCGTGAGTTCCGCGGCTACCAGGTCAGCCCGGCCCTGATGGATCTGGCCGAAGAGGACGCCATCTTCATGCACTGCCTGCCGGCTCACCGCGGTGAAGAAGTCAGCGAAGACATGCTTGAAGATCCGCGCGCGGTTGTCTTCGACGAAGCCGAAAACCGCCTGCACGCCCAGAAGGCCCTGCTGGAGTTCCTGCTGGTCAAATCCTGATCGACCCGGCGGCAGGCACGGCATGCCGCCGGACTCGCCACAGGGCGTGAGTGGAGACTATACTGGCATCAATTCGGGATCAGGACCCTTGGCATGATTGAGATTCGTCACTTGAAAACGCTGGCAGCCCTGCGCGATGCAGGCAGTCTGGTGGAAGCTGCAGAACGCATTCATCTGACCCAGTCAGCGCTTTCGCACCAGATCAAGGATCTGGAAGAGCGCCTCAACTGCTCCCTGTTTATCCGCAAGACACGCCCCATCTGCTTCACCAGTGCTGGTCAACGGCTGCTGGCACTGGCCGATGAGCTGCTGCCGATGGTCCGCAGTGCCGAGCGTGACATCTCGCGTCTCGCTGGTGGCGAAGCAGGCCGCCTCAACATCTGTATCGAATGCCACAGCTGCTTTGACTGGCTGATGCCCACCATCGATCACTTCCGGCAACACTGGCCCGAAGTGGAGCTGGACCTGTCGACCGGCTTCAGCTTTCAGCCGCTGCCGGCACTGAGCCGTGGCGATCTGGACCTGGTGATCACCTCGGATCCCGAGCCGCGTACCGGCATTCACTATGTGCCCCTGTTCAGCTACGAGTCCGTACTGGTGATGGGGCGGCAGCATCGTCTGGTGGGGCAGCGCTATGTGCGCCCGGAAGACCTGTCCAGTGAAACCCTGATCATCTATCCGGTAGAACAGGACCGGCTCGATGTGTTTACCCGTTTCCTGGACCCGGCCGACGTTGAGCCCCAGGAGATTCGCACGGCAGAACTGACGGTTATGATCATGCAACTGGTCGCCAGCGGCCGCGGCGTCGCCGCCCTGCCCAACTGGGCTGCCTATGAGTACCTGCAGCGCAACTACATTGCGTCTCGCCCACTGGGTGAAAAAGGCCTCTGGTGCACCCTTTACGCGGCCATGCGTGAAGACCAGAAGGATGCCGATTTCATGGTCGATTTCCTGAACACCGCGCGCGAAATCACGTTCAAGAACCTCAACGGGGTCCGCAGCGCCTGAGCCTGCCTGTCCGGGAACTAAAAGCGCAGGCGTGTTCGCACCACCTGACCCTCGGGCATGCGGTTTTCCAGCAAATCCACCAGTTCGTCCAGCCCCTTGTACCCCTCAAGGCGAAGCTGCTCACCCGTGGTGCTGGTCAGCGTCAGCGACAGCACTCGCCCAAGCCCGACCTGCACTCGTGCACTGAGCATATCTGCCAGCGCCATTCGCACCGTCCCTTCCGGCTGTTGCAACTGCAGAACTTCCTGCTCCATATCCCAGCACACGTCCGGATAGGCGCGCTTGCCGACCCTCAACTGCATCACCAGTTTGGCGGCATAAGCGGAGCAGGACAGAACACCCAGCACGGGTAACAGCAACTCGGCCACTTCAACGGGGCCACTCAAGGACTGAACCAGATAGTACAAACTGAGGGCCACCAGCCCCAGCATGGCCAGCAGCCAGGCCAGCTGGCGTGCCTGCTGGCGACGCCTGTAGGAAGGGGACACCTTGAAAACGCGTGTGGACATTCGGTCTCCGTGCAAGTCATGAGAGGTCAAGGAAGCCAGTATACCGGCCCACTGGATCAGATGCCGAGCATCCTGCGCGAGTCTTCACCGGTGAATCAAGCCGACAACTCTGTTTCCTTTGCCCGGAACCGCCTGCAGGCTGCCGAAAGCCGTCTTTTTGCGGTACCATCAGGCTAACCCTAACCGTTAAACAAGCAGTGAGAGCACGATGGAAAACTGGACTCCCGACAGCTGGCGCAGCAAGCCGATCAAACAGCACCCCCACTACCCCGATCAGGATGCCCTGTTTCAGGTAGAAAAGGTGCTGGGGGAGTATCCGCCGCTGGTCTTTGCCGGCGAGATCCGCTCTCTGACCGATGATCTGGCTCAGGTAGCAGAGGGCAAGGCCTTCCTGCTGCAGGGCGGTGACTGCGCCGAGAGCTTTGCTGAATTCAACGCCAACAAGATTCGCGATACCTTCCGGGTACTGTTGCAGATGGCGGTCGTCATGACCTTCGCCGGCAGCTGTCCGGTGGTCAAGATCGGGCGCATGGCCGGCCAGTTCGCCAAACCTCGCTCTGCCGATACGGAAACGATTAACGGCATCGAACTGCCCAGCTACCGAGGCGACATCATCAACGATATCGCTTTCACCTCAGAAGCGCGTACACCGGACCCGCAGCGCCTGCTGTCGGCCTACCACCAGTCAGCGGCCACGCTGAACCTGCTGCGCGCCTTCGCCACCGGCGGCTTTGCCGACCTGCACAAGGTCCACCAGTGGACTCAGGGCTTCGTACAGCAGAGCCCGCAGGGGGAAAAATACCAGCACCTGGCCGACCAGATCGATCAAACCATGGCGTTTATCGAGGCCTGCGGCATCAGCTCCGACAACACTCCGCAGCTGAAGGAAACCAGCCTGTACACCTCGCATGAAGCCCTGCTGCTGGGATACGAACAGGCACTGACCCGTCAGGACAGCCTGACCGGCGACTGGTACGACTGCTCAGCCCACATGCTCTGGATCGGCGACCGTACTCGCCAGCCGGACCATGCCCACGTGGAGTTCCTGCGCGGTGTACGCAACCCGATCGGCATCAAGGTCGGCCCCAGCACTCAGGTGGATGACCTGCTGCGCCTGCTGGATATCCTGAACCCGGCCCAGATCCCCGGCCGCATCACGCTGATCGCGCGCATGGGCGCCGACAAGATCACCGAACTGCTGCCGCCGCTGGTACGTGCCGTGAAGGCCAGTGGCCACCATGTGGTGTGGAGCTCAGATCCGATGCACGGCAACACCATCAAGGCATCCAGCGGCTACAAGACCCGCAGTGTGGACGCCATTCTGGCGGAGATGAAGGGCTTCTTCGAAGTCCATAACGCCGAGGGCACACACGCCGGTGGTGTTCACTTTGAAATGACCGGCAACGATGTGACCGAGTGCATCGGTGGTGCCTACCGCATCACGGAAGAGGGTCTGGCCGACCGTTACCATACCCAGTGCGACCCGCGTCTGAATGCAGACCAGTCACTGGAACTGGCCTTCCTGATTGCCGATACCCTGAAAGCAGCACGCAAGGAGAACTGATGTCTCGTGTAGAACATGTCAGCGCACTGCTGATCGACATTCGCACCGAGATGGATGAGCTGGGCGTCTGGTCCGCCCAGCCGCCCAAGCCCGAAGCGCTGGCCAGCACCCAGCCCTTCTGTGTCGATACACTGGATTTCACCGAGTGGGTACAGTGGCTGCTGATTCCGCGTCTTGAAGAGATGATCGCACGCGATCTTCCGCTGCCGCAGAACAGCCAGATCCATCCGATGGCCGAGGAAGTGTTCAAGCAGATGGACGAAGACACCGACCGTCTGCTGGACCTGCTGGCACAACTGGACCAGTTGCTCAGCCTTCACCACTGACCGGGACTACCGCCATGAGCTATGAACGACACCACTCGCTGATGTTCCGGCTCGGCTTCGGCGGTGTCAGCCCTCTGGAAAACCCGCGCGCCAAACGCTGGAGCAATCGCCTAGAGTGGCCCATGCTCCTGCTGGCCCTGTGGATACTGGTGGACTGGTATATGCGGGCAGACGGATTCGGATCTGCCTTCACCCATCAAGTCACGGATTGGGTCATTTGGCTGGGCTTCACCACAGAGCTGTGCCTGATGCTGTACGTGGTCGATGACCGCAAGCGTTATCTCAGGTCCAACTGGATGAGTCTGGTGATCATATTGGGTGGACTGCCCGCCCTCTGGGGCGCACACAGTTTTTATGCCGGTGCCATCCGCTCACTGCGGTTGTTGGTGATGCTGGGCATCCTGTTCAAGGTTTCGCGGGACCTGCGCCTGATCCTGGCAAGACATAACCTCGGCACCACTCTGCTGGTCTGCCTGCTGTTCCTGTTTATTTCCGGCTTCCTTATCGCTGCATTGGACCCGGCCTTTGATGGGCCACTGGATGGTATCTGGTGGGCCTGGGTCACGATGACGACCGTGGGCTACGGTGATATTGTCCCGAGCACCAATGAGGGCCGCCTGTTCGGCTCCCTGCTGATACTGATCGGCATATGCATGTTTTCACTGCTCACTGCCAGTTTTTCCGTGTTCTTTATCGAAAAGGACGAGGGCCAGATTGCCGAACGTGAACGTCAGAACCTGAACCGTATCACGCGGCTGGAAAGTCGACTGGAGCGAATCGAAACCCAGCTTGAACGCGCATTAAATCTGCTCGAAAGGGAACAATCACCACCCCGAACGGTCGAATCCCGGAAAGAAGACTCATCTCAGGGAGACTAGCCCTTGAGCTACTTGCACTCTATTGGGCGGCACTTGCTGCATGCGTTGAAAAACCTGCTGCCGATCGTGTCAGTGGTGCTGTTGTTCAAGTTGATTATCTTGCAGCAAGTACCCGAGAACAGTATCAGCATGGCTGCTGGCCTGCTCATCGTTGCCTTGGGTGTCGCTCTCTTTCTGCAGGGGCTGGAACTGGGCATTTTCCCGGTTGGCAAGAGTCTGTCCAACCAGTTCGCCCGCCAGGGCTCCCTGCCGGTACTGCTTGGCTTTGGCTTCTGCCTGGGGTTTTCTGCCGTTGTCGCCGAACCGGCCTTAATTGCTGTTGCAAGCCAGGCTGAAGTCATCAGCGCGGGTCGAATAGATGCCACGACGCTTCGCCTGCTGGTCGCTGCATCCGTAGGTACCGTAACGGCTCTGGGCGTATTTCGCATCATTTTTGGCCACCCCATCCATCACTATATGATCATCGGATATATTCTGGTGGTTGTAGTGACTTTTTTTGCCCCGCCCGAGATTGTCGGCCTGGCGTATGACTCCGGTGGCGTTACCACAAATGTGGTAACCGTGCCGCTGATAGCCGCCCTGGGGATTGGCCTTGCTGCATCCATCCGTGGTCGCAGCCCCCTAAAGGATGGATTTGGTCTGGTGGCCATGGCCGTTATGGTGCCCATGATCAGCGTGCAACTTTACGGGGCCTGGGTCTATGCTCAACCGGACCCGGCACTCACGCTGTTGAGTTCATCTGCCAGCGAGCAAAGCAGCGCCCCTCACCCAATCCTCACGGGGCTGCTCGACCTGGCAACCATGGTGAGGGATGTCCTGCCCATCATCATTACCATTCTGTTTTTTCAATACGTGATATTGCGTCACCCTCTGGCCAACCCACGGCAGGTAGTATTGGGTTTTATACTGGTCATTGTCGGTTTGTATGCATTTGTCATCGGCCTGAAAATGGGGCTATTCCCCATTGGCACCAGCATGGCAGAACAACTGATAGCGCGTGAAGGCTATCTCCTGATATATCTGTTCGCCTTCCTGATCGGCTTTGCGACTACCATGGCAGAACCCGCTCTCCTGGCCATCGGCAAACAGGCCGAGGAGGCAGCTTCCGGGCAAATCAATGCGGCCGCGATCCGGCTGCTTGTCGCTATTGGAGTGGCCATCGGTATCACGCTGGGAGTATGGCGCCTGATACACGGTGACCCGCTACACTATTACATCATTGTCAGCTATCTGTTTGTGATTGTGCTGACGCTCATTGCCCCAGGCTACATAGTGGCACTGGCGTATGACCTGGGCGGCGTCACCACTTCCGAAGTCACCGTACCCCTGGTGACCGCGCTTGGCATTGGTCTGGCCAGTCAGATCGAAGGGCGCAATGTGTTGATCGACGGCTTTGGACTGATCGCTTTCGCCTCGATCTTTCCCATTGTGACCGTCATGCTATACGCGATCTGGGCCGACAGGCGCAATCGCATAGTCAAACAGGAGGGCGTATGAAGTTCACAGTTGTAGTCGGGATTGTGCCCGAAGATATGGAACAGCAGTGTGTGGATCAGGCCCGCGACCTGGGCGCAGGCGGCATCACCATCATCCAGGGGCGAGGCATCAGCAACGAAACCCGTAAAACGTTTTTCGGGTTTGCCTATGACGGCAACCAGTCCGTGCTGCTGATGGTCCTGGAGCGCAAATTGTCGCTGGAGGTTCTGAAAGCATTCGAAAAACTGTTACAAGTCGATGGCAAGGACGGCTCACGCGGACTGGTATTCAGCCTGCCCCTGGAGCACCTTCGCGGCATGGACATGGCTCAAATTCAGAAGTTTGAACAGCATCTAAAGGACTCACTCTGACAGGAGAAGGACATGCTGGTACAAGATGTAATGGTGCGCGATGTGGTCACCATTTCCCCCTTTGCGACGTTGCGCGATGCGTTAAGCCTGATGAAGCGCAAAGGACTCAAATCACTGGTGGTAGACAAGAACCACGACCATGATGCCTATGGTTTGATTACCTACACGAATATCGTCAAGACCGTAATTGCTGAAAGCGGTGATATCGATCTGCTGAATGTGTACGACGTCTGTGTCAAGCCAGCTCTTACCGTAGGTAAAAGCCTGGCGGTACGTCATGTAGCGGAGCTTATGGCACAACACCGCATCAAGCGTATTCTGGTGCTGGAGGATAACACCCTTATCGGGCTGGTAACCATGGATGACATGGTCGATACCTTGCTGAAGGAGATTGATTGAAGCACCTGCCAGACAGGTGCTTCAATGCAACTCAATCAAAGCACTTGCTGACGCTTGCGCTCACCGGCGCTGAAAATATGCTCAGCCAGACCGACGCCGGTTTCTGCCATGGTCTGGTAGGTATGATCTGCGCCAGCACGGGTGATGGCGTCTGCGTGATCAGCAAACATACTGTGTGCCACGATCACGCCATCAAACCCTGATTGGCGCAACTGACGGGCAGCGATGACCTTGGCCTCAACATCATTGGCCGCCAGAATCACGTATTCCAGAGCGGGTGCCTGCAGGTTTTTCCAGAGCTGTACATCTTCTGCATCCGCGAATACAACATTGCGCCCATTCTGCTGGTGCAGGTTCACCTTGGCCGGGTCAGAATCCAGACCTACCATGGGGATGTTGCGCTGCTTCAAATGATCATATGCCGCAGTGCCCGTACGTCCCATGCCGATCACAAGAATACGCGCATCCCCCACTGAAAGCGGCTGCTCGTCGGGATGAAAACCCTGACGCTCAAAGCGGCTAAGCCATGCCCCTAAACGATCGTACAGAGGATGGGCCAGGCGATATAGAGGCGCCGAAATCAGGAATGAAACTGAAACCGCAATGGCCAGAGGCACTAGCCACTGGGGCAGCACAATGCTGGCCACGATCAAGCCAAACTCACTGTAGTTGGTCAGGCTCAGACCGGATAAAAAGGCACTGCGAGCACGCAATTTGAAGAGCAGCAGCAGGAAAAAGAACAGGATGCCCTTGAGCGGTAAAAGGGCGCCCATGACAACGGCAAATATGAGCGCGTCCATATCCGGAAGCCCGCCCATACCGATCTGGAGGAAGAAACCGACGAGGAAAACTTCCTTGATGCTCCATAGTGACTGCGACAGCTCACCGGCACGCTTGTGGTTGGCCAGCAGCGCACCAAAGGCGAGCGCCCCGAGTTCAGAACTGAGGCCGATGGTTTCAAAACCGTGTCCGCCCACCACGAGTGCCAACAACAGTCCCAGCAGAACCAGGAGTTCATCGTGGCCACTGATATCCAGTACCTTGTACAGGAGCGGGCGCAACAACGGGATACCAAACACGACCAGGGCCCACATGGAGGGGGTTTTACCGCTGGCCAGCGCCAGGACGAGTAGAGCAATCAGGTCCTGAACAATCAGGATACCGATAGCAACGCGGCCATGAAAGGCGCGCAGCTCACGCTTGGACTCCAGCACTTTGGCGGCCAGTACCGTGCTTGAAAATGATAGCGCGATACCCAGCATCAAGGACGTTTGCCAGTCCAGATCCATAAAAAAATGAATCCCGGGCATAAACAAGAGCACGGAGATCGTAAAGTGCAATAGACCTCCACCGATCACTTCAGGCCGAACCAGGTTACGCACCTTCAATTTCAGCCCTACAGTAAACAGCAGCAGCAGAACCCCCAAATGAGCCAGATGGGCCAGTACATCCGTTCCTTCAACCGGTATGCCTGCCAAATCACCGGCAGCCACAATGGCAAAACCTGCCGCAAGATAACCAATCAAGGGGGGCAGTCCCGCCAGTTTCACAGCCATACCCAGGCCGTAGGCAAAGACGATCCAGACCGCTTCAATCAACGCGCACTCTCCTTTTTACATGTTTCACGCGAAGGCATTAAACCATTTAAGACCGCAGGTGTCAGTGAGTCGCGTCAGAACTTTAGACCAACTCGGGTCACCTGCCCCCCTTCAACCGATTTCACCACCAGCACGATTGACCCCAGCCCGACGCGATCCCCTTCCACCGGCGGTGCCTTGAGGCGAGACTTGATATACGCATCAAGCGTCTGCTCACGCACCCCGGGATCCACCTGAACACCGAAGTTCTGTGCCAGCGCATCCAGTTCGATGGCGCCGTTCAGCTCAAAGGCACCAAAGAATGTGCTTTCCTTCAGTGCCGGAATCGATTCAACCGAGCTGAACAGACGTGCCAGCCGAGTCTCGGTGTCATCCGCGCCGATCACGGCCAGACGGTCACCCGCCTGCAGCTCCAGATCATCTTCATAGGGCAGGAGCAACTCCTTGCGCAGTACAGCCGTGACCACCACATCCGGCGGCAGACGAATGCCCTTCAGTGTACGCGGCGGTGACCAGTGTTCGCCATCCAGCTCAAAAATCATCAGGCGGTGGTTATGGGTCAGGGACCAGTCCAGCGACAGTCGCTGCAGCGCCGAGGGCTCCGCCGGCAGCTCCAGTTTCAGCCAGCGAGCCACGGGCGCCAGCGTCGTGCCCTGCAACAACAGCGAGAGCACCACCACGATAAAGGCGATGGTCGGGAAAATGGCCGCGTTATCCACATCGGCCATCAGCGGGAAAAGCGCCAGCACAATCGGTACCGCGCCACGCAGCCCGACCCAGGCGATAAAGAGCTGCTCGCGCCAGCGAAACTTGAACGGCCAGAGGCACAGGCCAATCGCCAGCGGGCGAGCAATCAGAATCAGCACTACGCCCAGCGCCATCGCTTCCGGTATCAGGGTCAGCTGTTCATGCGGCGACAGCAGCAGCCCCAGCATGAGGAACAGGCTGAGCTGAGCCAGCCAGGCCAGCCCGTCATGCACCTGCAGGATATCATCCATTTTGCGCAGGCCACGGTTCCCCACCCAGATGCCCATCAGGTAGATGGCCAGAAAGCCGCTGCCATCAAGCAGCGTTACGCCCGCAAACACACTCAAGCCGGTCGCGGTTACCAGCAGTGGATAAAAGGCCGGCTGAAGCTCCAGGTGAGACAGCAGCCTTGACAGCAGCCAGCCACCGGCCAGTCCACCCAGCCCGCCCAGCGCCAGCTGTTTGATCAGCAGCCCCAGTGCTTCCGGCAGCCCGGGCGGCGTATCACGGGTAATCAACTCCAGCAGAATAATGGTCAGAAAGATCGCCATCGGGTCGTTACTGCCCGACTCGATCTCCAGCGTTGCACTGACACGCTGATTCAGACGCAGGCCATGGTTTTGCAACAGGGCAAAGACCGCGGCCGCATCGGTGGATGAAATGATGGTCCCGATCAACAGGGCATGCAGCAGGGGCAGCTCGAGAATCCAGTAGGCAGCAAGCCCTGTTAAGGCCGCAGTGACCAGAACACCCGCTGTCGCCAGCGTCAGGGCCGGCTTCAGCCCCACCCGGAAGGTTTCGATGCGCGTGCGCATCCCGCCGTCCAGCAGGATGATCGCCAGCGCCAGGTTGCCAACCAGAAAGGTGCTGGACACATCAGTAGAGACCAGCTGCCCCAGCTCGGACTGACCGGCAACCAGACCCACCACAAGGAACAGCAACAGCACCGGCATGCCGATTCGATTGGATAGAGGGCTCAGTACGATACTGATCAGCAGCATGGCACTGGCAAAGAGCAGCGTCAGAATCATCCGGTGTTCTGTCCTTTCCTTGGGGTTCGGGACTAATTTACCATAGCCCGCCCGCCTCCTGCCCGCCTCAAGTGGCATGCCGCTCGGGGGCAAAAGCTGATACCATTGCGCCTTCTGTCAACAGCCTTACAACCGGAACCCTATGTCTGCTGAAAACGCCCTGCCCCAATCCCTGACTGAACTGCTGCGCTCAACCGGAGCGGCACTGCGTGTCTTCGATATGGGGCGTCGTATCGGCAAACTGTCACTCGATCAGTTCCGCCGAATCGAAGACTCCGAGCTTCCCTACCCGAGCCCCTTCCAGCACCTGGCCTGGGTCGCCCTGCTGATCTGGAACCCCAAACGCAAGGACGAAAATGCGGTCTGGTTTTTGCGACTGCCGCTGGACGAACAGGGGCTGGTTGCACCGGCGGCCCGCGATGACATCCTCAAGCGTTTGATTCAGAACGTCGTCAACAGCAAAAGCGGACAACTGGACGAAGATGCACTCAAGGACAACCCCTACTCCTTTACCCCCGAGCAGGACCGCATGGCCGCTTTCCATGCCCTGGCCGCACGCGAGATGAAAGCCGCCGCATCGGCTCACTATGAGCGCGCCCAGGCCTGGATGCATGGCCAGTTGCCAGTTGATGAGTGGCCCACTCTGGCCTATCAGGGGCTGGCGGATCTGGTGATGCGACTGGATCAGGACGGCAATACCGATGCACTGGTCAACCGACTGGGTGACATGCCGGCGCCCGTGCTTGAGAACCTGTGTCCGCTGCTGGAAAACGTGCAGCCCTCACCCCGCCTGCAGCAGGCGCTGACAGACCTGCTGCGACAGGCGCTGAGCTCTGACGACAGCAACCGGGTTGCCGCACTGGCACGGGCGCTGTCCAATATTGCCGACGAGCCCGCCAAGCAGGACTGGGTTATGGAGGTACTGAACTCACACCATGCGACACGGGCAGAAGTGATCACGGTCATTGCTACACGCTGTGAGTCGGCTCTGCTTGAACCGCGTGTCCTTCAGTCGTTTCTGGAGCAGCTGGCACAGGGCGAGGCGGGACAAACCGGTTTCAGCCGCATTCTGGCTGAACTGATGTTCATGCCGGTTCACCGTGCCCTGATTCTGCAGGCGTTCCGGCAGAACGAACGCAGCCCTCAGCTGGAGCAGGCCATTGGCGAGATGTTCGGCCAGAGCTTTACGGCCCCGACCTCACACTGACCTGTCACGCGTGGACTCGGGCAGCCGAATGCCCAGTCCGCGCTGATCGGCCTTGGCCTGAGCCTGATGATACAGCCGGGTGCGGGTACGCGTCCCTTCCGGCAGGGTCAGGTAATACAGCAGGCTGGCCCCTTCTTCCGGCGCCAGCTCATGGGTCTCGGTAAACCACTGGATAAACTCCGCCACGGTGTTGGCCTGCTTGTCTTCCAGCGCCGGTGCCACCGGTTGATCCAGAGTTTCTCCTTCCCGCACCCGTCTGCACATCACTTCATAGTGATAACGAAAGGCCGGCAGCGCTCGGCTTTCCTCTTCGGTACGCAGCAAAAACCAGCCGGTTTCACGCCCGGCATGGTACACCGCCGGATGGCTCCAGTGGTGGCGCACGGGGTGGTCCGCATGCAGGCAGGCTTCAGTGTAGGCATCGCGTACACCGGGCAAGCCGAAATCGCCGTTGGCATCATGCAGCATATCCAGAAACTCGGCGATTTCCGGCATCCAGGCCTTGGCTTCCTTGCAGCGCTCAACGGCGGCCATTACTTCATTCTCGCTGAAGTTGCGCAGACTCAAGGCCCACTCACGCTTGGTGAAGCGCAGTTCTTCCTCACTCTCGAAGCGACTTTTGAACTTGTGGCCGTAGATCGCCATGAAGCGCAGGAACAGCTTGTTGACGGTCAGCTTGGTTTCCTGGCTGATCGGTGCATCCTGAGCCTTGCGTGTATCAGAAGTCGTCCGTGTTGGTGAAGTCCATGATGAGTCGGGAAGTCCGCTTGCGGTTTTCCCTAGAATCTCTCCGGGTGTCTTCATTACTGCCCCCTGTCGTGGATACACGCTCCTGTTCATATCGCTGTTCGCGCGCTTCGCGGGTCTGCTTCTTCACCCACTCACGCTTCACCCAGGCCAGAAACTTCTGATCCCAATTGCTTTCCTTGCGGTCCTTGTCCAGCCAGTACAGCACGAACTCATCCAGACACGCCTGCGCGAATTCACCCGGAATCGAGTGCCGGGGCAGCATGGCATGAAACATGTCGGATGGCTGCCAGCCCAGCTGCATGGGTTGCAACTGCTGGTTGCGCTCCTCGGCCTGTTCAAAGATCGCCTGAAGTTCATCCTTGTGCCGTCGCCAGCCGATACTGCCGCCGAACGTGGGCGCGGGGCCCTTGCGATCAATCATGTTGCTGCCGTTTGAGGGCGGCGGCGGAGGCGGGGGTGGCGCATCATATACCGGCAGTCGATCCACCTTGGGAGGTGCTTCCGCAGGCGCTGCTTCTTCGGCCGGCTGCTCGGCAGGTTCCGGCAGCAGACGCAGGCGAACACTGCCGCCCTGATTGGCACTGAAATTCAGACACCCCTGCTGCGCCAGACTTTCAGTTGCCGCCAGCAGGCGCGCTTCCGACCAGAAGCCGGCCAGCTGCAGCCAGCGAGCGCGCGGCAGAATACACTCCACGCTGCCATCATCGGCCTGCATGCCCGCATGGCGTGCGTAGTCGCGATAAATATAGAGCAGCAACGCCTCGTCACTGCCCAGCTTGTATGCCAGTGACGGATAAAACAGCAGCGGCGTTTCAGGCAGCCAGTCACTCATTTACCGGCTCCTGCTGATTGCTCAGCCATCTTTCGCAAACTCCTCAACCGCCCTCAGCACATCGCGGCGGCTGATCTGCCCGACCAGTTTGCTGCCGTGGACAACCGGCAGACGGCGACGCCCCTTGTCAATGAAAGCACGGGCCGCCTGAGTCAGATCGGCATCGTGTGGAATGGTATCCACGGAGCACGACATGTACTGCCCCACATGGCCACCACTGCCCATTTCCTCTTCATGGTAGGTCTGGGTCAGGATGGCACGCAGACAATCCAGCTCGGACAGTATCCCGACCAGCATCCCCTCTGAATCCACCACCGGGGCACCGGAAATACCGTACTCCTGAAAGGCCCGGATCGCATCGAACAGCCCGGTTTCCGGGCTGAACGAAATAAGGTTCGTAGCCATGTAGTCCTGAACGGTTACGGATCTCAGCATTAGGATCACTCCTGTTCAAATGCTTGGAAAGGGGGCGTTATCCCTGCCTTGATACTAGTCCAACCTGGCGACACAATCAGGCAAAAACAACGGTTTTGTTGCCGTGCACCAGCACCCGGTCTTCCAGATGCCAGCGCAGGCCGCGGGCCAGAACCGTTTTCTCCACATCACGCCCCAGACGTACCATATCCTCGGGCAGATCACGGTGGCTGATACGGGTCACATCCTGATCGATGATCGGCCCGGCATCCAGGTCCTGAGTCACGTAATGACAGGTGGCACCAATCAGCTTCACGCCACGCTCATGCGCCTGATGGTAGGGCTTGGCCCCGGCAAACGACGGCAGAAAGCTGTGATGGATGTTGATGATCCGGTGTGGATAACGATCACAGAGATCCGGCGGCAGAATCTGCATGTAACGCGCCAGCACCACGGCATCGGCCTCGTGCGACTCAATCAGCTCATTCACCTTCTGAAAGTGCGGCGTCTTGTCCGAAGGATCGACCGGTACATGATGATAGGGAATGCCGTGCCACTCGACCATGGAACGCAGGTCGTCATGGTTGGAAATCACACATGGAATCTCGCAGAACAGCTCCTTGCTGTGAAAACGGTACAGCAGGTCTGCCAGACAGTGGGATTCACGGCTGGCCATCAGCACCACACGCTTGGGCCGTGACGAGTCTTCAATCTGCCACTCCATGTTGAAGGAGGATGCAATCGGGCTGAAGGCTTCGCGCAACTGTTCCAGCGAGAACTGCAGGGTATTGGCACTGATCTCAACCCGCATGAAAAAGTGCCCCGTCATCGGGTCCGAATGCTGGTTGGCTTCGGCAATGGAGCCGCCATGGCTGGAGATGAAGTTACTGACCATTGCCACTATGCCCACACGGTCGGGGCAGGAAAGAACCAAACGATAACGGCGTTCCATAGACTCTGCTCGTTTCCTGAACTAGATCAAAATCGAATCCCGCATTCTAGCAGAAGGCAGCTGCAGGCTGACAGCATGCAGCTGTAATCCGTATTATCCGCCTGCGTCGGCATGGGTTACACTGAAGTACCGCAGTACCACGAGGAGAGACCCCAATGATGATGCTGACTCCCGAGCGCATGGCACCGCTGAAGGCACGCCGGCTCGGCATCGACACCCATCACGAGCCGACTCTGTACCTCCCGGCTCAAAGCCATGTCTGTCGCTCGGAAGGGTTCGAAAGCCTGTCGCGGGTTCAGGTCACCACGCACCAGGGGGGCCACCTGATCGCCTCGCTCAACATCGTCACCAGTGAACTGCTGGGCGATGACGAAGTCGGTTTCTCCGAGTCGGCCTGGCTGCGCCTGAGCCTGAATGCGGAAGACCCGATCTGGCTGTCACACCCCAAGCCGGTTCAGTCCCTGTCCCACGTGCGTGCCAAGGTCTACGGACATGCGCTCAGTGACCTGCAGTTTCAGAGCATCATCAACGATATCGTGGAAGGCCGCTATGCCGATGTACACCTGGCGGCCTTCATCACGGCCTGCGGCGACGACAACCTGAACGACACCGAAATCACCGCGCTGACCGAAGCCATGGTGAAATCGGGCAGTACGCTGGACTGGAAACTGCCCCTGGTGGTAGACAAGCACTGTGTCGGAGGCCTGCCCGGCAACCGCACCACCCCCATTGTGGTCTCCATTCTGACCGCCTGCGGACTGACGGTACCCAAGACCTCCTCCCGCGCCATCACCTCGCCGGCCGGAACCGCTGACACCATGGAAACCCTCACCGAAGTCAGCCTCTCGCTGGAGAAAATGCGCGATGTGGTGAGCCAGCAGGGTGGCTGCCTGGCCTGGGGCGGGGCCATGCGCCTGAGCCCCGCGGACGACATGCTGATCCAAGTGGAGCGCGCGCTGGATATCGACAGCGAAGGCCAGCTCATCGCCTCGGTACTGTCGAAAAAGATCGCCGCCGGTGCCACCCATGTTCTGATCGATATTCCCGTCGGCCCCACCGCCAAGGTGCGCAGCCAGGAAGCCGCCGAACGGCTGGCCTCGAGCTTTCGCGCCGTGGGCAGCAACCTGGGGCTCGAGCTTCAGGTTCTGTTCACCGACGGCTCGCAGCCAGTGGGTCGAGGCATCGGGCCCGCACTGGAAGCCCATGACATTCTGGCGGTACTGCAAAACGACAACAGCGCCCCGCCCGACCTGCGCGACCGCTCTGCCGAAGTAGCCGGTGCCATGCTGGCGATGGTCAAGCAGATTTCACTGGAGGAAGGCACCCGGCTGGCCCGAGAGACGCTCGCCAACGGCAGCGCCTGGGAGAAATTCCGTGCCATTTGCAATGCACAGGGCGGCTTTAGACTGCCACCCGTCGCCCACTACCGCTACGCTCTGGTGGCCGAGCACACGGGCTCCGTGAGCCGGATCGACAACCGCATTCTGGCCAAGATCGCCAAGCTGGCCGGTGCGCCGGCTGACCCGGCCGCCGGCGTCGAGATCAACGTCAAGTTGGGAGACCGCGTGGAGTGCCAGGATGTGCTGCTGATGATCCACGCCGAGAATGCCGGGGAACTCAACTACGCCGTTGAATATCTGAATGAGCACCCGCACGTGATTGAACTGAGCAACCATTAACAGGGAGGCGCTGCCGTACCATGCTGTTATTCAACCCAGACTCGGACCCCGCACTGGCGGCCCAACTCAACCGGCTGCTGAACGCTCAGGCCGGGGCGCTGGAGCAGCGCCGTTTTCCCGATGGCGAGTCCTACCTGCGGGTACACTCCGACTGCCAGGATCAGGACTGCGTCATTCTGTGCAACCTGTTTCACCCGGACGACCGTATTCTGCGCCTGCTGTTTCTGGCAGACACCCTGCGAGACTGCGGCGCTCGCAGCGTGGGGCTGATCACGCCCTACCTTGCCTACATGCGACAGGACAAGCGCTTCAAGCCCGGTGAATGTGTCAGCTCACGTCCCTTTGCCCGCCTTCTCTCCGGCGCATTCGACTACCTGGTGACAGTCGATCCACACCTGCACCGCTACCATTCACTGGATGAGCTCTACGATCTGCGCTCACGGGTGGTGCAGGCCGCTCCACTGATCGCCCAGTGGATTCAGGAGCGCATCCCTTCGCCCCTGCTGATCGGGCCGGACAGCGAAAGCGAACAATGGGTGTCCCACGTAGCCGAGCTGGCAGGCGCCCCCTTCCAGGTGCTGCAAAAGGAACGCCGTGGCGACTACGACGTCAGTATCTCCCTGCCTGATCTGGATGAAGCCGCCGGGCGTACCCCTGTACTGGTCGACGACATCATCTCAAGCGGTCACACCATGCTGGAAACATTGCGACACCTTCAGACGGCCGGCCTGCCCCGTGCAGTCGCCATCGGCGTACACGGCATCTTTGCCGGCGACGCCTACAACCGCCTGACCGAAGTAGCCGACGTGGTCACCACCGCCTGCATCCCCCACCTGAGCAACCAGATCGACATCGCCGCGCCCTTGGCCGATGCCGTCCGCGAGCTGCTGCAAGCGCACCATGCTGACCCGTCTTGACCTGCCGGACGCCGACCTTCTGTTTGACCCCGACTTCCTGCCCCGCCAGGAAGCCGGGATGTTATTTGATCAGCTGGAGCAGGCTGTGCACTGGCGCCAGGACCGTATTCGCCTGTTTGGCAAGGAGCATCTGATTCCAAGACTGCAGGCATTTCAGTCAGACCCCGGTGTGCATTACACCTACTCGGGCCTGCCCATGCAGGGGGACAACTGGCTGCCGGCACTTCTGCCCCTTAAGCAGCAGCTTGGAGAGCTGTGCGAACACCCTTTCAACGCGGTGCTGCTGAACCTTTACCGAAACGGACAGGACGCCATGGGCTGGCATGCCGATAATGAGCCGGAGCTGGGTCATAACCCGACCATCGCATCGGTCAGCCTCGGTGCCACGCGCCGCTTTCGACTGCGGCACAACGAACGGCGCCAGACCCATGCACTGGAACTGACATCCGGTTCGCTGCTGCTGATGCAGGGGCCTACCCAGCACCACTGGCAGCATTGCCTGCCCCGTACACGGCGCTGTCAGTCCCCGCGGATCAACCTGACCTTCCGTTTCATCCATGTATAATCGTGCCCAACAAACGACCGGAGACGACTTGATGAACCCAACCATTGAACTGTTGAAGTCCCACCGCTCCATTCGCAAATTCACTGACCAGCCGGTAGACCAGGCCACGGTCGAGACTCTGGTACAGGCCGGTCAGGCCGCTGCCACCTCAAGCTTTATCCAGGCCTGCACCGTCATTCAGGTCAGCCCCGGCGAGCGCCGCAATAAGCTGGCCGAGATGGCCGGGAACCAGGCATACGTGGCGGAAGCACCGGTATTTCTGGTGTTCTGTGCCGACATGAAGCGCCACCAGCTCGCCTGTGGCATGCATGATGCGGAGATGAAATCCGGCTTCACCGAACAGTTCCTGACCGCGTCTCTGGATTGCGGCCTGTTCGCTCAGAACGTGATCGTGGCCGCTGAATCTCTGGGGCTCGGCGGCGTCTACATCGGCGGGCTGCGCAACAACATCGAAGCCGTTGCCGACCTGCTGGAGTTGCCCGAGCTGGTCTACCCGGTATTCGGCATGTGTCTGGGCCACCCGGACCAGAACCCGGAAATCAAGCCGCGCCTGCCGCTGGACGTGGTCCTGAAACAGGACCGCTATGACGACAGCGCCGATGCCGAACGTATTGCCGAGTACGACAAGGACGTTAAAGAGTATTACCGTACCCGCACCGGCGGTACCAAGGACATGACCTGGAGCGAGCAGATCTCCGGCATGCTGATCAAGGAAGCACGCCCGCACATGCTGCCCTTCCTGAACGGAAAAGGTTTCCTCAAACGCTGAGGCATGCAGAGCGGCAGACTCTCAACTATGCTGAACGGGAGTGCCCCCAAGGGGGGCGGTCCTGTTCCCGTGAGAGGAAGTACCAACATGCCAGAACGTAAAATCACTGCTCTGCTTGAGCAACTGGAACAGCACTCCCGCAAGCGTGCCCACCAACAGACTGTCACCCTGCCGATCGACCGTGAAGACATGGTCCGGCTACAGGCACTGGCGGAAGTCTACGGCATGGACATTGTGGAGCTGACCCCGATCCTGCTGCACGCCATTCTGACCGATATCGAAGCCCATATGCCCTACAAGGCGGGGAAGCGCGTGATTCGGGTCGAGGATGACGAGCCGATCTACGAAGATATCGGGCCTACGCCGCGATACCTGGAAGCCAAGCGCAAGCACGAAAAAGTCTGCGCCTGAGTCCTGGCTTGATCCCGCAGAAGCCGTGGCTCACAATCGCATCCCTGTAACTGCAAGGAATCAGGATTGTGAGCCAGCGACCTCTGCGTGCCATTCCCACCAACATCATTACCGGCTTTCTCGGCAGCGGGAAAACCACCGCCATCAACCACCTGCTGCGCAACCGCCCCGAAGGTGAACGCTGGGCCGTAATCGTGAATGAGTTCGGTCAGGTCGGCATCGATGGTAGCCTGATCGAGCAGCAGGACGGCATCGAGGTAAAAGAGCTGGCCGGTGGCTGTCTCTGCTGCGCCCTGGGCCCCAGCCTGCCGATCACGCTCGCCACCCTGTTGCGCCGCTTCCGCCCGGACCGCGTGCTGATCGAGCCGACCGGGCTCGGCCATCCGGCGCGTATCATCGATACCCTGCAGAACGAACAATTCAAACCGGTACTGGCCCTGCACAGCATTATCTGCCTGCTCGACCCCGCCGTACTGCACCAGCCGGACGTGCTGCGCCACCCCAGCTTTATCGACCAGCTCAACCTGGCAGATATCATCGTCCTCAACCGAACCGACCTAGCAGACGCCGCCGATATCACCGAAGCCCGAGAACTGTCTGCCAACCTGTTTCCGCCCAAGGCAGCGATCCACACCACCACTCAGGGACAGCTGGCCAGCGAGTGGCTGGATCTGAATCACCAGCCCCACCACCAGGCACGTTATCCACAGGCACACGCGCCAGAGACTCTGCGCCCTAATCTGCTCGCCCCGGTCACACCTCCGGCAACAGCCGCACCGGGCAAGCCCCTGCGCCAAAGCGGCAGTCATGACAGCTACTACAGCTACGGCTGGATATTCCATGCCGATGACCGTTTCGACTGGCACAGGGTCCAGCCCCTGCTGGATGAAATGGAAGGTATTGTACGGCTCAAGGCCGTACTCAGAATCGGCCACGCCTGGGTCAGCTATAACCGCAACGCCGGCCAGCCTGCCCACATCAACGAATCAGCCTGGCGGCGGGATTCACGGCTGGAAATACTGACGCGCCAGCCGTTGGAGTATCAGCGGGTTGAGAAGGCCTTGATGGGTTGTTTGATGGTTTGAAGGTCGACTACCGGCCGTCAAATGCCGCTTTTAATTGCCGCTACATCAATGCCCAGTCTTTTAAGCAAGCGGTTAAAATTACCGGGATCGACGCCCAACTCTCGTGCCGCAGCAGCCCTGTTACAGGACGTTCTGTGTAAAACGGCCGTAACCAAGTCGGATTGAAACTGGTCTGTCGCCTCCTTGAGGCTCTGCCCTCTATTGGAACCGGCACCTTCCCACGGTGTTTGGACTGTCTCTCTGGAAGCCCCCTGCAAGTCGATGCTTCTTGGCAGTTCCAGCAGTTCGGCGTCGAGAGTCAGCACTCTGCCGGACTGTTTTTTTGAAGCCGATAATCTGAGCACGGCCCGACTGATCAGGTGCTCCAGCTCACGCACGTTTCCCGGCCAACTGTATTCCAACAGCGCTGAACAAGCGCTGCGGCCGAGCCGCAGCGAACCCAGCCCAAACTTACGGCGGTTTAGCTCCAGAAAATGACCGGCCAGAAGCAAGACATCCCGCCCTCGCTCACGCAAAGGCGGCACCAAAACAGGGAAAACACTCAGCCGGTGATATAAATCAGCTCGAAACCGGCCCGCTACGACTTCTTGCTTCAACTCTCTGTTGGTGGCGGCGACAATACGCACATCTGCCCGATGAAAACGATCACTGCCAACACGCTGCACTTCTCCTGTTTGCAGCGCGCGTAGCAATTTGGGCTGCATGGCCAAGGGCAACTCGCCTATCTCGTCCAAGAAGAGAGTACCGCCATCGGCCAGCTCAAATTTCCCGGTACGCGCCCCTGTCGCGCCCGAAAAAGCGCCCTTGGTATGTCCGAACAGCTCGCTCTCTATCAGGTTGTCCGGCAGTGCTGCACAGTTGACATAGACCAGAGGCGCTTCGGAACGCGATGAAGCCACATGTATATGTCGGGCCACAAGCTCCTTCCCGACCCCTGTCTCACCACTGATAAGCACCGACAAGTCGGACCCTGCAACCAGGTCCAGTTCTTCAATCAGCGATTTGATAACAGGGCTGCCCCCTATCAACTCACTCCGCCTCACATCCTCCGACAGGAGTCTGGCCACCTCGTGCTCTTTTCTAACCTGAACCTCGAGAGACTGTATTAGCCCGGCCACCTTGATTGAAGCCTCAGCCAAGCGAATGAAGGCACGCAGCTCCATTGGGTCGATACCGTCAAACACCCCGGGCTCAAGAGCATCAAGCGTCAATACTCCCCAGGGCTTCTCTTCGACATACAAAGCAATACCCATGCAGTCATGCACATGAAGCGTTGCCTCAGGCGCGTTAACGAGTCCGTCATAAGGGTCCGGCAACTCCGAATCGGCTTCAAACCGCACCGGCTCCCGGCTCAGCAGAATTCGAGCCAGTCGAGGATGATCATCAACACGAAAAGTGCGCCCCAGTGTATCGTCCGAAAGACCGCATGCAGCCAAGGGGTGGAGAGCTGTGCCGCGCAGCTTGAGAAGTGCCACGGCATCGCAGTGGAAATGACACTGTATGGACTCCAACAAACGCTTGTACCGAGCAGTCGCTGGAATCTGACGAGAGAGGTCTGACGCAATCGACAGCATCGAACCTGCCATGGAGGGAGAAGTCATTTCAACAATCACACCATCATTTAAACAATCATCTTCGATGTCATTTAAACAACAAAACCTAAAACATGTAAACAAAATCAATCTTTTCAGGGTTGGCACAATTCCCGCATAGAGGGCAGCAAACACAGATGGCTCAATGCCAGACAACGAGGAGAAACTATGCTGTCGAATCAAACTCGGGAAATCATCGCCGCAACACTGCCTGCTGTGAAAGAGAATTCGCGCGCTATTACCGAGGTGTTCTACCCATTAATGTTTAGCCGCTACCCCCAAGTCAAAGCCTACTTCAACCAGGCGCACCAGGCTCAAGGCACCCAACGCCAGGCTCTGGCTAATGCAGTGGTCGCTTACGCCAGCAACTTGGATCGTCTGGAGCTATTAGGCGATACCGTGTCACTCATCGTACATAAGCACGCTTCGTTGAACATTCTGCCAGAACACTATCCCATTGTGGGTGAATGCCTTTTGGCAGCCATTAAAGAGGTATTCGGTGATATCGCCACTGACGAGGTGCTAAATGCATGGGGTGAGGCGTACCAACAATTGGCCGATATCCTGATCACGGCGGAAGAAGGGGTATATCGCAACAATGAAGAGAAAACAGGCGGCTGGCGGGGGGAGCGTGAATTCCGACTTGTGCGCAAAGTGCGCGAGAGCGAGGTTATTACCTCCTTTTACTTCGTACCCACTGATGGCAAGCCTGTTTCCGATTTTCAGCCGGGGCAGTTCACAACACTTATTCTTGAAATCGAGGGTGAAACCACCCGGCGCAACTACTCACTGTCCGACAGCCCGTTAAAGCCTCACTACCGGATCAGCGTTAAGCGCGAACCTAATGGCAAGGTGTCAAACTACCTTCACGACAGCCTCAAGGAAGGCGACACCGTCAGACTGACGCCGCCCTGCGGGAATTTTGTCCTGACTGAAAGTGAACGTCCACTGGTGCTTCTTACCGGGGGCGTTGGCATCACCCCCACGATCAGTATGCTGCAGCCCGCGCTCGCTTCCGGACGGGAGGTACATTTCGCTCATGGCGCTCTCAATAGCTCAACTCACGCCTTCAGGGAGACAGTCGACCAGCTGGCATCCGAGCATGAAAACCTGCATGTCAGCTACTGTTACAGCGAGCCACTTTCTGACGACAAGGATATGCCCAGGGGCTTCTTTGACCACACTCGGCTTGAAGCGCTTATCCCTCTGGACAAGAACCCCGACGTCTATTTTCTCGGACCAAAGGCCTTCATGCAGAACTGCTACCGGGATCTTAAGAAGCTCAACATTCCCGAAGAACAAATTCACTATGAGTTCTTTGGCCCGCTGGAGGCCCTTGATGAAGCCTCTGTCTGATTTTTAACTCCCCCGCCCATAGGAAGGACACCCGTTACAAGGTGTCCTTCGGTTAACAGCGACAAGGCCAGAATGTTGCTGTCAACCAATCCCGAGCCGTCTTTTGTAGTTTTCCTCAACAGGCACAGGCGAAATATTTCCATTGAATATGCAACCCTGGCCCGCCGCCAAGCCAGCCACTTCCTGCTTGAATTCGGGAGTAAATAGCGTCGTCGCTTTCTGGCCATCTTGCACCTCCTCGTCAGGGGTAAACCTAACTATAAAAGGTGTCTACTGTTCGTGGGTAACTCAGAAATCTAACGCTGTGCTCACCGGCTAGTCCGGTGAAGCACCTGAAAGCCCAAGGCAAACTGCCCAAAGTGGCCATCATTGCCTGCATGCGCAAGCTCATTGTGGTGCTAAAT
>NZ_JACVEW010000040.1 GCF_017776525.1 Marinobacterium alkalitolerans
CTGTTCGCAGTGGTGATCGGTGCGCTGATCTTCTCCGACTTCATCAACCGTGCCGGCCTGCCGGACATGCTGCTGGAATTCGTGACCACGCTGAACGTGGCCCCGATCGTGGTGATTCTGGCGATTCTGGCGATCTACATCGTGCTGGGCATGGTATTTGAAAGCCTGTCGATGATGCTGCTGACGGTGCCGGTGTTCTATCCGCTGGTCGCGAGCATGGGCTTCGATCTGGTGTGGTTCGGGATAGTGGTCGTCGTTGTGACCGAGATCAGTTTGATCACACCGCCGGTGGGTATGAATGTATTCGTACTCAGTGCAGTATTAAGGGATGTGAAAACGGGCACTATCTTCAAAGGTGTGACCCCGTTCTGGTGTGCAGATATTGTGCGTCTTGCGCTGATTGTATTCGTCAGCCAGATCGCGCTCTTCCTGCCGGAGCTGCTGTACCGCTGATGCGGTGCAGCCTGTCCTTCCCGCCATAAGGGGAAGAGAGGAGTATTGAGATGTTTCATGACGTAAAAAAAATCCTGTACGTTTCCGACCTGGAAAGCGGCTCCCGTCCGGCTTTCCGTGCAGCCGTCAGCCTGTGCGGTCACTATTCGGAATCCCAGATTACCTACCTGCATGTGATTGAGTCTCTCTCCGGCACTACCCGCAGTGTGCTCAGCAACATGATGGAAAAGGAAGAGATGGACGAGCTGCTGCAGAAAGGCGTTGAAGCACTGAGCGGCAAGATTCGTGAACGGATCGAACGTTTCTGTGAAGACGAACTCGAGGAACATGAAGTCCTGAGTCTCAAGAATATCGACGCGCGCGTTGAGGAAGGCACTCCCTGGAAGACCATTCTCAAGGTTGCAGATGAGATTGAGGCTGATGTTATCGTCATGGGTACTCGCAAGCACAGCTCACTGGGTCAGGCCCTGATGGGGTCGACTGCAACCAAAACGCTGGCGCACTCCAAACGGCCTGTATTGGTTGTCCCGTTGGGAGTGTACGGTAAGTAAAACACCAAACCCGGCATCTGCCGGGTTTTTTGTATCTGGCAGTAAGAGCTGTCACTATAAGGACCCTTCCGGTTCAAGACACAGTGCCTGCTATCTATGCCACCCTGGATCAGCAAATTTCTTCCTTTCCTCCGCTGGCGTGATCGTGTCACGCCCGACAACCTCAAGGCCGATTTCGTGGCGGGGTTGACCGGTATGGTACTGGTACTGCCGCAGGCGGTGGCTTATGCGTTTATTGCCGGGTTACCGCCGGTCTACGGGCTGTACACGGCGATGGTGTCAGCGATGATTGCCTCCCTGTTTGGTTCTTCCTGGCACCTGGTTTCGGGCCCGACCGCGGCGCTGTCCATCGTGGTCATGAGTGTCATTACGGGGCTGGGCAGCTTCTCGGCCGAGCAGTATGTGGGGCTGGTGATCAGCCTGACCCTGCTGACCGGTCTGATCCAGCTGGCACTGGGACTGTTTCGCATGGGCAGCCTGGTGAACTTTATCTCGCATACCGTGGTGATCGGGTTTACCGCCGGGGCGGCGATTCTGATCGCCGTGAGCCAGCTAAAGCACCTGTTCGGCATTGATCAGCCCGGCGGGTTGTCGATGGTGGCCACCATTGAACATCTGGTTGGTGAAATCGACGCGATCAATACCGTGGCACTGGAAGCCGGTCTGATTACACTGGTGGTCGCCGTGCTGGTACGCAAGGTCAACCGCAGACTGCCGCATCTGCTGGCTGGCATGGCGGCAGGCAGTCTGGCCTGCTACCTGCTTGATCCGGCAGGGACTGCCGTCACCTATGTGGGGGCATTGCCGGGACAGTTGCCTCAGCCCGTATTGCCGGAGTTCTCCTTTGCCACGCTCAAGGCACTGGCGCCCGGTGCTCTGGCCGTAGCCCTGTTGGGCTTGATTGAGGCGGTGTCGATCGCGCGTGCGATCGCGGTGCGCTCCCAGCAGCAGATCGACGGCAACCAGGAGTTTATCGGCCAGGGGCTGTCGAATGTGGTGGGCAGCTGCTTTGCCTGCTACGCCAGCACCGGCTCCTTTACTCGTTCGGGCGCCAATTACGACGCCGGCGCACGTACTCCGCTGGCAGCGGTGTTTGCGGCTCTTTTGCTGGCGGTGGTAGTGATAGTCGCCCCCGAGCTGACCGCGCGGTTGCCGCTTGCTGTAATGGCTGGGTCCATTCTCCTGATTGCCTGGAACCTGGTCGATGTCAGCAGCATCCGCCATATTCTGTCCAGCAGCCGCTCAGAAGCGGCCATTCTGCTGGTGACCCTGTTCTCCACATTGCTGATCGAGCTTGAGTTTGCCATCTACATCGGCGTGATGCTGTCGCTGGTGCTTTACCTGCGGCGCACCTCGCAGCCACGAGTGACCGAAGTGGCGCCCTTGCAGCAGGGGGGGCGCCGTCACATCCGCAACATTCAACGCTATGCGCTGCAGGAATGTCCGCAGCTGAAAATGATTCGAGTGGATGGCTCTCTCTTTTTCGGTGCGGTCGATCATGTGCAGCAGGAGATCCGTCGGCTCACCGAACCCGGTAGCGGAGTAAAACATATTCTGCTGATCGGCAAAGGGGTCAACTTTATTGACGTAGCGGGCGTCGAAATGCTGCATCAGGAGATAAAGCGGCTTGAGGCGCTTGGTGGCGAACTGCTGATCAGCTCGTTGAAGGGGACGGTCACGGATGAACTGGAGCGTACCGGTGCCCTGAAGCAGCTGGGTGAAGAGCGCTTTCATGAAACGCCCCGATCAGCGATAGAAACGCTGATTCCGCTGCTTGATCAAGGGCGGTGTGAGGGGTGCAGCAAGCGCATCTTCCGGGATTGCCCAGACCAACGCAGTTAAGTGGATCCCTCTCCGTATAACAGTAACCACTGTTATACTCCCGTTTCCATTTGTGAAGGACACGCGTTTCTATGTTTTCTCAGACACTCACCCCGTCTTTTTACGATACGGATGCCTTGGGTCATATTAACAATACCCGGGTGCCGCAATGGTTTGAGGGCGCTCGTAACGACCTCTTTCGGATCTTCACTCCCGATCTGGACATGAAGAAGTGGGAGCTGATCATGGCGCGCATCGAGGTCGATTACGTGGGTGAGCTTTTTTACGGGCGAGATGTGGAAATTCGAACCTGGGTCTGCAAAATTGGCAACAGCTCGTTTACCGTGCTGCAGGAAGCCTGGCAGGATGGCAAGATGGGCGCACGCGGCAAGGCATTTATGGTGCGCTATGACTTTGCCAACGGGCGGGCACTCACACTAACGGATGATCAGAAAGCGATGTTGGGTGTTCATTTCAAGGACGATATCTGAGCGTCCCAAGCGCAGGAGGCAAGCAGGCAATGACCGACACCAACATGAGTTCGCTTTCGACCGGTTTTAAATGGCTGGTCGGGCTGGCGGCTTTAATGATTATTCTGGGCGCGCTCAAGCTGGCAGAAGCGATTGTCGTGCCGATGCTGCTGGCGATCTTTGTGGCCATTATCTGCGCACCTCCATTGGCCTGGATGACCTCACACCGTGTACCGCCCTGGCTGGCCATCGTACTGCTGGTCTTTGTATTGATGATCTTCAGCTGGGTACTGGTGCTGTTTGTGGGCTCGGCCATCGATACCTTCACCCTGCGGCTGCCCAACTATCAATCCCGGCTGCAGGAAGAGGCGGTGAAGTTGCTGCCCTATCTGGAACGGCTTGGCCTGCCGGTTACGCGAGAGCAGTTTCTGAACCACTTCAATCCCGGCTCGGTCATGCGGCTGGCAGGGAATGCATTGACCAACCTGGGCGGCCTGCTCACGGACCTGATGCTGATCGTCTTCGTGGTGATTTTCCTGTTGATGGAAGCGACCCTGCTGGGGGACAAGCTGCACAAGGCACTGCCCAGTGCGGAAAATTCGCTGCAGCAGGCGGATGACTTCGTACGCCGGGTGAACAAATACCTGGTGATCAAGACAACCGTGAGCCTGGTGACCGGCTTTCTGATTACGTTCTGGCTGTGGATTTTGGGGGTGGACTTTGCACCCCTGTGGGGGCTGGTTGCGGCCCTGATGAACTTCATTCCCAATGTGGGCTCCATTATCGCGGCGGTCCCGGCGGTACTGTTGTCGATTGTTCAGCTGGGGCTGCCGGATGCGGCGCTGGTGGCCGCCGGCTACGTGGCGGTGAATCTGCTGATGGGGAATGTGCTGGAGCCTCGTTACATGGGAACGGGGCTGGGCCTGTCACCTCTGGTCGTGTTCCTGTCCTTGATGGTATGGGGCTGGATGTTCGGCCCGGCCGGGATGTTCCTCTCGATCCCCTTGACCATGATTGCCAAGATAGCCCTGGAGCAGAACCCTTCCACGCGCTGGATAGCCATTATGATCGGGAATTGACGCCTGATCCGGCGTGGGCTGGTCTATACTGTCGGGAGTCTGACGAGGCAGCCAGTCATGAGGCTAAAGGATGGCACACCTACGCAAAGGGTGGCCGTTGCAGAGCATATTTGCAGCGGTCATTGTCGTTACAACCCTGCTCCTGAGCACGGTTCTGATCACCCGGGCTTATCTCGATCAACGTGAGTTGTTGCTGGAGGCTGCCGAGTCGTCCTCCCGCCAGCTGGCCAGCCGGCTCGATAGTGTGAATCTCAGCCTGCTGGCGCCGGTCGAAAACAGCCTCAAGATTCTTGTCCACGATACCCTGTTGCAGGCGGATACGCTGGATGAGCGCTTGCAGCGCCTGCCGTTGCTGGTGCAAGTGCTGGAATCCAATCCCGTCACCAGCGCTGTGTATACCGGCTACCCGGATCGTGATTTTGTATTACTGCGTGAGATTCAGGCAGGCATCGCGACCAAGCGATTGAATGCGCCGCCCGGTGCCGCCTGGATGGTACAGAGCATCGACCATCAGCCGGAGGGTTCGGTTGAGCGGCTTTGGCTGTTCTACTCGAAAGATCTGGCGCTGCTGGAATCACGCGAGGTGCCCGACTACCTGTTCGATCCCACGTCGCGGCCCTGGTTTCAACAGGCGCAGAACAAGGATGCCCCTCGGCTGACACCCCCTTATGTGTTTTTCACCACCCGAGAAGTGGGGGTTACCTTGTCGCATGAGTCGCCTTCGACGGGGGCCGTGGTGGGGATCGATGCGTCAGTGCAGGAGATATCCCATCAGCTCAGAGATCTGCAGACGGACACGGCGCACGAAATGGTCGTCGTTGACCGCTTTGGCACCGTGGTCGCCTGGCCGCAGCTGGATCAGATGCTGATTGCTGAAGGGCAGCAGATCCGCCTGGCATCATTGGGAGAGCTGGGCGTGCCCGCATTGGAGAAATTGATGTCCGTGTCCAGGCCGGACGGGAAAATGGTGCGATTCGATGAGCGGGGCGAAACCTGGTTTGGCCTGCGCCAGCCCCTGTTAACGCTGCAGGGGGAGTCACTTCAACTGCTGGTAACGGTGCCGGAGCATGACTTGCTGGCCGGCATCAACGACCGGCGAGTCAACTACGTCTACTGGGCCCTGTCGGTCACGCTGCTGGCGCTCTTGCTGGGGACCTGGGTGGCCTATCGCATGACGCGCCCGCTGGGGCATCTGTCGCAGTGGGTAGCTGAACTGGCGCGATTCGACTTCAGCCGTGAGGGCATTAAAAGAACCGGCATACGGGAAGTCAATGAGCTGAACCGGGTGCTGGGCGGTATGGCCAACGCGATTCGGCATTTCAAGGCGATCAGTTACACCCTGGCTCGGGAGCAGGCGCTGGACCGTATGCTGCCGGCCGTGGCTGAGCACTTGAAAGCCAGTGTCGGTGCCGAGCAAAGCATGATTTACCTGTTGGACCCAGATCGAAACGAACTCAAGCTGGCCAGTGCCCGCACGCAGGAGTGGAAAACGGCCCTGCCGGCCAGTATCCAGTGCGAGTCAACCGATCCCAAGCTCATTCAGGCGCAGCTGGAAGCGGCGCTGCCCAAAGGCAAGGAGCACTGGCTGGTGACGGCGCTGGAGGGGCGTGAATCCCTGCCGTCCGGCTTCATGGTGCTGGGGATGGGGAACGGCAATGGCAAAGTCCGGCAAACGCTGGTCAGCTTTGTAAATGAGCTGTCCGGGTCGGCCGCAACGGCGATTGAGACCCGCCGATTGATAGAAGCCCAGAAACGCCTGCTGGATGCCATCGTTCGCTTGCTGGCGGATGCGATCGACGCCAAGTCGCCTCATACCAGCGGCCACTGTGAGCGCGTACCTGAACTGGCACAGATGGTTTTGGACGCGGCCTGTAACAGTCGTGAAGGTGAATTCGCCGGCTTCAGCATGAGTGATGACCAGCGTTACGAGTTTTATCTGGCTGCCTGGCTGCACGATTGCGGCAAGATCACGACGCCTGAGTATGTGCTGGACAAGGGGACCAAGCTCGAAACCCTGTATGACCGCATCCACGAGATTCGAACGCGCTTTGAAGTGCTCTGGCGTGATGCCGAAATTCGCTATCTCAAGGGGCTGCTTGAGCAGGGCGACGGAGCGGTGTTGCGGGAACGCCTGATTGCTGATCAGGAAAGGCTGCAGGCCGATTTTGCACTGGTGGCCAAGCTGAATCAGGGGACTGAGTCGGTATCAGATGAAGACGTGAAGGCCCTCGAGCAGATTGCCGGCTACACCTGGCTGCGCCATTTCGACAAACGTCAGGGCGTGTCGGACAAGGAGCTTGAACGTATGCCCCCGGAGCGGGACAACCTGCCCGTGACGGAGCCTCTGCTGGCGGATCGGCCCGAGCACCGGGTGCCCTGGAACGGTCGCCGCCCTCCGGTTGAGCCGCATGACCCCAACAATGAATGGGGCTTTGACATGGCGCTGCCCGAGTATCAGGAAAACCATGGTGAGCTCTACAACCTGACTCAGCGCTACGGGACTCTGACCCCTGAAGAGCGCTTCAGCATCAATAATCATATCGTTCAGACGATTCGCATGCTGACCAGTCTGCCGTTTCCCCGCCATTTGCAGCGCGTACCGGAAATTGCCGGTAACCACCATGAGCGTGTGGATGGGGAGGGCTATCCAAGACGGTTGAACGCCGGTGAATTGAGTGTTCCGGAGCGAATCATGGCGCTGGCGGATGTGTTTGAAGCACTGACCGCCGCTGATCGGCCCTACAAAAAGGCCAAAACCCTGTCCGAGTCGTTGCGCATACTGGCGTTCATGGCGCGCGATGGACACCTTGATCCTGCCGTATTCAAGCTGTTCCTCGATTCTGAAGCCTATCTGGCCTATGCGCACAGGTATCTGACACCCGAGCAGATAGACCCTGTGGATAAACGTCAGCTGTGGCAGCTCGTCAGGTCCGGTTGACGGGGCTTGTGGTGGCACTGTTGGCAAAGGATGACGCTATGGGTCTTTGGTAGTACAATCGGCCGTTTACTTTTTATGTGATGGCGGTATGTCGTATCAGGTTGAGGCCATGACCGAGAAAAATATTGCTCTTGAACTGGACGATATCCACAAGTCCTACGGTTCTCTGGAAGTGTTGAAAGGCATCTCCCTCAGTGCCAGTGACGGTGAGGTGATTTCGATCCTGGGGTCGAGTGGGTCCGGCAAGAGTACCTTGCTGCGTTGTATCAACCTTCTGGAGCGCCCCAGTCGAGGCAGCATCCGCATCGCCGGAGAGGCGCTTGATCTGGTGCCCGGAAAGGACGGTGATCTGCGCGCGGCCAACTCACGCCAGCTGGAACGCATGCGCTCCAGAATCGGTTTCGTGTTCCAGAATTTCAATCTCTGGCCGCACAAGTCCATTCTTGAAAACATCATTGAAGCGCCGGTTCAGGTGCTGGGGCAGTCGCGTGATCAGGCGATCAGCCGCGCAGAAGAGCTTCTGCAGCGCGTGGGGTTGTCCGACAAGCGTGATGTATACCCGGCCAATCTGTCCGGCGGTCAGCAGCAGCGCGTTGCCATTGCCCGTGCGCTGGCGATGGATCCGCAGGTGTTGCTGTTTGATGAGCCCACCTCGGCGCTGGACCCGGAACTGGTGAATGAAGTGCTGGCAGTCATGCGCTCACTGGCTGAAGAGGGCCGTACGATGCTGATCGTGACGCACGAAATGCGCTTTGCACGCGAAGTGTCCAGTCAGGTGGTGTTCCTGCATCAGGGGCAAATTGAAGAGTCCGGCACGCCGGAAGAAGTGTTTGATCGCCCGCAATCTCAGCGCGTGAAGGATTTTATGGCTAGCCACGCCTGATAGTCTGGATATAGCCTAGGGCAGGGAAGACCTCCAATAAAAACTGAATCGGTGAGAAGAGTATGAAAATAAACAAGCTGATGTCCGCCGCTGCTCTGGCGGCCCTGACCGCGTTTGGCAGCACTGCAGCCATGGCGGCAGACAAGATTCGTATCGCAACCGAAGGCGCCTACATGCCGTTCAATGGCATGAATGAACAGGGCGAGCTGATCGGTTTTGACGTGGATATCGCCCGTGCGCTCTGCGCCGAAATGCAGGCGGAATGTGAAATTGTGGCGCAGGATTGGGATGGCATTATACCCGGCCTGATGGGGCGCAAGTACGATGCCATCATCGCCTCCATGTCGATCACTGAAGAGCGTCTGCGTGTCGTGGATTTCACCGACCGTTACTACTCCAATGTGCTGGCGTATGTTGCGCCTGAAGGCAAGGACGTTGATATCAGCAAGGCGGGCCTGGAAGGCAAGACCATTGGTGCTCAGCGTGCCACCATTGCCGGTCAGTACCTGGAAGACAACCTGGCGGACGTAGCGAATATCAAGCTGTACGACACCCAGGATAATGCCTATCTGGATCTGGCCAGCGGCCGCCTCGATGTATTGCTGTCCGACAAGTTCCCGGCCTACGACTGGCTGCGCACTGAAGATGGCAAGGGCTTTGAGTTCAAGGGCGAAGACATCGATATCGATGACAAAATCGCCATTGCGATCCGTAAGGGCGATCCGCTGAAAGAGAAGTTCAATGCGGCGATCAAGGCCATCGTAGAAGATGGTACTTATGAAGAGATCAACGCCCGCTACTTCCCGTTCTCCATCTACTGATAACAGGTCGGGACCACTCCTCGGGTGGTCCCGTTCATCGGATATTCTGATCAATGGATCTACTCGGTTTTGGTGACTTGTTGCTGTCCGGCACCTGGGTGACGGTGAAGCTGGCACTGACAAGTCTCGCGTTTGGTCTGGTGTTCGGGTTGCTGGGAGCGGCGGCGAAGCTGTCCGGTTTCTGGCCTCTGCGTGCACTGGCAACCCTGTATACCACCTTTATTCGTGGTATCCCGGAGCTGCTGTTGGTGCTGACCATCTACTTCGGTGGCTCGATGGTGCTGATGGCCATCGCCGAGCAGTTTGGCTACACCGACTATATCGAAATCAGTGCCTTCGCCGCAGGCGTGGCTGCACTGTCAATCGCCTTTGGGGCCTACTCGACCGAGGTGTTCAGGGGAGCCATTCAGGCGATTCCGAAAGGCCAGTGGGAGTCGGCTCAGGCACTGGGCATGACACGGGGAAAAACCTTCTTTCGCATCATCCTGCCGCAGGTCTGGCGTCTGGCTCTGCCGGGGCTGGGCAACCTGTTTCAGGTGCTGCTGAAGGATACGGCCCTGGTATCCGTGGTCGGCTTGAATGATCTGATGCGTCAGGCCTATGTGGCCACCGGCTCGACCAAGCAGCCGTTTACCTTCTACATGGCGGCGGCCATTATCTATCTGGGGCTGACGGTCCTGTCGACGGCGATGACGACCTGGATGGAACGCCGTGCTGATCCTGCTGCAAGGAGGGCTGCGGCATGAACTGGAACTGGGATGTGATTGTCGAGTACTTCCCGCGCCTGATCGATGGCGTTTGGGTTACGCTCGAGCTGATTTTCCTGTCAGGCCTGTTCGGGCTGATGCTGGCCGTGCCGCTGGCACTGATGCGAGCATCGCAAAGCCGCTGGCTGCGCCTTCTGCCGTTTGGCTACATCTTCTTCTTCCGTGGTACACCGCTGCTGGTGCAGATCTTCCTGATCTACTATGGTGCTTCGCAGTTCGATGCGGTGCGCGAATCAGTGCTCTGGCCCATTCTGCGCGAACCCTACTGGTGTGCCATTATTGCCTTCACGTTGAACACGGCGGCCTACTCGGCCGAGCTGATTCGCGGGGCGATTCAGGCAATCCCCAAAGGTGAACTTGAGGCTGCCGATGCCTTCGGCATGAGCCGCTGGCTGAAGATACGCCGCATTGTCCTGCCGCGTGCGTTTGGCATTGTGCTGCCGGCATATGGCAATGAGCTGATTCTGATGCTCAAGAGCAGCTCGCTCGCATCCACCATTACGCTGCTCGATATCACCGGTGCCGCGCGTACCATCATTGCCCGCACCTATACGCCGCTGGAGATCTTTGCCACGGCGGGTGTACTCTATCTGACCATTGCGGCCATCATGATCGGCTGCTTCCGCCTGCTGGAGATGCGGTTGAACCGTCACCAGCACTACAAGATGCCGACGGAGCTGAGCGCAGTCGATCCTCGGCTGTCTGATTGATTCTGTCAGCCTGAGCTTGCGGGCTCCATAGCACAGTTTAATGGCCGGGATTGGCGATCCTGATTGGATTTGAAGCCAGCCCCGGCCTAGCATGCAAGAAAACCTGTGCAGCCTTGGAGGCCATGATGGAGCAGGCTCAGGCCAAAGCCCTCAACCAGTCTTTCCTGATCGCGCTGAAGCATGAGCTGAGGCGACATCGCTTTGCTGCGGCCGGCATGGCCGTGTCTGTATCTGTCATCATGTTGCTGTTGCTTCAGAGCACTCTGGTGGAGCTCCAGAATGGTGGTGGCGAGCGGTTTCAAAATGCGCTGCTGGGTGGCTTTGGCGGCTTTGTTTCCACCGCCGTTGGCGCTTTTGCCGCGCTTCTGATGCGCAATATCAAGGCTAGAACCCAGGATGTCATGCTGGGATTTGCTGCCGGCATGATGCTGGCGGCCAGTGCATTTTCGCTGGTCCTGCCCGGGGTTGAAGCAGCTGAACGGCTGCTGACGCTACCCATACTGGCCGTGGCCACTGTGATCGTCGGGATGGGGCTTGGTGTACTGCTGATGTTGGGCCTTGACCGCTTTACGCCGCATGAGCACGCCAAGACGGGCCCCTGTGGCCCAGGAGTTGAGCGGATTGGGCGTGTCTGGCTGTTCTTTCTGGCGATCGCATTGCATAACCTGCCAGAGGGGATGGCGATCGGTGTCAGCTTTGCTGAAAACGATATGAGTGTCGGCATGCCGTTGACCGCGGCAATCCTGTTTCAAAATGTGCCTGAAGGGCTGGCCGTGGCACTGGCGCTAAGAGCTGCTCTGTTGAGTCCGCTGATGGCTGCTGTGGTTGCATCCGGTACTGGCTTGATGGAGCTGCTGGGGGCTTTTATCGGCATCGGTATCGGCACCGGAATGCCGCTGGCATATCCGGTCGGGTTGGGGCTTGCCGCGGGCGCGATGATTTTTGTGGTGTCGCACGAGGTCATTCCGGAAACGCACCGCAATGGCCACCAAACCCCGGCCACGCTGGGGTTGATGGGCGGCTTTTCGGCTCTGCTGGTGCTCGACACCCTGTTGGGGTGACTGGCGCCTGAGTACGCCAGTACCTGCTTCATTAATCGGGTCTATCGAAAAAATAGTAAGAGTCTTTTGGCTTCAAGGGGCGGGTCTGTACTAAGCTGACCCTACATTTGAAGCATGAAAGGAGGCTGACTATGCAAACGAACCGCATCGGGTTGGATACGGAGAAATCCACACATCTGGCCAAGCGTTTGAACGAGCTGTTGGCCAGCTACCAGATTTTTTACATGAATGTGCGCAGCTACCACTGGAATGTGCGCGGTCCCGAGTTTTTCGAATTGCACGTCAAGTTTGAAGAGCAATATAACGACCTGTTGCTGAAAGTGGATGAAATTGCTGAGCGCATCCTGACACTGGGACAGCCCCCCATGCATGCTTTCAGTGCCTATCTTGAAACCAGCACCATACAGGAAGCCCACAACGTGACCGAGGGTAAGGCCTGTGTGCGAGGACTGCTGGATGGCTACAAGACATTGATTGAAATGCAGCGTGAAATCATGGAGCTGGCAGGAGAAGCCAGTGACGAAGGGACTGCAACGCTGATGAGCGATTATATTACCCAGCAGGAAAAGACCGTTTGGATGTTCAGTGCCTGGATGGGCTGATCCACAGCAAGTTGATGTCAGGGATGATGGAACAGATAAAGGCGCCTGAGGGCCACTGCTGTCCCATAGTTTTCGATCATAAAGGGATCCTCATTTGAGGGTCCCTTTTTTGTGGCTTTAGTGGAG
>NZ_JACVEW010000041.1 GCF_017776525.1 Marinobacterium alkalitolerans
GTGTTTGGTCGCACTCTCATTTTACTCACTTGGATTCAGGCTTTCTCATTTGCTGCCATTTATGGGACAGCAGTGGCTCAAGGCTCCCTTTTTTAGTGCAGAATCACATCACCCCGGCTCTGGCAGCTGATCCTTGATTGCCCAAAGAATCTCTTCAGCCACAATTGCAGGCGCTTCCAGGCCTTGCTGAGTGTGGACGCTCAAGAACACACCATTTCTGGTACGGTTCAGGTGAAGCTGATAGCGTCCCGTGTGCTCCAGGTTGCCCGTCTCGGCATTATAAGAACTATTTTTGTTACTCCCGAAGACATAAATTACTTTGCCACCAAACCAAATCTTATACCCTGGCTGGTTGGCCGGGTTGTTCGGGTCAGCCAAATCAGACTCTATTACGTCTTCGCCTGCAGCTGCTTCAGAGACATTTGAGCCACTGCTACTGTAAGATATCTCATCTTTACTGGAGTCGCCCCCAAGCGCGTTTGAAAGAAAATCTGTCTCCAGTTTGATTTCATCTCGATCAGAATGAAGCCACTCGAAAAAGCCCATTTTTTCAGTGCTATCAAAAGGCGTCGTAGTGGTATATGTGAGGTAAATGATACCCCTTGACTGATCACGCGTGCCTGCGTCAATTTCAGCCAAGTCCAGCGCGTCATTCACCATTTGCCATGCCTGATCTGCATGCTCGCTGATCTTCAATACCGGATTGCCACGGGAGTCACGCCCCAGTTGCGGCCTTGCCTTCTGTTTCTGCTGCATCGCCAGCAGAGAGTTGGCAGACGGCGTAGCGCCGGCCTTGCTGAGATAGCGAAGCATCTCGAACATCATGTCCGATTTATACTCCACATCACGCGACTGCGACTGCCAATCCACGTCTGCCACCTTCGCATCCAGAGGAAACTGAACATGGCTCAGGCGAATGGCGGTCCTGTTGTAGTCGTCAGGATCCGGGCGAACCGTCATCCGCAGCTTGTTCCGGGTGGGACCGTCCACATCCTGCAGGGTCAAGCGCTTAACCCAGAGGTCAATGAAACTGTAGTCATGACCATCCAGCTCGATCCAGTCGGTTTCCAGCACACCCTGACGCGGGTCCGAGTAGGCGATGTCAATGTCATTAAAGGCCCAGAAATCACGCGCCTTGCGCCACACGTCTGCGATCGGTTCATCGACCAGAATCACCTTTTCGCCATCCATACGGCGCAGATTGACACTTTCGCTGCCGGATTCGGCATAGAAAAATTCGGGCCTTGGCACTTCAAACGCGTCACTGCTGACGGCTGTTACGCCGGCATCCGGCACAACCAGCTGCTCCTGCATCTCCTTGGCACGCAGATGAGGCGGCAGCTGAAGACGCTCGGATTTTTGTGCCAGCTCATAGTCCTGGCTGCGATCACGGATGACTCCGTTATCGCCATAAATGGGGTTATTTTCCACCACACTGCAGCCACCCAGAGCGACTGAAACAGCTACCGCTAACGGCAGATAACGCGTTCGAAGCATCTGCATATCCTTGCCCTGTTAGATAACGCCACATTCACGCAAAGAGGCGCGCACCAGTTCCTGATACTGCTCAGAAAGAACCGTCAACGGCAGGCGAATGCCCTCCTCGATCAGTCCCATCTCGGCCATGGCCCATTTGACCGGAATCGGGTTGGCTTCAATGAACAGGTTGGTGTGCAGCGGCATCAGCTTGGCCTGAAGCGCACGGGCTCCCTCATAGTCCTTTTCCAGTCCCAGACGGCAAAGCTCGACCATTTCAGCGGGAGCGACGTTTGCGGTTACCGAGATATTGCCCTTGCCACCCATGAGGATAAGCTCAATGGCAGTGGCGTCATCACCGGAATAGACCGCGAAATCCTCGGGTACGTGCTCGATCAGTTCGCGCGCTCGATCCAGATCCCCTGTGGCTTCCTTGATACCCACGATGTTCGGGATTTCAGCCAGACGATATACGGTTTCCGGGAGCATGTCGCAGGAGGTGCGGCCGGGCACGTTATACAGAATCTGCGGAATATCGACCGCTTCAGCAACTGTTTTGAAGTGCTGATACAAGCCTTCCTGTGTCGGCTTGTTGTAATACGGCGTCACCAGCAGGCAGGCATCGGCGCCGACCTTGGCAGCACGCTTGGTCATCTCGATCGCTTCAGCGGTCGAGTTGGCACCTGTCCCTGCGATGACCGGGATACGCCCATTGACCCGCTCGACGATAGCCTTGATCACTTCCAGATGCTCATCGTACCCCAGAGTCGGTGACTCACCGGTTGTACCAACAGCCACGATGGAATCAGTGCCTTTATCAAGATGAAGATCCACTATCTTGTTCAGCGCAGTCCAATCGATATCTCCGTTGGCTGTCATCGGGGTCACGAGCGCTACAATACTGCCGCGAATCATTTTCGTCTCCATCTTGTCCAGGAACTCGGGGGATAGGGCTTCCATGCTACCGGTGGCAATCGCAGGCCTCAACCGGCAGCAGGTTTTTTGCTATCGTAAATAGCGCATTCTAAACGAAATTGGCCGCCCCCGCGTAGTAGTGAGAGCGACTTTTTATCAGCCAAGGACAGTTCCAATGAGCACACCTGAAATTGACCAGCCATTTCCGGATTTTACAGCACAGGCCACCAGTGATACCGAAGTCAGCCTGAGCAACCTAAAGGGCAAGAACGTTGTTATCTACTTTTACCCCAAGGACAGTACGCCGGGCTGCACAACAGAAGGCCAGAATTTCCGCGATCTTTATCAGGAGTTTCAGGCCCTGGACACGGAGATTTTCGGCGTTTCCCGTGACGGCATGCGCAGTCATGAGAACTTCAAGGCAAAGCAGGAGTTCCCGTTTGAGCTGATCAGTGACAAGGAAGAGACCCTTTGTCAGCTGTTTGATGTGATCAAGCTGAAGAAAATGTACGGGCGTGAGTACATGGGCGTGGAGCGCAGTACCTTCCTGATTGACAAGGAGGGCATCCTGCGCCGTGAATGGCGCAAGGTAAAAGTCAAGGGCCACGTGGACGAGGTGCTTGAGGCGGTCAAGTCACTCTGACCGCCCACGCCGGCGACCTAGTCGCCGGCAACCTCTTCCACCGCTTTGGGCCAGGCACTGACAATGGCCTTCACCAGTGTCGCCAATGGAATGGCAAAGAAGACCCCCCAGAACCCCCAGAAGCTTCCGAATACCAGCACTGCCACGATAATTGATACCGGATGCAGGTTGACCGCTTCTGAAAACAGCAGTGGCACCAGTACATTACCGTCCAGCGCCTGGATAATACCGTAGGCGATCATCAGGTACATGAATTCGTTACTCCAGCCCCACTGAAACAACGCAATCAGCATCACGGGCAGTGTCACCACCGCTGCACCGATGTAGGGAATCACCACCGACAGCCCCACCAGTATCCCCAGCAGTGCTGCGTAGTTGATACCGAAGAACGCAAAGGTGGTATAGCTCACCACTCCGACAATCATGATTTCGATCGCCTTGCCGCGCACATAGTTTGCGATCTGATCATCCATTTCGTGCCAGACGCGGGTCATCATTTCACGCTTGGGGGGCAGAAAAGCAACCCAGCCACTCATCAACCGGCGCCCATCCTTGAGAAAGAAAAACACCAGAATGGGCACCAGCACCAGATAAATCAGAATGGTGACCACACCCGTGATGGAGTTGAGCGAAAACGTCAGTACCCACTGCCCCAGCCTGCTGAGCTCTGTTGCTGCTGCAGCGATCAACTCACGAATCTGTGTTTCGGAAATAAGGTCGGGGTAGCGTTCCGGCAAAACAAGCAGCAGTGCCTGAATCTCAGAAACCATCCGCGGCGCCTCATTGAAGAGGTTGACCAGCTGCTGCCAGACAATTGGCATCACGAAGAGCAGGAACGCCGTCACAAACCCCAGAAACAGGAGGAACACCAGAATGACAGCCCCCAGATGAGGCACCCCTCGACCCTGCAGCCAATCCACAACGCCCTGCATCAGAAAAGCCAGGATAACGCCCGCAATGACCGGTGCCAGCGGCTGACCCAGCAGCCATATTACCAGCAGGGCTCCTGTCAGGAGCAAGAAAAGAAACAGTGCTTCTTCGTCGGAGAAATACTGGTCAATCCATTTATTAAAAATCTTGCGCATATTTGACCTCAGGCCGAACGACCACGTCGAATCCAGTACATGTAACGTCCTTGATGACTGAACGTTTCCAACAATTCGTGGTCCGACAGGTCTGTATAGGCAGGGATATCACGCAGAGAGCCGGCATCGGTTGCGATCACCTTAAGCACCTGACCGGGCAACAGCTGATGCAGCGCCACTTTCGCCTTCAACAGCGGCATCGGACAGTTCAGTCCGCTGGTGTCCAGTTCCTGGTCGAATTCCGGCTCGGTCATCTATCGTCTCCTACACACTAGCCATGAACGCAAGGCACTATATACCATATCCCTTGATCAGGATAACCGACAAAGTGAGCACATCATGCGTCAGCTTCGCCATCTCCTGACCTGCATCCTGTTATGGAGCTGTGCCTCCCAGGTTCAGGCAGATGAATTCAACCTGCCCCGTCTGGGTGACAGCACCTCTGCAACCATCAGCCTGCAAGAGGAGTACCGACTGGGCCGCAACTGGTCACGCATCCTGCGCAGCCAGGCTCCCATGCTGCAAGACCCGATCAGTTATCAGTATCTGGAGGATCTTGTCTGGCACCTGCTTCCGCAAAGCCAGGTACAGGACCGCCGGATCAGCGTTTTCCTGCTCGACAACCCGACGCTGAATGCATTTGCGGTACCGGGTGGGATTATCGGCGTCCATGGCGGCTTGATACTGGCGACCGAAACGGAGGGCGAACTGGCATCGGTACTGGCTCATGAGCTGGCGCACCTGAGTCAGCGTCACTATGCCCAGCGACTGGAAGAAGAGCGCAAAAATCGCCCCCTGATGCTGGCCGGCATGCTGGCCGGGATACTCGTTGCCGCTGCTGATACCGACGGTGGCATGGCGGTCATGTCATCGACAATGGGAGCCTCCATGTCTCAGCAACTGGCATTCAGCCGGCGTAATGAGCAGGAAGCGGATCGTGCCGGCATGCAGACACTGGCGGCGGCCGGGTTTGACCCTGAAGCCATGCCCAACATGTTTGGTCGCTTGCAGCGTAACTACCGATTTTTCGGCCAGAAGCCACCCGAGTTCCTGTTGACCCATCCCGTTACCGAATCACGCATTGCCGACTCGCTCAATCGCGCCCAACAACTCCCCAAGCCGCGCAACAGACGATCAGCACTTGAATTTGAACTGATCAAGTCACGCCTGCAGGTCCATTTCAGCGAAACCTCTCAAGCAGCCGTCGAGCGGTTTGAGGCAGCTCACAAACAGGCAGCCACAGCCGCCAACACCTACGGGCTGTTGCTGGCCTATGTTGCCAACGGTCAACACGCACAAGCCGAGACGGTATGGCAGGCACTGCCCAGCTCACTGACCAGCCAGCCGATTGTACAGATGACGCGCATCGAGCAGCTGATCGAGGCACGCAAGCCCGAGGCTGCCACCCAGCAGGCCTGCGAGCTGCTCGCACTCTACCCCGGCAGTCGTCCGTTAAAAGCCTTGCAGGCACATGCCGCGCAGGCAGCAGGACATTACCAGGAAGCCAAACGCATCTATGAGGAACTGGCGAGAGATTATCCCTCCGATGCACAGTACTGGTTCCAGCTGGCAGAAGTCAGGGGGCTGCTACAAGACAGAATCGGCGTGCACGAGGCCAGAATTGAATACTTCCTGCTCACCGCACAGTTTGACCTTGCGCTGCGACAGGTTGAATTTGCATACCGGGAAAAGGGCCTGACCGATGCAGAGAAGGCGCGCCTGGCACAACAAGAGCGTGAGGCGAAGGCGATTCGGCAGGAGATGAAAGAACAGTTCTGAGGAATGGGGTGCTGCTGCCATGACAGCAGTACCCCGCACATTCATCAGTTGGTGGAAAAGTCCAACATGCGCTGCAATGGCTTGCGGGCACGCTCCATCAGCGCTTCATCCACGCTGATCTCATCCGTCCCGTGTTCCAGGGCTGAAAGCACATTTTCCAGCCCATTCATGGCCATCCAGGGACAGTGCGCACAGCTGCGACAGGTGGCACCTGACCCGCCGGTGGGTGCTTCCAGAAAACGCTTGCCCGGTGCTGCCTGCTGCATCTTGTAAAAGATGCCACGATCAGTCGCCACGATAAACGTTTCGTTGGGCAGCTCCTGAGCCGCCTTGATCAACTGACTGGTGGAGCCCACGGCATCGGCAATCTGAACAACAGCGTCCGGAGACTCGGGATGAACCAGAACAGCGGCATCCGGATAGACCTTCTTCAGATCCAGCACACCTTTTGCCTTGAACTCCTCATGCACGATACAGCTGCCATCCCAAAGCACCATCTCGGCACCGGTCTGCTTCTGCACGTACTCACCCAGGTGCTTGTCCGGGGCCCAGATAATTTTCTTGCCCTGATCACTCAGATGTTCAACAACCTGAAGTGCGATACTGGAGGTGACAACCCAGTCGGCTCGAGCCTTAACCGCTGCCGAGGTGTTGGCATACACGACCACTTCATGGTCGGGATATTGATCGCAGAACGCCGAGAATTCGTCTGCCGGGCAGCCGATATCCAGTGAGCAGGTGGCTTCCAGAGTGGGCATCAGAATGCGCTTCTCGGGGTTGAGAATCTTCGCAGTCTCGCCCATGAAGCGGACACCGGCGACGATCAGCGTTGACGCGGGGTGACGCGCACCAAAACGGGCCATCTCCAGAGAGTCAGCAACGCAACCGCCCGTTTCATCGGCGAGTTCCTGAATTACATCATCCGTGTAGTAGTGAGCAACAAGGCAGGCATCTTTTTCTGCCAGCAACTGACGGATTTTGGTTTTGTATTGTTCGATTTCAGCTGATCCCATGGACGGCGGCAGATGTTCCTGAGCGAAATGCTCCTGCACCAGAATGCGATCATCAATGTCCTGCTTACTCAACATAATTTTGGTTCTTGTCATCCCGCGGGTTACTGCCAACGAGGGCAAAAAACTAGGGCCAGAATCATACCATAGTTGCAGCCGTGTTACGCATCCAAGTCGCATGCGATTGAGCAGAAACACTATGGCAGATATAAACGGGCAAGGGAAAGAAAATGGTGGGTCGTATAGGACTCGAACCTATGACCAATTGGTTAAAAGCCAACTGCTCTACCAACTGAGCTAACGAC
>NZ_JACVEW010000042.1 GCF_017776525.1 Marinobacterium alkalitolerans
TTGGTCGCACTCTCATTTTACTCACTTGGATTCAGGCTTTCTCATTTGCTGCCATTTATGGGACAGCAGTGGCCTGAGGGCGCCTTTTTTTGTGAGCGGGTGCGTGTGCAGAGCGCTCGTACCAAGCCGCTCCGCAACCGAGTGGCTCAGCTTTCCAGCTTCCACCTCAGGGTTTCGCCGGCGCGCAGCGGCACGATAATGTCGTTGCCAAAGGGCATCTCGGCGGGGACCTGCCATGCTTCCTTGATCAGTGTAATGGTGTCCGTATTGCGCGGAACGCCATAAAAATCGGCGCCGTGGTGGCTGGCAAATCCTTCCAGCTTGTCCAGCACACCCAGGTCTTCAAATATCTCGGCATAAAGCTCAATGGCGGCATAGGCACTGTAACAGCCCGCACAGCCACAGGCGTTCTCCTTTGCGCCTTTTGCGTGCGGCGCTGAATCGGTGCCGAGGAAGAACTTTTTGCTGCCGCTGACAACGGCATCCTGCAGTGCCTGCTGGTGCACGTTGCGTTTCAGAATCGGCAGGCAGAACAGGTGAGGGCGGATGCCGCCTACCAGCATGTGGTTGCGGTTGTAGGCCAGGTGCTGAACGGTGATGGTGGCACCCACGTTGTCGCCATGCGCATTGACGAACTCGGCCGCATCCCTGGTAGTGATATGTTCGACCACCAGTTTCATGCTCGGGTGGCGACTGGCCAGCGGGGTCAGAATTTCATCCAGAAACTGCTTTTCGCGGTCGAAGATATCCACATGGTTGTGGGTCACTTCACCGTGGACCAGCAGTGGCATGCCGGCTTCTTCGAGCGCTTCGCAGATGGCGTCCAGCTTGCCGAGGTCCGTGACACCCGAGTCGGAGTTGGTGGTGGCACCGGCCGGGTACAGCTTCACGGCAGCCACTTTCCCGGTCGCCTTGGCAGCCGCAATCATCTCCGGCGTGGTGTTGTCCGTCAGGTAGAGTGTCATGAGCGGATCGAAGTCACATCCCTCCGGCACCTGAGCAAGGATGCGCTCACGGTAGGCCAGTGCCTGCTCGGCATCGGTGACGGGCGGCTTCAGGTTCGGCATCACGATGGCTCGGTGCATCTGCCGAGCCGTGGCGGGAACAACATGCTGCAACACGTCACCGTCACGCAGGTGCAGGTGCCAGTCATCGGGGCGGGTAAGGGTCAGACGATCAGTCATGAAAAGATCCTGTACGTTAAGGGGTTCGGGCCTCTGCGTAGATCACGTCCAAGGCCGGAAAATTCATTTTACACTCAGGCCTTGGAGGAATGCGCTCAGTTCCTCTGATGTCTCCGGGTGCTTAAGCCCGAAGGCGACATTGGCTTTCAACAGGCCGGCCTTGTTGCCGCAGTCATACAGGTCGCCGCCCATTGTGAACGCATCCAGTGCGCCGCCTTCATCCAGCAGCGTTTTGATGGCATCTGTCAGCTGGATTTCATTGCCGGCCCCCGGGGGAGTGGACTGGAGCAGCTGCATGATTTTGCCGGGCAGGATGTAACGACCCACGATGGCCAGATTGGAAGGCGCTTCTGCAAGGGGCGGCTTTTCGACCACGTCCTGCATCGGTGCATGCTCGCGTACTGCCGGTGTCTGGCCGCCACAGTCGACAATGCCGTAGCGCTCAACCTGGTCGGCAGGCACCTGTTCGACCATTACCTGGCCACGGCCATGCTGGCGGTAGGCATCGACCATCGCGGCAAAGTCACGAGTGTCATCACTGTTATCGATCAACATGTCCGGCAGCATCACGGCGAAGTCGTCCGCTCCGGTCAGTTCAGCGGCACAGAGCACCGCATGCCCCAGCCCCCTGGCTTCGTCCTGACGGACCGAGATCAGCTGTACTCCCCTGGGCAGCATGTCCTTGATGGACGCGAGCAGCTTGTCCTTGCCCTTGGCTTCCAGTACCTGCTCAAGCTCGGCATTGCGGTCAAAATGATCTTCCAGTGCCGATTTGCCACTGCGGGTAACCAGGATGATCTGGGTCATGCCTGCGGCGATGGCTTCCTCAACCACATGCTGGATCACCGGCTTGTCGACGACTGTCAGCATCTCTTTGGGAATGGATTTGCTGGCAGGGAGTACCCGGGTACCCAGTCCTGCAACCGGAATGACAACTTTGTTGAGCATGACTCAATCCTTCAGGGGTTATGAAAAGTCCAAGGAGGTCGGATCTGGCCGCTGATACTATCAGTTATTGCTGTCTGTTTGTTCGCCTTGATGCTCGGCCTGCTGTTCCCGCAGGCGTTTCTGCTCAGCGTTCCAGGCATGCATCTCTTCGTAGTAGGTGTCCCAGACACAGGGCTCACAGCCGCATTCGCAACATTCGCCATCTGCCGGGGGGATGGGTTTTTCCATGGGTCTCACGCTGTTTGTGTATTCAAGAGGCTATTTTAAAGGCTTGTCCGGTGACTGGCTATCGACCCTTTGTTTGATCATGTCAGCCAGTTTTTTTATACCCGGTCGTGCCAGCTCGCCGTCGGTCATGATCAGGTAGAGTTCATGCCAGCGCTCCGCGCCGTTCTGGAGGGGAAGGGGTTTCAGCAGGCCCTGATCCAGCAGGTCGCGGGCACGGGTTTCGGGGTACCAGGCGTATCCGACGCCCTTGCAGGCGGCCATCAGTGAGGCGTCCAGGTTGCCCAGCGTCCAGCGCTGGTCGGCACCCAGCCAGCCGGAATCAACGCTTCGGCTGCCCGAATCACGCACAACAAGCTGGCGGTGGCGCGTCAGGTCATCCAGCGTCAGAGTGCGCCCCAGTGTGTTCAGGGGGTGGTCAGGGCTGGCGCAGGCAATGAAGCGAACGCTCATCAGGGCTTCCCCCAGAAAGCCCGGCGGCACCCGTCCACTGATGGACAGGTCGACCTGGCGTTTCAGTACCGCCTCGTCACTGCCGCTCAGAACCGTTTCGAGCAGTTCAATCCGGGTGTGGGGGTGTTCATCGGCATAGCCTGCGAGGATATCGAGCATCCACTCACGCGGAAAAATGGTATCCATGGCAAGGCTGATATGGGCGTCGTACCCCTGACCAAACTGGCGGGCCAGCTCCTCGGTTTGCCGCGCCTGCTCAACCAGTTTGCGAGCATGCCGGCACAAGGCCTCTCCCGGTTCTGTCAGCACCGCCCGGCGGCCCTCCAGACGGAAAACACGAATATTCAGGCCGGTTTCCAGTCGCTGCACCGCGTAACTGACAGCCGACTGACTTTTACCCAGTTGCTCGGCAGCCTTGGCATAGCCGCCAGCATCAACAACGGCCAGAAGAGCCTGCCACTGCTCAAGCGTTACCTGCATGTTATCCTCACGGCGATTGAACGGGTCGCAAAACAGATATGATGGAAGGATACCTGAGACGCCATGAAAAACTAAGCAGAACGGCTCGGGGGAGTGACACCTGGTCTGAGAGGTGAGGGTGTTTGGAGCGGGAAACGAACTCGATCCGGCCGGCGTTCCGGTCGCGGCCCCAACCAATACAGCAGGTCGCTTTTATAGAATCAAACAAAGCTTGAGCATGTAATGAGGGAGAGTGGAGCGGGAAACGAACTCGATCCGGCCGGCGCCCCGGTCGCGACCCCAGCCAATACAGTGGGTCGCTTTTATAGAATCAAACAAAGCTTGAGCATGTAATGAGGGGGGGGATTGGAGCGGGAAACGAGACTCGAACTCGCGACCCCAACCTTGGCAAGGTTGTGCTCTACCAACTGAGCTATTCCCGCAATGGCGTCCCATAGGGGGTTCGAACCCCTGTTACCGCCGTGAAAGGGCGGTGTCCTGGGCCACTAGACGAATGGGACTCCGCATCTGCTCACCGATTGGCGAGCGGATCGAATATTAAAGTCAGGTTTTGTGGCGGTCAAGCACTTTTCAGCGGTTTTTTGTTATAGAATCAAGGGCTTCGGGCCTATAAACAGTGTGAATGTATGACTCCTACCGAAACCGGTTTTCTGATTATCGGCGTCATTGTGGTGATGGCCATGATTGCGTTCACCATTCAAAGCATTGAAAACCAGCGCCGTGAACGACGAATGCGCCTGTTATTGCTCAAGGACCAGATCCGCAGGGCGGATCATCTGCTGCGCTCTTTGCCAGAGCATTACATCACCCGTGAGATCCGTGATCTGCTGGTGCGCTACCTTATGCAGCGCTGGAAGCTCACGCTGGAACTGGAACGTACGGACGACAATCTGAAACGGTTGCAGGAGGTGGAGTCAGTCGCGTCTCAACCAATCCCGGTGGTTGAACACCCCGCAGGCAGTATGACGCTGCATACGGATCGCAACCATGCCTCGCGAACGGCATCGCTGCTGCGTGAACTCTTTCAGTTTCTCAGTGAAGTGAAACAGCAGGGGCTCTTCAAACCCTCTGATATTGATACCGTCACCTACCAGGTCAAGGAAGCCTACACACGGACTCGCATTGATGTTGAGCTGATGGATACCTATGAGGCTGAACAGGCGCGTGGTGCAGCGGCGGCGCTGCCGCGTTTCCGCACGGCCATGGCGAAGTTGCAGAGCCTGAACAGTACCCAGCAACTTGACCGTCAGATGTATGAAATCGGGACTCACATCGATGAACTGGAAGTGATCGTAAAGCGAGAGCGACTGGAAAAAGAGGAAGAAGAGCGGCGTCGCCGGGAGGAGGAACAGGCGAAGGAAGACAAGTTCCGGCCCAAGCCATTTACGGATTACCGGTAACCTTAGTGTAATAAAGGTTTATCAATTCGCGTTTAGCCCCTACAATCCGCACTGCTTTGTGGCCCCCCCAAGCCGCACATGATGTGTGTACCCGAACGCGAGAGACGTTGTGCCCCCCACTACTCAGGCTCTGGATACGGCAGAGCAACTTCATTTCATGCAGGCCAGTCTGGACCACTTGTCCGACCTGGTTGTCGTGACCGATGCCACCCTCGAAAACGGTGGCCCCTTCATTGTTTATGTGAACCAGGCCGTACTGAACCGGACCGGTTACGCCCGAGAACAGTTAATAGGAAAAAGTCCCAGACTGTTTCAGGGCGCAGAGACTGACCGTGAGGCAACCGGTCGCATCGCCCGTGCGCTGCTGCACTCAGAGGAAGTCTGTGAGGAGCTGGTCAACTATACGGCTCAGGGTGAGCGCTACTGGGTGGAAATACGGATTCGCCCTCTGCTGAACGAGCAGGGTGTCCCCATCTACTTTGTAAGCACCCAGCGTGACGTGACCGAGCGCAAGCGGATCGAATCGGATCTGGTGCTGTTTCGGCACGCCATTGATCAGAGCCCATCCAGTGTCATCATCACCAACCTGGAAGGTGAGATCACCTATGTAAACGGTGGGTTTGAAGCCAATTCCGGTTACAGCCGCGAGGAAGTGCTGGGCCGGCGTCCGGGGTTTCGTGCCTGGGCTCCCAAAACAGAAGCTGAAAAGCACGCGTTCTGGTCAACGCTCGAGCGGGGAGAGGCCTGGCGTGGCGAATTTGTAAACCGACACAAGCAGGGGCGCAAAATGGTCAAGCGCGCCGTGGTTTCACCGGTGCGCAACAATCAGGGAGAGGTCAGTCACTACCTGTCGGTGGAGCAGGATGTAACGGCTGAAAAAGATGCTCAGCAGCGCCTTGAATACCTGGCTTATCACGACCCTCAAAGTGGACTGCCTAACCGTCGGCGCTTGCAGGAAACGATAGAGAGCTGTCTGGCTGAACCTGATGCCGATGGTTACATTCTGGTGCTGTTTGGCCTGGATGATTTCAACCGTATTCACGATGCCTACGGACATGCGTTCGGAGACAGGCTGCTGCATCAGGTCGGGCGCCGTCTTGGCAGGTTGTTGGGCGAGCGGCATGAGGTTCTGGCGCATGTGGGCTGGGAAGAGTTCGGGATGCTGCTGCGCACGGGACGGGTCGATGACTCGGCCATACTGTCGCGCCTGACGGTGTTCTGTGAGCAGTTGGCAGATACGGTGCGCAGCTTCGGCGGGAGCCTAGCACTGACGGCAAGCGCGGGGATTGCTCGGGTCGGTGTGCACGGAGATGACTTCGAAACCCTGCGAAGAAGTGCCGATATGGCCCTCAACCGTGCCCGTGAACTGGGAGGGAGTCGAGTTGAATTCTATTTACCCGAGTTGGGCCAGCAGGCGCGCAGACGGGTAGAACTTGAAGCTGCGCTGCGGGATGCAGTGCTGCGAGATGAGCTGTCTCTGGCCATACAGTCGCAATTCAGTCCGGATGGTGCGGTCAGGAGTGGCGAAGTACTGGTGCGCTGGCTGAACGGCCCGCAAGGGCGCCCGGTCTCACCCGGGGAGTTTATCCCGGTTGCCGAGTCTTCGGGGCTGATCAAACCGCTGACGCTGCAGGTACTCAGTCAATCTCTGCAGATACTGAAAGAGCTGGCCCGGCATGGCGTTCAGTGTCCGCTGTCGGTCAACTTCAGCTCAATACTGTTCCATGATGACGCCTTTATCGATGGGGTTATTGAGCTGATTGGCGAATCAGGCGTCGCGCCCACTTCATTGGTGATTGAGATTACCGAAAGTCTCTTTATCGATAATCATGCAGGTTTGCTGGATAACATCGCACGCTTGTCGTTCTTTGGCATCCGCTTCTCGCTGGATGATTTTGGTACCGGGTATTCCAACCTGGCCTATCTTAAAAAGCTGCACCTGAGTGAGCTGAAAATCGATAAGCGGTTTGTTGATAACCTGCCGCGGGACGACGATAACCGAACCATTGTGCGCTCGATTCTTTCCATTGCACGTCAGCTGAGGCTGAAGGTGGTGGCAGAGGGCGTTGAAATGGCGGCACAGGCTGACTTTCTCGCGGCGCATGGATGTGATCTTTTGCAGGGGTACTTGCTGCACAAGCCGGAGCCTGCCGCTGCCTGGCTGGCCCGCGTGATGAAAAACACGCAACACCATGTAAAAAAAGCACAAAAAGGGGTTGCATCAAAAAACTCCGGTGCGTACTATATGCGCCTCCTCGATGAGGAACGCGAAAGCGATTAAGGTGTGTCCCGTTCGTCTAGTGGTCTAGGACACCGCCCTTTCACGGCGGTAACAGGGGTTCGAACCCCCTACGGGATGCCAT
>NZ_JACVEW010000043.1 GCF_017776525.1 Marinobacterium alkalitolerans
GAGCATCCGGCACATACTGCAATGTAGCTTTCCGGTAGGCCGGACTCATATCCATCGATACAGAGCGGACATTGCGCTTCTGTTGTTCGGTCAGCCGTTGATAGAAGCAAGCAAGGCTCTCGGATGATTTCCCATCTTCTACCGCCAGAACCAATCCCTCTGCATTGGAAATGATCGTGACATAATCATGGCCTTTCCTGAAGGAGGTTTCATCCACTGCAATGTGCTGACTGGATAGCGCCTGACGTGTTTTAAGCCCACGTTTGACGGCGCGTGCCATGATGCCATCGATGGCACTCCAGCTAAGCTTCAGCTGCCGGCCGACGGCGTGAATGGAGGCCTCTTTGAGCCACCCAATGACACGTGCTTCAAACAGCTGGGTGTAGCGACTGTTGCCCTCAGCCCAGGGGACCTGCACGGTACGACAGCCATGCTGGGCACACTGCACTCTGGGCACATCTGCTGTCACCCATGTTTGAAATTGGCAGGTATCCAAATGGCGCCAGGTGCGTCTGCGACTGTCATAACGGGGAGATGGCTGGCCACACAGCGGGCAGCTGAGCTTCACGCCAGCATCACAGCTGACATGGACAGTGACCTCTTGGTGATCTTCATTCAGATCAACGCCAGTGACATACCAAGGGGATGATAGGCCGAGAATCCGTTCATAGAGAGTCTGCTGGTCCATTCGTACACCCGAGAAAAGGTTGATAAATGGACCCATAATGCAAGAAAGAGGCGCGAACCTGAAGGCTGGCCCACCACATCCGGTGAAGAACCTTATTTATACAGCGCAATTGACCGTGAACGCGGTGATCCACCGCTTCCCCATTACTGTTCGCATATACAAAGAAGGCCTGTGTCCTCTTCTTGCAAGGTGTTATACTTCATTTAGGCAACTACCAAAGAGGAGGTGCCACCATGGCAACAACATCGTTTGATAAGAGCTTTGTGGTCACGGACCAGGAGTCTATTGATCGCATTCACTATGACTTGGCGCACCCACGCTTGATCAAGGTCGCCAAACGCGACTACAAGGCCGAAAGTGCAAAAGGTATCAAGTTATTAAAACAACGATTGTCCAACTCGGAGACCTGCTGAGAGAGCTTGGGGTAGACGATTCAGTCAAGCTCCTCAGCACTTTTTCGTGTCCTCGCAACGTCGATGTCGAAAACTTCCTGACGAACCCCAGCAAAGCCATCCGCTTTGAGAAAACTGGCAATGCACGAACCTATTTGATTTTGGATGCCACTACAGGCGACTTACTGGCTTACTTTTCTGTGTCCTTTAAAGAGCTGATCCTTGAAGGCTTGGGACTCAGCAAGACCAAGGTTCGTTCCTTGGACGGCATCAGCAAAGACGCTGAACGCATTCGGTCTTTCCTCATCGGTCAACTGGGTAAAAATATGTCTATAGACGGCAACCCTATTGGACTGACCGATATCTTAAGTGAAGCCTTTGCGGTTTTTGCCGCGGCAAAACAGTTGATAGGCGGTCGTATCATCATCCTGGAGTGTGAAAATATTTCAGAACTAATTGCCTATTATGAACGCCATGGCTTTTCACTGATTGAAACTCTCGCTTCCGATTCCAGCCTCAGAACCCTGTATATTCACATCACTGAGTGATCTCGATAGGTCTATGCCATCGATTTGCACTCTGCGCTTCCCCTCCCAATCCTCCTGCTGTCGGTATGCCCATACCGAAACTGGACCGTATCAATCACAGCGGCAAGGGCCGTGTTTTTATCGCAGGCCAGGGCACCTGTAAGGAATGGCAGATGAAAAGACAGAGGCTGTCACCGGCCTATACGACTCGCTGGAGCGACATTCCCCGCGCCAGTTAGCCCTTTTTACAGCTGTATGGATATAAGGGTATTCCTGACTCGAAACTTTCATAAATTTTGCTTATGCTAAATATAAGTCAACTGCAATACGACTTTTGTATTTTAGAATCGGCTGAAGTATGTTGATCTACAACCAAACAGGGATTTGGTTACAGCATGCTTCCCGACCAATAATAAAATGAGATACAAAAAGGGTTCTTACCATGCATAAACACTACGACAGCAGCTTTTTCGCCACCGGTGAAGATGGACGCACCGTTATGCTTGTTATGCGACAGCACTACGAGGGCAAGCGTACCTTCGGCCTCAAGCCTGTTGAGTGGAAACAGGAGCCGCCCGAAATCCTCACACAGGACGGCCGCCAGGTGGACGTGCTCAACGAAGAGATGAGCCAGTTCCGCATCCCGGGTGAAAAGGAAGTCCTGCACCTGGATTGATACAGCGCGCTTCACTTTAATGATCTGAAGCGCTCCCCTACGTTTGTGTGGATCTGGTATTCTCGATAACTGGATCAGACCCCACGACAAAAATATAAAGGGAGCCCTTCATGACTGATCAGTTGCCTCGACTGCAAGACGCACGCTTGGAGCTGGAAGAGCGCGTAGCCGTGCTGACACTGGCACGAGATGATGTTCGCAACGCACTGACCGGCACCGCGCTGATCGACGATATCGTTGCCACAGTCGAGTGGGCCAACCGCGCCCCTTCTGTTTCCGTGCTGGTGATCACCGGCCAAGGAAGTGCTTTCTGCGCGGGCGGCAATATCAAGGAGATGCAGCTCAGAGACGGCGATCATCGCCAGGGCCCCTTTGGCGGCGATGCGCTGGAGCTTGAGCGCAAGTACCGCGAGGGCATTCAGCGCATTCCCCGCGCCATTCACCGTGCCGAAACCCCCATCATTGCAGCCGTCAACGGCCCCGCCATTGGCGCCGGTTGCGACCTCGCCTGCATGTGCGATATCCGCATCGGGTCAGAGCGCGCCACCTTCGGCGAAACCTTTGTCAATCTGGGCATTATTCCGGGCGACGGCGGTGCCTGGTTTCTGCAGCGCCTGATCGGCTATCAGCGAGCCGCCGAAATCACCCTGACCGGACGACTGGTACATGCTGAAGAAGCCGTTGAGCTGGGCCTGATGATGGAAGAGGTTGCAGCAGAACAGCTGATGACGCGGGTAATGACACTGGCTCGCCAGATGGCGGCCAAACCGCCACATGCACTGAGAATGAGCAAACGCTTGATGAAGCAGGCCCAACGCCATGAATTGGATGACTTTCTGGAGCTCTGTGCGGCCTGGCAAGGCATGCTCCATAACACCGACGATCACGCCGAAGCCGTGAATGCCTTTGTTGAGAAGCGCGAAGGCGTATATCGAGGCAAGTAATTCGTATTAATGATACATATTACATACCACGTATCATTTCTTTGATGCCAGGTGTCGCCCCAGTGTTTCACCCAGCTCACTCAGACGACGCACCGTCAGAGTGGGCTCTACTCCCCAGGGATCAAACAGCGCCTGAGAGGAACGCTGCACCTAGGCGCCATTCATCCCTGCCGAAATGGCACCGATCACATCAAACGGATTACCTGAAATCAGCCAGCTGCTGTGATTCAACACCTTGGCCTCGCGCAGGAAATAACTGTACACCCCCGGATCAGGTTTGAATGAACGCTGCTCCTCCACGCTGACAATGCCATGAAAACAATCGGCAATACCCGCATGCTCCAGCAGGCCCGCAACAGAGCGGCGACTGCCATTGGAAAAGGCGTACAGCCGATAACCTTCCAGCTTCAGAGCCCTTAAGGCCTCGGGGACATCCTCATAGACCGGCAACTTGCGGTAAAAGGCCATCAGTTCATTCTTTTGCTCATCGGTCAGTGGCTGATCAAAGCGCAGGCAGGTGTGATCGAGCGCTTCTCGAGTGCATACCGAAAAATCGGCATAATGCCGCATGAGCGCCCGGCGAAACGCATATTCCAGCTGTTTTTCACGCCAGCATTGAGAAAAGTCTTCTGCCAGATCACCCATCCAGCCTTCCAGCAATCCCACAACACCACGGGTATCGATCAGGGTTCCGTATACATCAAACGCCAGGGTGACTGACATTACGCTACTCCTCAGTAACAGCCTTGTATGGATAATTCCGTGTGTTTTCCGGGTAAATTGGGACCCACCCTCAACGGCCATTGAGGGCCTTCATGCA
>NZ_JACVEW010000044.1 GCF_017776525.1 Marinobacterium alkalitolerans
GCTTCAAGCGTGCGATCCTGTTTCACTTTGGAGGACTGGTGATGGAGCCAACCCACAGTAACGGGTGAAGGGCCATATTGATACTGAGGCTCTAATTGATAACTTCGCAGACCGAAGTTTTAGAGACACTGCTGATAAGCATTACATAGCGGCCAGGCTCTCATATATGAATTCACTTGATACTCAGTTTTTATGGCAATCCCTCCAAGCAATAGAGAAATATTTTAAAGCTATTTTTTATATAATAGAATCCCAACCGTCGTTAATAAAGGAAGACAAAAAAAGAATCTAATCGGCCACTCTTTAATCTCAGCACTTGAGCTTGCAAATAAATTAGATTTTGAGTTGGATTTAGGTGATGAAGCCATTAATTTCATTCATTATTTAGATGATTATGGCTCATACCGATATTTAGAGAAATCGTACTCTTTACATGGCCCGAAGCTATTACAGCTTGACCATACCGTCTGGAAAATCCGCAGATATTGCTTCCAGATGAAGAAAATTCTGCCAGACAAGGAAGGTACAACCAGAGATTTACTATCTTTGAATCTAGAAAGGATCCAGAGGTCGAATAGTGAGCCTTATATTAACTATAAGATTCATGGTGGATTGCTAGAAAAGATTCTTAGCGGCTCACACTATATACCAAAAGACGCTTTAGTAGCTGAGAATGAATATTTTAATACAGAGAAAGTTGAAGCCGTATACCACCCTTACTTTTCCACCTCTGTTAATTCCCCTTTATTAATGCATCCTAAAATAGTTCACAAAATTAATGAGCTAACCTATCTACCTAAAAAGGTCTTTGACTTTCACGATAATAGGCTACATGAGTTAACTACATCGCCAAAGGACCAAGATTAATTACCTCAATATAATGATCTGGTGATAAATGCGCATACCGCATAGTCATTTGAATAGACCCATGACCCAGCACCTTTTGCAGCGTCAGCAAATTACCGCCATTCATCATGAAATGACTGGCGAAAGTATGCCGAAGGACGTGGGTTCTCTGCCCCTTCGGCAACTCTATCCCCGATTCTTCCAGGGCGTTCGTAAATGACTGGTAACAGTTACCAAACAGCCTCCCCTTCTCCTTCGTCTTAATCTCTCGGTAAAGCCCCTCTGCGATCGGGACGGTTCGACTCTTCCCGCCTTTGGTACGGTGGTAGGTGATCTGATTATTTCGGACCTGAGACGCGGTGAGGCTTTCTGACTCTGACCATCTGGCTCCCGTCGCCAGACAGACTTTTGCCACTTTGATGGCATCGGGGTTTCGTCTCGCTGCCAAGTGATCCAGCAGCAACTGAATCTCTTCCTTACTCAGCCAGGTTAACTCCCGCTCGTCAGTTTTCAGCGGTCGAACGTTCTTCAGCGGATTTTCCCGTTCCCATTGCTCCAGTCTAATAAGTTCATTGAACACAGCACGCAGATAAGCCAATTCATGGTTGAGGGTATTAGCGGCCACGTCTTCGGATCGGCTGGCACGATAGGCGGTGAAGTCCCCTCCACGCATTTCTGAAGCGATCGGGTTGCCCATCATCCCGCAGATGTTTTCCAGAACGTTTCTGCTGCGCTCGCCGTCTTTCAGGTGTTGGCCATGGCTGCCTGAGGTCTACTTTTGGACCCCGCTAAAAATGGAGGGATTACTGTATTATTCGATGTGATTTTCAATACCAAAGCTTTCGGAAACTGCAGTATCGTCATCTAACGTTTTGACAGCTCTGCTCTTTAGCGTTGAAAGAGCTAAATGAAAACAGCTTTCGCAGAGATCTAGATGATGAACAACACCATCATTGTTAGAAGCATATCCCCACTCAGCATGTAATTCCCCCTTCTCTACGAGAATTTTTCCGTCGATTTCTTTTGCGAGTGCTTCGCCACAGACCGAGCATTTTAATTGCTTCAGGTGATCTTGGATCGATGCCCGTACTGACTCAATGGTTGGCCCTGACATAAATTTCTCCTATCACTAAGCTTAGCTTCACTGATCAATACAATATAACCCCTATCAGGCCAATTTAACCTACCCTGCAGTATTGGGTCTATATAAGCCATTACGTTAAGTAGTTTCATGATGAAGCACAGCATTAACGCTAGCAAACCTGTTTCATGATGAAACACAACACTGGCTGTGAGCTGACCTTCTCCAAGTGGAAAACAAAATACGTAAGGACTAAATATCACGATGACTCAGCCTCACACCGAGGAGAGGTAAGCATGGAGATATTCAGGCGCGCATGAGGACCACACCGGTACATCAAGATGATAACCTATGCACCAATTGACATATCATCAGGACCAACAAGAAGAACAAAGATGAGACCCTAGCTGTGAATACTAAACACGTTGTTCACGCAGCTTCGGTATTCGAGACACCGGCGGTAGATTTCCGATACTGCCATGAGGGCGCTGTTTATTGTAGTGGTTGATCCAGTCTGTCAGCGCCCAGGTCCTTGATATGTCATTTGCGTAGGGCACTGCATATGCCCACTCCCTGATCATTGTTTGTATAAAACGCTCCGCCTTGCCGTTCGTTCTGGGCGTGTATGGGCGCGTGTACACATGCTTGATCCCTTCTCGTTGTAAAACTGCATTGAACCGACGGGAACGATAGGCTGGACCGTTATCGGTCATCAGACGTTTCACCTCTACACCTATTTCGCGGTAGGCCGCCAGAGCGTTTTCCAAAAAGCGCGTTGTGGTGCCTTGCTGCTCATCTGGTAGCACCCGGGCAAAC
>NZ_JACVEW010000045.1 GCF_017776525.1 Marinobacterium alkalitolerans
AGGGGAACCTGGGGCTGGATCACCTCCTTAAACGATTGCGAAGTTCTGGCAAGCGTTCACACAGATTACCTGATCGAAATGTTGAAGCTGAGTAAGCTTTAAAGCATTTGCTTATTGCATGAGTAAATCCTTTAAAGCTTCACGCTTTAAACGCTCTTTAACAAATTGGATCTGAAAGATTGTCTTGTATTGTTTGATACAAGCGCCAACCGGCGATAATCGTTACGAACCATTCATTTGCCAGACGCCTTCGGGTTATATGGTCAAGTGAATAAGCGTGCACGGTGGATGCCTTGGCAGTCAGAGGCGATGAAGGACGTTGTAACCTGCGATAAGCCTCGGGGAGTCGGTAAACAGACTTTGATCCGAGGATTTCCGAATGGGGAAACCCACCCGCTTGCGGGTATCTCTTCACTGAATACATAGGTGTAGAGAGGCGAACCCGGGGAACTGAAACATCTAAGTACCCGGAGGAAAAGAAATCAACCGAGATTCCCTTAGTAGCGGCGAGCGAACGGGGAGCAGCCCTTAAGCTGTGTTGTGGTTAGTGGAACACTCTGGAAAGTGTGGCCATAGTGGGTGATAGCCCCGTACACGAAAACCTATACGCAGTGAAATCGAGTAGGACGGGACACGTGTTATCCTGTCTGAATATGGGGGGACCATCCTCCAAGGCTAAATACTCCTGACTGACCGATAGTGAACCAGTACCGTGAGGGAAAGGCGAAAAGAACCCCTGTGAGGGGAGTGAAATAGACCCTGAAACCGTGTACGTACAAGCAGTGGGAGCCGTTTTCGGACGGTGACTGCGTACCTTTTGTATAATGGGTCAGCGACTTACTTTCAGTGGCAAGCTTAACCGTATAGGGGAGGCGTAGGGAAACCGAGTCTTAATAGGGCGCCAAGTCGCTGGGAGTAGACCCGAAACCGGGCGATCTATCCATGGGCAGGTTGAAGATTGAGTAACATCAATTGGAGGACCGAACCGACTGTCGTTGAAAAGCCAGCGGATGACCTGTGGATCGGAGTGAAAGGCTAATCAAGCCCGGAGATAGCTGGTTCTCCTCGAAAGCTATTTAGGTAGCGCCTCATGTCTCACCTTGGGGGGTAGAGCACTGTTTCGGCTAGGGGGTCATCCCGACTTACCAACCCGATGCAAACTCCGAATACCCAAGAGTGCAATCATGGGAGACACACGGCGGGTGCTAACGTCCGTCGTGGAAAGGGAAACAACCCAGACCGCCAGCTAAGGTCCCAAAGTTCTAGTTAAGTGGGAAACGATGTGGGAAGGCTTAGACAGCTAGGAGGTTGGCTTAGAAGCAGCCATCCTTTAAAGAAAGCGTAATAGCTCACTAGTCGAGTCGGCCTGCGCGGAAGATATAACGGGGCTCAAACTAGACACCGAAGCTGCGGATGCCTTAGGGCATGGTAGAGGAGCGTTCTGTAAGCCGTTGAAGCGGAAGCCGAGAGGCACCGTGGAGGTATCAGAAGTGCGAATGCTGACATGAGTAACGATAAAGGGGGTGAAAAACCCCCTCGCCGGAAGACCAAGGGTTCCTATCCAACGTTAATCGGGGTAGGGTGAGTCGGCCCCTAAGGCGAGGCTGAAAAGCGTAGTCGATGGGAAACAGGTTAATATTCCTGTACCGCGCATAACTGCGACGGGGGGACGGAGAAGGCTAGGCCAGCGCGGCGTTGGTTGTCCGCGTTTAAGGGTGTAGATTGAGGACTTAGGCAAATCCGGGTCCTTAAGATCGAGACCTGATGACGAAGCTCTTTATGAGCTGAAGTGGTTGATGCCAGGCTTCCAGGAAAATCCTCTAAGCTTCAGGTTATGTGTGACCGTACCCGAAACCGACACAGGTGGTCAGGTTGAGAATACCAAGGCGCTTGAGAGAACTCGGGTGAAGGAACTAGGCAAAATGGTGCCGTAACTTCGGGAGAAGGCACG
>NZ_JACVEW010000046.1 GCF_017776525.1 Marinobacterium alkalitolerans
TGCTGCATGAAGGCCCTCAATGGCCGTTGAGGGTGGGTCCCAATTTACCCGGAAAACACACGGAATTATCCATACAATGCCAATCACGGCGACGCCTACTACATTGCGGCTTCGCCTCCATTTCGTAGCCGCGCATGTTGGCTGGCGTTATGAATGGCCATCTGACATGGAGTGAATGATGGATATCGGGACAGAAGAACGACTGAGAAAAATCTGGCGTCAAACTGTTGTCCCTGTTATCTATCGGCAAGGTAAGGGAAAGCCGCTTTTCGTCAAACTTCCTTACGACTCTGAAAACAAGACTTGGCTCCAAGACGGTCGTCGAAGCAAGCCAAAATGGAATCCTCAGTTTAAATGTTGGGAAGTGCCAAAGGCTTGGTTCAACGAAATAGTGAATCGGTGCCTTGTAGCCTTTGGTAGCGTTTATATTATTCAGCCCTATCGCGAACAAGAAAAATGTGCTCCGGCCTGCTGGAATGCAACTGGCCACGAATGCCAGTGCTCTTGTATGGGTGCGAACCATGGCTCACATAGTTCAGGTGGAAAATGGCTGGTGGTTTCGGACGCTTTCGCAACAAGGTGGCACGAGCGCGAGCTAGCGTGCCGACTAATGACCAGTCGCAGGGAGTCTGGCATTTCATAACCAGGCGCTGTTGTCGGACAATTTTTTCACCGCTGCGCGGCTCCAAAATTGCCGCAAAGCTCTGCGTTAGGGATCAAAATAAGGAATTGCGATGTCTGATGAAAAAAGCATAGTGAACTTCGGAGATCTATCCAAACCAGCCACCGTTCTCATAGAGAAAATGTCAGGTGCAATTGGCACTGTATATGAGCCAACACGTATAAAACGTGAAGCGTCTGCAAAGGCTGAAGCCGCTAAGATTGAAGCTCTAGCAAACATTGAAGTTTCTGAAATTGAGCAAAGAGCTATAAGTCGCCTTGTTCATGAGGAAGCGAAGAAACAAGAAAATATTGAATCTATTACTGAGCAAGCTACAGCCTCACTAAACGATGAGGCTAAGCCAGAGAATATTGAAGATGATTGGATATCGCATTTCTTTGAAAAATGCAGGAATGTTTCTGACAAAGAGATGCAGGGTCTATGGTCTAGCTTGCTCACCGGCGAAGCTAATAAGCCTGGTTCATTTTCAAAACGTACAATTGAGCTGATCTCAACTCTCGACAAATCTGACGCCCATCTATTTACTCGGCTGTGTAGTTTTGCAATGGCAGGAGGAGAGTTTTTCCCAATGATCCTTGACCACCAAGCAGAAATATATAAAAGGCAGGGGATTAACTTTGGATCACTTAGCCATCTTGATTCGCTTGGTTTAATTAGCTTCAACCATGTTTCAGGCTTTCTTCTACAGTCCCTACCAAAGAATGTCACGCTATTATATTTTGGTATGCCTGTAGGGTTTACCTTTAAAAGTGATAGCAATAATAAACTAGAAATTGGTAACGTCATGCTAACGCAGGTAGGCCAACAGCTTGCTCCTATATGCGGGGCAACGTTAAATCCGGAATTTTTAAATTACATTACAGAGCATTATAAAAAGAAAGGCATTGAGGTCGGAGTAATGATTCCTAACAAGTGACTGTGGTGTCCAGCATAAATAATCAGGCTGTTTTATGACGCCAAAGCTCTTCGTTTTTGAGCATAGTATTTAGCACCACAATGAGCTTGCGCATGCAGGCAGTGATGGCCACTTTGGGCAGCTTTCCCTGGGCGTAGCGCCTGATGCTAATGGGATTGACCATGAGCATGGGCAGCTCTGCTTGGTCGCAGGCAAAAACAAACGCATGCTCATGGAGGCCCGTGGCTTCCGTATTCATGGTAAGGTTCTTCACCCGTTACTGTGGGTTGGCTCCATCACCAGTCCTCCAAAGTGAAACAGGATCGCACGCTTGAAGCGTT
>NZ_JACVEW010000048.1 GCF_017776525.1 Marinobacterium alkalitolerans
CGTGCCTTCTCCCGAAGTTACGGCACCATTTTGCCTAGTTCCTTCACCCGAGTTCTCTCAAGCGCCTTGGTATTCTCTACCTGACCACCTGTGTCGGTTTGGGGTACGATTTGATGTTACCTGATGCTTAGAGGCTTTTCCTGGAAGCAGGGCATTTGTTGCTTCAGCACCGTAGTGCCTCGTCATCACGCCTCAGCCTTGATTTTCCGGATTTGCCTGGAAAACCAGCCTACACGCTTAAACCGGGACAACCGTCGCCCGGCCAACATAGCCTTCTCCGTCCCCCCTTCGCAGTAACACCAAGTACAGGAATATTAACCTGTTTCCCATCGACTACGCCTTTCGGCCTCGCCTTAGGGGTCGACTCACCCTGCCCCGATTAACGTTGGACAGGAACCCTTGGTCTTCCGGCGAGCGGGCTTTTCACCCGCTTTATCGTTACTTATGTCAGCATTCGCACTTCTGATACCTCCAGCATGCCTCACAGCACACCTTCACAGGCTTACAGAACGCTCCCCTACCCAACAACGCATAAGCGTCGCTGCCGCAGCTTCGGTGCATGGTTTAGCCCCGTTACATCTTCCGCGCAGGCCGACTCGACCAGTGAGCTATTACGCTTTCTTTAAATGATGGCTGCTTCTAAGCCAACATCCTGGCTGTCTGGGCCTTCCCACATCGTTTCCCACTTAACCATGACTTTGGGACCTTAGCTGGCGGTCTGGGTTGTTTCCCTCTTCACGACGGACGTTAGCACCCGCCGTGTGTCTCCCGTGATAACATTCTCCGGTATTCGCAGTTTGCATCGGGTTGGTAAGTCGGGATGACCCCCTTGCCGAAACAGTGCTCTACCCCCGGAGATGAATTCACGAGGCGCTACCTAAATAGCTTTCGGGGAGAACCAGCTATCTCCCGGTTTGATTGGCCTTTCACCCCCAGCCACAAGTCATCCGCTAATTTTTCAACATTAGTCGGTTCGGTCCTCCAGTTAGTGTTACCCAACCTTCAACCTGCCCATGGCTAGATCACCGGGTTTCGGGTCTATACCCTGCAACTTAACGCCCAGTTAAGACTCGGTTTCCCTTCGGCTCCCCTATTCGGTTAACCTTGCTACAGAATATAAGTCGCTGACCCATTATACAAAAGGTACGCAGTCACCCCATAAAAGAGGCTCCCACTGCTTGTACGTACACGGTTTCAGGTTCTTTTTCACTCCCCTCGCCGGGGTTCTTTTCGCCTTTCCCTCACGGTACTGGTTCACTATCGGTCAGTCAGGAGTATTTAGCCTTGGAGGATGGTCCCCCCATATTCAGACAGGATACCACGTGTCCCGCCCTACTCATCGAGCTCACAATATGTGCATTTTTGTGTACGGGGCTGTCACCCTGTATCGCGCGCCTTTCCAGACGCTTCCACTAACACACACACTGATTCAGGCTCTGGGCTGCTCCCCGTTCGCTCGCCGCTACTGGGGGAATCTCGGTTGATTTCTTTTCCTCGGGGTACTTAGATGTTTCAGTTCCCCCGGTTCGCCTCATTAACCTATGGATTCAGTTAATGATAGTGTGTCGAAACACACTGGGTTTCCCCATTCGGAAATCGCCGGTTATAACGGTTCATATCACCTTACCGACGCTTATCGCAGATTAGCACGTCCTTCATCGCCTCTGACTGCCAGGGCATCCACCGTGTACGCTTAGTCGCTTA
>NZ_JACVEW010000049.1 GCF_017776525.1 Marinobacterium alkalitolerans
GATCTGGTGTGGTTCGGGATAGTGGTCGTCGTTGTGACCGAGATCAGTTTGATCACACCGCCGGTGGGTATGAATGTCTTTGTACTCAGTGCGGTGCTGCGCGATGTGAAAACAGGGACTATTTTCAAAGGAGTCACACCGTTCTGGTGCGCGGACATCGTGCGCCTTGCGCTGATCGTGTTCGTCAGCCAGATCGCGCTCTTCCTGCCGGAGTTGCTCTACCGGTAGAGCGGTGTGTTAATGACTTCATGTATCACAAACATGATGGTATAAAGGAAATCAAGGCTCCCTCAGGGGAGCCGCCCGCTAGGGGTATACCTTAGTAGATATTTGCTGCAACCAAGCCTTGCTTAACGCGACAAAGTGATACACTATTTCAAGAGTAAACGATTCTTGAGTATCGCAAAGATAATAACGACACAAGAAACGCAGGAGCAACATGATGATTAAAACAATAAAATTCGCCGGTGCCGCTGTTCTGGCTGCAGGTTTGTCCACTTCTTTCAACGCTGCCGCAGCTGATACCACTTTGATCGTGGGTACCTGGCTGCCGCCGACCGCTGCACAGAACGCAGTGGTATGGCCGACCTGGGCCAAGTGGGTTGAAGAAGCCACTGAGGGCCGTGTCGAAGTTAAAATTGAATATGATATGGGTCATCCCAAGACCTATTTCCAGCTGGTAGAAGATGGCGTTATTGACGCCGGCTTCAGCTACCACGGCTATGTACCGGGCCGCTTCAAGCTGCCGATCGCGGCTGAACAGCCGGGCATGGGTGTAAACGCAGAAGCCGCTTCTGTTGCGCTCTGGCGTACCCATGACAAGTACTTTGCCGAGGCAAATGAATATGTGGGTCTGGAACTGCTGGGTCTGTTCACGCACGGCCCGGGTCAGATCATGACCACCTTCCCGGTGGACAGCCTGGCTGACCTGAAGGACAAGAAGATCCGTATCGGTGGCGGCGTTCAGGCCGAAATCGGTGAGCGCATGGGCATCACGCCGGTAGCTGCTCCGGCCACCAAGGTATACGAGATGATGCAGCAGGGCGTTATCGACGGTGCTTTCCTGCCGGTGGGCGAACAGAAGTCTCTGCGCCTGGCTGAAGTCACCAAGGACCTGAATATGCTCCCGGGTGGCATGTACCTGGGTACCTTCTCCATGTTCATCAACCCTGACTTCATGGCAGACCTGGACCCGAAAGACGCTGAAGCGATTCGCAGTGTTTCCGGTGAAAAACTGTCTGCTCTGGCCGGTCGCGCCTGGGAGCAGGGTGACATTGAAGGTCTGGCATTTGCGCGCGAAAGCGGTGTAAACGTCATCGAGCACGATGCGTCCTCCGCGTTCGTACAGCAGTTCAACCAGCTGACAGAAGGCATGGACCAGGACTGGATCGAAAGCGTGTCTGACCGTGATGTTGATGCAGCAGCAGCGCTGAAGGAAATGCGCCAGATTGCTCGTGAGTACGAAGCACAAAAGCAGGAGTAATCCATGTCATTTGGTGCCTGGATCAAAGCGCACTATGACGAGAAGGGGCCGGCCATTTGGCTGGCCTTTTTTCTCGAGGCAGTTTCCGCGCTGGTATTGTTTGGCCTGATGGCGTTGACCTGTGTCGACGTGGTTGGCCGTTACCTGTTCAACAGCCCGCTGCACGGCGGCACCGAGCT
>NZ_JACVEW010000004.1 GCF_017776525.1 Marinobacterium alkalitolerans
CTGCCGTTCGGCAGAACCTGTTGTCTCAAGCGAGGCGCGTATCTTACCGCAACCCCGTTCAGTGTCAACCGTTTTTTTCGTCTTTTTCGATCTCGCTGCGAGCAGCGCATCGAACGAACCGGTTGTCACTCAAGTATTACCCTGGCATAAAAAGCATCGCTTTTTCAATGGGTTATCACTTGCTCATTGGTGCTGCCCAGTGTTCCGTGAACCCTGTCGCCCCAAGCGAGGACGCGAATTCTACAGACCCCAGCCGGGGTGTCAACGCTTTTTAACGAAAAAGCCGAAAAACCCTGCATCACTTCCCGAAACGACAGCGGGAATCCTCTGAGGTGCCCGCCATGCTGCTACTTGTTACGCGCCTTCTTCTTGGCCCGGTGCTTCATATCCTTGATATGCTGCCGGCTGCGTTCCTTCTTGGCCAACTGCCTCGGTGTAAGCGTATTACGGCGTCCGGCAAATGGGTTCTCACTGGTGCGGAACTCAAACCGAATTGGCGTGCCACGCACCTTCAGGTATTTGGTAAACCGGTTTTCTAGATAGCGCTTGTATGAACCGGGCAGTGACCCGGTCTGGTTACCGTGCACCACAATGATCGGCGGGTTGGAGCCCCCCTGGTGTGCGTAACGCAACTTGATGCGACGGTTGTTCACCATCGGCGGCTGGTGGTCAGCCACCACGTCCTCCAGCAAGCGGGTCAACTGGTTGGTTGACCATTTGGCCATGGCACAGTCATATGCCTCGTTGATGGAGTCATACAGGTTGCCTACGCCCGAGCCATGGAGTGCCGAGATAAAGTGGAACCGCGCGAAGCCGGCAAATGCCAGGCGGCGTTCGACCTGCGATTTGACGTGGTCACGCTCATCCGGGCTCATACCGTCCCACTTGTTCAGAGCCACCACCAGCGCTCGACCGGAATCGATCACGAACCCGAGCATACTCAGATCCTGCTCGGTTACGCCTTCTCGCGCATCAATGACGCTGACCACCACGTTCGCATCCTTGATGGCCTGCAGGGTTTTGACGATTGAGAACTTTTCTACGGCTTCCTTGATATTCTTGCGTCGCCGAACACCCGCCGTATCGATCAGGGTATAAGGCTGTTCGTCACGCTCGTAGGGTATATAGATGCTGTCCCGTGTTGTCCCCGCCTGGTCGAATACTACGACACGCTCTTCCCCCAGCATGCGGTTGACCAGTGTCGACTTGCCCACATTGGGACGCCCGACGATCGCAATACGGATACTGTCGTCCTGCTCATCGGATTCGGTGTCTTCTGCACCTTCTTCTGGCGCAAAAGGCGCCAGCACTTCATCCATCAAGACGGTGACGTTGCGCCCATGTGCCGCTGCAATGGGTACAGGTTGCCCCAAACCGAGTGCATAGAAGTCAGCCATCGCCAGATCCGGATCGACCCCGTCCGTTTTGTTGACGACCAGCCAGCACTCCTTTTCATGACGACGCAGGTGATTCGCAATCATTTCATCGGCAGGATTGAGGCCGGCACGACCGTCAACGAGGAACAGTACGATATCGGCCTCTTCGATCGCCAGCAGGGACTGCTCTGCCATGCGCTGATCAATACCGTCTTCATCACCTGAGATACCACCGGTATCGATGACGATATAGTCACAGTTCCCCAGCCGGCCTTCTCCATACTTGCGGTCGCGGGTCAGCCCGGGCAGGTCGGCGACCAGCGCATCACGCGAGCGGGTCAGACGGTTAAAAAGGGTCGATTTTCCGACATTCGGACGACCAACCAAAGCTATCACGGGCAGCATAATGTATTACCTGGAAACAACACGGCGGCACTCTGCCAATTACAGAGGCCGCCGATATAGATTAAGTGTATCGGTTTATTGTAGAGCCAGAGCGGTCAGGCGGCCATCATTGGTTAATGCGTACACAATGTTTTCACGTACCAGCAAGTCACTCTGCAGGCCTGATGAGTCAACGCGATAGCGACCGGTTACATGCCCGTCAATCTGGGACAGTACGTGAATATACCCTTCGGCATCTCCCACCAATACGGAGTTGCCGGTCACTTCGGGCGCGGTTAAACCACGGTGCAAGAGTACATCCTGTTGCCACACGCTGGCACTGCTGCGCGCATCATACGCTTGTACGCTGCCGTTATCCGCAACCGTATACACATTGCCAAAACCGCCGGCCAACCCTCTGTAGCTGGAGTGATCACGCGCCCAGACAACCTGACCATCAGCCGGGCTGATGGCGACCAGCCGCCCCTGGTAACTGCTGGTGTAAACCAGACGGTTGTATACCAGCGGCTGCGCATCGATATCGACAATGCGCTCAAGCTCGGAACGCCCTTCGGCCAATGCGATCCGCTGTTCCCAGATCTGGCGGCCAGACGCATTGTCCACAGCCACCATTTTCCCATTGGCGAACGCCGCCAGTGTCAGGTCCGCGGCTACGATGGGTGCGCTGGTACCACGCAGGCTCAGGCGAGGAATCTGGCTATCGAAACTCCAGCGAGCCTCACCTGTATTGACATCAAGAGCAACGATTTTGCCATCCAGTTGCTGAACCACAACCAGTTCCGCATTCATCTGCGGCTGAGAAACCACTTCGGATGTGGCCTGGTAGCGCCACTGCTCTGAACCATCAGCAGCGGACAGTGCGATCACTTCACCATCAAGGCTACTCAGCACAACCAGCCCATTACCGGCCCCGACACCTCCGAGGACTTCGATATCGAGCTCCTGACGCCAGCGAACAGTGCCGTTCTCCAGCTCTGCGGCAACCACATCACCTTCGGCACTGACTGCATAAATGGCGCCATCGGCAATGGAGGGACTGAATTGATGATAACGATCACCCAGACTACTGCCCAGGCTGACACTCCACAGCGGTTTCAGACTATGCTCAGCCTCGAAGTCAACCAGCGGTGACGGCTCTACCACCGTTCCCTCAGAGCTGAACATGCCACAGCCGGTCAACACAAAGCCCAAACCGGCAATGGCTGCGATGCGCTTCATGTTCATGAGCGTGCTCCTGCCAAGTCATCGCGTTTCATTTTCAGCAAGGGACGCAGCTGTTCGCCGCCACCTGCTTCCAGCGCTGCTTCATAGGCATCATAAGCACCGGCCAATTCACCCTCTGCCTTCAGCAAATCACCCAGCAGCTCCTGACGTTCAGATTCAAAGGTTGCTGCATCGAGCCCTTTCAGCAGCGCGATGGCCTCCTGCTCACGAGACAGCTGCTGCAGCAGCGCCGCCTTGCGCAGGCTGGCAACACGGGCCAGGTCGTCGTTCGCTTCGGCGCTGTCGATCACCCAATCGAGCTGAGTCTGTGCAAACTCATAATCTGCCTGCTTTACGGCGGCGGCAGCAACGGCCAGCGCAGCAAACCGTGCATAGGCCGTACTCTCAAAATCGTTCTGCAGCTGTTCTGCCAGGTGTTTGGCTGTTGCATACTGGCTGTCGTCGGACTGCATCTCCGCCAACTGAACCGCTTCAGCCAGATTTTGATACAGCGCCGAGGCCGCCGCGGCCTGCTGCTGCTCCCTGGCTTGCCAGGACTGCCAGCCCACCACGATCGCAATCGCAGCGGCCACACCAACCACCAGCGACCTGCCGTTTTCCTTCCACCATGCCTTCAGGGCGTTGAGCTGTTCTTCTTCCGTTCGCAGTTCTGCCACGTTCAACTCCTAATTACAGAAATAAGCTGTGCCTTCAGGCAAACAGTGCTTTCAGCTTTTCGATCATTGCGTCCGGGCTCAGATCATACTCCGTTTCGCCATCATGCCAGAGTGACATCTGATGCCCCTTATCCTCATCAGCACGCATCAGTGCAATCGCCGGGGCGCCGGTTTGTCGGGCCTTCGCGGCGATGTTCTTCAGACCTGCACAGTGGGTTCTGACTCTCAAGCCGGGAACTGCCTGGCGCAGCTGCTCAGCCATGAGGATCACCTGATGCTGCAGGCCCTTGTGCTCGGCAGCCAGGTAGAGGTCAAAGGTCTGACGCACGTCCGCCGGCACAACGTCCAGCGTTTCAAGCAACAGAATAAGACGTTCAACACCCATCGCAAAGCCGACCGCGGGCGTTGGCTTGCCGCCCAGCTGTTTAACCAGTCCATCGTAACGACCACCGGCACATACGGTACCCTGTGCCCCCAGCTTGTCCGTCACCCACTCAAACACGGTCTTGCAATAGTAATCCAGCCCGCGAACGAGGTACGGATTCACTTCATAGCGGATACCGGCCTCATCGAGCATGCTGCAAAGCTGTTCAAAGTCATGACGCGACTCTTCATCCAGATGATCCTGTAGACGAGGCGCCTGCTCGAGGATGGCACGGGTGCCTTCATCCTTGCTGTCCAGAATACGCAACGGGTTGGATTCAAGACGGCGCTGACTGTCTTCATCCAGTGCATCGTAGTGCTCGCGCAGGTAGGCGACCAGCGCTTCTCGGTATTCGGCACGTGCCGCATTGCTGCCCAGAGAGTTGAGCTGCAGCACCACCGCATCACTCATGCCCAGCTCGCGCCAAAGCGCGGCAGAGATCAGGATTATCTCTGCATCGATGTCAGGCCCGGCCATACCGAACGCCTCGACGCCGATCTGATGAAACTGGCGATAACGCCCCTTCTGCGGTTTTTCATAGCGGAACATCGGCCCCTGATACCAGAAACGCTGATTCTGGTTGTACAGCAGCCCGTGCTCTTCACCTGCGCGCACACAACAGGCGGTTCCCTCAGGGCGCAGAGTCAGGCTTTCACCATTACGGTCGTCAAAAGTGTACATCTCCTTTTCGACGATGTCGGTGACTTCACCGATGGAGCGTTTGAACAGATCCGTCTGCTCCACAATGGGCATACGCATTTCTGAATAGCCGTAAGCGCCCAGAACGCGCTGCACGGTTGCTTCCAGGTACTGCCAGACAGGTGTCTGGTCCGGCAGAATGTCATTCATACCGCGAATGGCTTTAATCTTGCTCAAAACGTTGGGTGTCCTGTTAACTTGTTCATGAAGCGGTTAGAGAGGGAGTGAGAGACGTGCCACATTTGCACTCGCACGGGCAGCGAGGTCGATCGGCTCGCCATTATAGCTGAATTCACTGACGGCGCTGACACGCCCGACCACAACCGACAGCGGCTCTTCGCCGGCAAGCTCAAGTGTAGTGCCCCCCTGAGCCACACCCGAGTAAAGCATACGGCCGGATTCCGCCTTGACGCTCAACCAGCAGTCTTCCGACAGCACGATCACCAGACCCGCCTGAACATCCGCCTGTGGTGCCTGAGACACGTCTTCAGCAGGCGCAGCGGCAGGCACGACATCCTGAGCCGCCTCTTCAATCGACCCCGCATCCTGTTCCGGGACGGTCTCAGGTGCCGGCGCCGGCGCAGCTTCTTCTGGCGCAAGTGCCGCCTCGACCTCTGCCGCTACTGCTGCAGGTGCTGAAGCGGTATTCAGCTCTGCCAGAGGTTCAACCAGAGGCTCGACTGGCGGCAAGTCCAACGTGTTGTCTGCCGTTGAATCAACCGAAACCGGCTCATCCAGAGCGGGTATGCCGATGCTGTCATCAAAACCATACTGTGCCTGCCACCACCAGAGGAATACACCGATCAAGGCGAGGATAAAAAACCAGCTGCCGATCTTGAGCACCGGGTGCCCCTGCCGACGCCCCGGCACCATCGAAACAGTGCCTATGGCTTTCACATCAGCTGTGGTGCTTTTGTGGCCTGTGGCGCGGTTAAAGGCATCAACGAAGGGCTTGGGATCGAGCTTGAGGTAGTTGGCATAGGCCCGAATATAACCACGCGCAAAAACCGGATCACCAAGACGAGCCAGATCTCCACTCTCGATCGCCTGGACGACAGCCGCATGGAGATGAAGCTGTCGGCACACCTGTTCCACACTGATGTCATGCTGCTCGCGTGCGGTACGTAACTGATCGCCTGGAAACTCGGGGGGAGCCGAAGCGGTCTGATCAAGCTCACTCACTGTGTACTCTCCTCATAACGTCGGTATTCAGCCGATTCGGGATAGGTATTTTTGAGAATCAAGGCATAAGTCGAGGCTTTTGAGGTGTCATGCTCAGCCCGTGCCAGCTGGATACCCAGCCACAGGCTGGCAGCCGTATGTTCGGTCCGGCGTGACCGCACCAGATCAAGGAAACGCTCAAAGTAGCGCGAAGCGGATGCCAGCTCACCGGTATCCAGCTCATGCTGTGCAAGGCCAATCAACGACAGGGGCCGGTTGCCGTTAATGGCCAGGGCGCGCCGAAAGGACTGGGCTGCCAGATCATCCTGCTGAGTCAGTTGATAGCATCGTCCCAGGTTCTCAAGCGCCTGGGCTCTGCCGCTGTAGAAAGGGTCTTCCGTCGCACTTTGCAACTGCTGGCAAGCCTGACTGTAGCGCTGCTGCGCAAACAGAAAGGCACCATAGTTGTTATGAATACGGGCCGAGTCGGGATCAGCCTGAAGCGCCGAGCGGAAATATTGCTCGGCAAGCTCGTACTCCTGCTCGGTCTGGAAGACCAGTGCAAGCGTACTCAACGCGGGCGCGTAGTCATCATCCAGTTCCAGAGCACGCTGCAGGGACAGTTTGGCATTGACCGTATTGCCGGCCTGTAAATACTGAATACCGAGACTGGTATACGCTTCCAGGGTCTCTTCAGGGCTGCGGCCCGAGCCTGATGTGTCAGACTGTGTGGCGCAACCGGACAACAGCACCGCTGACGCGAGCAGTACAACCAAACCGGACCCTTTCACACATCCCCCTTATACCTGTGATATCTTCCCTTGGGCAGGTTCTTCTTGTACCACAGGAATATATTTTTGGCTACGGCGGGTGCGGTCCTCGACCTGTCCAACCAACTGGCCACAAGCCGCGTCCACATCATCACCACGGGTGCGCCTTACCGTCGTAATGATCGACGCTTTCAGCATGATGTCCTTGAAACGCTGTATCGCTTCTTCACTGGGGCGCCGATAACCCGAGTTCGGGAAAGGGTTAAAGGGAATCAGGTTCAGTTTGCAGGGCAGCTTGCGCAGAAGCTTGGCAAGCTGACGCGCATGTTCGGGTTGATCGTTCACGCCGTCAATCAGAGTGTATTCAACCGTTGCAACGCGCTTGTCGTTGAGGCCATCCAGATAACGGTTACTGGCCGCAATCAGCTCTTCGATCGGATAGCGCTTGTTGATGGGGACCAGCTGGTCACGCAGTTCATTATTCGGCGCGTGCAGGGAGATGGCAAGAGACACATCACTGACCTTGCCCAGCTTATCGAGCGCGGGCACCACACCTGCTGTACTCAGCGTCACGCGTCGCTTGGACAGGCCATAGGCATTGTCGTCCATCATCAACTGAGTCGCATCAACCACGTTCTCGAAATTCATCAGCGGCTCACCCATGCCCATGAGCACCACATTACTGACACGGCGCTCGGCAGGATCAAACGGGCCGAAGGAGCGGATCGCCACCCGCAACTGTGCGATGATCTCGGCGGTTGAAAGGTTGCGGTTAAAGCCCTGCTTGCCGGTTGAGCAAAAGCTGCAGTCCAGTGAACACCCCACCTGCGAGGAGACGCAGAGGGTTCGACGGTCCCCGTCCGGAATCAGGACCATCTCAATAGCCGAGCCGCCATCCATACGGATCACCCATTTGCGGGTGCCGTCTTTGGAGATTTTCTCCAGCAGAATCTCCGGCTCACGAATTTCAGCCACATCAGCGAGCTTGGCGCGCAGCGCCTTGCTGATATTGGTCATTTCATCGAAGCTGGAAGCACCCTGTTGGTGCAGCCATTTCAGAACCTGGGTCGCGCGAAATTTCTTTTCGCCCATCTGTTCAAAAAAGGCTTCCAGTTTTGCAGGCGACAGCCCCAGGAGATTAATCTTGGACGGAGAGTCGGACATGTCGTGTTCACTCATATTGCGGGTTAGGCTGCCCGCAGGCAGCCCGGTATGGCTTAAGCGCCGAAGAAGTAAGCGATTTCGCGCTCAGCAGAAGCAGAGGAATCAGAACCGTGCACGGCGTTTGCGTCGATGGACTCAGCAAAGTCACGACGAATGGTGCCTTCAGCGGCTTCCTGCGGGTTGGTCGCACCCATCAGATCACGGTTGAGCGCGATGGCGTTTTCACCTTCCAGTACCTGTACAACAACCGGACCAGAAGTCATGAACGCGACCAGGTCAGCGAAGAAAGGACGCTCTTTGTGCTCAGCGTAGAAGCCTTCAGCTTCTTCTTTGCTCAGCTGCTTCATCTGCATTTCAACGATTTTCAGGCCCGCTTTTTCAAAGCGAGTCTCGATTTCACCGATTACGTTTTTGGCAACCGCATCCGGCTTGATGATGGAAAGAGTGCGTTCAACTGCCATAAGTCAATTCCCCAATCTATAGAACATAAGTCAATAAAGCGCAGCATTATACGCAAACCGCCGGGCACTGAACAGACACGCCGGCATGAATGAAAAAGCCCGCAGTGCGGGCTTTTTCCAGTCAGTCGGCCTCTTCGATCCAGGCCATCTGAATGGCCTCAAGGATCTTTTCGCCACAGTGGTCAGGATCATCGTCGAACTCATCCAGCTCCATGACCTTGGCATACAGATCAGGGAAGCTGATCTTCAGCGGATCCTGCTCCGGATAGGCCTCAGACAGCTCAATCGCAATATCATGCACATCCACCCATTTCAGGCCCATGCTGCACTCCTCAATGATTCTCGGACACCTGGTTAATGGTGTACTTGGGAATTTCGACCACCAGGTCTTCATCCGCAACCAGCGCCTGACAGCTCAAACGCGATTCCGGCTCCAGGCCCCACGCCTTGTCAAGCATGTCATCTTCCAGCTCGTCCGCTTCGTTGAGCGAGTCGAAGCCTTCACGAACAATCACGTGACAGGTCGTGCAGGCGCAGGATTTTTCGCAGGCATGCTCGATTTCAACACCGTTCTGCAGCGCCACATCACAGATGGAAACGCCCGCATCGGCTTCGACCACCTTACCCTCAGGACACAGCTCTTCATGGGGCAGAAAAATCACCTGAGGCATCAGCGTGTCTCCTTTTCTATTTCATCAATGGCATGGCCCGACAGGGCACGCGAAATACTTTGATCCATGCGACGTGAGGCAAAGAAATCACTGGCTTTGGCGAGCTCTTCAATGCCCGCTTCAATGCGGCGATAGTCGCTTCCGGCAGCAATCTCTTCCAGCCTGGCGATCGCCTGCTCGAGCATGCTGTGCTCGTCCCTGGACAACAGATCCCCATCTGATGCCATGGCACCCCGCAGCGCCGCGACAATGCGCTCGGCTTCCACCTGCTGTTCACGCAGGTTACGTGCTTCAAGGTCATCTTCGGCATGGCTGTAGGAGTCTTTCAGCATGCGCGTGATTTCATCATCACTCAGACCATAAGAGGGTTTCACCTGTACGCTGCTGGTCACGCCTGTGGATAACTCCTGCGCTGCCACGCTAAGCAACCCGTCCGCATCAACCTGAAAAGTCACACGAATCTTGGCTGCACCCGCCGCCATCGGCGGAATGCCCTGCAGCACAAAACGGGCCAGGGAACGGCAGTCCTGCACCAGTTCACGCTCACCCTGTACCGCATGAATGGCCATGGCGGTCTGGCCATCCTGGTAGGTGGTAAATTCCTGAGCCCGCGCCACCGGAATGGCCGTGTTGCGGTGAATGATTTTTTCGACCAGCCCGCCCATGGTTTCGAGACCCAGCGACAGCGGGATCACATCCAGCAGCAGCATGTCACTGTCAGGCTTGTTACCCACCAGCACATCTGCCTGTAGCGCGGCACCGATCGCAACAACCCGGTCCGGGTCGATATCGATGTGCGGCTCGCGGCTAAAGAACTCACCGACTGCTGCGCGAACACGCGGAACACGGGTAGAGCCGCCAACCATCACCACTTCCAGCACCTCATCGATGCTCACACCGGCATCCTTAAGGGTGCGCCGGCAGGTACGCAGCGTACGCTTGATCAGTGGCTCGATCAGAGCATCAAACTGTTCACGGCTCACTTCAACCGCAAAGGTTTGTCCATCCAGCTCGATCGATTCAGTCACAACCGCCTGATCGGTCAAACCTTCCTTGATACGTCTGGCCATGGCCGTCAGCGTACGAGCAGAGGACGCGTTCAGCGCCTCTCCAAGCCCGGAAAGCTCGAGCAACTGCTCCGCCAACAGGCGGTCAAAGTCATCCCCACCCAGTGCAGTATCGCCACCGGTCGAGAGCACTTCGAATACGCCCTTGTTCAGGCGCAAAATCGAAATATCAAAGGTACCACCGCCCAGGTCATAGACCGCGATAACACCTTCGTCTTTCTGATCCAGTCCATAGGCAACGGCAGCAGCAGTCGGCTCATTGAGAAGGCGCATCACTTTCAGACCGGCGAGCTGGGCCGCATCCTTGGTCGCCTGACGCTGAGCGTCATCGAAATAGGCCGGTACCGTGATGACTGCACCTTCCAGCTCGCCATCCAGTGAACGCTCGGCACGTGCCTTCAGCGCCTTGAGGATATCCGCAGAGACTTCTACCGGGCTCTTGTCACCCGCTGCGGTGTTCAGATAGGGCATTCCCGAGTCGGAAGCCGTCAGCCGGTAGGGCAGGGTTTCCCCCAGGCCCTTCAAGTCTTCCGCGCCGCGCCCCATAAGGCGCTTGACGGAACTGATGGTGTTGTATGGATCCTGTGCTGCACCAGCCAGAGCCTCTGCACCCACCAGCGGTGCCATGTCGGCTGCGTACCGAACGACAGAGGGCAGCAGATGGCTGCCCTGCTCGTCAGGCAGTGTCACGGCCTCGCTGCTGCGCACCGTGGCGACCAGCGAGTTGGTTGTCCCCAAGTCAATGCCCACTGCCAGTTTACGGGCATGGGGTTCCGGACTCTGTCCGGGTTCAGCTATTTGCAGCAGTGCCATAAAAATTCCGTTAGTCGTCGAACAGTCTGTCTTCGAGCGCTTCCACCTCAGTGCGCAGCTTCACCATGAACTGCATTTTGCGCACTACTTGCTCGGCCTCTTCCAGGTTGCTATTTCCCCAGGCCTTGGCAAAGCCCGCTTCAAGCCCCTTGATCTCGGCATCCACCTGCTGTTCCAGAGCATCCAGCTCAGCTTCCGGGTCCGCATGATCGGTCGCTTCGGCAACACGTTCACGCAATTCCATCTGTTCCATCAGGAACATGGGATCAAGCTGCTTGCGGGAGTCGGAAAGCGTATCAACACCTTGCAGCGACAGCAGGTATTGCGCCCTTTTAAGGGGAGACTTGAGAGTGGCAAGCGCCTCATTGAGGTAAGTGGTGTACTGAACAGCAATGCGCTGCTCTCGTTCGGACTGGTGCGAGTGACGGTCCGGATGCAGCTCCTGCTGTAGCGCGCGGTAGCGCTCGGACAGCTGTGCCGGATCAACGTCAAAGCTGACCGGCAACCCAAGAAATTCGAAATAGTTTTGCGTTATATCCATACCGACCTCATTCACCCGAACGGGTCAGACGTTGAAACTCTCGCCACAGCCACATTCGCTGCGCACATTCGGGTTGTTGAACTTAAAGCCTTCATTAAGCCCTTCACGCACGAAATCCAGTTCAGTGCCATCCAGATAGGCCAGGCTCTTGGGATCAATCACAACCTTGACCCCGCCAAACTCAAACACCTGATCTTCGGGCTCACTCTGATCCACAAACTCGAGCACATAGGCCATACCCGAACAACCGGACGTACGAACACCCAAGCGGATGCCCTCTCCGTGGCCTCGTGATTCAAGGTAACGCGCGACGTGATCGATCGCCGCCTGTGTCATGCTTATTGCCATAATTACCCCATTCACGGGGAGCCGCGCTCCCCGTTACGGTGTGTCACTTGCTCTGTTTCTTGCGGTAATCATCAACCGCCGCTTTAATGGCATCTTCAGCCAGAACCGAGCAGTGAATTTTAACCGGCGGCAACGCCAGCTCTTCTGCGATTTTAGAGTTTTTCAGCTCACTGGCTTCATCCAGGGTCATGCCCTTCACCCATTCGGTGACCAGAGAACTGGACGCGATAGCGGAGCCACAGCCATAGGTTTTGAAGCGCGCATCTTCGATGACACCTTCATCATTCACCTTGATCTGCAGTCGCATCACGTCACCACAAGCCGGAGCACCCACCATGCCGGTGCCTACGTGTGGATCTTCCGCGTCCATTTTACCGACGTTGCGCGGATTTTCGTAATGATCGATTACCTGTTCACTGTACGCCATGACTAACCTCCAATTATTCTACTTCCGGACCTTAGTGGTGTACCCACTCGACTTTCGTCAGGTCCACGCCGTCTTTATACATATCCCAAAGCGGCGACAGTTCACGCAGTTTTTCCACCGCATGACGCACCTGCTCAACGGCATAATCCACTTCTTCTTCAGTGGTAAAGCGCCCCAGAGAGAAACGGATTGAGCTGTGGGCCAGCTCATCATTCAGCCCCAGCGCACGCAGTACGTACGAAGGTTCCAGGCTGGCAGAAGTACAGGCAGAGCCGGACGATACGGCCAGATCCTTGATGGACATCAGCAGCGACTCGCCTTCAACAAAGGCAAAGCTGATGTTCAGAACACCCGGCACATACTGTTCGGTTGAGCCATTGATATGGACCTCTTCCATATCCTTCACGCCATTCCACAGGCGCTGACGCAGCCCTTCCAGGCGAGCCTGCTCGGACTCCATCTCTTCCGTCGCAATGCGGAAAGCCTCGCCCATACCGACAATCTGATGAGTCGGCAAGGTACCTGAACGCATGCCACGCTCGTGGCCACCGCCGTGAATCAGGGCTTCCAGACGCACGCGCGGCTTACGACGGACATACAGTGCGCCGACCCCTTTGGGGCCATAGATCTTGTGGGCACACACGGACATCAGATCGACTTTCATCTCTTTCATGTCGATCGGCAGCTTGCCAACACTCTGCGCTGCGTCCACATGGAACAGCACACCCTTGGCGCGCGTGATCTCACCAATGGCCGCGATGTCAGTAACGGTTCCGATCTCATTGTTCACATGCATGAGAGAGACCAGAATCGTATCGTCACGCAGCGCTTCCGCCACCTGATGCGGGGCAATGATGCCGTTGCTATCAGGCTCGAGGTAGGTCACTTCAAACCCTTCACGTTCCAACTGGCGACAGGGGTCCAGTACCGCCTTGTGCTCGATCTTGGACGTGATGATGTGTTTGCCTTTCTTGCTGTAGAAGCGAGCCACACCCTTGATGGCAAGGTTGTCAGACTCGGTAGCGCCCGAGGTCCACACGATCTCGCGCGGATCCGCTCCCAGCGTATCAGCAACCTGGCGGCGCGCATTCTCGACCGCTTCTTCGGCCTTCCAGCCGAACAGATGAGAGCGAGATGCCGGGTTACCGAAATTGCCATCCATCGTAAGGCAGGCGGTCATCTTCTCGGCTACACGCGGATCAACCGGTGTAGTCGCGGCATAATCAAGGTAGATCGGCAGTTTCATCGTATCTCTCCAGAAAACTCTCAAACAGCTGCTTTAGTGCGCGCTGACTGTTGGGTGCTGCTTGCAATCAACTGATCAACCTGGCGCTGCTGACGATCGGCAACCTGCTGCACGTCTTTGCGTGCAACCAGATCAGCCAGGCTGATGCTGCTCAGAAAACCGTGGATCTGATCACTGAGGTCACACCAGAGATGGTGCGTCAGGCAAACCTCGCCCCCCTGACAGCCACCATTGTGCTGACAACCGGTCGCATCAACAGACTCGTTGACCGCGTCGATCACTTCTGCGACATTAATCTGTCGCTGCTCACGCTTGAGCTGGTATCCCCCACCCGGACCACGCACACTGCGCACCAGATCGTTGCGTCGCAGTTTTGCGAACAGCTGTTCCAGATAGGAGAGCGAAATGCCCTGGCGCTCGGATATATCGGCCAGGCTGATCGGCCCCTTGCCTTCGTGCAGGGCCAGATCCAGCATCGCGGTCACCGCATAGCGCCCTTTGGTTGTCAATCGCATAACATTCCTCACATTCACGCTTTACAGCATGTGGGTATTATGCAATTCCCTAGTAAACCAGTCAACTATTAACCCGACCATTTTTATCAGGCTTTATCGGACTCGGTGGATTCATGCGGCTCGGTGCGGCCCGGCATGCCACTGACATCATCCACGGCCGCTTCAAAATCTTCCGACTTCAGTTCCGGCAACTGCTCGTCACAGTATTCCGGCTTCAGCTCGCACATGGCCTTGCCCATGGTATCCACCTTGTGGTCCATCGCCTGCATGTGATCGAGCAGGCATCGAATGGCATGAGCAACCGGGTCAGACACCTCTTTGGTAACGGCGTAGGCATCAAAGCCGACCTTGTCCGCCATCTGGCGACGCTTAAGCTCTTCAGGCGTTTCCTCTTCAGGCTGACGCTTGATAATCCGACCCGGAATCCCGACCACGGTCGCATCCTCCGGCACATCGCGGGTCACAACCGCATTGGACCCCACGCGCGCACCGGCACCAACCGTAATCGGACCAAGCACCTTTGCACCCGCACCGCAGACAACGTTGTTGCCCAGCGTGGGGTGACGCTTGCCCTTGTTCCAGCTTGTTCCACCGAGGGTGACACCGTGATACAGCGTGACATCATCCCCGATTTCAGCCGTTTCACCGATAACCACACCCATCCCGTGGTCAATAAAAAAGCGACGGCCAATAGTAGCACCCGGGTGAATCTCAATTCCGGTAAGCCAGCGCGCCAGATTCGAGATCATGCGCGCCATCCATTTGAAATCACGTCGCCAGAATGCGTTGGCAAGGCGGTGAAACCAGATTGCATGCAGCCCGGGATAAGCCGTAAGCACTTCAAAAGCGTTACGCGCGGCCGGATCACGATGGAATACTGACCGAATATCTTCCCGCATCTGCTTAAACATCATTATCTCCCTGCTGCGGCTTTTTCACCTGCTTTTCGATGGCCGTCAGGATGCCACGTAATACATTGACCTCGACCTTGTCCGGTACAGCTCGCTGCAGCAAACGGCGCAGCCGCGGCATCAACTGGCGCGGGTTTTCAGGGTCGAGAAAGTCGATCTTGACCAGCGTGCGCTCCAGGTGCTCGAACATCAATTCCAGCTCACGCTGCTGCGCCAGCTCAATATCCCAGTCGGTCCCCCACTGAGGTCTTGCTGCCTGCTCCTCAGCCACCTCTGCCATGCGCAGCTCATAGGTAATCACCTGCACGGCAGCCGCGATATTGAGTGAGCTGAAGTGATCAACCGCCGGGATATGCACATGGTGATGACAGCGCTGCAGCTCCTCGTTGGTCAACCCCCGATCTTCACGCCCGAACAAAATGGCGACGCGCGCCTTCTCCTTCAAGGGAGCTGCAATGGCAGCCAGTTCACGAGGATTCACCAGCGGCCAGGGAATGTGCCGCTCACGCGCACTGGTACCGAACACCAGCTCGCAGTCCGCAATTGCCTCATCCAGCGTCTCGACAACCTGTGCCTGCTCCAGAAGATCAGTCGCACCGGACGCGCGTGCGTCAGCATCGGGATGCGGGAAACATTTGGGGCTTACCAGACAGAGATCACTCAGCCCCATATTCTTCATGGCACGCGCCACCCCGCCGATATTGCCCGGGTGGGTCGTGTTCACCAGTACAATTCGAATGTGATCAGACATCTGAGATACGCCGCTAAAAGCGCACTATTCTAACAGATGATCATCCATATGCAGACCACCTGTTCAGCGAAGCATCGGTCTGAGCTACAATAGCCCTTTGCCAACCCTGAAAACTGGACAACAACACTGATGCAACCAATGGTAAATATTGCCCTGCGCGCCGCTCGCGCCGCAGGTGAACAGGTCTCTCGCGCCCTGGAACGTCTTGATCTGATCAAATCCGAACAGGCCGATGTAGCAGAGTTCATCAGTGATCTCTGCCAGCAGGCCGAGCGCACCATCGTCAATCAGATTCAAAAGGCCTACCCCCACCACAGCCTGGTGGGCGAGTACACCGGCCAGCACGCCCCGATTGGCGAAGGCCCCGGCGAGTGCGAATGGCACATCAGCCCGATCGACAGCCTGATCAACTTTTCCAACGCTCTGCCGATGTTCGCCCTGAGCATCACCGGTTTCGTCAACGGCCGCGCTGAGCACTGCGTCGTACTCAACCCGATGTTCGGCGAAGAGTTTACTGCCAGCCGTGGCAAGGGGGCACAGCTGAACGGCAAGCGCCTGCGTGTCAGCAACCGCACCAGCCTGGAAGGCGCCATCATTGGTACCGGTTATCACGGCCGCAGCAGCGACAAGCCCTGGATGGAATCCCACGCGCGCATGATGCAGGAAACCATGCAGGCGGGCGCTACCCTCCACAACAGCGGCTCCCCCGTTCTGAGCTTGGCCTACACTGCCGCCGGTCGACTGGACGGGTTTTATCAGATCGGACTGCACGCCACCGAGCTTTCCGCCGGCCTGCTGCTGATCCGTGAAGCCGGCGGTCTGGTTTCCGATTTCTCGGGTGGCAACCAGTACAACGATCGCGGCAACCTGATTACCGGCAACCCCAAGCTGCTTAAGGCCCTGCTGCGCACACTGCACCCGGCCACGGCTGAAGGCCTGCGCTAAAACAGCTTTCGTCCGTATGGGATGAGCCACCTCGCCATCCCATACGACAGGCATAAAAAAACCGCATCCCTGGATGCGGTTTTTTTGTTCATGCGCTCGGCATCAAGCGTTCATTGGATCACGCAGCACAATTGTCTCGTTACGGTCAGGACCGGTGGAGATGATATCGATCGGTGCTTCGATCAACTGCTCCAGGCGCGTGATGTAGGCACGTGCATTTTCCGGCAGCTGGTCCAGCGACTTGACGCCAACAGTAGACTCGGTCCAGCCCGGCAGCTCTTCGTATACCGGCTTGATTACCTCGTAGTCTTCACTGCCGCTGAGTGAGCTGACCGGATTACCGTTTTCATCCTCATAACCGGTACAGATATTGATCTGCTCCAGGCCATCCAGAACATCCAGCTTGGTCAGGCAGATGCCGGAAATGGAGTTGATCTGAATCGCATGCTTCAGGGCAACCGCATCAAACCAGCCGCAACGGCGTGCACGACCCGTTGTGGAACCAAACTCGTGACCGCGCTCAGCCAGGCGGCTGCCGATGTCACAGTGCAGCTCGGTCGGGAAAGGACCGCCACCCACACGAGTGGTGTAGGCCTTGGTAATACCCAGAATGTAATCCAGGTACAGAGGACCGAAACCACTGCCGGTTGAAGTACCGCCTGCCGTAGTGTTGGAGGAGGTCACGAACGGATAGGTACCGTGGTCGATATCCAGCAGGGAGCCCTGTGCACCTTCAAACATGATGCTGCGTCCCTGTTTGCGGAACTCGTGCAGAGTCGCCGTTACGTCGACCATCATCGGCACCAGAGTCTTGGCCATCTCCATGCAGCTGTCATACACCTGCTGGAAGTCGATGGGATCGACCTTGTAGTAGTTCTGCAATACGAAGTTATGGTACTCGAGCAGCTCCTTGAGCTTGTCGGCAAAACGTTCCGGGTGTGCCATATCGCCCAGACGCAGACCGCGACGCGCTACCTTGTCTTCGTAAGCCGGACCGATGCCACGACCGGTTGTACCGATCTTGGCATTGCCGCGCGCCAGCTCACGCGCCTGATCCAGCGCCACGTGGAACGGCAGAATCAGCGGACACGCCGGGCTCAGCTTCAGGCGCTCACGCACCGGAACCCCCTTGGCTTCCAGTTCGTCTACTTCTTTCAGCAGCGCTTCGGGGGACAGAACGACACCATTGCCGATCAGGCACAGAACGTTCTGACGCAAAATACCGGAGGGGATCAGGTGAAGAACCGTTTTTTCACCATCGATCACCAGGGTGTGGCCTGCGTTATGTCCGCCCTGAAAGCGAACAACGGCCGCAACCTGCTCGGTCAGCAGGTCGACGATCTTACCCTTGCCTTCATCACCCCACTGGGTGCCCAGAACAACGACGTTTTTACCCATTGCTGTCTCGAATACTCTTAAAGTTCAAAAAATGCGTTAACGGTCTTTAACGACCCAGGCATCCGCTTCCGCCACCAGGTGGCGTCGGTACTGCCCGCTCTGATCCGTTTCACCCTTGAGCTGCTGCACAACGCGCTCGCCCTTTTCACGCAGCGCCGCAATGGCAGCCTGCAGGTCCTTGCCCTCTCCTGCCGGAGCCAGAATCACCGGCTCGGACGGCTCTTCCAGACACCCTGAAAGATCCAGCAGCGTCTTCAGATCTGCACTGAAGCCCGTTGCCGGGCGGGCACGGCCGAAGTCGGCGCCGATGTTGTCGTAGCGACCACCCTTGGCCAGTGCCTGACCATACTCAGGGGTATAGGCCGCAAAGACCACGCCGGTGTGGTAGTGGTATCCACGCAGCTCACTCAGGTCAAAGTAGGCGTCTACATGCGGGTAGCGTGCCTTGATTCGCTCAGCCAGATCCCCGAGGTAGCGGATCGCTTTTACCAGTTCGGCATCCTCGCCAAACAAAGCCTCTGCACGTGCCAGCACATCCGCAGCCCCATTCATGCGAGGCAACTGCTTGAGCCATTCACGTGTTTGATCACTCACTGACGCAAGGCCGTCCACGAAGAGGTCAATCTCCGGCAGAGCCTTGCGCTGCAGCATATCCTGATAGTCTTCCTGTGCCTGGGCACTCAGCTGGCAGAGTTCCATCAACCGGCTGAACACACCCACATGCCCCAGATCCAGGCTAATCGTCCCTTGCAGACCCACCGCTTCGAGCGTTGCCAGCATCAGACTGATCACTTCAACGTCGCTGTCGGAACCGGCATGACCGTAAAGCTCGGCCCCCAGCTGCAGCGGGTTGCGAGATGCCAGCATGTTGGCCGGATGGGTATGCAGCACCGAGCCGCAATAACACAAACGACTGGCCCCTTCAGTGCGCAGGCGGTGTGCATCAATACGCGCCACCTGGGGGGTCATGTCGGCACGGACACCCAGCGTATGACCACTGATCCGATCGGTGACCTTGAAAGTATTCAGGTCCAGATCATGCCCGACACCGGTCAGGAGGGATTCAAGATGCTCCGCTATCGGGGGCATCACCAATTCGTATCCCCAGCGATGGTAGAGATCGAGCACCTTGCGGCGCATCAGTTCAACCTGCCGCGCCTGCGGCGGCAGCAGCTCCATAATTCCGTCGGGCAGCAACCAGCGATCTGCCAATGCCATGCGTTACTCCGCTGTCATGGGTGGTCTGATTCACAAAAAAACCGGGCACGGACCCGGTTTTGTCAATCTTATCATGAAACCGGGCACCAAAGGCACCCGGTTTGCATTGTACTATTGTGGAATCTGCGTTCCCTGCGCGTTGTTCAGGTACCGGAAGAATTCGCTCTTCGGGTCCAGCACAAACAGGTCACCGCCCGCCTTGAAGGATTCGCGGTAGGCGTTCAGGCTGCGATAAAACGCATAGAACTCCGGATCACGCTGAAAGGCTTCGGCGTAGATCGAAGCCGCTTCCGCATCGCCTTCACCACGAATGGTTTCCGCTTCACGGAACGCATCCGCCAGGATAACGGTGCGCTGACGATCAGCGTCCGCACGAATACCTTCAGCCAGCTCCTTGCCTCGTGCACGCAGCTCACGCGCCAGACGCAGACGCTCGGTACGCATACGTTCATACACTGAAGAGGAGACTTCCTGCGGCAGGTCGATACGTTTCACACGTACATCGATAACCTGAATACCCAGCTCTGACTGAGCCAGATCGCTGAGGGCACGAATCACGTCACCCATAACCTCTTCACGCGCACCGGATACCACTTCGGTCAGCGTACGTTCACCAAACTGGTTACGCAGGCTGGTTTCGATACGGGTCGACAGCAGGTCAGCCGCACGGAATTCATCACCTGAAGTTGCGGTGTAGTACTTCTCGACGTTATCGATCCGCCACTTGATAAAGGAGTCTACGATCAGACGCTTTTTCTCAAGGGTCAGGAACGCCTGCGGACGCGCATCCAGTGTCATGATACGGCCTTCAAACTTGCGCACCGTATTCACAAACGGAATCTTGAAATGCAGACCCGGCTTGATGTCAGCTTCGACAACCTCACCAAAGCGCAGTTTGATGGCGCGCTCGGTTTCCTTGACGATGTAGACGGACTTGGAACCAATCAGCACTACCACCAGCAGCGCAATCAGCCCGAACATGGATGTAGGTTTCATTAACGTCCCTCCCTCAGGCCAGATGTCGACTGTGAACGCTGACGTGTCTGGGTTTCCTGAAGTACCTGATCAGTGATCTGACGCAGGGTTTCATCATCCAGACGCACACCGCGACCGGAGCTGTCGCGTACCTGAGGCTGCTGAGAAGTCAGGCGATCAAGCGGCAGGTACATCATGTTGTTGCCACCTTCCACATCAACCATCACCTTGCCGGTACGGCCCAGCACGTCCTGCAGCGTATCGATGTAGAGACGCTCGCGGGTTACACCGGGTGCCTTCTGATACTCGGCCAGCAGCGCCTTGAAGCGGCTTGCTTCACCGGTTGCCTTGGCAACCACTTCTTCGCGGTAGGCATTGGCTTCCTCAAGCAGACGCTGAGCACGACCACGGGCTTCCGGCACGATGCCGTTGGCATAGGCTTCCGCTTCGTTCTTGGATCGCTGCTCGTCTTCTCGCGCCTTGATCACGTCATCAAACGCATCCTGCACCTGACGCGGTGCCTGAGCGTTCTTGATGTTGACCTTGGAGATCGTCAGACCGGTGGTGTAGTTCTCCATGTAACGCTGAAGACGTGCCTGCACCTGCAGCGCAAGGGTGTCACGCCCTTCAGTCAGGATGCCGTGCATGTCAGAGGTACCCACAACGTGACGCAGCGCCGACTCTGAAGACTGTGCCAGACTGTCACTGGGATCACGCACCTTCAGGGTGAACAGCATCGGATCGGACACCACGTACTGAACGGTCATGTCCACATCCACGATGTTTTCATCAGCCGTCAGCATCAGTGAACGATGGTCATACGTACGCAGTCGCGTGGTATTGACCTTCTGCACTTCGTCAATCAACGGCGGGTTCCACTGCAGACCCGGCTGAACCGTTTCATGGTACTTGCCCAGACGCAGGACTATGCCTCGCTCCTGCTGGTCAACGGTATAGAAGCCCATACCGGCCCAGAACAGCGCTGCAAGTACAACCAGCACGACGAAAAAGCCGCTGCCGCCGCCCTTGCCGCTGCCGCCGCCAAAACCGCCGCGCTTCTTGCCGCCGCCGAAGATACCGCCCAGGCGGTCCTGCAGCTTGCGCATCGCCTCATCGAGATCGGGCGGCCCCTGATCGTTGCCACCGCCACGTTTGCCGCGGTTGCCACCGCCGCTCCAGGGGTCATGGTTGTTACCATTACCGCCGGGCTCATTCCAGGCCATAGTGTTCTCCGTATTAAACCGCTGATTTAACTGTTATGAATGCTGCGATTATGACCGCAACGGCTGCGTTAATCGACCGTCTGCGGCACGTATTGTTCCTGTTTCAAGCCAAGACGACTGAGCAGACGCTTGAAATCCTTCATCTGCAGCCGAACTTCCAGCTGCATGCGTCCTTCATCGTCAACCGCTTCACTGACCACACTGCCCTGCGCATACAGCTGCGCTCTGAACTGACCATCCGAGGGGGCCAGCGTCAGTACGTCATGGAACATTTCCTCGCCCAGACGCTCACTGATCGCTTTCAGCAGCAGGTCAATACCGGCACCGCTGACAGCTGACACCCATACCCGCCAGGGCACGCCGTTCTCATCCCGATCGATGCGAGGCTCCACGGTCTCAAGCTGATCAATCTTGTTGTACACCTGTAGTACGGGTACTTCCGATGCACCGATCTCTTCCAGCACCGCTTCGACCTGATCGATATGCTCCAGACGTTCATCATCGTAACAATCGATCACATGCAGCAAAAGGCCGGCATCGGTGGTTTCCTGCAGCGTAGCCCGAAAGGCTTCGACCAGCTTGTGCGGCAAGTGGCGAATAAATCCAACGGTGTCCGCCAGGATCGCCGATCCCACATCCTCAAGCTCGATTTTGCGCAGCGTCGGATCCAGCGTCGCAAACAACTGATCAGCCGCATAGACCTCAGAGGTGGTAATGCGATTGAACAGGGTGGACTTGCCCGCATTGGTATAACCGACCAGCGATACCGTGGGAATTTCGGCACGCTGACGGGCGCGACGCCCCTGATCACGCTGCTTGCGAACCTTTTCAAGCCGTTTGAGAATCGACTTGATCCGACCTCTCAGCAGGCGACGGTCAGTCTCGAGCTGCGTTTCACCCGGCCCCCTGAGGCCAATCCCCCCTTTCTGTCGCTCAAGGTGGGTCCAGCCACGCACCAGTCGGGTCGACATGTGCTCCAGCTGAGCCAGCTCAACCTGCAGCTTGCCTTCATGTGTCCGTGCGCGCTGCGCAAAGATATCCAGTATCAGGCCGGTACGGTCCAGAACTCGACACTTGAGCTCACGCTCCAGGTTACGCTCCTGGCCCGGGCTCAGGGCATGATTGAAGATCACCAGCTCCGCCTCGTGCAGGCGCACCAGTTCAGCCAGTTCTTCGACTTTGCCTTTACCCAGGAAAAACTTGGGACTGGGGTCGGCGCGCGACCCGGTCAGAAATTCAACGGGATCGGCGCCAGCAGAGAGGGCCAACTCTTCGAGTTCACGGGGATTTTCGCGGTCTTCTTCACTGGAGAAGTCGATGTGGACGAGGACCGCTCGCTCGCCCGACTCGGGACGCTCAAAAAACAATTAATACCTCATTCAGCAGGCTTGTCGTCAGCCACCGGCAGTTTAACCGGGCGCGCAGGCACTACTGTTGAAATGGCATGCTTGTAAACCATCTGGCTGACAGTGTTTTTCAGCAGGATGACGAATTGATCAAAAGACTCGATCTGGCCCTGCAGTTTGATACCGTTCACCAGGAAGATGGAAACAGGTACACGCTCCTTGCGCAGGACGTTCAGGTAAGGGTCTTGTAGAGACTGCCCTTTTGACATTGCAAACTCCTTCCAGAATGGAAATCTATTTATAAGTGTAGTTGTATGTATACGGATTGAACTGACTCGGCGTCATACACCTGCATGAACAACAGAGTTTGCGCGCGATCATACCCGAAATCATTATATAACGGCAGGGTCAACCTGTTTCAAGGCGCGAGAAAGTAAATTACTGTCGCCCGTTCGCAGCCAATGCACCCCCTCCCAGCTCCTGAGCCAGGTGAGCTGCCGCTTGGCGAGCTGCCGTGTCGCCACTATACCCTTGTATCGCATTGTTTCACGATCATACTCGCCGGCGAACCAGGACCACATCTGCCGGTACCCCACACAGCGTATGGACGGCAGCCCGACGTGCAGGTTTCCGCGATCCCATAATTGCCTGACTTCCTCTTCAAACCCGGCCGACAGCATGATGTCGAAGCGCTGCTCGATACGTTCATGCAGAACACTGCGATCATCCGGCGCTATCGCCAGCGGCACGATCTCGAACGGCAGGTCGGCTTCGGACTGCTCCCGCCAGTGCTCACTGATCGGGCGCCCGGTCAATTCGTACACTTCAAGCGCACGCTGCAATCGCTGAGCGTCGTTGGGCTTCAGCCGCCGTGCTCCTTCCGGATCCACCTGTGCCAGTCGAGCATGAATCGCCGGCCAACCCTTTTCGACCGCTTCTGCCTCGATTCGTTCACGGATCTGCGGGTCCGCCTCAGGCAGGCGCGCAAGCCCCTGCTTGAGTGCATTGAAATACAGCATGGTACCGCCTACCAGAACCGGCAAACGGTCCGCCTGCTGGATCTCCTCGATCGCTTTCAGTGCATCGCTGCGAAACTGGGCAGCAGAATAGGCTTCGGCAGGGTCCAGAATATCCACCAGGCGGTGCGGATAGGCCTCCAGCTCGTCGGGGGTTGGCTTGGCGGTACCGATATCCATTCCTCGGAAAACCATCGCCGAATCCACACTGATCAGCTCACAGGGCAGCTGATCAAACAGGCGCATGGCCAGATCCGTCTTGCCGGACGCGGTAGGCCCCATCACAAACACGACCCTGGGCTTCTCTCCTCGGGGTGACGCCATTATTGTCCTCGCAGAAATAGCTTATCGAGTTGAGCGAGGCTCAACTGCGTCCAGGTGGGACGACCGTGATTGCACTGCCCGCTGCGCTCAGTCTGCTCCATATCCCGCAGCAGCGCATTCATTTCCGGCACGGTCAACTGTCGATTGGCACGCACGGCGCCATGACAGGCCATGGTTGCCAGCAGTTCATTCAGGTGCGCTTCTATGCGATCACTGGTGCCGTACTGCAGCATATCAGCCAGCACATCGCGCACCAGCTGTTCCACATTGGCCTTGGCCAATGCTACCGGCACTTCACGAATCACCAGAGACTCTTCTGCCATACGTTCCAGACGGAAACCCAGACGGTGAAACTCTTCGGGCATCTCTTCGGCAATATCCGCCTCACGCGCGCTGACGGATACATTCACCGGCACGAGCAGCGGTTGGCTGCGAATTCGGTCCTGCTCAAACGCCTGCTTCATGCGTTCGTACACTATCCGTTCGTGTGCGGCGTGCATATCCACCAGCACCATCCCCTCTGCGTTCTGGGACAGAATGTAGATGCCGTGCAGCTGTGCCAGCGCATACCCCAGCGGGGGGGCTTCGCCAGCCTCTTGCTCCGGCAGTGTTGCCGGCTGTGCCGCAGCCTGAAATGGTTCGGGAGGACGTCCGGCGGGCTGATGCAGTGCACCATAGGCCCGAATCTGCTCGCCCACCTGCGCACCGCTGCTCGGGGCAGCGGATCGCTCGGCACCATATTCAAATCCCATGGGGCGCTGACGCAGAGACGAAAGATCCCCACCTTGCGACCCCATCGCCGAGCCGATTTCTGAAGCGGGCACTGCACCCTGAGAAGCAGGCGCATCCACCGCCGCCGGCGCCTGGTCCTGAGGACGGAGGTCCGCAATCACACGGTAGAGGGTGCGGAAAATAAAGTCATGCACCAGCCGACTCTCGCGGAAGCGCACTTCATGCTTGGTGGGGTGAACATTCACATCCACCAGCGCCGGATCAAGTTCCAGATAGAGCACGTAGGCCGGGTGGCGTCCATGGAAGAGCACATCCTGATAGGCCTGGCGCACCGCATGGGTGACAACCTTGTCCCGGATCACGCGGCCATTAACGAAAAAATACTGCTGATCCGGCAGGGAACGGGAAAACGTGGGCAAGCCCATCCAGCCCCAGAGACGCAACCCGGAAGCCTCGGCTACCACATCCATGGCAACAGACTGCTCCACGAAAGCCTTGCCCAGTAACTGGCCCAGACGCTGCTCCCGTGCCACTTCAGTCGATGCGGGGCGCAGCTGGTGTACAACTTTGGCGTTATGCTTGAGTCCAAAACCCACATCGTAGCGGCTCAGTGCCAGGCGCTTGACCACTTCTTCCAGATGACGAAATTCTGTTTTTTCGGTTTTGAGGAATTTCCGTCGGGCCGGCGTATTGAAAAAGAGGTCACGCATCTCGACCGTGGTGCCTTCCGGGTGTGCCGCCGGCACCACTTCAGTGGTCATGTCGCGTCCCTGCGCCGATACGGACCAGGCAGCATCCTGAGCGGCTGTACGCGAGGTCAACGTCAGGCGCGAGACCGAGCTGATACTGGCAAGCGCCTCACCCCTGAAGCCGAGGCTGCCCACCGCTTCCAGGTCTTCCAGCGCGGTAATCTTGGAGGTGGCATGACGACTGAGCGCCAGCGGCAGGTCATCCTTTTCGATGCCACTGCCGTTATCGCGCAGACGAATGAGCTTTACACCGCCCTGCTCCACATCCAGTTCAATTCGATTGGCTCCCGAATCAAGGCTGTTTTCCAACAGCTCCTTGACCACGGAAGCGGGACGTTCCACGACTTCACCCGCCGCAATCTGGTTGGCCAGCTGCGGCGAGAGTAGATGAATGGCTGCCATAGGCTCCTGTTTAACGATTAACCCGCGGGGATGCGCAGCACCTGACCCACCCGGATCCGGTCGCTGTTGAGTTTGTTGGCACGGCGCAGCTGCTGTAAGGACACGCCGTTGCGCTGAGCGATGACCGACAGAGTGTCACCGGAGACCACCTTGTACAGACGATCACTCTGATCAGGCTTGCCGTTCTGCTTCTGCCAGGCGATGTAGGTGGCTGCCGGCGGCTTGTTCCAGAAATGGTCCGTGATGCCCCGGTAAATGGCTTCTGCCATCTGGCGCTGGTAGGACGCCGTCTTCAGCTTGCGCGCTTCGCCCGGATTGGAAATGAAGCCCGTTTCCACCAGGATCGACGGAATATCCGGCGATTTCAGCACCACAAAACCGGCCTGCTCCACGTGCTTTTTATGCATGCGGGCAAAGCGGTCAATGTTCCCGTGGATACGTGAAGCCACCTGATGGCTGTCCTTGCGGCTGGCGTTCATGGACATGTCCAGCAGCACACTGGCCAGCACATCATCCTTGTCATCCAGGCTAAGACTGCCAACACCACCGATCAGGTCGGCGCTGTTTTCGCGGCGGGCCAGCCAGCGGCCCATTTCTGATGTCGCTCCTCGGCCGGACAACACCCAGACGGAGGCACCACGCGCACGCGCATCCTTGAAGGCGTCTGCGTGGATAGAGACAAACAGGTCGGCATTGCTTTTACGCGCCTTGCCGGTACGACCACGCAGGCTGATGTAGTAATCGCCGGTGCGGGTCATCACGGCACGATAGCCCTTGCGCGCATCAATAAGGTCTTTCAGCTTGCGTGCTATGGCCAGCACCACATCCTTCTCACGCACACCGCCGGGCCCGATGGCGCCGGGGTCTTCCCCCCCGTGGCCGGCATCGATCATGACCACGATGTCACGCTTGCCCTCTTCACCGGGGATCGGCACCACGGTCTTGGTCACCGTTGCCTTGGACTGCATGGCCAGATCGACCACCAGTCGGTGCCCATACTGGTCATTGGGCTTCAGATCAAAGCTTTTCGGGCGCACTTTCTCCTTCAGGTCCAGCACGACACGCAGCCCGTCATCGCGATGGCTGTAACGGATATCACCCACCGGACTCTTGTCCAGCCCCAGGCCATCAAAAGATGCCTTCAGACGAGCCCCTTCGATGTCGATGACTACCCGGTCCGGACCGCTCAGCGTAAACAGCTTATGCTCGACCGGGCCGCTCATGTCGAATACCAGCCGCGTGTTATCCGGTGCCAGCCAGGCACGCACATTGCGCACTTCCTGCGTTGCCATAACCGGCACAGAAAGCACACACAGCAACAGGACTGTAATGGAGCGAAGCAGAGTCTTCATGTGAAGCCGTTTTGTTGTTAGTTGTTTAACTTATCGACCAAAGTCCGCCCTTTTTGAGTGACCGGGGTCAAGGTCAACGCCCGTCCGGTACCGGACAACGCAATATAGATATCCAGATCAGGCTGGGGCAGAACCCCATGACCCTTCTCTGGCCACTCAATCAGGCACAGGGCCTGATCGGTAAAATAGTCACGAATACCCAGGTACTCGAGTTCTTCCGGGTCCGCCAGTCGGTAGAGGTCAAAGTGAAACACCGGGCCAGCCGGGGTCTCATAAGGCTCTACCAGCGTGTAGGTCGGACTCTTGACGGAACCGGTGTGGCCGCATCCTCTCAGCACGCCTCGGCTCAGGGTGGTTTTCCCCATGCCAAGATCACCGTGCAGGAAGATAACGCCCCCCTCTTGGGCAGCCTGTGCCAGGCGCGCACCAAACTCCGCCATCGCCTGCTCGTCAGACAACACCAGTTCCATTCAATCCAGCCCTCGCTATTCGATACCACTCAGAACACGGCGCACACGGGCGATCAAGTCCGTCGCCAGCAGTCCCCGTTCACCCTGTTCCGAGGCGCAGAGATCGGCTGCTCGCGCATGGGCGAATACCCCCGCCCGGGCAGCATCGACCGTGCTCAGGCGCTGCGCCCTCAACGCTCCTATGATACCGGACAGCACGTCCCCCATGCCACCGCAGGCCATACCGGGGTTGCCGGCACTGCACAGATGCACCATGTCACCATCAAATGTCAGGCTGCCCGCTCCTTTCAGCACCACCGTTCCGCCCAGCATCGCCTGCAGTTCTCGCACCGCGGCAAAACGATCCGCCTGCACTTCAGTCGACTGATACCCCAGCAGCCGTGCGGCTTCTCCGGGGTGCGGCGTTAATACCCAGTCATGCTTGCCGGCATGGTTGCCCAGCCGAGAACTGAGCAGATTCAGTGCGTCCGCATCCAGCACCAGCGGCAGCCCCGAATTGAGCGACTGCTGCAACAGCTGGTCGGCCCAGGCGCTTTGGCCAAGCCCCGGCCCGACCACCAGCACATCCGGCTTTTGCAGCAGGGGTTGCAGGTCCTGTCCGGAGTTCACCCCCGCCGCCATGACCTCGGGCGCGCGGGTCAGCGCTGCGGCCACATGTTCTGGCCGTGTCGCAAGGGATACGAGGCCTGCGCCGCTGCGAGCGGCTGCCTCGGCGGCCATCAGCGCGGCGCCACCCATGCCATAGTCACCCCCAATGATCATGACGTGCCCGAACAGGCCCTTGTGCGAGGAGCGGCGCCGCGGCGGCAACAATGTGGCAAGATCGTCCGTGTCGGTACGAAAGGCGTTCATCGGCACCTCTTCGTACACTTCATCCGGTACCATCAGGCCATCGAACAGCAACTCACCACAGTGATCAACGCCTTCATGGGTCATCAATCCCTGCTTCAGACCCATAAAGGTGAGAGTGCGTTCCGCCTTCACGGCGGTGCCCAGCACCTGCCCCGTATCGCTGCAGAGGCCGGAGGGAATATCAAGCGCCATCACCGGTCGAGCACTGCGGTTGAGCTGCCGAATCAGCTTGGCCGTATCGCCCCTGACAGGACCCGAAAGCCCGGTTCCCAGCAGCGCATCGACCAGCACTTCACCGGCCAGCTCCGTTTCGGGCTGCCAGCGTTCCAGGCTGACACCCACCGCTTCGGCCCACTGCCAGGCGGCCAGGGCTTCCCCCTGCAACCGCTGGCTATAATCATCCTGCGTCACCAGCACCTGAACGTCCATGCCCTGCTGACGTGCCAGCCCCGCGACGATCAAGCCATCTCCGCCATTATTGCCGGCGCCGCAGGCCACCGTCAGGCGCTTCGCCTGAGGCCAGCGCGATTGCAGCTCCACGAAAGCGGCATGGCCTGCCCGCTGCATCAGGCGAAAGCCCGGAATCCCGAACTGCGCAATGGCGGTTCGATCCAGCGCACGGCACTGCTCAGCCGTGTATAATGCGGATGGCAGCTCTGCTCTGCTCGTCATGGCTTTCTCCTTTGTTATCAGTTCATTATAGAAGATGGACTGGCCAACACACACCCGGTTCCCTGGAACACTATGCCCGAAGCTGAAACATTAACATCTCAACAACTGGAACACCTCAAAGACGCCTTGAAAAACAAGGCTCAGGCGCTTGGTTTCGCGGACTGTGCCGTCACCCTGCCCGAACTGGACGGTGAGGCCGATGCGCTGGCGCAGTGGCTGGCGCAGGGATACCACGGCAGCATGGGCTATCTGGAAGAGAATATCGACAAGCGCCTCAATCCGAGAGCACTGGTTCCGGGTACCGAGCGCATTATCATGGTACGTATGGATTGCCTGCCTGAGGGCGCTCCCGTCACGGGCGTGTTGCGCAACCCCGACAAGGCCTACGTTGCACGCTACACGCTGGGGCGTGATTACCACAAAACGCTGCGCAAGCGCCTGAAACAACTGGGGCAGTGGCTGGAGCAGGAAGCGGGCACGGAGGTACGCTTTCGTCCGTTCGTTGACAGCGCCCCTATTCTGGAGCGCCCGCTGGCACGTAACGCGGGGCTTGGCTGGATCGGCAAGCATACACTGCTGCTTAACCGTCAGGCCGGCTCCTGGTTTGTGCTGGGTGAGCTGTTTACCGACCTGCCCCTGCCGATCGACCCGCCCGAAACCGAATCACACTGCGGTCGCTGCACCGCCTGCCTGGACGTTTGCCCCACTCGCGCCTTCCCGGAGCCCGGCGTACTGGATGCACGCCGCTGCATCTCCTACCTGACCATTGAAAGTCGCGACCCGATTCCGCTTGAGCTGCGACCGCTGATGGGCAACCGGATCTTTGGCTGTGATGACTGTCAGCTCATTTGCCCCTGGAACCGGTTCGCCCGTCGCAGTGACGAAACCGACTTTCAGCCTCGGCATGGCCTTGAGCAGGCCGACCTGCTTGACCTGTTCCGATGGGATGAAGCCGAGTTTCTGAAACGTACGGAAGGCTCGGCCATCCGCCGGACCGGCTATCAGGGCTGGCTGCGCAACCTGGCAGTGGCACTGGGCAACAGCCGGGGCGGACCCGCCGTCATCCGTGCGCTGAAGGCAAAGCGCCCCTCGGTGAGCCCTATGGTTCAGGAGCATATCGATTGGGCGCTCGTGCGGCTGGGGGCCCCTGCACCGTCTGATCTGCCGGTACTGGACCACCCCGGAGCCCGGCGCCTGCCGGAATAGGTCGTTACAGGCGAAAGAAGTGCCGGCGGTAGTGCCGCAGTTCTTCGATCGACTCGCGGATATCATCCAGTGCCAGATGAGTCCCCTGCTTGCGGAAGCCGTTCATCACATCCGGCTTCCAGCGCCGCGCCAGCTCCTTGATGGTGCTGACATCCAGGTTACGGTAGTGAAAAAAGGCCTCCAGCTCCGGCATGTAACGCCACAGGAAGCGGCGATCCTGGCCGATGCTGTTGCCACACATGGGGGATGCCCCCTTTTCACTGTGCTGGCGCAGGAACGCCAGCATCTGCTGCTCGGCTTCCTGTTCGGAGATCGTGCTGGCGCGCACACGGTCCGTCAGGCCGGACTGACCATGTTGACGGGTACACCACTCATCCATGTGAGACAGTACGGCATCACTCTGATGCACCGCGATCACGGGCCCTTCGGCAATCAGGTTCAAGTCACTGTCGGTTACGATCGCCGCCATCTCGATGATTCGATCGGTGTCCGGGTTCAAGCCGGTCATTTCCAGATCCACCCAGATCAGGTTGTCCTTTGACGCCATCCGCTGTTCTCCACTGGCAAAACTGTCAATTTGGTTCGGTTTGGAATACCTTAGCACGTCAACAACCCGAGCAGTGAATGAGCTAAGCCACCGTAATGGCAAAACGCAAGGTAAACCGGCGCCAGGCCTGGCGCATCAACAAGATTCAGCAGGAACGTGCGGCCCGCGCCGAGAAACGGGAAGCCCTGATCGAAGAGCAGCTGGAAGGCGGCGACCTGGGCCCCGAACAGCGGGGGCTGATCATTTCCCACTTTGGCCGCCAGGTAGACGTGGAAGTGCTGGAAGGCGAGCACAAGGGCGAGATTCAGCGCTGCCACCTGCGCACGCACCTCGGACAACTGGTGACCGGCGATCAGGTTATCTGGCGCCGCACCGCAGACAGCGGCGTGGTCGTCGCTGCACTGGACCGCCACAGCGAACTCCTGCGTCCCAACAATCAGGGTGAACTCAAGCCGGTGGCCGCCAACATCGACTACATCGTGATTGTGATCGCCGTCGAGCCCTACGCCCACGCCAACCTGATCGACCGCTATCTGGTGGCGGCCGAGGCCAGCCAGATCGAGCCGGTACTGCTATTGAACAAGGCCGACCTGCTGAATGATGACAACCGGGACCGCCTTGAAGCCCTGCTGGATCAGTACTGGACACTGGGCTATCGCACCCTGAGCGCCTCAACCTCAACCCAGCATGGTCTGGATGAACTCAAGGCTCTGCTGGCGGATCATATCAGTGTCTTTGTCGGTCAGTCCGGGGTGGGTAAGTCATCGCTGGTAAACAGTCTGCTGGGCACCGATATCAAGACAGGTGAACTGTCCGACCTGACCCGCAAGGGCCGCCACACCACCACCACTGCCCGCCTGTTTCACTTCCCCGATGGAGGCGACCTGATCGACTCGCCGGGTATCCGTGAGTTCGCGCTTTGGCACATGACGGAAGATCAGGTGCTTCAGGGTTTTCGGGAACTGGCCGCCCTGCAGGGGCATTGCCGTTTTCGTGATTGCCGTCATGACCAGGAGCCAGGATGTGCTTTCCTGTCTGCATTAGATGACGGTAAAATCAGCGAACAGCGTTTTCACAGTTTCCAGCAGATTCTGAACTCCATGCAGGACAGCCGCTAGCCAATGAGCACATCTTCTGCCTCTGATGAGACACCGCCCCTGTACGGCCTCGACGCCTGGGCGGACTACCTTGAGCAACGCCCGCTCCCCGTGCGCGTCAGCGTGCTCGTGCGACTGAAACGGCTGGTAAACAGTGATAATGCTACCCTGCATCAGATCACGGATCTGGTGCGTCAAGATCCGGCTCTCTGCTTTCATGTCACCCGCCTGGCACAGAGCAGGCACCGGGAAAAGAACTCCACTGTCACCAGCATCGAACACGCGGTAGGTTCGCTGGGAATGGACGCGCTGGCGGCTTTATGCCAGAGCCTGCAAACCCTCAAGGTCAACCCGGCCAGCATGCAGCAGAAAATGTATTTTCGTGCCATCGCTGACAGCCAGCACGCCTCCGTTCAGGCAGCGGAGCTGTGCCGTATGCGCGGCCTGCCTTTCGTGGAAGAGGTGCGTCTGGCAGCGCTGCTCTACGGTGCCGTACACTGGATGCTCTGGTTACATGCGCCGTTGCACAAGCACCAGTACCAGAAACGTGTGTTGCAGGATGGCGTGGACGTTGCGCTGGCAGAACAGGACCTGCTGGGGTGTACAGCTCAGGCGCTCGGCGCAGAACTGGCAAAACGCTGGGATCTGCCCGAGCTTACCCAACAGGCACTGGACCACGACACCTCCCCGAGCCAGTCCGACCTCAGGCTGCTGCACCGCAGGGCACTGAAGGATCCGAGAATGGGCAAACTGGAACTGCGAGAAGCCAACCAGCTGGCACAGCAGCGCTTTTTCCCCGTCAAGCTCGGCAACTGGCTTGCATTGACCACCACGCGAGGGTGGTACAGCAAGAAAGCAGCCCATCTTATGGACATACTGGCCGATTACCTCAGCACTCAGCCGGACGTGTTGCTGGGGCAACTGCATGGTTTCTGTGCAGAATCCTCACGCCAGTTCCACGTTCCCGGGACACTCAGCCCGGCCAGCGAAATGCTGCTTATTCCTTCCGCCGACCAATACCTCGGCATGTTGAGTGACCAGGAAATCAAGCGTCTGATACCCGAGGCACCACGTCCGGTCAAACCCAAACCTGCACCGCCTCCTCCACTGAAGGCGGCCGAAGACAAGCCCGCCAGACCGGTCACTGAGTGCCTGCACCCACACATATACAAACAGGTATTCGAACGCCTGCAAAGGGGATACGAACTCTATACCACGCCTGCCCACATTCTTCAGGCTCTGCTGCAAGGGCTGCACCAGGGGTTGGGGCTCAGCCGCGTATCACTTATGCTGGTCAATCCCAAAACACTCATGCTGCATACGCGGCGCAGCCTGGGGATAGACGAAAAACACCCTTTGGCCAGCCTGGAGCTGAGTCTGGACGTCCCCAGCCTGTTCAAGCGCCTGAGCGAGAAGCCGGCCGGCATATGGATCGATACGCCCAAACGTCACTCTCTGGCCCCCATGCTGCCAGAGGCGTTCAGTGCAGCTGTCGCAGAGCACGACTACCTGTTGATGTCAGTATTCCGAAACGACCAGCCGTTGGCCATTCTCTATGCGGATGACATCCCCGGGCACACTGCTCTGACCGATTTTCAGTATGAGCAGTTTCGACAGCTCTGCGCGGCGGCCACCCTGGCATTGAAGCGCCTGCCCGGCTAGCTTGGTCACAGGCCACCTCTCCGCTAAGATCACCTCACACTCAATAATGGACTCAGTCATGCTGCCACTGGTTATCAGCGCTGCCGAATTGGAGCCCCTGCTCGACAATCCCGACCTGCTCATACTGGACCTGTCCAGTGCCGAACACTACGCCGAAGGGCACATTCCCGGCGCCGTGCATCTGGACCCGGCACGCCTGCTCCGAGGTGAAGGGCCAGTGCCGAACCTGATCCCCACAGAGGCCCAGTTGCGTCAGCTTCTCTCCGAACTGGGCATTACCCCCCAGACCCATGTAGTGGCCTATGATGACCAGAAAGGCCCCTGGGCCGGTCGCCTGATCTGGACGCTGCGCTGTGCAGGACACACCGGCGCCAGTTTTCTTGATGGCCATCTGCCGGGTTGGCTGGCAGCCGGGTATACCACAGAGACAGCTCCACGCCAGCCTGCGCCAACTGACGCGCAGGTTCAAATGCGACCAGAGCTGCGCTTGACCGCAGAGCAGATCAGCGCACAGCTTGATGGTCCGCTTCAGGTCTGGGACGCCCGTTCAGAGGCGGAATACCGAGGAGAAAAAGTGGTCAACGCCCAGCGTGGCGGCCATATTCCGGGGGCTTTCCACCTGGAATGGACCGACCTGCTTGAGCCGGGCGACATCCCCTGTCTCAAACCGCGTGAAGCCATTCGAGCCCTTCTGACTGACAAGGGATGCGTGCTTGAACAACCGGTCGTGACACACTGTCAGACCCACAGGCGCTCAGGCCTGACCTGGCTGGCCGGTACCTGGGCAGGGTTGCAGCAACTGAGCTGCTATGATGGCTCCTGGTATGAATGGGGCAACCGGCCGGACCTGCCCGTTGAGACAGACTGACACAAGAAGCGAGTACACTTTGAAAAACGCACTTTTTATCCTGCTGCAACACCTGCTGCCTCAGCACCTGCTGTCGCGTCTGGCAGGCCGTCTGGCCGAATGCCGTATCGGCTGGGTCAAAAACAGCTTTATCAACTGGTTTCGCAAGCGCTACCGCGTCGACATGAGTCAGGCGCTGGAGCCCAACCCCGAAGCCTATAAACACTTTAACGCCTTCTTCACGCGGGCCCTGAAGCCGGATGCAAGGCCGCTGGACAATACGCCCGGCGCGCTCCTCTCTCCAGCCGACGGCGCCATCAGCCAGCTCGGCGCCATTGAACATGGCCGTATTTTTCAGGCCAAAGGGCGTGGCTATGGCCTGACGACACTACTGGGCGGCAGCATTGAGCGAGCCGAGCCCTTCATCAACGGTCAATTTGCCACCGTCTACCTGTCGCCCCGGGACTACCACCGTGTCCACATGCCGGTCACCGGTACCCTGCGCGAAACGGTATACATCCCGGGCGATCTCTACTCTGTCAATCAGGTGACAGCCGAAGGGGTCGACAACCTTTTTGCCCGCAACGAGCGACTTGTCGCCATTTTTGATACCGAACACGGCCCCATGGCGATGGTATTGGTTGGCGCCATGATCGTGGCAGGCATCGAAACGGTCTGGAACGGTCAGGTTGCCCCGGCATCCAAACGCCCGGTTATTCTCGACCGGCACCACGATCAGACTCCCATCACGCTGGAAAAGGGTGCTGAGATGGGCCGGTTCAAACTGGGGTCCACGGTGATCGTGCTCTTCGGCCCCAACGCGGCCCGCTGGGATGAAGCCCTGAAAGCCGGCAGCAGTGTGCGCATGGGACAAAGTCTGGGCACGGCCATCAGCGGCGAATAACCCTGCTGATCACGGGCTGATCAGCCCTGCGTTCTGGTTTACACTGACGGCTGATGCGGTAAAGGAGATCAAGCAAATCATGCATGCACACTGGCAAGAATGGCTTAACCGCCCGGGCGTTGAAGTGGCCGGGGATCAGATCATAACCACTCCGGAAGCGGACAGTGAAACACGCTCCGTCCCATTGACCGGTTACGGCATCATCCGTGTCAGCGGCCCCGACGCACACAAGTTCCTGCAAGGCCAGCTCAGCTGTGATCTGGCCGAAGTGGACAGAGCCGGTCATCTGCCCGGCGCCCACTGCAACATCAAGGGGCATATCCACAGCCTGTATCAGGTGATCCACGCAGCCGAGGATACCTACTGGCTGCGTACTCGCCTGGACTTGATCGACGATGCGCTGGCGCTGCTGAAGAAGTACATCATTTTCTCCAAGGCCGAAGCCGAATTGGCCAGTGACCTGCTGGGTGTTGGCCTGTGCGGGCCCGACAGCCAAGCACTGGCCAGCGGCCTGAAGGTGGACGGCAGTGTCGCCATCGCCCACTCGGATCGACTGGCCGAGCTCTGGCTACCGGCCACCCATCTGGATGACACCCTCGATGCGCTGCAGCCGGATGCCCCGCTGGGCCCCAGCAACGCATGGGAACTGGAAGCCGTCAACGCAGCGATTCCCGAGCTGTACCCGGCCACCCGTGAAGCCTTCATTCCGCAGATGATCAATCTGCAGGAATTCAAGGGTGTCAGCTTCAGCAAAGGGTGCTACACAGGGCAGGAGATCGTGACCCGGCTGCAACACCGCGGCCAGCTCAAGCGTCCCATGTATCTGGCCGAGGTGGTCACCGAGCAGGCTCCCGCGCCGGGCGATGCCGTGGCCAGTGACAACAAGAGCAATGCCGGCCAGATCGTGCGTGTCGCGCAGACCGACAACAGCACCTATCGAGTACTGGCCGTTGCCATCAAGAGTGAAGCGGAAGAAAGCACCCTGCACCTCGACGATGAGCAGGGCCCTGCGCTTTCCCTTCTCCCCCTGCCCTACTCTCTCGACCCCAGCCTGTTCGTCAGCAAGCGCTGATCTGAAACGACCGGAGTTTTCGCTCCGGTCGATTCGCGCCCAGCCCCAGTTCTGTTATTCTTTCCTTTGAGGCGATTTTCGCCGAAAACGTTGGACCGCGCACGGATACGTCAGGCGCACTGCGCAACGCCATGGAAATTTAAATAAAGGATCTTGCCATGCTTCGTAAGCTCTGCATCCTGGGTGTCGGAAGCACCCTGCTCGCCGGTTGCTTCGCAACCAACACATCTCAAGCCCCGATTGCCACCACATACCCGATCAGTGAGCAGCAAAAAATGCAGGCTGCGCATCACTGGGATGTTCTGGCACAACATCAGGCTGAACAACTGGTGCAAAAATTCCCCGGGAAAGCGCTCTACATTCAATCATCGAAACAGCCCACACCCTTCAGCTCGGCCTTTGACAACCTGCTGACCAGCCAGCTGGTTTCGGCAGGTGCCGTGGTCAAAACCTCCCCCGAGCTGGCTGCCAAGGTGAGCTATAAGGTACAAGTCGTTGAACACAAGGATCGCGGTTTTGTTCGGGCACCTCAGGGGGCTTACACCGCTCTTGCAGCAGGTGTGGCAGTTGCGACGATTCCCTTCAACCACTGGAGTGAACCGGCACTGGCATTGATCCCGGCGGCTGGCGTGGCAGACCTGTTCAGCGGTAACGTTACCAGTGAAAGCGGGCAGGAAGTGGTCATCACGACTCAGGTCCAGCAGTCCGGCCAGGTGCTCTACTCGAACTCCAGCATCTATTACATAAACCCCGGCGATAACGACCACTACAAGGCCAAGGCCGCACCGAACACTAAACCTGTCAATGTTTCCAACGAGTGGTAATCAGGGAGGGCACCATGAGAACTCTAACTAAATGGCTCGCAGCCAGCCTAATGGCCTTGATGGTATTGGGTGCTACCGGGTGCGTTGGTACTCAGAGCAAACGTCCGTCTGACCCTGAAGTTGACCTGATCGGACAGGTTCAGAATGCAGCCAGCGCCTTGATGAAAAACGCAAGGCTGAATTCGGGCAGTCCTTTGCTGGTCGCCACTTTTGCAGATATCGATGATTTGCAGCAGTCCTCTACTCTGGGCCGTACGCTTTCAGAGCAGTTCACCAGTTCTCTGGCCGCCAGGGGCGTACCCGTGATCGAAGTCAAAATGCGGGAAAACCTGTTTGTAAAAGAGCGCACCGGTGAACTTATTCTGTCGCGCACCCTCCACAGCCTGGTCCAGTCACATGATGCACAGGCTGTACTGCTGGGGACCTATGCTCTGGGCGGGAACAACATCTACGTCAACGTACGTCTGGTGAGAACCGAAGATAACATCATCCTGGCCGCACATAACTTCAGCTTGCCAATGAATCGTGATCTGAAGGCGATGCTCCCCCGCCGGCGCTAACCTCCTTTATCTCATGACATACCCCTGAAAGGGCTGGCAACTGCCAGCCCTTTCTATATGTTTTTTCCTACCTGAACCTAATACACGGCTCCGCTTGCCAATTAGCGGCCAGCAGCCTCTTGCCATTGCTCTCAAAACTGACACCGATCAAAAGGTGCCATTTTGGACTTGCTCTCCAGAAATAAGATTTGTTATCGTTCGCAGCCATGAATGAGAACAATTCACATAACGATTTGAGATAAAGATATGCTGAAGAGATTGTCACTGGCCGTTTCACTTGCCGTTTCTACCCAGGCTTTTGCACAGGACTATGCGGACTTCCCGGTTACCGTGAAGGGGTATGAAGGCAGTGCCACCACCTCAACCGCCTACACGGGTCAGGCCGCTCGTCAGGTCCTTCACAACTCGCTGAAGTCCCTGATTGGTGCCAATGCCGACATTGAAACACTGCTCGCCTACTACGAAGGCAAGGACGAGCAGCGCAAGGTTGTCGACCCTGTCAGCAAGGATGGTTTCCCGGTTAAACAGTCTCTGGTGGCTGATATTTCTGCTGGCAAGAACCTCAGCGGCAAGGCCTACGGTGGTATCGTCAACGGCTGGCCGGGTCAGATGACCGGGGACGAAGTACTGCGTCACCTGTTGACCAAGGCGGCTGAAAGCGAAAAGGGCTATGACCCGCTGATCGGCTACGATTATCGCCAGATTTTCTCCAAGTTTGCCATGGGCGCGGTGTTCTACCACCAGGCTGTAGACGTATACCTCGATGAGCGCATTACCGCTGCCTCCCACCGTAACGATGCCCCCTACAAGGATGGTGCCGCCTACACCGGCAAAGAGCATGTCTGGGACGAAGCCTTCGGCTACTTTGGCGCCCCCGCACACACGCTGGATCTGACCCCGGCCGAGGTATACGGCATCGCCAAGCAGAAGGCCGAACTGTTCGACAAGGCAGATGCCAACGATGACGGCGTTGTTGATCTGTCCAGCGAAATGGCATTTGCGCACGCATACTACGCGGCGGGTGCCGACAAGGGTGGCAAGTCCAACTACCTGCATACCATTACTCAGGCATTTGTGGACGGACGCCAGCTGATTGCTGATGCAAACGGCGAGCAGCTGACCGATGATGAGCTTGCCAAGCTGGCCGACTACGCCGACACCATCAAGCAGAACTGGGAGCGTGTCATCGCAGAGGCGGCCTTCAAATATGCCGGCTCCGTATACAAGGACATCCAGGCCCTTCTGGCTGCCATCGACAGCGGTGAAAGCACCAGCGAAATCATCCGCACCTATGCCAAGCACTGGGGTGAAATGAAAGGCTTTGCCCTGTCTCTGGGTGTCAGTGGACGCGATCTGGGTGCCTTTGGCGTACAGCTGGACCGCCTGATCGGCTTCAGCCCGGTCATGCTGGGCGATACTCAGGTGACCGGCATCGATGCCGAGGGTAACTTCACCCAGTCCAACAGCATCACGCTGCAGGCCTATGCGTTGAACATGCTGAAGGTTCAGAAGCTGCTGGCACAGCAGTTCCACCTGCTGGATCGCAAGAACGACATGCTGAATAACATGGATAGCCTGGCCGAAGAGATCAAGGTCAAGGCGCACATGGAAAACGACTGATCAAGGGGTCGTCAGGGGGGCTGGGCAGCCAGCCTCCTGGTTCATTATGAGTGAACTTCTGAATACGCTCTATGCCAGCACATTCGGAACAGACAAGCGCCTGTTCATTCTGCACCTGGCAACGGCCGCAGCCCTGGGCATATTAGTGTTAAGGGCCCGGCAGCATTCCTGGCGCCAGGCCTGTTCGCAGGTTCTGTCGACCCGAACCTGGCGGACCCCTTCAGCTCGCGCCGACTACCAGATCATCCTGCTCAACCTGCTGATCTTCATTCCGCTCACGCCCTGGTTACCCGATGCCATAGCGTTGGCTCAATGGGGACTGACGCAAGTGAACAACTGGTTTGAGCGGCCCATGCTGTTTGTTGAAACACCCTGGGTCATCCCCTTTGCATTCACCCTGTGCCTGTTCGTACTGGATGATTTCGCTCGATACTGGCTACACCGGTTAATGCACCGCTTGCCCGCGCTCTGGTACTTCCATGCCGTTCACCACAGCGCCCGCACACTGACACCTCTGACCGTACTTCGGGCCCATCCGGTGGAAGTACTGCTGTTCAGCATGCGCTCGGTTGTGGTCAACGCCTGCTGTCTGGCTGTGTTCTTCTATTTTTTCCCGGGTCAGATCAGCCTGATCACGTTGCTGGGGGCCAACGTGTTCAACTTTGGCTTCAACCTGCTGGGGAGCAACCTGCGCCACTCCCATATTTACTGGCGCTACTGGTCCTGGCTGGAGGGCTGGCTCATTTCGCCCGCCCAGCACCAGATTCACCACTCGGCTCGCCCCCGCCACTACGATAAAAACTTCGGCGCCATGCTGGCCATTTGGGACCGACTTTTCGGCACCCTGTACCGCTCCGACGAGCAGCCGCCTAAACGCCTGGGCACTCACTGGCGCCGGCAGCCGGGGGAGCAATCTCTGCTGCAGCTTTATGTGGGCCCGTTCAGGCAACTGGCGCGCAGGTGGACAGGCCACCCGCGCCAATCAAAACGCAGCCCCAGCCCTCAGGACTGAAGAGCCGATAGCGGCGGCAACTCCCACTGCACAGGCTGCATGCCCTGCTGTTCGAGCCACTGGTTCGCCTTTGAAAAATGGCCACAGCCAAAGAATCCGCGGTGAGCCGACAACGGCGAGGGGTGCGGGGCTTTCAGGACGAGGTGCTTGTGCGTATCGATGCTGGCACCCTTTTTCTGTGCATAACTACCCCAGAGCATGAACACCACATGCTCACACTGCTCATTCACCAGCTCGATCACACGGTCCGTGAAGCGCTCCCAGCCCTTGCCCTGATGGGCATTGGCATTACTCTGCTCCACGGTCAGCACTGCGTTGAGCAACAACACCCCCTGCCAAGCCCAGCTTTCCAGATAACCATGATCGGCTGGTGCGATCCCCAGATCGCTCTGTAACTCCTTGTAAATATTCACCAGCGAGGGCGGCGTTTTGACACCGGGCTTCACAGAGAAGCAGAGCCCATGTGCCTGACCGGGCTGATGATAGGGATCCTGACCGATCACCACTACCTTGACCTGATCCAGCGGCGTCGCCTCCAGCGCATGGAACCAGTTGGAGGAGTGTGGATAGATCACCTTGTGCGCAGCCTTCTCAGCCTGCAGAAACTGTTTCAGCGCCTGCATGTAGGGCTGATCGAACTCCGGCTGCAGCCAGGGCTGCCAGCTCGGTGCCTTGTCAAGAGCCATAGATACTCTCCGTAAACAAACAGGGCCACTCGAAGTGGCCCTGTGGATAACGCAATAGTCGCGGTCAGCGATCAGCCACGCGGACGCATGGCCGGGAACAGCAGCACATCACGAATCGACGGTGAATCGGTAAACAGCATCACCAGACGATCAATGCCGATACCTTCACCCGCGGTCGGCGGCAGGCCGTATTCCAGTGCCTGTACGTAGTCTTCATCAAAGTGCATCGCTTCGTCATCACCGGCGTCTTTCTCTTCCACCTGCTTGCGGAAGCGCTCGGCCTGATCTTCAGCGTCGTTCAACTCCGAGAAGCCGTTGGCCAGCTCACGGCCGCCCACGAAGAATTCAAAGCGATCGGTCACATGCGGGTTGTGATCGCTGCGACGGGCCAGCGGGCTGACTTCAGTCGGATACTCGGTGATGAAGGTCGGCTGCTGCAGACGGTGCTCGACGGTTTTCTCGAAGATTTCGATCTGTACCTTGCCCAGACCCCAGCCGTCTTTCACGTCGATATCCATGCGTTCGGCGATCTGGCGTGCAGCGGTTTCGTCTGCCAGCGCTTCGGCGGTGATATCCGGGTTAAAGTGCAGGATGGAGTCGAATACGCTCATGCGGGTGAACGGCTTGCCCATGTCGTACTCGAAGGTTTCCAGCACTTCGCCTTCTTCGTTACGCACGGTGTTGGTGACAAGGGTTGTCCCCAGCACATCCTTGGCAACGGTGCGCAGCATGTCTTCGGTCAGGTCCATCAGGTCGTTGTAATCCGCATAGGCCTGATAGAACTCAATCATGGTGAATTCCGGGTTATGACGGGTCGAAAGCCCTTCATTACGGAAGTTGCGGTTGATCTCGAACACCCGCTCAAAGCCGCCCACGACCAGACGCTTCAGGTACAGCTCCGGCGCGATACGCAGGTACATGTCCAGATCAAGCGCGTTGTGATGGGTAATGAACGGACGTGCGGTCGCACCACCGGGAATCGGGTGCAACATCGGGGTTTCGGCTTCGATGAAGCGGCGATCGATCAGGTACTTGCGGATACCGGCCACGATCTTCGAGCGCATCTCGAACACCTTGCGCGACTGATCATTCATGATCAGGTCCACATAACGCTGACGGTAGCGCATCTCCATGTCCTGCAGGCCCTTGAACTTGTCCGGCAGCGGACGCAGGCTCTTGGTCAGCAGTTCAAACTCTTCCATGTCAACGTACAGGTCGCCCTTGCCGGACTTGTGCAGCTGGCCGCTGACGCCAATGATGTCGCCCAGGTCCAGTGACTTGGCAAACGGACGCGCCGGCTTGTTGACGTAGAGCTGGATGCGGCCGCTCATGTCCTGCAGGACCATAAAGGCGCCACGGTTGAGCATGACGCGTCCGGCCACGGACACGCGAATGCCAGCTTCTGCCAGCTCTTCCTTGCTCTTGTCGCCATGCGCCTGCTGCAGGTCTTCGGCATAGCTGTCACGGCGGAAGGTGTTCGGGAAAGCATTGCCTTCCTCGCGCAGCGCAGCGAGTTTTTCGCGGCGCTCGGCGATCAGGCGGTTTTCATCTTGCTGCACACTGTTGTCTGACATCGGGCGTTACCTTAAAACGAAAACTTACAGGCCGGCCTTGAGGCTGGCTTCAATAAACTGGTCCAGATCACCGTCCAGTACGCGATCACAGTTGGAGGTTTGCACGTTGGTGCGCAGATCCTTGATGCGCTGATCGTCCAGCACGTAGGAGCGGATCTGGCTGCCCCAGCCGATATCGGCCTTGGAGTCTTCCAGCTCCTGTGCGGCTTCGCGGCGCTTCATCATCTCCATCTCGTAGAGCTTTGCACGCAGCTGCTTCATACAGGTGTCACGGTTCTGGTGCTGGGAGCGTGCCGACTGGCTCTGTACCACGATACCGGAAGGCTCGTGCGTGATACGGACCGCCGATTCGGTTCGGTTTACGTGCTGACCACCAGCGCCGGAAGCGCGATACACGTCCACGCGCAGGTCGGCCGGGTTGATTTCGATATCCACGTTATCGTCGATTTCGGGGGAGACGAATACGGACGAGAACGAGGTGTGGCGACGGCCACCGGAGTCGAACGGTGATTTACGCACCAGACGGTGCACACCGGTTTCAGTCCGCAGCCAGCCAAAGGCATACTCGCCTTCAAAGCGGATGGTGGCCGACTTGATACCGGCAACTTCACCGTCGGATACCTCGATCAGCTCGGTCTTGAAGCCCTTGCTTTCACCCCAGCGCAGGTACATTCGCAGCAGCATATTGGCCCAGTCCTGAGCTTCGGTACCGCCCGAACCCGCCTGAATATCCAGGTATGCGTTGTTCTCATCCGCTTCGCCGCAGAACATGCGACGGAATTCCAGCTGCTCCAGCATCTTTTTCAGCCGCTCAACATCGGCCTCAACCTCAGCCACGGTGTCTTCGTCGTTCTCTTCGACGGCCATCTCCAGCAGGTCGCCGGCATCGCTGATACCGGTCTCCAGCTCGTCGATGGTTTTAACCACGTTCTCAAGCCCGGCGCGCTCCTTGCCCAACTGCTGGGCATTGTCCGGATCGTTCCAGACATTGGGATCTTCAAGCTCGCGTTCCACCTCTTCCAGGCGCTCACGCTTGCCGTCGTAATCAAGGTAGGTGCGCAGCGCCAGGGTACGCTCGCTGAACTCTTTCAGACTGTTGAGAATCGGGTTGATTTCCATCGTGGTACTTGGACACTCGTTGGCTAGGAAAAAGAGGAGTATCTTAACTGATCAGGCGCAGTGTTTGAATGACTGTGCCGACTGTCTGCGGTTCGACTTGCCATTCTCAGCGGGTAGAATGCGGCAATAAATCAGGAGTTGCTTATGAAAAGGATGCGTGGAAGACGATGGCTGGCCGCCCTCCCGACGGGACTGGTGGCATCTCCGGTCGTGGCGGCAGAGACAGCCACCCGGATCCTGGACCTGACCCAAAACGTCTACGCGTATCTGGCCCTGATGATTTTCGTACTGGGCTACATCTGCGTGGTGCTGGAAGAGCGCCTGGAGCTGCGCAAGTCCAAACCCGTGATTGTGGCCGCCGGGCTGGTCTGGATTCTGGTGGCCCTGGCCTATCGACAACAGGGCGACATGCATACGGCGGGGATAGAACTCCAGCGCTACATCCTCGACTACGCCGAGCTTTTCCTGTTTCTAATCGCGGCCATGACCTACGTGAACATGCTGGAGGAGCGGCGCGTATTTGCTGCGCTGCGAACCTGGCTGGTCACGCGCGAATTCTCCCTGCGCCAGATCTACTGGGTCACCGGACTACTTACCTTCATACTGTCCCCCATCGCCGATAACCTCTCAACCGCGCTGTTGATGGGGGCCGTGGTGCTGGCGGTAGGCAACCACCACTACCGCTTTATCTCCGTCGGCTGTGTCAACGTGGTGGTGGCCGCCAATGCAGGCGGCGCTTTCAGCCCTTTCGGTGATATTACAACGCTGATGGTATGGCAACAGGAAAAGGTCGCCTTCCCCGAATTCGGCCTGCTTCTGTTGCCCTCTTTGGTCAACTGGCTGGTGCCCGCACTTATCATGTCGACCGTCGTTGAGCCCTCTCAGCCCGGTGGCGAGCGCCGCCATCAGCGCATGAAAAAGGGCGGTGTCACCATCATGCTGATGTTTATCGCAACCATTGCCCTGTCGGTTCTGGTTCACAGCCTGCTTCATCTGCCGCCGGTACTGGGCATGATGACCGGTCTGGGCGCACTGAAGATGTACGGCTACTTCCTGAGCCAGCACGACCCGATTTACCGCGAACAGGGGCATATCACTCACCACCATGCGGACAACAGCAGCACACAGAGCATGCTGCGGGGCGACCATACCGGTGTCATCCGCCGCTTTGACATTTTCAAGGTCGTAGAGCGTGAGTCCTGGGACACCCTGATGTTTTTCTACGGTGTTGTGCTCTGTGTCGGCGGGCTTGCCACACTCGGCTACCTGAGCAACCTGTCCACGCTCCTGTACGGCAGCCTCGGGGTGACGCTGGCCAACAGCCTGATCGGCCTGATGTCGGCACTGGTGGACAACATTCCGATCATGGTCGCCGTACTGGGCATGGACCCCGGCATGACGCTGCCCCAGTGGCTGCTGGCGACCCTCACGGTCGGCACGGGCGGCTCCCTGCTGTCGATCGGCTCCGCTGCCGGCGTTGCGCTCATGGGGCAGGCGCGGGGAACCTATACCTTCTTCAGCCATCTCAGATGGAGCTGGGCCATTTTGCTGGGTTACAGCGCCAGCATTCTCTGTCACCTCTGGTTAAATGGACATTGATCATGACACATCAACCTGACACAACCCTGCCAACCCCCGTCTGGGACCTGTTTGTGCGCCTGTTCCACTGGCTGCTGGCAGCGAGCATCCTGTTTGCCTGGTGGAGTGGCGAACAGGGCGGCAACTGGATGACCTGGCACATGCGTGCCGGCTATACCGTTCTTGGACTGATTCTGTTTCGGCTTGGCTGGGGGCTTGTGGGCACTCACTATGCCCGTTTCAAAGAATTCATCCGCGGCCCCAAACAGACGCTTGGCTATGGCATGAAGATGCTGCGTCGTGAAGAGCATCAGCATGCCGGACACAACCCTCTGGGTGGCTGGATGGTACTGGTACTGCTGCTGTTGAGCGCCGCTCAGGCCGGTACAGGTCTTTTTGCCAATGATGAAATTTTCACCGAAGGGCCGCTGGTCCACCTGGTGAGTTATGACCTGAGTGTGGAAATCACGCGCTGGCACAAGCTGATTTTCGATGGTCTGCTGATCGCCATCGGGCTTCACCTGCTGGGCGTGATCTGGCACCAGCGTCTGCGCGGTGAAAAGCTCATACAGGCGATGCTGCACGGCCGCAAGCCGCTGCCCGAAGGTACTACCGGTGCGGGCCCTACGCCCTGGGTGCGGGGTCTGTTGCTGGCACTGGGCTCAGCAGCGCTGATTTGGGCACTGGTGAACCTGCTGTAGCTGACATGAAAAAGGGCGCTCAATGCGCCCTTTTCGTTTATGGATCCGACTGTGAACTGAAGCCCTGATCAGTCCTTGAAGTTGTCGTGGCAGCCCTTGCAGGTTTTGCCGACTTCACCAAAGGCCGGGCGAATCTGATCCATATCACCACTGGCAGCAACTTCAGCCAGCTTGGCGGTATTCTCGGCCAGCATGTTCATGCCGCCTTCAAACTTGTCCCAGTTCTCTTCGATGGCGGGCAGCGCATCTGTATCACCGCTGTAGGAGCCTTCGATGAAACCTTCTTTCGGCAGCTGACTCAGCTGAGCCACGATTTCGGCACGGCGCGCGAAGTCTTCGGCATCGTAATCCATCTTGCCTTTGACCATCGCCCCCATGGTGCCAAAGTGCCATTTAATGGCGCTGAACACGCCCTGGCGGTAGTCAATTGCGTCTTCCGGCTTGGTCGCCATGGCAGCGGTGCTTGCCACAGCCAGTACGCCAGCCAATCCCATTGCAGCAATCTTGTTCATAACAGTTCCCTTTTGATTGTCTGAGTCAGGACTCAATATTAGACATAACTAATCGAGCAATTCAATGATGCACGCAGTTGGCCCGCAAACACAACCTGAATCAGTATAATGCCGGCTCAACCCAGCCTTGAGGCAGCAGGCCCGATGATTAGTTCCATGCCCCTTTTGTTACGACTGATGCTTCCATTCGCGCTCGGCTACTGGCTGTCCTACGTGTTTCGCGTTATCAATGCAGTGGTGGCCCCCGCCATTATGGACAGCCTGCATCTGGACGCCTCCACGCTGGGGTTCATCTCAAGTGCGTACTTTCTCACCTTTGCGGCCTGCCAGATCCCGCTGGGTATTCTGCTGGACCGCTACCAGACCCGCACCATCGCTTCGGTACTGCTGTGCATTGCCGCCGCCGGCAGCCTGCTGTTTGCAGTGGCCGAATCAGCACTGACACTCTGGCTGGGGCGGGGGCTGATCGGCATCGGGGTGTCTGCCTGTTTGATGGCGGCGTTCAAGGCCTACACCAGCTGGCTCAAGGCCGAGCAGCTTCCGATGATTAACGGCCTGCAACTCACATTTGGCGGTCTGGGTGCCCTGAGCGCGACCCTGCCTGTCGAGTGGGCGCTGGCCTGGACCGACTGGCGGACACTGTTTATCGGGCTGGCACTGCTCTGCCTGGCCGTTGCACTGCTGACCCGTGTGCTGATCCCCTGCACAGAGAGTCCAGGGGGACATCAGAGCCTGAAGGAGGATTTGCGCCAGGTGGGGCAGGTATTGAGGACACCCGCTTTCTATCAGCTGGCTCCGGCCAGCATGGTGTCTCAGTCGCTGTTCATTGCCACCCAGTCGCTGTGGGCCGGCGAATGGCTGCGGCATGTGAGCGGACTTTCCGCCAGTGCGGCGGCAGACATGCTGATGATCTCCGCAGCCAGCATGGTGGCCGGCTTTCTGACACTGGGCACTCTGGCAAGCCGGTTGCAACGGCTGGGAATGAAAACCACAGAGGTCAGCTTTGCCGGCATGGCCGTTTTTCTGGCGGCACTGATCTGGATTCAGTACCAGCCCGAAGAGGCGCCTGTGGTGGCCTGGGCCCTGTTCGGCTTCTTCGGTACCTCCGGGACCCTGATGTTTGCAGGGCTGGGGCAGGCATTTCCCAAGGCGATCAGTGGCCGGGTGACCACCACGCTGAATCTGGGCATTTTTCTGGGGGCCTTTGTCATGCAGTGGGGCATGGGGGCCATCATCGAGCTCTGGGGGGCTGGCGATGACGGGCGTTACCCCACCGAAGCCTACCGCACGGCACTGGCGGTGGGCTCCTGTATCCAGGCGTCAAGCCTGTGCTGGTATGTGCTGTGCCGACGCCGGGCTCAGCTGTCGAATGCGGCCAGTACCTGAGGCCACCACTGCTGCAGGCGAGCCTCCGTCTCGCTGCGCTGCCCGTCCTCGTCCAGCGCCAGTCCGACAAAGTGCTGCCCGTCAGGCGTCAACGCCTTGGAGGCGTCAAAATCATAGCCATCGGTTGACCAGGGCACGACCACTTCTCCGCCGGCGGACACGACCTGATCGTGCAATGCCCCCATGGCATCCAGGAACCACTCGCCATAACCGAGCTGGTCACCCAAACCAAACAGAGCAACCCTCCTGGCTTGAAAATCGATCTGGCTGAACGCCTGCCAGTGCTCGTCCCAGTCTTCCTGCAGCTCACCAAAGTCCCAGGTCGGAATGCCCAGAATCAGGGTGTCGTAGTCCTGCATACGCGCAACGCCCTCGGCGGCGATATCATGCAAACGGACTCGGTCCGGGGCCATGGCCGCTATCTGCTGTGCAACCTCTTCAGTGTTTCCAGTAGTACTGGCGTAAAAGAGACCGATCTGACCCGGCATGCGTTTTCCTCTTCGTGCAAATAAAAAGCAGCCCAATGGGCTGCTTAGTGTCTGTATCCAAGCGAGAGGCTACTTTACTTTTTGCCGGTCACTGCCTCAACCGAATCCTGTGCCAGCTGCTGCATGGCCTGCTGAGCGGCGGTCAACGCCTTCAGGTTCTGCTCATTGGCGGCGCGCAGGGTCTGTTCCAGTTCCTTGGCGTAGGCTTGCTGAAGTTCAAGCATGTCATTGGGGCTTTTGCACTTCTGCAACTCGCTGGTTTGTTGCATGGTGGCCTCGATGCAGGCCTTGGTGCACTCCATCTGCTGACGCGTCAGTTCCTCGAGCATCTTGGTCTGGATATTCACCAGTTCACGAAATGGTGCCATCGATTCTGTCATCTGTTTGGTCATGTCCTGGAACATTGTCAGCCCCCCTTGGCTATTGTTGTTCAATACTCTCAATTAACCATTGTAGGCTAAAAGCCGCAAGCAGATTTCGTTAAACTAAAGCATTAGACAGGCCGAATACCCACAGGAGGTTTTGATCATGCGCATGTTACATACCATGTACCGTGTTTCCGACTTGGAAAAGTCGCTGGCGTTTTACACTGAAGTGCTGGGTATGCGTCTGTTGCGGCGCAAGGATTACCCCGAAGGCAAATTCACGCTTGCCTTTGTGGGCTATGGTGACGAGAGCGAAAACACCGTGCTGGAGCTGACCCATAACTGGGATACCAGCGGCTACGATCTGGGCAACGGCTATGGCCATATCGCCATCGAAGTCGATGATGTGTATCAGGCCTGTGAAGATATCAAGGCCCGCGGTGGAGAAGTCGTACGTGAAGCCGGCCCAATGAAGAACAGCACATCAGGCACCATCCTGGCATTTGTGAAAGACCCGGACGGCTACCTGATCGAACTGCTCAGCCCTAACCGCAAGGACTGAGCCGCAGACGGTTCCGGGGTTACACCCGGAACCGTCCCGCCATATCCTGCAGGCTTGCTGCCAGACGTGAAAGCTCCTGACTGGCAGACTCCGTCTGCGATGCGCCGGACGCCGATTCCTGCGCCCCGTCGTTGATCGCCACCAGTGAACGGTTGATCTCTTCTGCAACACTGCTCTGCTCTTCAGAGGCACTGGCGATCTGAGCATTCAGGTCGGTAATACGTTTGACCGCCTCCGCGATCAGGTGCAGCGCTTCTCCCGCCTCTTCAGCGCGGCTTCCGGTCTGCTCCGCCTGCTCCTGACTATCCTGCATGGCAGTGGCAGCGGTGGATGTACCACGCTGCAGGCGACCAATTACCTGCTGAATTTCGGCCGTGGACTCCTGCGTCCGCTGGGCCAGAGAGCGCACTTCATCGGCAACAACCGCAAAGCCACGCCCCTGCTCACCGGCACGTGCCGCTTCAATCGCCGCGTTCAGGGCCAGCAGGTTGGTTTGTTCAGCAATCGCGTTGATGACATCAATCACCGAGCCAATGGATTCGCTGTCTTTTTCTACAACCGCCAGTTCCTGGGCCACACGGGCCACCTGGCTTACCAGTTCCGAAGTCGCCGCGACAGCACTGTTGACCACACGGTTGCCGTTATCCGAAGCCTCCAGCGTATTCTTGGCTTCCACGTCAGCATTCTCGGCACTGCCGGCCACTTCACGGACGGTCGCGACCATCTCGTTCATCGCGGCTGCCACCTGCTCCACTTCCGCACGCTGGCGGTTGATCACCTGGCTGGAGTGGCTGCTGACACTGCTCATCTCCTCGGCCGCCGAGGCCAGCTGAGTCGTCGCACCTGAAATCTCGCCCACCAGTGTCTGCATCTGCTGCAGCATGCTGTTAAAGCTGTCCGCGATATGGCCCAGCTCGTTCTTGCCTTCCACGTTGGCGCGCAGGCGCAAGTCAGACTGGGTTGCAACCTGATCCATAACCCCCTGCAGATGATCCAGCGGACCACGAATGGAGCGATAGATCAGCACGCTCAGCAGCACCAGAGCCACCACAATGGCACCGGCGAGTGCGATCTGAAACACCAGCTGTCGCTCATAGTTGCTGCGCAGCTCCTGACGTGTCATGTCGGCTTCGTGCAACTGCAGATTGACCAGCTCGGCCACCTTGTCACTGATAGGATCAACGGTTTTATAAAGGTCGCCATTGAAGCCGTACATTTCACCGTAGGTGAGGCCGCTCATTTCGCTCAAGCGCTCGATAACGGCACTGATAGATGCATCTGCCACCGCCATCAGCTCCTTGGCTTCGTTGATCAGTCGAAGCTCTTCCCCGGATGCCTGCAGTTCAAGGTAGGCTTCCCAGTTGGACTGAATGGCATCTCTGGCTTCCGTGACCTGCTTGAGCGCCTGCTCTGCCGGAATCAGACTCTTGTCGACCTTGTTCACGGTATCGATCACGTTGACGGCATAGTTGTCCGCAACATTTTTCAACATCTCAAGCGGTACAATCCGCTCCTGATAGAGTTCATCGATACCACTGTTAGCCCGCTCAAGCTCAAGCAATGAGGTGACAACAACAAGCAGCAGGCCCAGAATCGGCACTACCGAGCCGATAATCAGCTTGCTTCGAATAGTCATTTTTTTCAGCATGTTGGGTTTCCAGGTCGTATAAAAAGGTCTGATCGAGGGGCAGGTTCAGGTGCGTGGAACACACCTTTTCATGTACAATTGTACATTAGAACCACCTTAATAATACAGGCAAGCCCTGAGTGGCGGGGGTTAACATCATTATCGTCACCCCGGGGCGATACAACAACCGTTCTTGCTGTAGTTTTTTTGAAACACTTTTCGGCGGAAGCCGTCTCGACGACTTCCTGAATGCATCAAGTATGATGATGAAGGCATGGCTTCAATGAACAAATCCGCACTATTCGCAGCGGCCGGGCTGCTGTTCTCTCTGCACACCACCTCCCTTTTTGCTGCCAGCATTGACGCAGCACAGCGTGCTATCGACGCCGGTGATTACGGCAAGGCCCAGAGTGAACTGGAACCGCTGGTTAAATCCCGGGATCCCGCCGCCATGAACCTGCTTGGCAATCTGTACGAAAACGGCTGGGGTGTCGAGAAAGACACCGAGCGTGCCCAGCGTCTGTATGAGCAGGGTGCACGCCAGGGGCATCTGGAAAGCGTGAACAGCCTGCGCGCCCTCAAGAACCGAGCCTACAAGGTCGAATTTGACCGTTTGCTGCCGCTGGCCAACAACGGCGACGGTGACGCTCAGAACCGCATCGGCGAAATGTATGAATTCGGTTATGGCGTCGAGCGCAGCAGTGACAAGGCCATTGAGTGGTACCGCAAGGCCGCCGAGCAGAATGTGGTCGCCGCCTGGCACAATCTGGGCCGCTGCTTTAACTTCGGCACCGGCGTAGAACAGAACTACACCCTGGCCGAAGAGTGGTACCGCAAGGCGGCCGAGCAGGGACACATGGAAGCCATGTTCTTCCTCGGCACCCTGTATTCAAACAACCATGGTCAGGACAACAGCGTTGACAATGACATCGCTGCCTACGCCTGGATGCATAACGCTGCCGTACTGGGCAACAGCACTGCCGCGACCATCGAAACCCGCCTGAAGCTGAAGCTCGACGGTGAAGAGCTGAAACAGGCCGAAGCCCTGGCGGACAAATACAAACAGGAATACGTTACGCCCTTCCAGCAGTAATTCCGCTCGCGGACAGGCCCAACGGTTATAACCGTATCGAATAACTGGTTCGATTATATTCTTGGATGCGCATATTAGCAGAGGTTAAAATGCGCATCCTTTAACCAGTTAAACAATCGCCTTGATGCCTATGTCCGCACCTACTCTCACGGCTACAAACGCCTCCCCTCTGCTGCGCCAACCGGTGGCGCTGGCGGCTTCGATTGCCGCACTGACGGGACTGTTCACGTATCTTGCCCAGAATCAGGGACAGCATTCGGGTCTGGTCATGTTGCTGGGCGCGGCCCTCGGCGTGGCGCTCTATCACGCCTCTTTCGGCTTCACGACCGCCTGGCGCACATTCGTCACCACCGGTCGCGGGCGTGCCATCCGGGCACAGATGTTGATGCTCGCCGTTGCCGTCTGCCTGTTCTTCCCGGCCCTCGCGGCAGGCGAACTCTTTGGCCAGCAGGTGTTTGGCTTCGTCCGACCACTGAGTGTTTCGGTTGTCTTCGGTGCCTTTATTTTCGGTATCGGCATGCAGATTGCCAATGGCTGTGCGTCGGGGAACCTGTACCACGCCGGCGGCGGCCAGCTGCGAGCCATTCCCAGCATGATCGGCTTTGCAGCCGGTGCGCTCTGGGCCACCCATGATTATGAGTGGTGGACCACCCAGCCCTCGCTGGCCCCGGTCGACCTGATCGAACTGTTGGGACTGGCCCCCGCCATTGCACTCAACCTGGCGGTCTTTGCCGCCATCGCACTGCTGACCCGTGCGATTGAGAAACGCCGCCACGGCGCAGTGGAAGCGGATGATGCCGGCGCCGATCAACCGCTGTCTCGCCGACTGCTGAGCGGCCCCTGGCCCTTTATCTGGGGTGCCGTGGCACTGGCCGTTCTGAATTTTGCCACTCTGGCCATGATCGGTCGTCCCTGGGCGGTCGCGCTGGCGTACCCGCTGTGGGGCGCCAAGGCGGCAGAAGCCATGAACCTGGGGCTGGATGTGGACTTCTGGGGCTACTGGCTGATGCCCGGGCGTGATACGGCCCTGATGGGTGGTGTACTGGATGACAGTGCCAGCCTGATGAACATCGGCGTCATTCTGGGTGCGCTGGTGGCTGCAACCCTGGCCGGTCGCTTTTCCCTGAGCTGGAAAATGCCGCTGATGCAGTGGGTCGCGGCCATTCTTGGCGGCCTGATGCTCGGCTACGGCGCCACCATCGCATTTGGCTGCAACATTGGTGCCTTTTTCGGCGGCATCGCGTCCGGCAGCCTGCACGGCTGGCTGTGGCTGGTGGCAGCCTTTGCGGGCAGCTTTGTCGGCACCTGGTTTCGCCCGCTGTTCCGCCTCCCCCGTACCTGATCCCTGCCACGCCGGGCTTAGCCCGGCCCCGGCTGGGGTGCTACAATCCGGTTCCATTATTCACTGCATGAATCAGGAATCGACTGTATGCACCGCCCGTTCAAACAGGAGTTCTCCCAAACCGCGCCCGCCTCTTTCATCAAGCGCCTGATGGCGATGATCTACGACAGCCTGCTGATCGTGGCACTCTGGATGGTGATAGGTGCAATCAGTGTTGCTCTGAACGATGGCGAGGCGATCAGCATTGAAACCAGCCCGGCCAGCGCCGTGGCCCTGTTCAACTCCGCCCTGTTCTGCGCCACCTTCCTGTTCTTCGGCTTCTTCTGGACCCGTAACGGCCAAACGCTGGGCATGCTGGCCTGGCGCCTGCGGGTGCAAACCCTGGCCGGCGGCCGTATGAGCTGGAGCCAGGCACTGGTTCGTTTCCTGCTGGCCATCCCCTCACTGGGCCTGTTCGGGATCGGTTTCCTGTGGATGCTGGTCACGGACGAGCGCCTGTGTCTGCACGACCGCTGGTCGGGCACCTGCATGGTGCAGCTGCCCAAACCGGAGAAGAAAAAGAAGGATAAAGCGAAGGGCTGAGCCGGTCAGCCGGCCCGACGCAACAGCCAGGCCCCGGTGCCGGCGCAGATCGCAATTGGCACGGCGACCGCCACCAGCGGCGGGAAGCCGAAAACGGTACTGGCCGGTCCCAGCAGGTCCTGCGCGAACTTGAACACCAGCCCCAGCACCACGCCTGCAATGATACGCTGGCCGATGGTGACGCTGCGCAGTGGCCCGAAGATAAAGGACACGCCGATCAGCACCAGCGCCAGAATCGCCAGCGGCTGCAGCAGCTTGCCCCAGAACGCCAGCAGGTAGCTGTCCGCCTTGACGCCCTGCTCTTCCAGATACGCCGAGTAGGACCAGAGTCCGCTGATCGACAGATCCACCGGATCCACGACGATGACGGACAGAAGGTCCGGTGTCAGGCCGCTGCTCCAGCGCTCCTGTTCGTGCGTCTCAACCTCAGTCCCCAGATCGGTAAAGCGAGTGGTCTGAACCTGTTCCAGTGCCCACTGCTCATCGTCATAGCGCCCTTTCACGGCAAAACTGGACCACTCAAGCTGGTTGTCCTCCGCAAAGCGATAGCGCGTCACCCCGTGGATAACACCGCCGGGCTCAACCGCGTTGATGTGGATAAACAGAGGGCCTTCCCGATGCCAGATACCATATTTTGAACTCAGAGCCCCCCCACCGGACTGCGCCAGTGCCCTGAAGCTCTGCGCTTTCTGCTCCGTATGGGGCGCAATGAACTGTCCCAGCACCAGTGCCAGCGCCGCCAGCAACAGAACCGGCTTCATCACGGCCAGCAGGATGCGACCGGTGGAAAAACCCGCCGCACGCATGACGGTCAATTCGCTGTGTGTAGCCAGCAGCCCAAGCCCGATCAGGCACCCCACCAGCGAACTCAGGGGGATGAATTCATACAGACGACGCGGTGCCGTCAGCGCCAGGTACTGCAGTGCTTCACCCAGGCTGTAGGTGTCATCCACATCATCCAGCTGCTCCAGCAGGGCCGAGATCAGATCCAGCCCCACGACCACCAGCAGCACCGCCATAATGGCGCCCAACACATGGCGCCCGATGTAACGTTCAAGCATCAACATCAACCGGCCCTCCCGCGCAGTTTCGGCATGCCGGGCAGACGGTTCCACAGGCGCTCCCAGAAACGCTCGGCCAGAATCAGGTTGGCTGCAAAGGCCAGGAAGGCAGCATGCACCAGCCACAACACCCAGATCGGCTGGTCACCGTCTTCCACCGCTGAACGGGTACTGGTCAGTAAAGACAGGTACAACAGATACACAATGATCGACGGAATCAGCTTGGCAAAGCGTCCCTGACGCGGATTGGTTCGGCTCATGGGAACAGCGATCATGGTGACGATAAACGCCAGCACCGGCAGTGACAGGCGCCAGTGGAAACGCGCCTGCTGCGCCAGATTCTCGCTCTGCATCAACACGGAGGTCGGCATGGCGTCCAGCTCGGTAATTTCAGTGGCCAGACGCGCCTCGGGCAGTTTGATCCCGTAACGCTCATATTCGGTACGACTGTAGGCATGCCGGCCGGGCTCACCGTCATAGCGATAGCCGTTTTCCAGCACCAGGAAACGCCCCTCGAACTCGGGCAACAACTGCCGTTCGGCGCGCTCGGCCATCAACACCACCGGCTGGCCGTTCTCGTCCCTCTGGGCAATGAAGACCTCTTCCAGCTGGTCGGACTCGGCATCGTAGGATTCCGCGTAGGTCACCTGACGCCCGCCGGTCTGGGACAGAAAGCGGCCCGGCGTCAGCATTTCCAGTTCGCTGCGCGATTCCTGAATACTGAAGATGGCCTCGGTCTTGGCGGCACCGGCCGGTGCCAGCCAGAGTGACAGCAGGGCCACCAGCCCCGCAATCAGCGTTGCCGGCCCCAATGCGTGCAGCACCAGCCGTTTCTGGCTGATCCCACAGGCCCGGAACACCACCATTTCACTGTCCAGATAGAGCCGCCCGAAGGCCAGCAGAATGCCCAGAAACAGCCCCAGGGGCAGCAGCAGCTCAAGGAAGCCGGGCATACGCCAGAGCATGACCCAGAAAACAAAGTCGGCATCGAGACGGCCGGTGGCTGCCTCGGCCAGATACTTGATCAGGCGGGCACTGCTGATAATCAGCAACAGCACGGCAGTAACCGCCGTGGTGGTGATCAGCACCTCACGTGCCAGATATCGGAAGATGATCAAAACAGATTCCCTTTCGCCGCCATGGTTTCCAATCGGAGAAATGGTTTATAGTGCGCGGTACACATGTGATGGGACGCGCCTACCACCACCGCTGCCGTTTTCAGCGGGCAGCCATGCGTATGAGTGGGCGCATTATCGCGCAATCAGTCTGCAATGTCTTGTACGGAGTCGTCATGGATTTTGAGATCATCAACGGCAGTGTTGAATCACTGGAAACCGAATGCCTTATCGTTGCCCTGGAAGCAGAGGGCGCCCTCTGTCCTTCTGCCGCAACCGTGGACAAGGCATCCGGCGGCTACCTGACCGAACTGGTTGAAAACGGCGATATTGCCGGCAAAGCGGGCCAGACACTGCTGCTGTTCAAGGTGCCCGGCATCAAGGCACGCCGCGTCCTGCTGGTGGGTCTGGGCACCGAAAAGGAACGCAAGGACCGCCACTACCGCAAGCTGGTCAAGGCGATCACCGCGACCCTGAAACAGTCCGGCATCACCTCGGCAGCGTTCGCACTGGATGGCTGTGCCAGCTACCGTGATGATGTTTACCGTGCCACCCGCCAGCTGGTGGAGTGGGTATCGGCCGACTTTTATCAGTACGACGAAACCAAGAGCAAGAAAGCCGATCCGGCCAAGCTGGAAAACGTGCAGATCCTGCTGTCCGAAGAGGACACCGAACTGGGTGAAGGCGCACTGCTGGACGGTGTCGCCATCGCCAACGGCGTGAGCACCGCCCGTGAACTGGGCAACCTGCCCGGCAACATCTGCACCCCGGTCTATCTGGCCGAGCGTGCCGAAGCCCTGTCCGAAGAGTTTGACGACATTCACACCCGCATCCTCGATGAAGACGAAATGGCCGAACTGGGCATGCACAGCCTGCTGGCCGTTGGCCGCGGCAGTGCCCAGCCGTCTCGCCTGATCGTGATGGAATACAACGGCGGCGAATCCGACGAGAAACCGCACGTGCTGGTCGGCAAGGGCATCACTTTCGACACCGGTGGCATCAGCCTCAAGCCCGGTGCGGCCATGGACGAAATGAAGTTCGACATGTGCGGTGCCGCCAGCGTATTCGGTGCCATGGAAGCCGTGGCCGAAATGCAGCTCCCGATCAACGTGGTGGGCATTGTGGCCGCAGCCGAAAACATGCCGGGCAGCCAGGCCACCAAGCCGGGCGACATCGTCACCACCATGGCCGGCAAGACGGTCGAGATTCTCAACACCGATGCTGAAGGCCGACTAGTGCTCTGCGACGCACTCACCTATGCGGGCCGGTACGAGCCGGAAACCGTGGTGGATATCGCCACCCTGACCGGTGCCTGCATTATCGCACTGGGCCATCACGCCACCGGCATCCTGTCCAACGACGAAGAGCTGGCCGGCGCCCTGCTGGACTCCGGCGATTACGCGGCTGACCGCGGCTGGCCGCTGCCCCTCTGGGACGAGTTCCAGGAACTGCTGGACTCCAACTTTGCCGACATGGCCAACATCGGTGGCCGTTCAGCCGGCACCATCACCGCAGCCTGCTTCCTGTCCCGCTTTACCGAAGAGTACCGCTGGGCACACCTGGATATCGCCGGCGTGGCCTGGAACAGCAACGGCAAGGAAAAAGGCGCCACCGGCCGCTGTGTACCCATGTTGAGCCAGTACCTTCTGGATCTGGCTGAACAGGCACAGGACGAGGACTGATCCCCCTTGTCCCGCGCCGATTACTACATCCTGCCGGACAGCGACCCGGACAGCCGGGCCGCTTTCCTGTGCCGGCTGTGTGACAAAATCCTGGGGCTCGGCCTCAGGGTGTTCATCAGCACCGAACATGAAAGCGACGCCCGGCGGCTGGACCAGCAGCTCTGGACCGCCCGCCCGGACAGCTTCGTGCCCCACGTGCTACTCGGCGGGGAGCCCGACTCCCCCATCGAGATCGGCTGGGGCGACCAGCTGCCCGAGCATCGTCAGGTGTTCGTCAACCTCTCGGCCAAGCTGCCCGAGGCCGCATTCGACTTTGAACGCATTGTCGAAATCGTGGTGCAAACACCCGAAGTCCTGGCCGCCACACGGGACAACTACGCCCGCTGTCGCGACCGCGGAATTGAACTGCACCGTACGGACATGCGCCCAAGGGGTTGAGCCCGATCAAGCCCGGCCCCGGCGCCCTTGCCTATACTGCATCCGTACCGCAAGGAGCATACCGGATGAAAAAGCTGTTCTGGGGCCTGTTCACACTGGGCCTGATCGCCACCGCCTTCTACCTGCTCAACCGCCCGGACCCCGTTCAGGTTGAACTGACCACCGTCAGCACCGGGACAGTCGAACAGATCGCGGCCAACAGCCGTGCCGGTACCATCAAGGCCTGCCGCCGTTCCCGTTTGTCCATGCCCCAGGGGGGCCGCGTTGACCGTCTGCTGGTCGATGAAGGGGATCGCGTTGAACAGGGCCAGCCCCTGCTGGAACTCTGGAGTGACGACCTGCGTGCCCGCACTGCAGAAGCGGCCGCAGTCCTGAACGCCCGCTCCATTCAGGCCCAGAGCGCATGCGATACGGCCGAACTGGCGCAGCGCGAATCCCGTCGCGCCGAGTCGCTGGCACGCAACCAGCTGGCCTCGGAAGAACTGCTGGACCAGCGCCAGACCGAAGCCCGCCGCGCCCGACTGGCCTGCGCTGAAGCCAAGGCCATGCGCGATCAGGCCGAAGCCAGCCTGCAACTGAATCAGGTCCTGCTTGACGACCGCATACTCAAGGCACCCTTTGACGGCATCGTTGCCGAAATCAACGGTGAAGTGGGCGAATACGTAACGCCCTCCCCGCCCGGCGTTCCCACACCACCGGCCGTCGATCTGATCGACGACACCTGCCTGTATGTCCGTGCCCCCATCGACGAGGTGGAAGCCTCCCGGCTGGTGGTCGGACAACCCGTTCGGATCACGCTGGACGCCTTCCGCGGCCAGAGTTTTCCGGGCGAACTGCAGCGCATCGCCCCCTTCGTCTCGGAGCAGGAAAAGCAGGCACGCACCGTGGACGTGGACGTTCGCTTCACGCCGCCCCCCGAGTCCGCCCATCTGCTGGTCGGCTACAGCGCAGACGTTGAGGTGATCATCGAGCGCCAGGAAAACACCCTGCGCGTGCCCACCGAAACCCTGCTGCAGGGCAATCAGGTACTGCGCTATGACCCTGACAGTGAAACGCTGGAAGCGGTCGACCTGACTACCGGGCTGGGCAACTGGACCTGGACCCAGGTGCTCGACGGACTGAGCGAAGGCGACCGCATTCTGCAGGCACTGGACACCGAAGGGGCTGAAGCCGGCGCCCGGGTGGTGCCCGCGCCATGATCCGCCTTGAGCAGCTGAACAAGGTGTACCAGCTCGGTGGCGAGCCGGTGCAGGCGCTGGATCACGTGGACCTGAGCATCGACGCCGGCGAATATCTCTCCGTGATGGGGCCGTCGGGCTCCGGCAAGTCCACCCTGCTCAACATGCTCGGCCTGCTGGATACCCCGGACAGCGGCCGTTACTGGCTGGACGAACGCGAAATGACCGCCCTGTCCGAAGAAGGCCGCGCGGCCGAGCGCAACCGCCATATCGGCTTCGTGTTTCAGGCCTATCACCTGATCGACCGGCTCAGTGCCCGGGAGAACATCGAGCTGCCGCTGGTGCTGAACGGCACCGCCCCGGCAGAACGTAAGCCCGCCGTGGGTGCCCTGCTGGAACGCCTCGGCCTGTCCCACCATGCCGACCACCTGCCGCATCAGCTCTCGGGTGGTCAGCGCCAGCGTGTGGCCATCGCCCGCGCCGTCATCCGCAAGCCCCGCCTGCTGCTGGCCGATGAGCCCACCGGCAATCTGGACAGCCATTCCGGGCGCGACGTGATCGAACTGCTGGAAGAGCTCAACGCCGAGGGCATCACGCTGGTGATGGTCACGCACGACGCCAGCATGGGTGCCCGCGCCCACCGCAGGCTGTGGATGCAGGACGGCTGCCTGCTGAAGGACGAGCGTCATGCGCCCGGCTGACCTGCTGCGCTTCAACGGTCGCCTGCTGACCGGCCAGTGGTTTCGGACCCTGATGACACTGCTGGCTACCGCCGTGGGCGTCGCCGCCGTGCTGCTGCTAACCGGACTGGGCGAAGGGGCCCGCCGTTTCGTCTTGAACGAATTCAACCTGCTGGGCAGCGATGTGCTGATCATGCTGCCCGGACGCAAGGAAACCAGTGGCGGCATTCCGCCGCTGACCGGTGAAGGCACCCGGGACCTGACCTTGGCCGATGCCCGCGCCGTGGAGTCACTGCCCGGCATCGCCTCGGTGGCGCCACTGGTGGTGGGCCTGACCCAGGTGGAAGCCGAAGGCCGTAACCGGGAGCTGATGGTGGTCGGCACCAACCAGCGTTTTTTTCAGATGCGCCAGCTTGAGATGGAACAGGGCCGCCCCCTGCCCGCCATGCGGCTCGACCGGGCCGAAGCGGTCTGCGTCATTGGAGCCGAGGTCCGGCACAGTCTTTTTGGCCAGGCACCGGTGCTGGGGCGCTGGCTGCGCACCGCCGACCGTCGCTGTCGCGTCATCGGGGTGATGGCCGAGCGCGGGGTTTCGCTGGGTACGGACATGAGTGAATCGGTGATTATTCCGGTGGCGAGCGCCCAGCAACTGTTCAACACCGAAGGGCTGTTCCGCCTGTTCATTCAGGTGCGCCACCCGAGCCTGATCGAGAGTACCAAGCCCCAGATCCTGCAACTGATACAGGCCCGCCATCAGGGCGAGCGTGACGTGACTCTGATCACTCAGGACAGCCTGCTGGGCGTGTTTGACGATATTCTCAAGCTGCTCACACTGTCGGTCGGCGCCATCGCCGCCATCAGCCTGATCGTGGCCGGTATTCTGATCATGAACATCACCCTGATCAGTGTCACCCAGCGCACCTCCGAGATCGGGCTGCTGAAAGCACTCGGCGCCAGCGAAAACGAGGTGCACCGTCTGTTCCTGAGCGAAGCACTGATGATGGCGTTGCTGGGCTCGGCATTGGGGGTCGGCACCGGCTATGCCCTGCTGGGCGCCGCCCACTGGATGTGGCCCGAGTTCCCGGTGTCCGTGCCCCTGTGGGCACTGCTCGGAGCCATCGCCCTCGCGCTGGGCGTGGCACTGGTGTTTGCCTGGCTGCCGGCACGCAAGGCGGCCCGCCTGCCGCCGGTACTGGCATTAAAGGGGCTCACCCATGCGCAGTCCTGATTATCTGCGCCTCGTCCTGCGCACCCTGCACGCCAGCCGCATGCGCAGCGCCTTGACCGTGCTCGGCATCGCCATCGGCATCTGCGCCGTGGTGCTGCTGACCACACTGGGGGAAGGTGTGCGCCTCTACGTGCTGGACAACTTCTCCCAGTTCGGCAGCCGCATCGTCGCCATCAACCCGGGCAAATCCCAGACCGGCGGCACCGGCGGCCTGCTGGCCAGCACTCGCCCGCTGCTGGTAGAGGATGCCAACAGCCTGCAGCAACTCCCCCACGTGGAGTATGTAGTGCCCGTGGTACAGGGCAGCGGCGCAATCGAATTTGGCCGCCGCGTGCGCTACACCGATATCATCGGCTCGGGCAGCGATATGGCCCGTGCCTGGCGCTTTGAAGTCGCGCAGGGCCGGTTTCTGCCGGACAGCCGCAGCGGCTACCCCAAGCCCTGGGCGGTGCTGGGCCACAAGGTCAAACAGGAGCTGTTCGCCGAGCAGAACGCGCTGGGCCAGTTCATCCGAGTGGGCGGCGAACGCTACCGGGTGGTCGGCGTCATGGCCGAGAAAGGCCAGATGTTGGGCTTCGATCTGGACGATATCGTCTACATTCCGGTCGAACGCGCCCTGAGCCTGTTCAACCGCACCGGCCTGATGGAGATTGATGTGACCTACCGTGCCGGCATCAGCGCCGATGCCATGGCAGAGCTGATCCGCCAGCGCCTGATCAGCCGACACGGCGTGGAAGACTTCTCCCTCATCACTCAGGATGAAATGCTCAAAAGCCTGGACCGGATTCTGGCCGTACTCACACTGGCCGTCGGCGGGCTGGGCGGTATTTCACTGGTGGTCGGCGCCATCGGCATCGTCACCATCATGGTCACCAGCGTGCAGGAGCGGCGCGCTGAAGTGGGCCTGCTGCGCGCCCTGGGCGCCACCGCCCGGCAGGTGATGTGGCTGTTTCTGGGTGAAGCGGTGCTGCTGTCGTTGCTGGGCGGTGTGGCCGGCATTCTGCTAAGCGGCCTGGCACTGGCTGCACTGGCGCTGGGCATTCCCGGGCTGCCCATCCAGCTTGACCCCTTCTACCTGCTGCTGGCACTGGCGCTCTCGGCGATGGTCGGGCTGATCTCAGGCGTGCTGCCCGCAAGGCGCGCCGCCGGGCTGAACCCGGTACTGGCACTGCAGAGTGAGTAAGGCGGTTGCACAGATGCTGCGTTTGGATTGGCCGGCGGTGGTTAGTCTGGCGAATTTGAAAAGTTCTGGTGTTGGCCAAAAGGAGACATTAACGCCTTACTAACTAAAAAAGATGGGCGGGGCCAATAAACCGGGGGAACTACAGCGTCCGCCAACAGCCACTTGTTAGGTGATTAACCACGAGACACCCAATCAGTCACTATCGATTTTGCGAGGTTAAAATCTGGCATTTTGGTCTGTGCATCGATGATTCTTGCTGCCTCAGACGGCGTGGTATTTTTAAGCTTGCATCTATTGAAATAGCTTTGCAGCTTTTGCTGGTGGCGCTTCAATGGCCGATCAGAACCAGCCAAAATCCAATAGACGATATGAACAAGAGCATCCTCGTGCTTATTTTCCAGCCTGAGAATGTTGGCCATGTCTTCATGAACGCTGGCATCAAGCGCGACTGCTTGCTTAGCAGTAAAGCCTAATCGGTTGGCGTGCTGCATGTAGAAAGATTTCTGATCATGATAGAAACCCCAAGCCTCATCGTACTGCTTAGCTTTGACGGCAGCTTTAGCTTTATGACCCGCTTCCGCCGCTTTTCCCAGAAAATCATTTTGCTGGAAGTCAGCCATAGCGTTTTTTGCGTAATCATCAAACTCTTGATCGGACTTGGGCCTTTTCTTCTTGAAGATTCTGAAGAATCCCATTCAATCACCTAACGCTTGCAGCATGCGCGCCTACGGAATGGAGCCGAAGGCGCAATGTAGTAGGCGTCGCCGTGCCTGCACTTGTTAAAAAACGGCCCCAGCCGCAGCGCCGATGACGGATACAACAGCGGGGTGCTCCAGTAGTTTGCGGAGCATTCCTTTGGCTTCTTCCTTTTGCTCTGGTGGGAGGTCAGCAGACTCGATTTTCTTCACCAGGGTCTCAAACGAATTCACAATATTCTGAGTGTTATGGTCGCCGACCTGGACTGATTGAGCGCCATGAATATTGATGGTGTGCCCAGGTTTCTGCATCTCAGATTGTCCGCCTTTACGATACTTAATTTGGAAATGCGCTCCCATGCCGGCAACACCACGTTTGTAGAATGTGGCATCAGTGACTATGCAACGCTCATCCTTCCCACTGGGTAGCTCCCTTAGAATTACGTCGCCTTCTTCTACATCTGCCTTCTCATCCAGAATGAAGATGGTCTTGCCGGGAAATGAAGCCTTATATGGACCGACTACTGTTCCATCTTGCTTTTCGATTCGAGCGTCATCCTCGAACTCCTTTAGGATGTCCATGACTTCTCCTTTTTAACATTTTAATACTGCGCATGCGTGTTTTGCTCCCAGCCAAAGACCGGGATAGATGACCTAAGCACTTGAAGAGAAGGGATAAATCGAGATATCACAGCCATTCTCTTCCAGTGAAAACGGGCATGCGCATTTTTATGATTTGCTGTGCGCAGTATCCCACAGCGACCTTTCCATAATCTCTTGATACTGGACCAATTTTCTACTGATCGCCAGTGGTAAATGAGCATGAAGATGTGGCAAAACGAGCATAACCAAGCACTGTTGATAAATATACTGTGTGAAATCAAATAGATACGATGTTCGTTATCCACAACGGCCAACAGGCCCACGCGCCATGCCTGCTGCATGGCCGCTTTGTGGTTTAAAACGGCCACCACCAGGGGGATGAGTTCAGCCGGTGCCTGCAGCCTCTGAGTTGTTCGCCGTACATCCGGGCGTTGGCATCCACCTTGCGGGCGACGCTGACCAGCCAGCCCTTGCTGTTGTAGGTTTTCCGTTGCCAGCCTCCGTGTCCTTCGTGGTAGGCCAGATACTGGTTATAGGCGTCCCATTTGGAGATGCCGAGGGTCTTTTGCGACATGTCGGCGTACCAGCCCATGAAGTCGACCGCATCGTCATACTCATCGCGATCAGCGCCCCAGTTGCCCGTCTTGTCCTTGTACCAGTCCCAGGTTTCGTCTTTCACCTGAGCGTAGCCATAGGCGCTGGATTCGCGCCACCACAGGGGAATGCCCAGAAACGTCTCGCGTGGCGGGGCGGCATTGTGCTTGAAGCTGGATTCCTGCCGCATGATCGCAAGCTGTACCTGAACCGGCAGGCCATATTTCTTTTCGACGGCCAGGGAGGCATCAAACCAGTCGGGCTTCTCGCGAAAGATCCGGCAGGCATTTTCCACGCTGGAAGGCGGTGTGGTCGCGCAGGCAGTCAGCAGGAGCGGGAGGGCGAGGAGTAGCCGTTTTTTTCGCATATACACACCAGTAGCCAAGTGAAATGCCGAGGATTTACACGGCACCGGATGATGAACGGCGCTGTGTCACTGGTTTGAAATGGTACTCTGCCCTGAGGGCGCAGACAAAAGAGATGCATCAAGCTGCCACAGGGCGTTGCTTCAGGCACTGGCCTGATGGATGCCGCTCGATTTTTGACGCAGGTTTTCAATATCCCGCTTTGGCGGTGTGCCGTAGAAGCGGCTGTATTCACGGCTGAACTGGGACGGGCTCTCGTACCCCACGATAAAACTGGCCCGGGCCGCATCCAGACCGTCACTGAGCATCAGGCGCCGGGCTTCACTCAGTCGCAGCCACTTCTGATACTGCAGCGGGCTCTTGGCCGTGAGCTGACGGAAGTAATGGTGCAGGCTGGAGCTGCTCATCTGCACATGGGCCGCAAGCTGATCGACCTTGAGCGGCTTGTTGTAGTTGGCCTTGATCCAGTCGATGGCACGCGCAACCTTCTGGCTTTGACTGCCCACCGCGACCACTTTCCAGAGGCTGGCGGCCAAATCACTTTTGAGCAGCCGGTAGTGAATTTCGCGCTTGATCAAGGGTTCCAGTACGGCGATATCGTCCGGCTTGCCGACCAGATTAAGCAGGCGCGCAAAAGGCTCCAGCAATTCAGGCGTCAACTGGCCGATATAGGCACAGTCTTCACGGGTTCGCTCACGCGGCGGCGACAGCCTGTACTGGGCGATCAGTTCGGCCATGATGTTCAGCTCCAGCTTGAACACCAGTCCCAGCGCGGGCTTATCCGGTGAGGCGTCCAGCACACCGGACTTGGCGGGCAGGTCCAGCGAGTTCAGAAGGAAATGATCCGGGTCGTACTCATAGGCCTTATCCCCGATCAGCAACTGCTTCACCCCCTGCACCACCAGCACCACGCTGGGCTCAACCACACAGTCGCAGGGTTCAGTGACGCTTTCACGGCGAAACAGCGCCAGGTTGTCGATCGGCGTTTGCACATCTTCGTGCCCACGGATCAGTTGATCAATCACGGCACACAGCGTCCGGGAGTGTGGTGCAAGCGCGGCTCCAACCGGGTGCTCGTACTGGCGTTTCACGGGCATGCAGTCCTCCAATTATCAGGTCATGAAAGAGTAAGCCAGCGCGCATGTGCTGTCTAAAGAAAATCCGCCGATTTGGAGAATCAGGCAATAACTTGACGGGATCATTATACCGCTCGCGGCTTCCGCCCCTCCAGAATGTCAATCACTGGCTAGCGGCTCACCTCTTGGGTGCAAGCCGCCTGAGCCCTCTTATCAACCAAACTGCCAGACCGCGATACGGAGGCTGACATGGGTAATCATATTTTCAATCTGAACGAGAAGGTGACGCGCAAGGCCGTAACCTACAAGAACCGTTTTGGCATAGAGCTGGCCGGTGAACTTTACCTGCCCACCGATTTTGACCCGTCCGGGCAGTACCCCGCCCTGGTGATTGGAGCCCCTTATGGCGGCGTCAAGGAACAGGGTCCCGGCATTTATGCCAACGAACTGGCTCAACGCGGCTATGTTGCGCTGACGTTTGATCCTTCCTACAACGGTGATTCCAGCGGCTTTCCCCGTCACCTGTCATCGCCGGAAATGTTCGTGGAAGATTTTCACGCCGGCGTCGACTTCATTGGTACACGTGCCGGTGTGGACCGCAACCGGATCGGCATCATCGGCATTTGCGGCTCGGGGGGCTTTGGCCTCAGCGCCGCGCAGGTCGACCCGCGCATCAAGGCCGTGGCTACCGTCAGCATGTACGACATTTCCCGCATGCACGCAGAAGGCTTTGCCGGCTCGCTGGATGAAGACGGCCGCAAGGCGCTGCTGGACAGTCTGGCTGAACAGCGCTGGGCCGAATTCGAGAGCGGCCGCCCCGAACTGAGCGAACGCGGTTCGCCGCTGGACATCGACGACAACACACACCCGATCGGGCGCGAGTTCGGCGAGTTCTATTCCCGCTCACGCGGCTACCACCCCAACTCCATCACCCAGTTTACCCAGACCTCCATGCAGTCCTTCATGAACTTCCCGCTGCTGGACAAGCTGGAGTGGATTTCGCCCCGCCCCATTCTGCTGATCATGGGTGAGCACGCTCATTCACGCTTCTACAGCGAAGACATCTACGCAGCGGCCGCCGAGCCCAAGGAGCTGTATGTCGTGCCGGGCAGTAACCATGTCGACCTGTACGACCGCACCGATGTCATCCCGTTCGACAAGCTTGATCGCTTTTTTGCCGAGGCGTTGACGCTCGACAGCCAATGAACCCATTGCTGCACAAGGAGAATCCGATGAAATCCGTGCGCAAAGGTTGCAAGACCATGCTGCATGCCGAGTAAGGCTGCAGACTAACCGGCACTGCCCCGGTGGTCAGGGCGAACAGCTCTGGCCACCGGGCTGATATTCGGAACCAACCAGAGAATAGGAGGATGCCGCAGATGAAAAGAGACAGACAGGGCTCCTGGCGGCCGCTGGCACGCCTGCTCTGCATGGTCTGGATGTCAGAGCCTGCCCTTGCCGACCCTTCCGGAGGAAGCATGAAGATCGCCATTATCCACGAAGACCAGCGCCTGACGGCGACACTGACCGACACCCCAGCGGCCAGGCACTTCGCAGAGCTGCTGCCGTTGGCGCTGACACTGACCGACTATGCGGCGACCGAGAAAGTGGCCGACCTGCCCGCTACGCTCCCCACTCAAGGCTCACCCAAGGGCATGGACCCCAGCGTGGGCGACCTGACCTATTATGCCCCCTGGGGCAATCTGGCCATTTTCTACCGCGACTTTGGCTATGCCAACGGTCTGATCTCGCTGGGCAGGATTGAAGGCGGCCTCGGTTTTCTGGAACGGCCGGGGCCGATAGCCGTTCGTTTCGAGCGACTTCCGACTGAGTGAGGCTGCAGGTGTTGATTCAATCCAGACGTTCACTACGACAGGGCATCAAGACACTCATGATCTGGTTGGCCGGGTTTCTGGTTCTCGCGGCCTCGGCCGCATTCGCCTACATGCAACATCCAAAATTCGGACAGCAGCCGGAGGGCACCCACCTGAGCAGCATTCAGGCCTCGCCCAATTACGTTGACGGCCAGTTTCGGAATCAGGTCGACACCCCGATGTTTACCGGTGATGAGTCCTTCGCGTCGGTGGTGTGGCAGAACCTGACAACCACCTCTCCCGAGCTGACGCCCGCCGGTGCGCTGCCCTCGGTCAATGTCTCGATCAAGTCACTGGATGCACAGCAGGACCTGCTGATCTGGCTTGGCCACTCATCGTTTTATCTGCAGCTGGACGGCAAACGCTTCCTGATTGATCCGGTATTCGGCCCCAATGCAGCGCCCGTGCCGGGGATGATTCCTGCTTTTCCCGGCGCTACGCCCTATTCGGCCGAAGACTTTCCGGCCATCGATTACCTGCTGATTACCCATGACCACTGGGATCATCTGGATTATCCAACGCTGACGGCACTGGCGCCGCGCGTAAAAAACGTCATCACGCCGCTGGGAGTGGGTGCCTACCTGCGCGGATGGGGCTTTGAAGATGCGAAGATCAGCGAAGGTGACTGGTACGATGCCTTCAGCGTTGAAGACACCCTCAAGGTGCACATCATTCCCGCTCGCCATTACTCGGGACGCACACTCAAGCGCGCCCAGACCCTCTGGGCCGGGTTCATCATCGAGTCAGCGAACTATCGACTGCTGTTCAGTGGTGACAGCGGCTATGGACCACACTTCAGCGAACTGGGCAAGCGGTTCGGGAGCTTTGATCTGGCCGCACTGGATCAGGGACAGTACGACCCACGCTGGGCCAACATTCACATGACACCGGATGAAGCGGCCACGGCAGCAGCGGAACTGGGTGCCCGGTTTCTGCTACCCGCTCATGTGGGCAAATACGCGCTCGCCAGACATCCCTGGCAAGAGCCGTTTGAGCGCATTTCAGCCCTGAGCCGCGAGCGCCCCTTCCAGCTTGTAACTCCCCGGATCGGCGAGCCGATCGCGCTTGAGTCACTTGAAACTCAACGCGCGACAGCCTGGTGGGTAACACAGGAGAGGTAGGTTAAAACCGCTTTTGATACCGATGGCAGTAGGGCATCTTGCCGGTGCGTTCGTAGTAGTCCTGATGGAACTCTTCGGCACGCCAGAAAGGTGCCATCGGCAGCACCCGGGTCACCACGTTCAGCCCCTGGTTTTCCAGCAGGGCGATCAGTTTTTCGCTGATGCCGCGCTCTTCGTCATCATGCACGAAGATGGCAGAACCATACTGGGGGCCGATATCCGGCCCCTGACCGTCTTCCTGAGTCGGGTCGTGAATTTCAAAGAACAGCTTGGCCAGGGTTTCAAAGCTGATCTTGGCCGGGTCGTACAGCACTTCCACGGTTTCCAGATGGCCCGTCTGCTTGCCGCACACCTGTTCATAACTGGGGTTATCCACATGACCCCCCATGTAGCCGGATACCACCGACACCACGCCGGGCTGCTGTTGCATCAGGTGCTCTACCCCCCAGAAACAGCCGCCGGCGAAATAGGCGGTTTTGAGGGTACTGCCCTGCTGCCGGGCCAGCTCTTCGGCGCTGATAAAGTCCATGGAAATGGAGTTCACACAGTGACGCAGGTTCTTGCGGGTCAGCATTTCACCTTCAAACACGTGGCCCAGGTGGCCGCCACAGTTGGCACAGAGAATCTCGGTACGGCGGCCGTCCGCATCCACTTCCCGACGGATGGCGCCCTCAATTTCATCATCGAAGCTGGGCCAGCCGCAGTGAGAGGGGAACTTGTCCTCGGAGCGATACAGGTGCGCTCCGCACTGCTTGCAGGCATAGACGCCGGTCTCGAAATGCTCGTTGTACTGGCCGGTGAAGGGCCGTTCGGTGCCCTTGTGCAGGATCACGTGTTGCTCTTCGGGGGTCAGTTTTTTGTAACTCATCACGGCACCTTTACTTCAGGTTGATCAAAGGGCCCGATCGGGGCCCTGTTGCGTGTCACACTCGCCGGAAAATCGGTGTCAACTTTCCGTTTGTACTGCCAGCAGCCAGTTGCGGATCTCAACACTGGCGGCATTCATTAACTGATCGAACGCGGCCACCACTTGCCCGACCTGACGGCCGGCCACCGGCTGCGACAGGGTCAGCGGGCGTTCGGCCAGAATGGCGCGGGTACGCGTATCGACCAGTTGCAGGTAGGCCCGCAGGACCACCACCGGCTGGCCATCCATGTATTCAGTCTGGAATGCATCGAGGCGGCTGACCAGTTCGTGGCGCGCCCCCATCAGCACCTCATCCCCGCTGATGCGGGCAAAACGGCTGTCCTGCTGCAGGGCCGCCACCAGATAATCTCGCCAGAGCACGGGGATACTGCCACTCCAGCGCGCATCCTTGTAGACACTGACCGGCTGCCCTTCCGGCACCACCAGCAGATAGCGCCCGCTGAGCAGGTCCTGTGTCTGGGGCCGCAGTACGCGCAGATCGCTCACCTGCACCTCACCCGCTTGTGTGGGCCGGGCAGGCTGCAACGTCCAGCTCTGTACCGGCTGAGGTTCGGGCAACAGGCTGCAGGCTCCCAGCAGCAGCGCCATGCCCAGTACCAGCGTTTTCGTGGCGATGTGTCGCAGCATGTTCAACCTCTCAGGGGGTAAATTCGTGGGCCGGCGGCTGACCGGTCAGGTAACCGGCCGGGTCGTCTTCCAGCCGGATCAGAATACGGTTCAGGGTACCGAGACTGCGCTGCAGCTCCTGCATCACCGGGCCAATGGCCGACAGCCCCTGCATGCCCTGATCCAGCGCGCCGCCGTTGCGACTGAGCAGCTGTTCCAGTTGCTCACTGCTGCTGGCCAGCGCCTGCATCGCTTTCTGGCCTTCTGCCAGCATGGGGCCACCCTGTGCCGTCAGCATGCGGTCGGCGTGGACCAGCAGCTGACTGGCATCACGCAGCACGGTCTGGGCGTCACGCGCCGCCTGAGTCAGTTCGTTCAGGGTTTCGCCCACACCGGAACGGGACTGGGCCAGCTCCTCCGATACCTGTTCCAGATTCTGGATAATGCGTTCAATGCGCTGGATGTTATCCACCGAGAGCAACTGTGCCCCCCGCTCTACCAGCACGTTGACGTTACTGAACAGCGTTTCACTGTTGCCCAGCAGGGAGCCGATCGCGGAGGGCTCGGCCAGAATCACCGGCGGCGAGTCCGGCGGCTGTGGCAGGGGCGGCGCCTGAGGATTATCGGTACTCAACAGAATATTGGCGGCACCGGTAATGTTGGCAATGGCCAGCCGGGCGCTGGTGCCCTGATTGATCGGAGTGGCGGCGCTGACCTCCATATCGGCCAGTACGCGCCGCGGGTCGTTCGGGTCCAGCTGCAACTGGCGCACTTCGCCCACGCGCAGGCCGTTGTATTGCACCAGACTGCCGACGGCAAGCCCGGTGACGGCTTCCTCAAAGATCACGCGGTAGGTCCGGGTTTCCTGCTGCTGGCCGGACTTGACCAGCCAGACACCAAACCCCAGCGCCAATACCAGTCCGGTCAGTGTAAACAGTCCGATCAGCACATGATGCGCACGTGTTTCCATATCAACTCCCTTGCACGGCCTGATAGGCCGCTCGCCCACGCGGGCCATTGAAGTAATCCTGTATCCAGGGGTCGTCGTATTCGGCCACCCGCTCGGGACTGTCTGCTACCAGCACGCGCTTTTGCGACAGCACGGCGATGCGGTCACAGGCGGTCCAGAGTGAATCCAGATCGTGGGTGACCATGAACACGGTCAGCCCCAGCGCATTGCGCAGGGTCAGCAGCAGCTGGTCAAACGCCGCCGCGCCGATCGGGTCGAGGCCAGCGGTGGGCTCATCCAGAAACAGCACGTCCGGGTCCAGCGCCAGCGCACGGGCCAGTGCCGCGCGCTTGACCATACCGCCCGACAGCGATGCCGGATAGAGATCACCCGCATGCGCTGCCAGCCCCGTGAGAGCCAGTTTGACCTCGGCCAGCGCTTCCGCATCCGCCCGTGTCAGGCCGGCATGTTCGATCAAGGGCAGGGCCACGTTTTCCCGCACGGTGAGCGAGCTGAACAGCGCCCCACCCTGAAACAGCACACCCATGCGCTGCTCCAGCTCGGACCGCTCCCGTGCCGGCAGGGCCAGCAGGTTGCGCCCGAACAGACGCACTTCTCCGGAATGCGGCCGGTTGAGCCCCACGATGGAGCGCAACAGCACGGACTTGCCGGTGCCCGAGCCCCCTACGATGCCCAGAATCTCGCCGCGGTAGAGGTCCAGGTCCAGTGCCTCGTGCACGCTGTTGCGACCAAAGCGGTTACACAGGCCGCGTACTTCGATCAGAGTGTCCGTCTGCGTCACCAGCCCATCTCCATGAAAAACAGCGCCGCTACGGCATCCAGCAGGATCACCATGAAGATGGACTGCACCACGCTGGAGGTCGTATGGCGGCCGACAGACTCGGCACTGCCACTCACCTTGAACCCTTCCAGACAGCCAATGATCGCCACCACAAACGCGAAAATCGGCGCCTTGGCCATACCGACCAGATAGTGGTTCAGCGGCACGTCCGCCAGTATGCCGAGAAACTGTTCCAGCGAAATGCCCAGCGACAGCAGCGATACCACGCCACCGCCGATAATACCGGATACCACGGCCACAAAACTCAGCAGCGGCAGAGTCAGCATCAGCGCCAGCACCCGTGGAATCACCAGCAGCTCCACCGGGTTCAGCCCCAGTGTTCTCAAGGCATCCAGCTCTTCGTTAGCCTTCATGGACCCGATCTGGGCAGTAAAGGCACTGGCCGTGCGGCCAGCCATCAGAATCGCGGCCAGCAGCACGCCGAACTCGCGCAGGAAGGAGTAGGCCACCAGATTCACGGTATAGACTTCAGCCCCGAAAGCGCCCAACACTGTCGCCCCCAGAAAGGCGACCACGGCTCCCACCAGAAAGGTCAGCAGCGCCACGATGGGCACCGCATTCAGGCCGGTCTGGTGGACCTGATTCACAAAGGCCGTGATGCGCCAGCGCCCGGGTCGAAACAGAATACCCAGCAGGCTTTGCAGCACCAGCCCCATAAACCCGCTCTGCTGCCAAAACTGCTGCCCCAGTGCCTGCGTTTGACGCCCCAGCCCTTCCAGCAACTGACTCAACAGGCCCTGTTTGGGAGCCTCCGGTGCCGGCGCTCGGTCCAGTGCGTCCAGCAGCGTTTCCAGCAGCGCCCGCCGTTCGGGGGCCAGAGCCTGCTCCTGCAACAGCAGGCCGCGCAGCCGGTCCACACCCAGCCAGCGAATCAGCAGCGTTGCCCCGGCCGTATCCAGCCGGTCAATGCCGCTCAGGCTGACGGTTTGTTCTGGTGGGGCTGCCTGCGTCAGCAGCGCCTTCAGCCGGCCGTGCTCTGCCAGGGTCCAGCTCCCGGTCAGCACAAGGCCGCCCTCCTGCCGTTCAATGGCCGGGGGCCGCATGTCCTCAGCGTTTGTCATCACAGATTCCATTGCCACAATGGTTCCATTGTCGCCTTCGGCCACTGGGCCTGCAAGCGGGGCGCAACCCTGTCATCACTCAGCGGCTGGCTGTATAATGTCCGGTTTCGACCGAGCTGCCGACGCCCCGTGCCCCTGCGCACGCCACACGCGTATTCGGCAATTATCCGAGCGGCCAAACGATCAGAGATACAGACCCCAATGGACAAGACCTACCAGCCACACGAGATCGAGAAATCCTGGTACCAGACCTGGGAAGAGAAAGGTTACTTCGCACCCTCCGGTGAAGGCGAGCCGTACAGCATCATGATCCCGCCGCCCAACGTCACCGGCAGCCTGCACATGGGCCACGCCTTCCAGCACACCATCATGGATGCGCTGACCCGCTACCGCCGCATGCAGGGCCGCAACACCCTGTGGCAGGTGGGCACCGATCACGCCGGTATCGCCACCCAGATGGTGGTGGAGCGCAAGCTGGCGGCAGAACAGGAACTGACCCGCCACGACCTGGGCCGTGATGCCTTCATCGAGAAGATCTGGGAGTGGAAGGAAGAGTCCGGCGGTACCATTACCCGCCAGATGCGCCGTCTGGGCAACTCTGTCGACTGGCCGACCGAGCGCTTCACCATGGACTCCGGTTTCTACCGTGCCGTGCAGGAAGTCTTCATCCGCCTGTATGACGAAAAACTGATCTACCGTGGCAAGCGTCTGGTCAACTGGGACCCGAAACTGCACACCGCCATCTCCGATCTGGAAGTGGAAAACCGCGAAGTCAAAGGCAAGATGTGGTATCTGCGTTACCCGCTGGCCGATGGCGTTAAAACCGCTGCCGGTGAAGACCATATCGTGGTGGGTACCACCCGTCCGGAAACCCTGCTCGGCGACACCGGTGTGGCGGTGAACCCGGAAGACGAACGCTACCAGAGCCTGATCGGCAAGTTCGTGGAACTGCCGCTGGTGGGCCGTCGTATCCCGATCGTGGCGGATGAGCACGCCGACATGGAGAAAGGCACCGGCTGCGTGAAAATCACCCCGGCACACGACTTCAACGATAACGAAGTCGGCAAGCGCTGCGGCCTGCCGATGATCAACGTGCTGACGCTGGACGGCCATATCCGCAAGGAAGCCCAGACGTTCAACACCGATGGCAGCGACAACACCGAGATCGACCCGAGCCTGCCGGAAGCCTATCAGGGTCTGGAGCGCTTCGCCGCACGCAAGGCGATCGTGGCCGACATGGAAGCCGCCGGCCTGCTGGTGAAGATCGAAGAAAACAACATGACCGTGCCCTACGGCGACCGTGGTGGCGTGGTGATCGAGCCGATGCTGACCGACCAGTGGTTCTGCGATGCCAAGACTCTGGCCAAGCCGGCCATCGAGGCGGTCGAAAACGGCGACATCAAGTTCGTGCCCAAGCAGTATGAGAACATGTACTTCGCCTGGATGCGTGACATTCAGGACTGGTGTATCTCCCGTCAGCTGTGGTGGGGCCACCGTATCCCGGCGTTCTACGACAACGAAGGCAACGTCTACGTCGCCGCCGACAAGGAAGCCGCGCGTCAGAAATACAACCTGGATCCGGAGCTGGAACTGCGTCAGGACGACGACGTGCTGGATACCTGGTTCAGCTCCGCACTCTGGACCTTCGGCACCCTGGGCTGGCCGGAAGACAGCGAACGTCTGAAGACCTTCCACCCGACCGATACGCTGGTCACCGGCTTCGACATCATCTTCTTCTGGGTGGCGCGCATGATCATGATGACCATGCACTTCATGAAGGACGAAGACGGCAAGCCGCAGGTGCCGTTCAAGAATGTCTACGTGACCGGCCTGATCCGCGACGAGAACGGCGACAAGATGTCCAAGTCCAAGGGCAACGTGCTCGACCCGCTGGACATGATCGACGGCATCAGCCTGGAAGACCTGCTCGAGAAACGTACCGGCAACATGATGCAGCCGCAGCTGGCCGAGAAAATCGGCAAGCGTACCGAGAAGCAGTTCCCGGAAGGCATCACCGCCCACGGGACAGATGCCCTGCGCTTCACGCTGGCAGCGCTGGCCTCTACCGGCCGCGATATCAACTGGGACATGAAGCGCCTGGAAGGTTACCGCAACTTCTGTAACAAGATCTGGAACGCCGCTCGCTACGTGCAGATGAACACCGAAGGTGAAGACTGCGGCCAGAACGGTGGCGAGGTCGAGCTGTCGCTGGCGGATCGCTGGATCATCAGCAGCCTGCAGCGCACCGAAAGCACCGTGGTCAAGCATCTGGACGAGTACCGCTTCGATCTGGCCGCCCAGACCCTGTACGACTTCATCTGGAACCAGTACTGCGACTGGTATCTGGAGCTGTCCAAGCCGGTGCTGTGGGACGAAAATGCGTCAGCCGAAGCCAAGCGCGGCACCCGCCGCACGCTGGTGCGCGTACTCGAAGCCGTACTGCGTCTGACTCACCCGCTGATGCCGTTCATCACCGAAGAGATCTGGCAGTCCATCAAGGGTCTGGCCGGTGTCGAGGGCGAAACCCTGATGCTGATGCCTTACCCGCAGGCCGACGAAAGCAGGATCGACGCTCAGGCCGAAATCGACATCGAATGGCTCAAGGGCGTGATCACCGGTGTGCGCAACATTCGTGGCGAAATGAAGATCCCGCCCTCGCGTGATCTGGACGTGCTGTTCCAGCACGGCGATGCCAATGACAAGGCGCGCTTCGAGCAGAACGCCACCTTCCTGAAGAAGCTGGCCAAGCTGAGCAGCCTGACCTGGCTGGAAGCGGATGACGAAGCACCGATGGCTGCCACGCAGCTGGTCGGCTCCATGGAAGTCCTGGTGCCGATGGCCGGCCTGATCGACAAGGATGCCGAGCTGACCCGTCTGCAGAAAGAGCTGGATCGCCTGACCGGCGAGATCAAGCGTGTGGAAGGCAAGCTGTCCAACGAGAAGTTTGTCGCCAACGCCCCGGAAGCCGTCGTCGCCAAGGAGCGCGAGAAGATCGCCGCTGCACAGGCCTCCTACGACAAGCTGCAGGAGCAGTACGCCAAAATCGAGGCGCTCTGATCCTCCCGGCAGACCGGCCATTCGTGCCGGTCTGCCCCTTCCCGCTTTCATCTCTCCAAATTTGAACGATACTTGGCTTATGACATCTAGATGTCTGTCACCAAGACGTTCAATTCATTACAGGGGAGTATGTCTATGACGACCTGGTTTCTGGTTGCCGATGCGGCCAAGGCCCGCATCTTTCAGCAAAACGGCCCCAAAGATCCTACCGTCGAAATCGAAACACTGGTGCATCCCGAGGCACGCATGCACAACGGGGATCTGGTCAGTGACAGCCCCGGGGCTCAGGCCAACGGCGGCTCAGGCAGCCACGGAGTGGAAGAAAAAGCCTCGCCACGCGTGGCCGAGGATCAGCGTTTTGCCCGGGAAGTGATCGATCACGTCCGTCACGCACTGAACGAAAATCAGGTCAAGAAATTCTATATGGCCGCACCGCCCCACTTTCTGGGGTTGCTGCGTCAGGCCATGGATGACCGGGTTTCAAAAGCAATGGCCGGTGATTTGGCCAAGAACCTGTCCAAGGCAACGCCGGACGAAGCACGTGCGGCGTTCAGTCCCACCTATCTGTAACCCCCACGCAGGGCAGGCACCGCCTGCCCTTTCTAATCCCGATTCCGCACCATATCGGCAATGGCAAACATCGGCTCCTTGAGCATCTGCTTGAGCGCTTCTTCAGCCCCGATCTGCTCCAGTGCCTTATCCATACAGAGCAGCCACTGGTCACGTTCACTCGTCCCGATCGCATAGCCCTTGTGCGGGCTGGTCATACATACCGAGCCATACTTCTCGGCATACACCTGAGGCCCACCCATCCAGCCGATCAGATACTCGGCCAGGCGTTCCTTCATCGGGGCCAGATCCTTTCCGTGCATGGCACGTATCCCGGCCACCTCCGGTGCGCTGTCCATGTAGTCGTAAAACGCGCTGGTCAGCGCTCTGATGCCGTCTTCACCCAGTGCCTCATAGGGCGTTGCATAACCACTCATCCCGTTACCCTTGCAGATTCAGTCTGTTTGAACCGAGAGTAACCGAGCCTTCACCATCGAAAAAGCGTCCATTTGCAGGAGACTGTCCATTACGTGCAACGGCTTGACCTGATGCAAGGGACGCGTTTCCATGGAGTTCAGACCCCGGTGAAACCTGATCCCCTGAGGCCCTTGATGAAAGGACACCGCAAACGCCTGTTGCTGATAACCCTGCTGGCAGTCCTCCTGCTGCCGCCCGGCTGGCTCTGGTACACCCTGCTCAGCCCCTGGGGATATACGGCACCGGAAGGACTGCCGGCGGTCGAGCCGACCGAGGAGTATCGGGTATTCGTGTACGGCACCCTGACACGCAGCTGGGTGCGCTGGCTGGTCACGGGCGAGTATATTTCCACCCGGCCTGCACAGCTGGAAGGCTACTACCGCGACGGACTCAACCTTATCCCCAAAGCCGACGCCAGGACTGAGGGGCAGCTCATGCTCGTGTCCGGCGAGAACCTGCTCGATCTGGACCGCTACGAGCGTTTGGGCATTCGTTATGAGCGCACCCAAATGATGTTGTCAGACGGTCGAAGTGCCTGGGTCTACACCCGGCTTGCCCTGCCTGAGCCATGACATCAGGACACCAGTTTGAGCCCCACCAACGAGCACAACAGCAACCCCAGAAACATCAGCCTGAGTCCGCCGGACGGATCACCAAACCAGAGCATGCCCACCAGAGCGGTGCCAACCGCGCCAATACCGGTCCAGATGGCATAGGCCGTGCCAAGTGGAATATTCACCATGGCGCGGGTAAGCAGGAAAAAACTGCATGCACCCAGTAACACGAATAACACCGAGGGCCAGAGTTTGCTGAGCCCGTCGGACTGTTTCAAGGCGATGGCAAAGCCCACTTCAAATAGCCCCGCCAGTAACAGATATACCCATGACATTCTATTTATCTTCCTAGAAAGATACTTTGGTGTGATACTATCTTTCCAGGAAGATAAAAACAAGAGGATTTGGTAATGCCCCGTGAGCGCATCAGCTTTACCGAGCTATACGACAGTTCAAGACAGCACTGGCCTGAATCGACCGAAGGCGTCAGCCTGATTGCACCGGCGGTTTATCGGTTGCATGAACACCTCAGCACTCTGGCCGAAACCGTGTTCAAGCGGCACAGATTGCAAAGCGCCGAGTTTGAAACCCTGTGTGCGCTACGCAACAGCCCCGACCCACACCGCATCACACCCACCGAGCTCTACCGCAAGCTGTTAGTCAGTTCGGGCGGGATGACCAAAATCCTGGCTCGACTGGAGGACAAAGGGTTGATCGACCGCCCTGCCAACCCGGACGACGCCCGCAGCCGGTTGGTAGAGCTGACCAACAGAGGAAAAGCCCTGATCGAGGAAGTCACTGAGCAACTGCTGCAGCAGGAAGCAGCTCTGATCGAGAAGGCCGTTGATTCAAGCCAACTGGAAAAGCTGCTTATGACATGGCTGGACAACCTGGAACGATCAGCAGAGGACAAGCCTCCGGCCCACCCCTCCTATGCTGAAAAGTAAGGGCTGGCCGGTTAGATTTAATCCAGATCCGGGCTGGCCGTATCCAGCAGAATATCGTCGAGTTTGCGTCTGGGCGAGGCCGGCAGGGTTTCTTCCGGAAAGCCCATGCGCAGCAGCATCTGGGCATGTCCGTCGATCTGGCAGATCGACTCCAGTTCCGGCCGCAACGCCGGTACCTGAATCGGCTGATTCAGATAGGACGCCTGCATGCCATGACGCTGCCCTTCCAGCAGCACACGCTGCAGCGCCTGTCCGACCCTGAGCCAGTCTTCACGCGCATCCCGCTTGCTCCAGAGCAGCAGCAACAGCGGTGACTCCGAGGCCAGCAGGTTATCCTGGGACGCCATGCTCTTGCCCATATCGAAATGCCGGACCACTCCTCTCACCAGCGGCGCCACCAGTCCCGGGACCGTCAGGCCGTCGCCCCTGCGGCTGCCGTGCAGCCATTGCGACAGCTCATTGCGCCAGGCATCGCTGTCCCATTGCAGGTTGTCGCCTCGTTTAACCAGTTCGATCAACTCATCCCGGACGGATTCAGCCAGCACTTCCAGATGCGCGCCTTCAAGATGGGCGGCCTCCCTGAGCGTGTCCTGCAACGCTTCTGCGGGTGTCTCGCTGGTGAAACGGTTGCGGTAGGTTCGGCGCAGCAGCATGGCGTCAAAGAGGCCGGACAGATCACAGGCCAGCTCCTCTTCCTGCAGCTCAAAGCGCGCCAGCAGATCAGGCGTCTCCGTGTCCGGAAACAGCTCGATGCGATACCCCCAGCCGGCATGCGCCGCACCGATGCGGAGGTTCATCAGCGCACAGCCACAGCTGATCATCAGCTCACGCTGGTCCGGGTCATTCACCACCAGCGCGCGCGAAGGATCGGCATACAGCTCAATCGAACACTCCTGAATCCTGAACAGCCAGGGCTGGGTATTGTGGCTGGACGGCGCCAGGGTGGCATTTTGCACCAGAGTCGTGAGCGTTTCCTGATCGGGACGCATCTCCATTCAATAAGCTCCGCAAGCGTAGGTGATCCTTAAGTGTATGCCACCCGCCTCAAGACGTCAGCATATGACCGGCAATCCCCAGGGCAAAGCCCAGAACAGCCCCCATGGGTGGCCCCCAGTGACGCGCCAGTTTGACCTGCGGGGCAATATCCTGAAACACCGAATAGAGAATCCCGCCGGCGGCAAACACCATGATGGCCGCGACGGTGGAAGGCAGGTGGGAAAGCCAGAGGTAACCGGCCAGACCTGCCAAGGGGCCCAGCAGCGCCATGGCCGCAAACAGGGTAATGATGCGCCAGGGAGACAGCTTGCTTGAGTGCCGCAATTCACGGAAGGCGTTGAACCCTTCCGGCAGGTTTTGCAGGCCAATCAACAGGGCCAGCAGCAGCGCGTTACTGCCGCCAAGGGCAAGGGAGGCACCGAGGGCAATGGATTCAGGTACGAAGTCCGCCAGCATGGCCACCAACTGGCTTGCAGTCGTTTTGAACAGGTTCAGCAGCACATCGATGAGCATGAACACGACCCCGCCGAGCATAAACCAGAACAGCGCAGCTTTGACATCCAGCTGTTCAATGCCGTCCGGCACCAGCACCAGCGCCACAGCCGAGAGCAATGCGCCCCCGCCCAGCGCGATCACGCTGTGCCGAAATTCATGTTCAAGCCAGCGTGGCCGTATGCGTTCAATTCTGGCAATGACGGCACCCAGCGGCATACTCATGCCCGCCAGCAGAGTCAGTACCAGTATTTCAACCACCGCCATAGACACTCCTGTCGCAGACAAATCGGCTCAGATATCGGCAATGGGGGCGAAACGGGCCGAGGTCAACCGGGCCAGCGCTTCGGGCGCCAGCTCGATCTCCAGCCCCCGCCGCCCGGCACTCACGTGGAAGGTATCCAGCGCCCGTGCGCTCTCATCGATGAAGGTGGGCAGACGTTTCTTTTGCCCCAGTGGACTGACACCGCCCATCACGTAGCCCGTCACCCGCTCCACATCCTGCGGATCGGCCATGGCCGCTTTCTTGGCCCCGGCGGCCTTGGCGATCTGCTTCAGATTGAGCTTGCCGCCCACCGGCACGATGCCAACAGCCAGCCCCTTGCCATCCAGGCTCACCACCAGTGTCTTGAACACCACTTCGGTCGACAGCCCCAGCTTCTCGGCCGCTTCCAGTCCGTACCCCTGACTGCCCGCTTCATGGACATATTCATGTACCTGATAAGGCACCCTGGCTTTTCGGACAGCATTGATGGCAGGCGTCATGCACGTGATCTCCTCTCATGTTTCAGGCCGATCAGTGTACCTTCTGCGCCCTGGTAACACAGCCGTCTTCGGTGCTGAACAGGTTATAACGGTTCTTGCCCGCCCGCTTGGCAGCATACATCGCATGATCGGCATGGCGCAGCAGGGTTTCAGGATCTTCGCCATCCTGCGGGTAAAATGCCACGCCGATACTGGCCGACACACTGCGTTCCTGCCCCTTCACCGGCAAGGGACGCGTCACTTCCATCAGTACACGCGACAGGGCCGACTGCCAGTCTTCATGATGAGAGAGGTCGCTCATCAGCAGAACAAATTCATCTCCGCCCAAACGTGAAACCGTATCCACCTCACGCAAGGCTCCGGTAAGACGGTTGCCGATCTCGATCAATACCTGATCACCGGCATCATGCCCCAACTCATCGTTGATCGGTTTGAAACCATCCAGGTCCAGATAACACACGGCGAACTCAGTCTGATGGCGGCGTGCAAGCACCACGGCACGGGACATGCGCTCGGAGAGAAGGGTACGATTGGGAAGCCTGGTTAACGCATCAAAATGCGCCATGTCTTTAAGTTCAAGTTGCTGCTGTTTCAGCAGACTGATATCCCGTGTTACCGATAAAACTGATGTGACCCGGCCCTCCTCATTTTTCAATGGTGCCGCATGGGTATCCAACCAGCGCATATGGCCATGTTTGCCTGTAATGGTGAATTCCAGACTGCCATGCTGCCCGGAAAAAGCCTGTTGATGTAATGTTTCAAAGGCCTGGCGATAAGGTTTGTCCACAAAGTTCAGCACACCCTTCTGGTTGATTTCCTCAACACTTTCAACCTCAAGCATTTCCAAACCCGCTCTGTTCATTTGGGTGACTTGTCCATCCTGTGACATCACCTTTACGCACTCCGGTTCCGTTTCAATGATCGCTTTCAAATACGCCTCACTGGCAACCACTGCCGCTCGGCTTTTATCCAGCGTCATGACGGACCCGATCCATCTGGCCAACAGGCGAATGAACTCTCGGTCACCGGCATCAAACGCTCTTGGATAAGGCTTCGCGCTTGAAAAATTCACTGTGCCGTAAAGGCTGTTATCCACCCAGACAGGCGCGCCCAGATAGCTTTCCAGTTGAAATTTCCGGTAACAGGGGTGTCCTGAATAAGGCGAGACTTCCATATGCGATATGGCAACAACATCTCGCGACGTGAGTGTCAGATCACAATAGGTTTCACCAAGAGCGAAATGCTGATCTTCTTCCAATGTACCGGGGGGCGCTGAAAACACATGAACCCGATAATCACTGCCAGACACTGCACTGATAATGGCACAGTCCAGATCGTAGTAACGGGCGCCAATCTGAAGTGCTTTTCCCATCTGTTGCTTAAGCGGCAGGTGTGACTGGGCCGCCACTTCATTCAGTGCTTTTAAACCTTCACGATGACGCCTCTCCCGGTCGTCCAGCAGTTTCCGATCAGTGATATCGCGGGCTGAGGTGAAGCACAACCACTCACCATTAAACGGCATGGCCCTGGCTGTAATTTCAACCGAAAACTCAGTCCCATCCCGGCGCCGGTGAACTGTTTCAAAAGGCGGTGTCCATTGCTCCTTGCATTGATCAATTATCGCTCTGACCTCTTTTTCAGAGTTGCGAGGGTCAATGTCAGGCACTTTCATATTCAGTAGCTCATCCTGCCGATAGCCCAGTGCTTCACAGGTCGCCCGGTTGGCATAACAAATCCTTGTGGTTTCATCCGTCAACATCAGCATATCGGCGGCGTTATCACTGAAGAACTTGAATTTTCGCAGGTTCTGCTCGGCATCCTTTCTGGCCGTAATATCCTCCAGTAACGCAACGCCACCCAGCACTTCACCGCACTCACCCCGCACCGGAGCACACCGCATGGAAATCCAGATTTTTTCCTGACCATAGCTGGTGCAGTACTCCCCTTCGTACAGGGCATTTTTACCTTCAAGCGCCTGTTCCAGTGCCGGTACAACACGTTGATCCTTCAACCCGGTACAATCCAGCCCCAGCATGTAGTCGACCGGTACTTTCATGATGTCGGCAAAGCGCTCATTGACATAGCTCACCACCAGGTTCCGGTCATAGTTGATAATACCGACCGGCGAATTGTTCAGCAGCTGTCGATACCGTTCCTCACTTTGCTGCAGCTTTATGCGGCTTGTCTGCAGTTCGGCTTCAGCCTGCTTGCGCGCATCAATATCAACCAGCGTGCCCGCCATTTTCAGAGGGGTGCCCCGTGAATCGCTCTCCACGGCCCGGCCACGCATAAGCATCCAGCACCAGCGACCGGGACCGCTGTAAAAGCGGCATTCCAGCTCCAGCATGTCAGCCCCACCCGACAGATGCTGCAGCAGCGCAACATCCAACACTTCAACATCATCCGGGTGAATGACACTGCGCAGTGTGTTGCCATCATGAGTTTGAGCCAGTGACAACGGCAGGCATGATTCATCCGCATGAGTGATCGCATCTGTTTCCAGGTTCCATTCCCACATGCCCAGCTCTGCACCCAGCGTTGCCAATGCAAGTCGATGCTGGCTTTGACGCAACTCATCCATCAAAACGGTAATCAGCACGGGGATGATGGTCGCCGTTGCCATATAGCCCCATAACATCGCCAGGCTGAAGTGAACCTCATTGGACTGAAAAGGACCCGTTCCCTGTGAAGTTGCCCAGACGGCCTCAATGGCAAGCAACAATGCCGCTCCCGAAGCCAGAGCAATGCTTCCGCGTACCGCCAGCCATGACAACAGGAAAAAAGGCAGGTAAAGAATCGGATGGTAAAGTGCACTTTGGGATACAGGTCCGTTAAAGATCAGTGCACCCGCCGTGACCAGAAGCGACAACACCAGAAGCAATTCTCGCCGGCGCTGATTCCCAAACACATCCAGGCTTTGGCGGCTGGCCGTAAGGAGCGGCACGCCACACACCAGAGCGCCCATGGCATCACCCAGCCACCAGACACTCCAGGCAGCTAGTAGATTATCGGCACTCAGCACGCCAGCCAGCCAGCCAGAGTTGCAATACGCCGTTGGAAGCACTGATAGTCATCCCGCCAATCACCCCCACTGACAGATATAACTGGAGGTCTCGACGATTATGAAGGCGTTGATCAAACCCCTTGCGCCGCAGTAACCATGCGGCCAGTACCGGTCCCAGTGTATTGCCACAGGCAATTGCTGCGGCCAGCAAGAGAGGGCTGCCGATCCACAGGTTGACTCCCATAGCCCCCAGCCAGATCGCTAGCCACAGGCTGCCACCCCACCTCAGTAATGCAGCCAGGGCAATTCCTGTTGGCGCCCAGATCAACGTGATATGCGTTTCAATAAAGGGAACGGACAGACCGGCAAGACCTGTCAAGAAGTAAGAAACAAACACGAGCACTGCACGAAAAAGCCAGGTACGTGTGGTGTTGGCGGGTATCATGTGTCTCATCACTCATACAACCGGGGGCAGACATCCAAGAATATTGCAGCCTTAAGGAGGCATACACAACACTTAACAAACATCCCTTGGTCGTATATTCGCAAAAGCCGATTTATTGACTGCTATCAAGTAAACAGCGATTTGCGCCCCGCCGAGCGCGCCGGACGCTTCACGCCCGTGTCTGTCTTGGCAGGCTTGCCTTTCCTCGCAGCCGCCGAATCATGTTTGGCTTTGCCTTGGCGCCTGGCAGCCTTTTCGGTACTTTGAGCCCCCGCTTCAACCAGCTTGCCGTTTTCCAGTGTCGGCACCGGCTGGACCTGCAACGGCTTGTCGATCAGCGCGGAGATGGCCTTGAGAAAACGCCGCTCTTCCGGTGCCACCAGAGACACCGCCCAGCCCGCCTGCCCCGCACGACCGGTACGTCCGATACGGTGCACATAGGCTTCCGGCTGGTTGGGCAGATCGTAGTTCACCACCTGTGGCAGGGCTTCAATGTCCAGCCCGCGCGCGGCCACATCGGTCGCCACCAGCACATCGGCTTCGCCTGAGCGGAAGGCTTCCAGTGCCCGCAAGCGCTCTCGTTGGTGAACATCCCCGTGCAGAGGGAGTGCTCGAACGCCCTCCTGTTGCAGCTCGGATGCCACCTGATCGGCACGCCGCTTGGTACGTGTAAACACCAGCGTTTGCCGCCACCGCCCGGCCTGTATCAGGTACAACAGCACATCGGTCTTGTCGGCGTTCGTGACAGCATAGGCACTCTGCCGGATTTGACGGTTGGTACTGTTGCGCCGCGCCACCTGAATCCGCGCCGGGCTTTTGAGCAGTCGGTCCGCCAGTGCCTGTATGGGATCACTGAGCGTAGCGGAAAACAGCAATGTCTGACGTTCAGCCGGCATCAGCTCGATCAGTTGACGGATATCCTGAATGAAGCCCATATCCAGCATGCGGTCAGCCTCATCCAGCACCAGCACTTCGAGCTGATCCAGCGAGAGCTTTTTCTGTTTCAACATGTCCAGCAGCCGCCCGGGGGTTGCGACCAGTACATCCGCCCCCCGTTTCATCTTGCGGATCTGGTTATCAAAGCGTACCCCGCCGAAAATCGAGATCACCCGCATCCCGACGTACTGTCCATAGGCCAGCAGGGTTTCGCCCACCTGTACGGCCAGCTCACGGGTCGGCACCAGCACCAGTGCCCGAATATCGTGATAGGGTTCCGTCACCGACACCTGGCTCAAGCGCTCGATGATCGGCAACCCGAAGGCCGCGGTTTTACCGGTTCCTGTCTGTGCCTCGGCGATCAGATCCTGCCCCTCAAGGATGGCGGGTATCGCACGCAACTGAATCGGGGTCGGCGTCTGGTAACCCAGTTGTTCAACAGCAGCGATCAGTTCGGGACGCAGGTTCAGGTCATGAAAGGTGGACACGGCGTGTACTCAGCTTAAAACCTCTATTATCGCATGTCCTCAAGGGACAGTCTCGCCGGCTTCAGCCCCATCCGCTTGAGTGGATCACGCTTGCCTAACGGTCAATATGTGCCACGCTTCAGAGCGATGAAACGGATCATACGGGAGGTGGCAGATGTTCAATCAATGGCGTTCAGGTGCACTGATGCTGCTCATCAGTGCCAGCCTGAGTTCTCCGGCGGTCGCACAGCATCACATGGGAAGCACACAAGGCATGGGCCCCGGCATGATGCAGGGGCAGTCGTCCATGCCGGGCTACGGTATGGGCTATGGCTACGGCATGGGTATGATGCAGGGCTACGGCCCCATGATGGGACCGGGCATGATGATGGGCGGCCCTATGATGGGCGGCATGGGCATGATAATGGGTGGCCCCATGATGGGTGGCATGGGCATGATGCCCTGCCCGATGCAGTATGGAAACAATGCAGGTATCGAGCTGACCGCGCAACAGCAAGAGCAGATGCAGGCGATCCAGGAAAAACACTGGCAGGTGCATCAGGATCATATGACCTCAATGCAACAGCATCACGCACGCATGCAATCGCTGTGGCAGGATGGCAAACCCGACAACAGGGACATTCTCGATGCGCACCGCGACATGCAGAAGCTGCAGCTTGAGATGCTGGAACAGCGACTCAAGCTGCAGGATGAGATGGAAGCGATTCTCACAGATGAGCAGCGTGAGTCGCTCCACCGGATGTACAAGCGGGGCTATCCTTCAAGCCAATAAATCGAGCGGTCAGTCACATCCTCGGCAGCGTCTGTGCAATTGTTGAATGCGGTCGACCAGCGCCGGGACAGGTCCCTCCACCGGTATCCCCGGCGCAACCTCACGAATGGACAGGGTACTGACCGGCGGCGGTGCGACGCCCATCTCGTTCAGCCAGCGCGCCAGCTGCTGTGAGGAGCTGGCGTAGACGATACGCCCCAGCCCCGACCAGGCATGTGCGGCAGCACACATGGGACAATGCTCGCCCGACGTGTATACCGTCGCAGCCTTACGCTGCTCGGGGGTGAGGTGCCGGACCGCCCAACGCGCCAGTTCAAACTCCGGATGCCGTGTCGGGTCGCCGGTTTCAACGATGCGATTGCGATCTTCTGCCAGCACCTCGCCATCGGCGCCGACCAGAACGGAGCCAAAGGGCTCGTCTCCGGCCTCCAGTGCTTCCTCTGCCAGCTCAACCGCTCGCTTGAGGTACGTCATTTCCGTTTCAGACCACATGCCAGCCTCCTGATTATCCGAGTTGATCCATGCGGCCAGCCTACAGGAAGGTTACACCAGCTGGCCACGCTGATAGTCAACGATTGCCTGCTCGACCTCTTCCATGGTGTTCATGACAAAGGGGCCGTACTGCGCGATGGGCTCTCGTATCGGCCTTGCCGCCAATATCAGCATGGCCGCGCCCTGCTCCCCGGTACTCAGGGTCAGCTTACTGCCTTCCCCCAACTCGGCGGCTTCGTTCACCTGAAGCGCCTCATCCCCCAGCCGAGCTTCGCCTTCAAACAGGTAGACGAAGCCGTTCTTGTCCTCACTGATCGGGAGGGTGATACGGCTGTGCGGTGACAACCGCAGGTCCAGCATCAGCGGCTGCCGGCTGATGCCCTTGACCGCGCCCTGATGTTCAATCCCGTCAAGCGTGACAGACCCGGCGATCAGCTTGATACGTGCACCGCTCTCCGGCGCTTCGATGACCGGAATTTCGTCAGCCGCAAACTCCTGATAGCGGGCCGGTGTCATTTTTTCCGCCGCCGGCAGATTCACCCAGAGCTGAAAGCCGCGCATCAGCCCTTCGGACTGTTCCGGCATCTCTTCGTGGATCACGCCGCTACCGGCTGTCATCCACTGCACACCACCACTGCCCAGAACCGCTTCATTGCCCAGATGATCACGGTGGCGCATCTGGCCATCCAGCATATAGGTCACGGTCTCAAAGCCCCGGTGCGGGTGTGCCGGGAAACCGGCGATGTAGTCATCCGGGTTGTCGGAGAAAAAGTTGTCCAGCATCAGGAAGGGGTCGATGCGGTGCTGGGCAGAGCGGCCCAGGCTGCGCAGGAGACGCACCCCTGCGCCATCACGGCTTTCGCGTGCGGTAATACGGCGTTGAATAGTACGCTGAGACATAGTGGGCCTCCTTTATCTTGGAATGACCCTATTCTGGAATCGAGCACACCGATGATAAACAGCAAGTATTTGCCTGAAATGATCGATTTTTCTGATCATCCCGGGCATCCAAGTGCCAGCGCTAGACTTTCACCTTGCCGCGCAGCGACTTCACGCCGCCACGCTGCTTTTTCTTATCCAGTCGCTTGCGCTGAGAGCTCCGCGTCGGCTTGGTAGGACGCCGCTTTTTTTCCACTTTCACGGCACTGCGGATCAGATTCACAAGGCGGTTCAGGGCATCTTCGCGGTTCTGCTCCTGAGTGCGAAACTGCTGCGCCTTGATCACGATGATGCCATCCGAAGAGATACGGCTGTCATTCAACTGCAGCAGCCGTTCCTTGTAAAAGGGAGGCAGTGAAGACGCCTGAATATCAAAGCGGAGGTGGATGGCGGTTGCGACCTTGTTCACGTTCTGCCCGCCCGCGCCCTGAGCGCGGATGGCATTCAGCTCGATCTCGTGTTCGGGCAGGTCCACGTTGTTGGATATCTTAGGCATTGGGCTTAGCGGTCATCGATGGAAAGTGACACACGGGCCTGAATGGGAGCGGCTTCATGTTCGGCCGTTAACAGCGACAGCACCAGACGCCGGGGCGCATGCTCCGTGGCCCACTGCCATGACAAACGACTGGCTTCACCCGTAAGAGGGCTTTCCACCCGGTCGTCTTCCAGCGGGGTTGCGATCAGCGGTGCCGGGGCCTGTTCCGCCATACGGGCAAACCAGCCACGATTCACCCGTGACTCGCCCCCACGCGCCATGACATGGCAGCTCTGATCTCCCTCCGGCAGGGCCAGTACGTATTGACCAAAGGCCCCCTTGAACGGAATGGGCCAGACATCACCCGGCTGACCGTCCAGAAAATTGACCGCCTGCTGCGCGGGCAATCTGGGCAGTTCCTGCGCCACGAGCTGCTCCCGCAGGCCGGCAAAGCTTTCCAGATGCTTGACGCAAAAGGACAGATAAATCTTTTGCAAGAAGGTTTCGCGTTCCCCCGCGTGTACCTGGGCCGAGAGAGCGGCCAGCACCACACAGAGGCTGAATAAGACGTTAGCGCGCATTCGCTTTCCCCATGTTCACTGCGCCCTAGTCTGAACGCAGATCAATAGACTGACAAGTCGGCTGGCAAACCGGGCAGGCTCGACTAGGCTGACCTCAATATAATAATAAACCTGCCATGCATAAGGACTTTTGCTGTGTTCTGGATCAAGTCTCTGTTGATACTGGCCCTGCTGGGATCCGGTGTCCTGCTGAGCTGGGCCTTCACCGACAAGGCGCTGCACCTGACGTCCGATCACCAGTTCTGCGGCAGTTGCCACAGCATGAAGCCCATGCAGGCATCCTTTCTGCGAGACCCGCATGGTGGCCGTTCCGCCACCGGCATTCAGGCACTTTGCACCGACTGCCACCTGCCCCATGACAGCACCGTCAACTATCTGTGGATGAAAGCCCGCAACGGCGCCTGGGATGTCTGGAAAGAGTTCGTTCTCGGTGCCGAAGATGTTGACTGGCATGCCAAGCGGGCTCGGGCCAATGCCTATGTGTATGACTCCGGCTGCCTCAAGTGCCACAACAACCTGCAGCAGGCCTCTGAACTGGACAGTGCCCGCTTCGTGGCCCACAAACCCTACTTCCTCGGCGCCATTCAGGATACCTGTATCGACTGCCACCGCGTCGGGCACAAGGACCTGGAGCGTGACCTGCCTCCCCCACCGCCTATTGCGACCCGAGAAGGATAAGGAGACCCGCCATGATCCGGCTGATACCTCTGCTCTGCTCACTCTTGCTCTTGTTCATCTCCCACGCGGGTGCAGCCAACAGCGGCCTGGAGATTAACCCTGAAGTACGCTCCCTTGCGTTCAGTCGCAGCCTGACCGAGCTGGACAAGCAATGTGTCGGCTGCCACCAGAACGAACATCCGGGGATTGTTGCCGACTGGAAAAACAGCCGGCACAGCCACACGGGTGTCGGTTGCAACGACTGCCATGCAGCCTCCAAGGGCGATGCCGATGCCCAGCTGCATAATCAGGAGGGCCTGCAGAACGTCTACATCTCCCCGCTGGTTTCACCGGATACCTGTGGTCGCTGTCATGCTCAGGAGCAGGCGGAGTTCGACCAGAGTGGGCACTTTCGCTCCTATCGCCAGATCATTCCCAAGGACAGTCTGCACGCGCTGGTCAAATTCCATGAAGGACGGGATAACCCGGAGCTGGGCAATGCTCCGGGCGAGACCGGCTGCATGCAATGCCACGGCACCGAGATCAAACTGCTGGCAAACGGCAAGCCGGACCCCACCACCTGGCCCAACTCAGGCATGGGCAACATCTACCCGGACGGCTCCACCGGCAACTGCGGCGCCTGCCACACCCGCCACCGCTTCTCCATTGCCGAAGCGCGCAAGCCACAGGCCTGTGCAAGCTGCCACCTGGGGCCCGATCATCCGGACATAGAGGTGTTCGAGAACAGCAAGCATGGCCAGGTGTTCGCGGCTGAAGGGCATGAGTGGAACTGGAATGCACCGGCCGATGCCTGGGAGCCGGGCGACTACCGAGCCCCAACCTGCGCCACCTGCCATATGAGCGGCGTAGGCAATCTGGCGCCCACCCACAACATCAGCCAACGCCTTTACTGGAATCTCTGGGCCAAGCGTTCGGAAGTGCGCAACTCCACCGATGTGCTCAGCCCGCTGCTGGGCAACGGCGAACAGGGGCGCAAGGAGATGAAAGCGGTGTGCAATGCCTGCCACGGCAGTTCACACACCGAAGGGTTCTTCGCTCAGGGCGACAAGGCCGTGAAGCTCTACAACGTGGAGTACTACGACCCCGCCAAGGCCATGTTGGATGAACTGGATGCCAGGGGGCTGCTGAAAGACAACCCCTGGACTGACGAATTCCAGATCACCTTTTACCACCTTTGGCATCACGAAGGACGCCGGGCACGGCACGGGGCCATGATGGCAGGTCCTGACTATGCGCACTGGCACGGATTCTTTGAGCTGCAGCAGGATCTGTACAAACTTCAGGCGATTCACAAGAAGCGTCTGGAAAGCGGGCAGATCGAAGACTGAAAGCGGTGTGACCGGCCTTAATGACGCGGGCCGGTCACCGAATGCATCAGGGTTTCCACATCTTCAGCCGTCGTGTTCTCGAAGTTGTGCCAATCCAGATAATACTCGCTCAGGTCCGGGTTGGCGGGAACCGCCTCGGCATTGGTTTCAGGGGCATGCAGCACGATCTGCATGGGCGAAATGCTGAGGACACGACTCTCCTCTTCCCACAGAACGTTTTGCAGATCATAGAGCGCGTTCATGATGATGAAATGCTTGCGGTAAAGCGCGAGCGACCCATCGGCCCCCACATCATCAAATGCATGCTGGTGCTCCAGGACCTTCATCAAATAGTACTCACTGACGCCTTCAGGGTGAGCTCTGAGTTCGCTCAGCACCTGCGGCAGTACCGGGTTAATCATCACGGCCCCCGAGACTTTGCTTTATGCATGTTCACTTCCAGTATAGTCTTGAGTAAAAGGAGTGCCATGCACGGATAGCACCTGCAGCGGAGAGCAGAATGGACGAATTCTGGTTATTGCTGATTATCCCCCTGTTTCTGCTGGTGGGAGCAGCACTGGGCATACGCGCCTGGTTTGTCACCCGCGCCCTGCGCGCCGATATTCAGCAACTGCAGCAACGGCTTGACCAGCTCAGCGGATCAGAAACGCCCAACCGGATCCGCTCGGCCACTCCCCCGCCCACACCCGTCACTCAGGATGCGGCCGTTGCCGATGCGCCCTCTGAGCAGGACGCCGACGCCGCCTGGGGCATAACCGGTCACAGGCCTGTCCGACCTGAAAACAACGAACGCCCGACACGTCCCGGACGCCTGACCGGCTGGGTGCACCCGATTCGGCAGCACTGGATGATCTGGCTGGGCGGGCTCTGTGTAGGCCTGGCCGGCGTATTCATGGTGCGCTACTCCATCGAGCAGGGCCTGCTGGGCCCCGAAGCCCGAGTGATTCTCTCCCTGATCGCCGGCGCGGCCTTGCATGCAACGGCCGAGTGGCTGCGACGGCAGCAGGGGCAAAACAACGTGTTTGCGGCTCTGGCCGGCGGTGCCAGCATCATCCTCTATGCCGCCCTGTTTGCCGCCTTCAAGCTGCTACCCATGGTATCAACCGGCCTGATTTTTGCTGCCATGGCGGGGGTCTCCTTTGCGACGCTGGCACTGGCGCTTCGGCATGGCCCGGTACTGGCCGCACTCGGGATGCTGGGCGGGTATCTGGTGCCCATTCTGGTCAATACGGGCAGTGGCGATATCGAACTGGCACTGGTCTATGCCGCCATCCTCAGTCTGTTTTCCCTGTGGCTGCTGGGCTACGTGCAGCGGCAATGGCTGTGGCTGGGTGTCATCGGAGGCAGCCTGCTGTGGTGGGCATTAAGCCTGGGTGCCAATCCGGCAACGGGTGTCCGTTCAACCTACCTGCTGGCACTGGCCTATCTGTTTCTGGCGGTGCCCCGCTATGACTGGCTGCTGCGACGGCAGGAGGACCACGAGCATGGCTGGTGCGCCCTGCTGAAACAGACCCGGAGCGACCGGCACTGGCCGGTCATGCCCATGCTGTTGCTGCTCACGCTGGCGCAGGGGTACACCCTCACGCTGGAAACCCTGCCCCTGAGCAGCTACCCCAGTTTGCTGCTGATGCCGGCACTGCTGCTGTTGGCGGCCAGCCGCCGTCCCGTTCTGAACCCCTTGCCGGCCTTGATGCTGGTGACGATGGCCGTAGCGACTCTGGTGCCCATGATCGCTTACCAGCAGGGTCAGTGGGTGTTCACACCTCCGTCTGCCGACGTTCAGGCTGCGCTCGTCTCCCGCTTCGTCATGCTGACCCTGCTCTATACCGCTGCCGCCGGCTGGCTGGCACGCCGCACCCGCTACCCCGGGTTCTGGACCGGGCTGGGCTGCTTCACGCCGCTGCTGATGCTGGCACTGGGGTACTACCTGTTCACCGCGTTCAGTGCCGACTGGGCCTGGGGCGCCAGCGCACTGGTACTGGGGTTTGTCTACCTGGCACTGGCACGCATGAGCCTTGAGCACAACCTCAGCGACCGGGTGAAAGTCATACTGCTGACCAGTGCACATCTGGGACTTTCGCTCGCCGCCGTGATCTGGTTTGACAGTGCCACGCTGACACTGGCGTTTGCCGCCCAGCTGATTACGCTCTCCCTGTTGCAGGAGCGGTACCGACTCGCCTACCTGCCATGGATTATCCGTGGTGTGCTGGCGCTGGTGGTATGCCGCCTGACCTTCAACCCCTGGGTGCTCAGCTATGACAGCAGCACCCACTGGTCGCTCTGGACCGGTGGTGGCGCCACGGTCTGTGCCTTCGCCTCGGCCTGGATTCTGCGTCGAGACACCCGGATGACGGCCTGGCTGCAGGGGGCAGGCGCACACCTGCTGGTGCTGACACTGGCAGCCGAAGTGCGCTACTGGCTCTATGACGGGGATATTTTCAGAGCGGAATACGGTTTTCTGGAAGCGAGCCTCAATACCCTGATCTGGGGCACGGCCGGTCTGGTCTACCTCTGGCGCGCCCGCCTGAGTCGGGTGCTGACCCATTTCTATCAGATCATTGCCACCCTGCACCTGCTCGCGGCCGGTGCCAGTTACACGCTGGTGGTGTTGCTGTCGAAAAACCCGCTGTGGAGCAGTACCGGCATCAGCCGGACGCCGGTCTGGAATGAATTGTTGCTCAGCTATGGCGCGCCCACGCTTTTGCTGCTGATTCTCTGGCGCGTGCTGCCCAAGGCACTGGCACGCTGGATCGGGCTTGCAGCAGGCCTTAACCTGCTGCTGTTTGTGTCGCTGGAAATTCGCCACCTGTGGCAGGACGGTCTGGTTCATCTGAGCCACCGCACTCCGGATGGCGAACTCTATACCTATTCGGCGGTGTGGCTGGCTTTGGCTTCATGCGCGCTCATTGCGGGCAGCTGGCGCCAGCAGCGCGGACTCTACCAGGGCGGCATGGCCCTGCTGCTGGTGGTGGTTGCCAAGCTGTTCCTGGTGGATATGGCCGGCCTGACCGGTCTCTGGCGCGTGGCCTCCTTCATGGGGCTGGGACTGGCGCTGTTGGCACTGGCCTGGCTGCACCAGCGGCTGACCCCGCCGGCCCAGACCCGAGAGCCCGTTAACGCGCCTGAGCCGGATCAGGCTGACCCTTGAGGCGTCGCCCCAGCCGGCGCAGGTCTTCCAGCAGCATGAAGTTGACCGGCACCATTATCAGCGTCACCAGGGTGGCGAAGATAATGCCAAAGCCCAGTGAGACCGCCATCGGAATCAGGAACTGCGCCTGTACGGCTTTCTCGAACAGCAGTGGCATCAGGCCGATAAAGGTGGTCATGGAGGTCAGCATGACCGGCCGGAAACGGGCTACCCCGGCCATCAGCACGGCCTGCAGCGTCGCCTCGTAATGTGAGTGCTCACCCGCTTCCTGCAGCTCATGGCGGCGGCGATTGGTGAAGTCCACCAGTACCAGGCTGTCATTCACCACCACACCGATCAGCGCCATCAGACCCAACAGACTCATGATGGTGAGGTCCATCCCCATGATCCAGTGACCGATGATGGCGCCTATGGCTCCGAAGGGAATCACCGACATCACGATCAGCGGCTGCAGGTAAGAGCGGAAGGGAATCGCCAGCAGGCTGTAGATCACGAAGAACACGAAGGCCAGGCCGATGGCCAGCGACGAGAAGGATTCACGCTGCTCACGGGCCTCCCCTTCCAGGCTGTACGAGGCGCCCGGGTACTGCCGCACCAGATCGGACAGGAACTGCTCGAGGTCACGTTGCAGCACCGTCGTATTGGTATTCTGCTTGTCCATGTCCGCCACAACACTGACCGTGCGCTGCTGATCGACCCGGTAGATCGCTGATGGGCTCTGGCCCGGCACCAGACGCGCGACCACGTTCAGCGGCACCTGCCCGGTGCTGGTGGTGATCAGCACATCGCGCAACCCGGCCACGGCCTGTCGCTCCTGCAGCGGCAGGCGCACCATCACCCGCACGTCGTCCCGTCCACGCTGGACGCGCTGAACCTCGATGCCGAAAAACTTCTGTCGCACCTGACGGATGATATCGCTGCGGGTCAGTCCCAGCAGGTGCGCCTGCTCGGTCAGCTCAAGCTGCAGCTCCTCCTTGCCATCCGACAGGTTGTCGGTAATGTCGAACAGGGTCGGGTAGGTGGCCAGTCGCGCTTTCACCGCATCGGCCATGGCCTCCAGGTCGGCGACTCGACTGGAGCGCAGCTGCACGTCAACCGGGTCACTGGCACGGCCAATTTCAGCCCGGAAAGCGACGGTTTCAGCCCCCGGAATCGGCCCGATACGCTCGCGCCACTCACTGACGATCTCGCGAGTGCTGATATCCACTTCACGCTCTTCGGAGGGCACCAGTTCAAAGCGCACCCGGCCCTCCTCGGCATTGCCGTGAGCCCCGGTGGTGGAGTAGATATTCATGATCACACTCTCACCGGTTTCGGGGTTGCGATAGTTCTCCTGCAACTCGCGCGCCGCTTCAACCATGCGGTAGATATGCCGATCGGTCACTTCAAAGGGAGTACCGCTCGGCATGGTAAGCGTGACCCGTGCGGTATCGCTCTGCACCCGCGGGAAAAAGACAAACCGGGTCCAGCCGGACATCACCATCGACAGAATGAGAATGAATACGCCGGTAAACAGCGCCAGTGTGGTCAGCCGGTTGCGCAATGCCACATCAAGCAGCGGCCGATAGTAGCGCACGATAAAGCGCTCAAAGCCGTCCGCAAAGGATTGCTGCATCTGTGCCAGACGTCCCTGCTGCTCCACGTTCTCGTGGCGCAGTTTCAAATGCTTCAGGTGTGCCGGCAGTACAAACTTGGATTCGATCAGGGAAAACAGCAGAACCGGAATCACCACCACCGGAATCTGCGCAAACAGTGCGCCACGGGCACCCTCGATGAAGCCGATGGGCAAGAACGCCGCCACTGTGGTCAGCACACCGAAAGTCACCGGTACGGCCACTTCCTGGGTTCCGCGCACGGCCGCCTGCAGGCCGCTTTCGGCGCCACGCAGATGGCTGTAGATATTTTCGCCCGTTACGATGGCGTCATCGACCACGATCCCCAACACCAGGATAAAGCCGAACAGCGACAGGATATTCAGGGTCACACCGAACACCGGCATCACCAGAAAGGCCCCCATGAAGCTGACCGGAATGCCGATAAACACCCAGAACGCGATGGAGGGCCGCAGGAAAAGGGTCAGTAGCAACAGCACCAGAGTACCGCCCTGAATGGCGTTGGTCGTCAGCGTATTGATGCGGCTTTTGACGATTTCGGAATCATCGTCCCAGTAGCCCAGATTCAAACCCTCGGGCAGCAGCGGCTGCTGCCGCTCGATGTAGTTTTTCACCGCATCCGCGACCGCGATGGCACTCTGATCACCCACCCGGTACACCTCGATCATGGCGGCGGGCAAGCCGTTAAAGCGGGTGCGCAGTGCCGTCTCTTCGAAGCCGTCACTCACCTGTGCCAGATCACCCAGCCGCAGCAGGCTGCCATCGGGATGCGTTTTGATCACCAGTGACTCGAACTCGTCCCGGCTGTAGGCCTGCCCCTTGGAGCGAATCAGGATGTCGCCGCCATCGGTGCGGATATTCCCCGCCGACAGGTCCAGCGAGCTGTCCGCTATGCGCTCGGCCACTTCTCCCAGCGTCAGGTCGTAGGCCCGCAACTGATCCTGTGAAATTTCCACCCCGATCTCATAGCTGCGCACCCCGTCCAGCTCGGCCTGAGTCACGCCGTCCAGCTGCAGGATGTCATCACGCACCTGCTCGGCGTAGCTGCGCAGCTCCTGCTCGGTCAGGTTGCCCGATACCGAGACGGTGATCACGTCACGCTTGAAGGTAGCCAGTGAGATGACCGGCTCCTCGGCTTCGCTCGGAAAGGTGCCGATCTCGTCTACCCGTGATTTCACATCGGCCAGCAGCTCGCGGGGGTCATAGCCCTTGTCCACCTCCAGCGTAACCGTGGTACCGCCTTCCACGGAGCGGCTGCGTATCTCTTCAATGCCTTCCAGATCGCTGACCGCTTCCTCCACCCGTGTGGCCAGACTCAGCTCGGCATCCTCCGGCGTTGCCCCACGCAGGCTGATCTGCACGCTGATGGTGTCCGATTCAAAGCTGGGAAAGATCTCCAGCGGAATGTTCAGCTTCAGCGACATCAGGCCGGTAAACAGGATGGTGACCATCAACAGGTTGGCGGCCACGTGGTTACGTGCAAACCAGGCGATCATGAGCCCTCTCCTGCCATCTCAGCCTGAGCGGTTTCGGATGCCTTTGGCTGCTCGGCCGCGTCGCCCTGAATCCGGACCGGGGTCCCCGACACGACCTGACCGAGCGAGGTCAACACCAGACGATCACCGTCCTCAAGCCCCTGCGCGATCAGGGCATGGCTGTCATCCTGCCAGGCCACTTCGATATTGCGACGTTGCAGCACCCCCTCTTCCACCACGTAGACGTAGGTGCCCTGATAGATCGCCCGGTTGGGAATCACCAGTGCAGCGTCCACTTCGACCCCCTGAATACGTGCGGTGACATACTGTCCCACCTTCAGCGGTATGCGGTCCACGGCCTTTTCACCGTAAGGGTCTTCAATCTGAGCCAGTACGTGCAGCTGGCGGCTGTCCTCATCAATGGCCCCCTCGGTTTGCACCACGCGCCCCTGCCAGGTTTCGGGGCGGATCAGATCCGAGTGGATGGAGACCGGCGGCTGAAACGGCTCGCCGTATTCCACCCGGTACTCTTCCGGCAAGCGCAGGTAGGCCAGATCCCGGTTTTGCAGCGGCAGCCGCACCTCCAGCACGTCGACCGCATAAATCTGCCCCAGCGTCGTTCCACTGGACACCACCTGCCCCAGATCGACGGACTTTTCCAGTACCCGGCCGGCATAGGGCGCACGGATGCGGGTGCGCTCAAGATTGAGCCGAGCCTGTTTCAGGGCCGCTTCCGCTGACGCCACAGTTGCCCGGGCGGCACTGAGCTGAGGCTTGCGCAGCACCAGCGGAGGCGCCTCACCGGAATTGCCCAAACGTGCCCAGTCGGCTGCGGCCTGCGCACTGCGTGCCTGTTCCTCGGCCAGCGTTTGCCGTGCTTCCATCAGGGTGGCTTCTGCCTGTGCCAGATCGGTTTCGTAGTCACGCGGGTCCAGACGAACCAGCTCATCGCCGGCCTCAAAGAAGCCACCGGCCCGGAAATCGGGATTGATCCAGACAATCTCACCGGATACCTGTGGCAGCAGAGTGCTTTGGGTGCGTGGTTCGATGCGCCCATAACTGCGCACCTGCACTCTGAAAGGCTGCGCCTTAAGCGTCTGCACCTCCACGTTGATGCGCTTGGGTGCCGGGGGTGCCCCGCGCTGTGCCTGCGGCGGATTCTGATAGATCAAAAAGCTGGCAGCCCCCAGCAGGCCGATAACAACAAAGGGCAATAGGCGCTTGATCATGAGGCGTCCGTCTCCGGTTCAGCAGTCATCCGGGCACTGAAGCGTCCACCCAGTGCACGATAGAGTTCGATTCGGTTGGTCAGCAGTTGCTGGCGCAGGTTGATCACGCTGGTCTGGGCATCCAGCGAGCGCCGCTGGGCTTCCAGTACGGTGGTGAAACTTTCCAGACCGTTGCGGTAGCGTTCAAACGCCAGTTGCTCGGCGTTCAGCGCATTTTTTTCGGCTTTCAGGTAGAGCTGGTAGCGGGCCTGCAGATGGGTGCGGGCCGACAGGGCGTTTTCCACTTCGACCAGCGCGGCAAAGACCGCTTCCAGCCAGCGCTGCTCCTGTTCCCGTCGCGCTGACAGTGCCTGATCCTGCACCGCCTCCTTGCGCCCGGCATCAAACAGGGTTTGCACCAGCGATGCCCCCAGCGTCCAGGCCAGATTGCCGGACGATACCAGGTTGCTCAGGGTATCACTGCTGCCGCCGTAACTGCCGCTGAGCGTCAGGGCCGGAAAACGATCACGGTGTGCCGCGGCCAGTGCCGCATCCGAAGCCATCAGATTGAGCCAGGCCTGCTGAAGGTCGGGCCGTCGCCGCAGGATGTCGGCTGGCAAACCGGCCGGAATATCGGCCTCAAGCAGTGGCAGCTCGGTGCCGGCACTCAAGGCGGCGGAGGGGTAACGCCCCAGCGCCTGCTCCAGTGAACGCTTGAGTTCTCCCAGCGCCTGCTGCTGTTGCTCGACCCGCGCGGCTTCCTCGTTCACATTGTTGCGCGCCAGATACAGGTCCAGCGCTTCGCTCAGCCCCTGACGGTAGTTGGACTCGATGATTTCAAGATTCTGTTGCAGGTTGTCGCGCCGCTGGGTGTAAAGCGCCAGCAGCATCTGTGCTTCCTGCAGCTTGAACCAGTTCTGGCTGACCTCGGCCACCAGCGCTTCGCGCGCTTCATCCAGCGCGGCCTGTTCTGCGGCAAATTGCAGCGCCGCCTGCCGGCTGCGGGCATCCAGCTCGCCCCAGAGATCCGGCGTCCAGCTCAGGCTCAGATCCAGAGATTGAACCGCATCGCTGTCCTCTTGCCGCCGGCTGCCCAGCTCCAGCGACAGCGCCGGAAAACGGTCGGCATCCGTGGCACTGAGTGCAGCGACTGCAGCGGCAACGGCTTCACGCTGTGCGGCAAGCGAAGGATTATGCGCCAGTGCCTCGCTCACCAGCTGCTCCAGCACCGGGTCATTCAGCGATGTCAGCCAGCCGGGCATTGGCTCGGCCGACAGTGCGGAAGTCGACCAGCTCGAGGGCAACTCAGGCGAAGGGGGTGCCAGTGAAGGTGGGGCACTGCAGGCCGTCAGCATGGCCAGAAAGGGCAACATCAGATGGACGCGCACATCAGCTCCCTGTCAAAGTAGGTTAAGTCGTTCCTGTGAACCGCAATAGTAGTGAATTGTTCCCGCCGGCACAGCGCCTTTTACATATCTTTACGACAGCTCGGTGTTTCGCAACACTTCATAGGCGCGGCGAATTTCGATAAAGGCATCACCGTCGCCGCCTCGGTCAGGATGATGCTGCGCGGCCAGTTGACGGTATCGGGCCCGTACATCCGCTGCCGATGCACCCGATTCAAGGCCCAGTGTCTCATACGCACGTTTGCGGATAGTCGGATCTGAACACTGGTCCATGAACCCCTGCATCAGGCGACGCACGTCTTCGGCACTGGTCGTTTCCAACTGCGACCAGTCCAGATAGTAGGCTTTTAATGGATCCTCCCGGCCCGGCAGCTCCTGCCCCTGGGCAGCACTCATTTCCGTCGCTTCGTAAAGGCGGACACTGAGCGGGGAGATCTCAAGCCGCATCCCCTCCTCGTACCAAAGCCGTGATTGAAGCGTGTACAGCCCGTGCATGATCATGAAGTGCTTTTGAAACAGCTGCAGCTGCTGATCCGTCGACAGGTTCGCGAACGCATCATGATCCGCTAGCCCCTTCATCAGGGAAAATTCGCTGATCCCCTCGGGGGCCGCACGCAGCAGGGCCAATAATTCAGGTATCAGAGGGTTGGGCGTGTGTGGCTCGGTCATGAGATCTCCGCACGGGGTTGCACTTGCTGTCCTGCCCGGTCGGGCTCTGGCACAATGAGAGCTACGCCCACAGCAGGACACACGATCATGTTGCTTCGAGTTATTATCCTCCTGATCCTGGCCCCCGTTGTCCACGCCAGCGAGTGGAAAAGCCTGATTGACCAGGCCCCTGAAGGCAGTCAGGTGGCACTGGTGGTGGAACCGCTCAGCGCCAGCGCCCCGCTTCAGATTCATTACCGAGACGACCGTTTCCTGCCCCCCGCCAGCACCCTAAAGCTGTTTACGGCGACCGCCGCAGAGCTGGCTTTGGGACGGGACTACCGGTTTGCCACCCGCCTCTGGCAACGCGGTCAACAGAAAGGCGGCCAGTGGAACGGGGACTGGCTGCTGCAGTTCAGCGGTGCCCCGGATCTGACACGACAGCAACTGGCCGACCTGCTGGACGTGCTGCGCCAACGCAACATTCGTGAAATCAAGGGCGACCTGCTGCTGGACACCCGTCATTTCAGCGGCTTCGATCGTGCCATCGGCTGGCCCTGGAACAACCTCGGTGTCTGCTACAGTGCTCCCGCTGCCGCCCTGACGCTTGAGGGCAACTGTGTTGCGGCCAGCCTGACCAACCGGGGCCCGCAACGCCCGGCCCGCTTTTACGTTCCCCCGCACCAGCCCGTTGAAGTGACGGCCGATGTGGAGGTCGTGACGCCCAGGCAGATGGATGATCGCCTGTGCACGCTGGAATCCCGCGTGGGCCCCGGCAATCGCTATCAACTCAGTGGCTGCATGAGCAATCAGCGCGAGGTATTACCGCTCAACTTTGCCATCAATGACCCTGTCGCCTACGGCAAGGCTCTGGTGCAGCAGGAGCTCAAGCGCCTTGGCATTGTTCTGCGCGGCGAAGTGAAAACGGGTACACGCGAAGGCGACTGGCAACAGGTAGCGGAAGTCTACTCTGCTCCGCTGGAACAGCTGCTGACCACCATGCTGCAGGACTCCGATAACCTGATTGCCGACCTGGTGTTCAAGAATCTCGGTTCTCTGACAGGACAACCGGGCAGCTTCGCCCGTGGGGAGCGCCAGCTCAAGGAAGTGATCAATCAACATACCGGTATTGATATGACACTGGCTCGGCTGGAAGACGGTTCAGGCCTGTCCCGGGATAACCTGGTACAGGCCCGACAGCTCGCTGGCCTGCTGCAGTGGCTTGCCCGGCACCCCGAAATGGTCACCCATGAGGTCTTACCGGTGAGTGGTCAAAACGGTACATTGAAGTATCGCCGCAGCACTCGGCAACCGCCGCTGAAAGGCGCCATTCAGGCCAAAAGCGGCACCGTCAACGGTACACGCAATCTGGCAGGCTATATGGATACCGCATCAGGCGAGCGTTATGTGTTCGTGCTGATGATCAGCGGCCTCAGCCTGCCGGAGAAGATGCCCCGCCCGACACCGCTGACCCGTTTTGAACGTGCGCTGCTGGAGTGGATTCACGCCAACGGCTAGTCCGCCTCGGCCTCCAGCCGTTTCAGAACCGCCTGCCCATGCAGGCTTTCGGCCGCTTCAGCTTCAAAGGCGGTGCTCTGGCTCACCGGCAGTGCGCATTCCAGCATCACACGCTCGGTAAACTCCTGATTCAACAGGCTGACATCGAAGCGGTTCAACAGCGCTTCCACCGTTGCGGTAAGGCTGTAATCATAACTGAGCCGGTAACAGGCCTTTGGGTCGCAGCGCTCAAGGTCTGTTTCGGCCAGAACGGCTCGCACGGCCTGTGAGTAGGCGCGAACCAGACCGCCGGTTCCCAGCTTGGTGCCGCCAAAAAAACGGGTCACCACGACACACGCCTGCCCAACATCCGCACCGGTCAGGACCGCCAGCATGGGGCGCCCGGCCGTACCGGCAGGTTCCCCGTCATCACTGCTGCCCACACCCGTGGATGCATCCGGCCTGCCGGTTACAAAGGCCCAGCAATGATGGTTGGCCCCCGGAAAGCGGGCACGCTGGCGCTCGATGAAGGCTTTGGCGGCGGCCTCATCTGTCACTGGACAAAGACTGGCAATAAAGCGGCTTTTTTTGATTTCCAGTTCGGCCTCTTGCTCGGCCACCGGAATGAAGTAGGGCTGGGGAGATGACACATCGGCTCCTGCTGCAACTGTTCACCGGAAATGGTAACAGAGACTGACAGTGCCGGCAGAAACAGAAATCCCCGCCGCAGCGGGGATTATTCACAAGCGTCTGAGGTCAGGCTTACTTGCCGTGCTTGTGTGCGTCTTCACTCATCAGCTTGCGGACCTTGAGGAAACCCCAGATCATCGCAGCGGACATGCCCGCGACGCCCAGCAGGCTGGGCCACAGAGTACCAAAGCTGTATGCATCGATCCCGAACATCGCAATCACCTTTATCGTTGCTGTCTAATGTTAGGTTCAGAATACTCCCTTAAGGCCCGGGGATTATTGACATGGCTCAACTCAGTTTGCTCATTTTATGAACACTTCCGACAGGGCCCTGAATCACTTGCAAATACACCGCTGTTGAGCCATATCTGAAGTAGACCCATGCCTGAAAGGAGCACTCGTATGTACCAACGCAAGCAGTGGACACCGGCCCAGCTCAGCAAGATGAATGAAGAAAGTTTCCTGGTTGAGATGCTGGACATGTTCCAGTACTCCCCGTCCAACTCTGACGAAAGCAGCACCGACGCCATGCGCGCCAAACTGGATGCCATCGAAGCGGCCCTCAAGGCTCGCCTGGAAAGCACCCGCACCGAATAAACGCTTCCCCGCAGGCGGCTCTGGCTGCCTGCGCCTGCCTCCCCGCTCCACCCCTCTCGCAGTCCCTTGATACCCGCACTGACGGAGTTCACACCTGCTGCCTGATCACCTTCTCTCGGCCGGGTCCCTTTCGGCTCAGGATTATTCAATAATTTTTATTGATATCTCTTAATTCGTTTTTGACATACCAAAAAACACTCTCAAGGCATTAGAAATAATATATTAATAGCCAATCATTCTATTACCCACTGAATTTTAAACCCTTTAAAAACAACATGTTATATCGGCTAGAAACCATTCCCTCTCGGCCTGACCAAACCTGAAACCATGACCTAAAAAATCCTTTATTTTCAACCAGTTATAACATAATTAAAATCACAATTGATTTGAAAATGATCGATATTGCTTATATACTATTCATTAAGTAGTTAAGACTAATCATAAAAGAATTAAGACAATGCAAGAGAAGGAAATAAAACTACTGTTCAAGGCGGGTGTATTCGATTCCTGTCAGGCGATCCCGATTTCAATGTCACGCGGCTGGACACTGAAATTCATTACCCGGGATCAGGAAGTGGTGACGCTGAACCTGCAGCGTTCCAAGCGCGAACGCGAGTTCAAAAGCCTCGACGGCGCATCGGCCGTGGCCAGAAGGATTGGCTTTGACTGGTTGAACGTGCAGATCGGCGACCTGCAGTGGCGAGAGAAGGTGAACTGAGCCGGCGAACACCGGCCCAGTGGTAAAGGCAGGGCTCAGCCCAGCTCGGACAGCTCCTGAGCGGTTGCCGCACGGACGGACAGCACCTCTATATCGAACAGGAGGTCCTGACCGGCAAAGGGATGGTTGGTATCAACGGTGACCTGGCGTGTATCCAGTGCCACCACCTTGCCCAGGCGCATCTCGCCCTGTTCGTCTTCAATCTGACAGAACAGGCCGATCTTGAGCCCCGGCATGCCGGCGAAGGCTTCACGTTCCAGTTCAAGCACCTTGCTTTTGTCCCGTTCGCCATAGCCTTCAGACGCAGGGACTCGCTGCCGAAAGCGCTCGCCCGGCTCACGCCCTTCAAGGGCGGCTTCAAGGCCGGGAACGATCTGACGGTGTCCGTGAATGTAGGTCAGCGGTTCGCCATCGCGGGAACCATCCAGTACCTCGCCAGCCTCACTTTCAAGCGCATAATGAAAACTCACATGCGCATCCTGGGTTATCTTCACGCTCACTCCTCAGGGCTGTAACCGTTCAATCTGCCACTGGCCTTCCACCTGCGTATAGCGGAAACGGTCGTGCAGACGATTTTCACGCCCTTGCCAGAACTCGAAATGTTCCGGTATCAGGCAGTAGCCTCCCCAGGTCTCCGGACAGGGAATCACCTGATCGGCGTACTGACTGTCCAGCGCTTCAACTCTCTCCTCAAGCGTTGAGCGGTGGTCAATAACCTCGGTCTGGCTGGAGATGGCGGCGCTGAGCTGGCTGCCACGCGGACGCTGATGGAAATAGGTTTCCCCGTCGGCGTAGGGCAGCTGTTCAACTCGACCACGGATACGCACCTGACGCTCAAGGCCGCGCCAGTAGAACAGCAACTCCGCTTTCGGATTTTCCGCGAGGTGTTGCCCCTTCTCACTGCGAAAATCCGTGAACCAGCAGAACCCACGGGAGTCATAACGCTTGAGCAGCACGATGCGGGCAGAGGGCCAGCCTTCTGCATCCGCCGTGGCCAGGGTCATCGATGTGGCATCATCCGGGTGTGCTTCCAGCGCTGACTGCATCCACTGCTCGAATTGCTGCAGCGGGTCCGCCTGCATGTCTGCACGGTGCAGGCCTGCCGCGACATATTCACGACGCAGCGCACTGATCTCCGAGGTTTCACTCATCGTTATCTCCGTTGGAATTGATACAGGCCGATACTATAAACCATCGTCAGGGGGTTATACTGCCCGGGATCATGCATGGAGCATAATAGTGCCGTTCGGCTTTGGAGAGTGACCCTATGCGTTTGACGCGCCCTTCATTACTGGCAGTGCTGGTGGCCATTGGCCTGCTGCTGGGAGGCTGTGCCACCAACGGCAAGCCGCGCCCGTTTCAGCTGAAAAACCTTGCCAAGTCCGAAATCGACATGGTCACGGACCTGCATATCCAGGCCGTCAACAAGCTGGCTCGAGAGCTGACGATCAAGCTCTACAAGCGCAACCCGCGCGAGCTGGCCAAAAACGAGGGCATGACCATCGAGCGCCGGCTTGAGTTGCTGCTGGGCTCACCGCGCCCGATCAAACACCCGGAGCTCAACAACCTCTACGCCGAGAAAGCCATTCCACTCGCCTTTGATCCGAGCTTCAACGGTGACCGGGTGTTCGCGCTGATGGTGGGGATCACCGGCATGCTGCATGCGTCCTACAACTACCGTGACGAATTCTACATGCTGAACGAGATTGACCAGCAGAAGCTGTACAACTCGGCCCGCAATCTGGAAGCGGTCGCCTGGCGTCTCAACACCTACCGCCAGCCCAACGGCGAGCCTTTCCTGTTTGCCAACAGTGAGCAGAACATGAGCTTTGAGCGCCTGCTGGGCAAGCTGATCGCGCATCAGGACATGATGGCGCGCATCGTATCCGACTCGACCAACCGCGCTATCAACACGGTGGTACACGGCATCGCGTCGACCACCCTCCTGCCGATCTAGCCCGGCGGTTCAGCAATCGCGCAGCGGCTTGAGCACGCGGATGTCGCTGATCTTGTGATTTTCGTTCAGGAACAGGGTAACGTCGGCCTGCTCCGGCATCTGTTCCAGCATGGTACGGGTCAGGCGCTCGTAGTGCTGAATGAAGCGCTGAATCTCGTCCTCATTCATGATCCGCAAATGGTCCGTGGGCTGCTGGGTGTCATAGATATAGCGCACCCGCTCGGCCAGCTTCTTCTCCTGCAGCGAGCGCCACTCGTACACGGCATCCATGCTCGGCACACAGAGCATCAGTAATACATCCAGCCGTTGGAACAGCTCCCGGTAAGGGCCTTTAAGCTGTTCATTGACGTAGCGGCGCCAGATTCCGTCCGGGTCCTCTTCCCGTTCGAGCGCGTTGACCGGGTCATCCAGCAGCGCATCCGGCTGTGGCTGTGCACCGACACACCAGCCCTCGAAAACAATCAGGTCAGCCCCGCCGACCCACTCCTGCCAGACCGAGTCCGGGCAGCGATCATCAATGGACTTGTCGAACACCGGAATCTTGGTGACCTGTTCGGGGTCATCCCGGCACAGGCTGTCGATAATGTCGATCCCGAGCTGCACATCGTGCGTACCGGGGACACCGCGGGTAACAAAGAGGGGGTGAATGCTCTCCGCCATGGCTTCGCGGTCGGCACGCGTCTTGTAGAGGTCATCGATCGAGAAACCTACTACACGCAGCCCAAAGCCCTCGCCCAGTATCACTTCCAGCAGGTTGAACAGGGTGGACTTGCCGGCGCCCTGAGCACCGTTGATGCCCAGTACCAGAGGCCCCTCCTGCTGGCGCTTGCGGGCCAGAATCCAGGCCGCCAGCGGCACGTAGATCTCCTCGAACATCTCCTTCAGGCCGATATCCACCTTGAGGGATTCCAGCGTCGCCGCGAAGGCCTGCTCCACCGCATTGACGGCATGACGGCGCTCGTCCGAGGTCAGACAGAGTTGATTGCGAGGCCAGCGTGTCAGTAGGCTCATGCGTGCTCCTTCAGGCTTGGGCTGTGGATAAGGGCATTCAGTTTACACCAGTCCGGATCGGTCCGGATATGCGGACAGGTTCGTCCGGGGCTGTGGATAAGCGGATCCGATTTCCCTAATATAATTGCCTGCTTCTGCCTCCGTGGGAGGTACCGGCCTGTTGCTTCGCAGCCACACAAGGATGCCCCATGCGTAAATCTGCCGCGAACCGCCGCTCACTTCTGCACCGTCTTTTGCCTATGTTGATTCTGGCCGTTGCGGCCGCCATCACCAGCGGGCTCATTCTGACACGAGAACAGCCGCAGGCGAGTGCCGCCCCCATCAAGCGCTGGAACGTCAACGCCACAACCCTGAAGCCCATTACCGCAAGCCCCGAGCTGAGCATTTACGGCCAGTTCGAGCCGCCCCAGACCACGCGGCTCAGCAGTGCGATCAACGCCGATGTACTGGCGATACCGGCACAGGAAGGCCAGACACTGGAGGCTGGCGCCCTGCTGCTGAGGCTGGACGAACGTGACCTCCAGCTCCAGTTGCGCCAGCGTCAGGCCGACCTGGCCGCCGTGGATGCGCGGATTCAGGCCGAATACACCCGCCACCGGCATGACCTCAAGGCACTCAAGCTGGAACAGGACGTGCAAACCCTGAACAGGGACCGGGTTCAGCGTGCCGAATCCCTGCACCAGAAAAACCTGCTCAGTCAGGAGCAGCTCGACAGCACGCGCCAGACGGCACGGCAGCAGGCACTGGCCATTGAAAACCGACGCCAGTCCATTGATGACCATCCCAACCGTCTGGCACAACTGAAGGCCGAGCGAGAACGCCTGCAAAGTCTGGTCGAAGCCTCAGAACTGGACCTGGCTCGCGCCCGGATCCGAGCCCCCTTCAACGCCCGGGTGCTGGAGATCAACACGTCGGTGGGAAACCGTGTTCGCCCCGGTGATCCCCTCATCACGCTGTATGATCTGGACCGCATACAACTGCGGGCACAACTGCCGGACCACTGGCGCGACCGTTTGACCGAAGCCCAACACAAGGCTCAGCTGGTGGCCGTGGCCCGGCTGAACGGTCAGCGCTATCAGCTCAAGCTGGAGCGGCTGGCAGCCCGTATCAATACCGGCCAGGCGGGGCTGGATGCGCTGTTCAGCGTTCCGCCAGCACTCAAGACACCCCTGCCGGGGCAGACCCTTGAACTGCAACTGCAGCTGCCACCCCGCTCCGGACTCTTTGCCCTGCCCCCGGAAGCCCTGTACGGCAGTGATCGGGTCTACCGACTGGCCGAAGAGGATCGACTGGAGAGCGTGACGGTCGAGGTGGCCGGCAAGCGCCAAAACGCAGACGGCCAGCAGCAGGTGTTGCTGGCCTCGCCCGAGCTGAAAGCCGGCGACCGTGTCATAACAACCCAGCTGCCGAATGCGATTGGCGGCCTGCCGGTCAGAGTGGTGGAGTAATCCATGAACGGCATGATCCCCCTGTTTGCCAGTCACCGCGTCGCCGCCAACCTGTTGATGCTGTTGCTGATACTGAGCGGCCTCTATGGCTTGCGCCAGCTCAACACCCAGTTTTTCCCCGACTTCGATATCGACATTGTCACCGTTGAAGTGACCTGGAGTGGCGCGACGGCTGAAGACGTGGAACGTTCGATCCTGCTGCCCGTCGAGCAATCGCTCCGGGCCGTCAATGGCGTGGACACCCTCTATGCTACGGCCAATCAGGGCCGGGCCTCTTTTCGCGTGGAGCTGGAAGAAGGCACGGACGTGGATTACGCCCTGACCGAGGTGCGCCAGAAGGTGGACGCCATCCGTGCTGACCTGCCGGCCGACAGCGAAACCCCACTGGTCCAGAAGGTGATCAACTACGAGGGCATCTCGGATGTCATCCTGACCTCAGACCGTGCCTCACTGGCTGAGCTGAGACCGCTGGCCTACCAGCTGGAACAGCAGCTACTGGACAGAGGGGTGCGCAAGATCGACTTTATCGGTCTGCCGGAGCAGGAAATTGCCATTCAGATACCGCCACAGCAATTGCAGCAGCTGGGCCTGACACTGGACCAGATTGCCGCCCGTATCAGCGAACGCAGTCGGGATCTGCCGGCCGGAACCGCCGCGCGGGGCGAGGGGGCACGCCAGATCCGCAGTCTGGGCCAGCAGCGGGACAGTGAAGGATTCCGGCAGCTGCCCCTGATCACGGATGCTCAGGGACGCCTCGTGCGTGTCGGGGATGTGGCCGAGGTCGAAACCCGCCCCCGTGACCGGTCGGTCCTGCTGTCCTGGCAGGGCCAGCCCGCCATTCTGATGCAGCTCAAGCGCACCAAGGCGGACGATACGCTGGAAGCCGCCGCCATTCTGGACAACTGGCTGGCCGATGTGCGCCCCGCCCTGCCTGCCGGGGTGCAACTGGTCGCCTTCAACGAGAGCTGGCAGCTGGTCCGTGATCGTATTCAGCTCCTGATCAAGAACGGTATCAGCGGCCTGATTCTGGTCGTACTGGTGCTGTTTCTGTTTCTCAACGCCCGGGTCGCGTTCTGGGTCAGCGTGGGCATTCCGATCTCCTTCATGACGGCGCTGGCGGTGCTCTGGGGGATTGGCGGCTCCATCAACATGATGTCACTGTTCGCGTTCATCATGGCACTCGGGATCATCGTGGATGACGCCATCGTGGTGGGCGAGGACACGCTGACGCACGTGCAGCGGGGCGAGCCGGGGCTGCAGGCCGCCATTGGCGGTGCCCGTCGCATGGCTGCCCCCGTCATCGCCTCCTCTCTCACCACCATCGCGGCCTTCCTGCCCCTGCTGCTGGTCGGCGGTATTATCGGCAGTATTCTGATCGACATTCCGACCGTGGTCATTTGTGTGATCCTCGCATCCCTGCTTGAGTGCCTGTTGATCCTGCCGGGTCACCTGAGCCACAGCCTCAGAGGGATTCAGGATCTGCACCCGTCCAAACTGCGCCTGTCACTGGACGCCCGCTTCGAGCACTTTCGAGAGCGGCGTTTTCGCCCCTTTGTGACCCTCGCGCTGGAGCACCGGGGCGCCACCCTGGCCGTGGCATTGGGGCTATTGATCGTTGCCATCGGGCTGATCGCGGGCGGTCGACTGGCCTTCACCTTCTTTCCCAGCGTGGATACCAACACCCTTACCGCCAACGTCAAGTTCGTGTCCGGCACCGACCGTCCTCAGGTGGACCGTTTCCTGAGCCATCTGGACACGACCCTGGCCCAGTCGGATCAGGCGCTTGGCGGTGGGCTGGTCAAGATTGCCCTGCGCGAGTCCGGCATGGCCAACTTCCCGCGCAGCTCCGCGGCCGCCTTTACCGGGGACACCTATGGCTCCCTGTATGTGGAGCTGATCCCGGCCGATGATCGCAGCATCACCAATCAGGCTCTGATCAGTGCCTGGCGTGAACGGATCAACCTGCCGGCCGGCATCGAGAAATTCAGCATCGACATGGCACAGGCCGGACCGCCCGGCAAGCCAATTGAGGTCAAGTTGACCGGGCCGGATGTGCAGACGCTGAAACAGGCCTCGCTGGCATTGCAGGAAGCGCTGGCACGCTACGAAGGGCTGTCCAACGTGGACGATGATCTGCCCTGGGGCAGTACCCAGATGATCTACCGGCTGACCCCCGCGGCGCGTGCGGCCGGCCTGACGCTGGAAAGTTTGGGGCGTCAATTGCGGGCCGCTTTCGATGGGCACAAGGTACAGGCGTTTTACGAAGGGCGTGACGAAATCGAAGTCCGCGTGATGTTGCCGGATGCCGAGCGCGACCGGCTCAGCACCCTGAGGTCACTGCCCGTGGTGCTGCCCTCGGGCCAGGTAACCCCCATTGGCAATGTTCTCCAGTTCGAGGCAAGGCCGGGGCTGGACAGCCTGCAGCGCATCGATGGCCAGCTGGCCCTCAACGTCTCGGCCGATCTGGATGAAGCGGTCACCAACGCCGATGAAGTGATCGCCCGTCTGCAGCAGGACGTGATACCCGGCTTGACCAGTGAGTTTGGCGTGCGCGCCAGTTTCGAAGGCAAAAACCGCGACCAGCGTGAAACCCTGGCTGACATGAAGGCCGGCCTGATGCTGGCCCTCGCCCTCATCTACATCATTCTGGCCTGGGTGTTCGGGGCCTGGTCCTGGCCACTGGTGGTCATGCTGGCGATTCCGCTCGGGCTCACGGGTGCCATTTTCGGCCACCTGCTGACCGGGCTGGACCTGACCGTACTGTCTCTGTTCGGGCTCTTTGGCCTGTCCGGCATTGTGATCAATGACTCCATCGTGCTGGTCACCTTCTACAAGGGCCTGCGTGAGAAAGGCATGGCCGTGCGAGACGCGATTATTGAAGCCGCCTGCCAGCGCCTCAGGGCCGTTTTGCTGACCTCACTCACGACAATTGGCGGGCTGACGCCTATTCTGTTTGAAACTTCTCTACAGGCACGCTTTCTTATACCTATGGCAACCTCCATCGTATTCGGCCTGGCGTATGGCACCCTGCTGATACTGGTGATCATTCCGGCCCTGCTGAGCCTGCTGGAGGAAAACAGCCTTAAACTCAAGAACAATACAGTGCAGCCCTGAGTGGCAAGGAGCGCATAATGGTCAATTCAACGCGTACCGAACATGACAGTCTGGGCGAAGTGGAAGTCCCTGCTGATGCACTCTACGGGGCTCAGACACAACGTGCGGTAGACAACTTCCAGATCAGTAACCTGACGCTGCCGGTGCATTTCATCACCACGCTGGCCCGCATCAAGGCCGCCTGTGCTCAGGCCAACGCCGAGCTGGGCCTGCTCGAAAAAGAGCAGGCAGACGCCATTGTGGATGCCGCCGAACGGGTGGTGGCCGGTGACTATGACGACCAGTTCCCGGTCGATGTCTTTCAGACCGGCTCGGGCACCAGCACCAACATGAACATGAACGAGGTGCTCAGCGCCATTGCCCGAGAGCACAGTGCAATCGAGCTGCACCCGAACGATCACATCAACATGAGCCAGAGCTCCAACGATGTGATCCCTACCTGTATCCATGTCAGCGCCCTGCTGCAGCTGGAGAACAGGGTTCTGCCGGCGCTGCGCCAATTGATCAGCACACTGACACGCAAGCGTAACGAGGTGGCTCACGTCGTCAAAACCGGCCGCACCCACCTGATGGATGCCATGCCGGTGCGCATGGATCAGGAGTTGTCGGCCTGGATGCAGCAGATCGAGGACAACCTTGCCCGGCTCGAAAGCATCCGACCGCGACTGACCCAGCTCGCACAGGGGGGCACGGCCGTGGGAACCGGAGTCAATGCCCCCCGTACCTTTGCCCGCCTGTTCTGCCGCTACCTCAGCGTGCGTTCGGGCCTGACTCTGAAGCCGGCCAGCAATCACTTCAGCGCCCAGGCGACGCAGGACACGGCGCTGGAACTGTCCGGTCATCTCAAGACCACCGCGGTCAGCCTGATGAAGATCGCCAATGACCTGCGCTGGATGAACTCCGGGCCACTGGCGGGTCTGGGCGAGATCGCCCTGCCCACGTTGCAACCGGGCTCCTCCATCATGCCCGGCAAGGTCAACCCGGTCATTCCCGAGGCCGTGATGATGGTGGCCGCTCAGGTCAGCGGCAACGATACCGCCATCAACATCTGCGCCCAGCATGGCAACTTCCAGCTCAACACCATGCTGCCGCTGGTGGCCTACAACCTGCTGCAGAGCGAGCAGCTGATCGCCAATGCGGCCGAGCATCTGGCAGACAAGGCGATCCGCGGTTTCAGCGTGAATCAGGAGCAGATCGAACAGGCGCTGGCACGCAACCCGGTGCTGGTCACGGCGCTGAACCCGGTGCTCGGTTACGAAAAAGCCGCTGCACTGGCCAAGCAGGCCTATGCCGAGAACCGTCCGATCATTGATGTGGTGGAAGCGGAAACCGATCTCAGCCGCGAGGAACTGGAGCAACTGCTCGATCCGCGGCATCTCACTGGCGCCTGACAGGCGCCATCCGCTATACTTTCGGCCCCTGAACGTGAGCGAAAAACCCTGACAATTGCAGGGTCTGCACAGGAAAAGCGCATGAATCCAGATCTCGACAGACTCCAGCCCTACCCGTTTGAAAAGCTGGCCGTGCTCAAGGCCGGCATACAGCCACCGAGCAGCCTTGAACATATTTCACTGGGCATCGGTGAGCCCAAGCATCCGGCACCGCCGTTTGTGGAAGAGGTGCTGGCTGAAAACCTGAGTTGCCTGTCGAACTACCCGACCACCAAGGGCATGCCCGAACTGCGTCAGGCCATCGCCGGCTGGTGTGAGCGCCGCTTTGAACTGAACAGCGGCAGCATGGACCCGGAACGCAACGTGCTGCCGGTCAACGGTACCCGTGAAGCGATTTTTGCCTTCACTCAGGCCGCTGTTGCCCGTCGGGATGATGCGCTGGTTGTTGCACCCAACCCCTTCTACCAGATTTACGAAGGCGCCGCCTATCTGGCAGGCGCCCAGCCGCACTATCTGAACTGCCTGCCGGAAAACGGCTTTATCCCCGATTATGATGCGGTGCCGGCAGATGTGTGGCAGCGCTGCCAGCTGCTGTTTGTCTGCTCCCCGGGCAACCCGACCGGTGCCGTGCATGATATCGACACGCTGAAAAAGCTGATCGCACTGGCCGACGAGCATGACTTCATCATCTGTTCCGACGAGTGCTATTCCGAACTGTATCCGAACGAGCAGAACAAGCCTGCCGGCCTGCTGCAGGCCTGCGCCGAGCTGGGCCGTCACGACTACGCCCGCTGTATCGTGTTCCACAGCCTGTCCAAGCGTTCCAACCTGCCGGGCATGCGCTCCGGCTTCATCGCCGGCGATGCCAGCCTGCTGGAACCCTTCCTGCTGTACCGCACCTATCACGGCTGCTCCATGCCGATTCAGCATCAGCTGGCCTCCATCGCGGCCTGGAATGACGAAGGCCACGTACTGGAAAACCGCAGCCAGTATCGCCACAAGTTCGATGCCGTCCTGCGTGTGCTGCAGCCGGTGATGGACGTGAAGCAGTCCGATGCCAGCTTCTACCTCTGGGCCCCGACCCCAATTGCCGACGATGCGTTCGCCAAGGGGCTGTTCGAGCAGCAGAACCTGACCGTTCTGCCGGGCCGCTACCTGTCCCGCGAGGTGGATGGCGTGGTGCCGGGTGCCGGTTTCGTCCGTATGGCACTGGTGGCGACCGTCTCCGAATGTGTGGAAGCGGCCGAGCGTATCCGCCGTTACATCGAATCGCTGTAAGCGGGAGGCCCGATGACGACGATTTACGGCATCAGCAACTGCGATACCGTGCGCAAGGCGCGCAAGTGGCTGGAAGCGGAAGGTATCGCCTTTGACTTTCATGATTTTCGCAAGCAGGGCCTGAATGCCGAGCAGGTCGCCCGCTGGTGTGCTGCCGCCGGTACCGACAAGGTACTGAACAAGCGTGGCACCACCTGGCGCCAGCTGTCGGATGAGCAGAAAGCCATCACTGACGATGCCGCCCTGCAGGCTTTGCTGGTGGAACATCCGACCCTGATCAAACGCCCGGTACTGGAGCTGGACGACGGCCGCGTTGAGACAGGCTTCAAGGCAGACCGGTACGCCGCCCTGTTTGACCGCTAATTGGCAGGGCTCAAACGCTGGGTAACATGTTTTTTATTTTTAACGTAACGGAGTGAACAATGGCGAATTTCGCATTTGGCCTGGGTGTAGGCACCAAGTCCTCAGCCGGTGACTGGCTGGAAGTGTATTACAACGCACCGCTGCTGAACGCAGAGGACAAACTGATCGCAGCCGTTGCCGACAAGGTTGGCTACGAAGGCGGCAACCAGGCGATCGAACTGGATGCGGCACAGTTGAAGTCACTGGAAGCGGCATTCCTGTCTGTCGATGCCGAAGATCAGGCCGAAGTGGTTGAGATTCTGGAAGGCACCAAACAGCCGGTTGTTCTCTGCATTCTGGAAACCGACGCCGCGCCTCAGACCACCGCCGAGGTTTACCTCAAGCTGAGCCTGCTGTCGCACCGTCTGGTGAAGCCGCACGGTGTTGACCTGAGCGGCATGTTCCCGCTGCTGCCCAACGTAGCCTGGACCAATGAAGGTGCCGTGGCACTGGAAGACCTGCCCCGCCGTCAGCTGTCGGCTCGCGCTCAGGGCCGCGTGCTGGACGTGCAGTCTGTGGACAAGTTCCCGAAAATGGCCAACTACGCCGTACCGAACGGTATTCGTATCGGTGATACCTCACGCATTCGTCTGGGCGCTCACGTGGGCGAAGGCACCACCGTCATGCATGAAGGCTTTATCAACTTCAACGCCGGCACGCTGGGCGTGAGCATGGTGGAAGGCCGCATCTCTGCCGGTGTGGTCGTGGGCAACGGCTCCGATGTGGGTGGCGGTGCGTCCACCATGGGTACCCTGTCCGGTGGCAACAACGTGGTCATCTCCGTGGGTGAAAACTGCCTGCTGGGTGCCAACGCGGGTCTGGGCCTGCCGCTGGGTGATCGCTGCACCATCGAAGCGGGTCTGTACGTTACAGGCGGTTCCAAGGTCACCCTGCTGGACGACCAGAACAACGCCGTCGGCGTGGTCAAGGCTGCCGAACTGGCCGGCAAGCCGGACCTGCTGTTCCGTCGCAACTCTCAGAATGGCCGCATCGAGGTGAAAACCAACAAGAGCGCCATCGAGTTGAACGAAGAGCTGCACCAGCACAACTAAGCCAACGCTCCAACCGCCAGCCCCGCACGCCCTCTGCCGGTGTGCGGGGCTTCGCCTTTATAATCCAGGATCGCGACCATGACACAGCTTTCACCCACACTTGAACTGGCCAAGGATCTGATCAGCCGCCGCTCGGTCACCCCCGAAGATGCCGGCTGCCAGGAACTGATGATCAGCCGACTGGAGGCGCTGGGCTTCAAGATCGAGCGGTTGCCGTTTGAAGAGGTGACCAATTTCTGGGCCCGTCGGGGTGACAGCGGTCCGGTATTCTGTTTCGCCGGCCATACGGATGTGGTGCCCAGCGGCCCGGAGGAGCAGTGGGATTTCCCGCCGTTTGAACCGGTCATTGAAGAGGGCTATCTCTGTGGCCGCGGTGCTGCCGACATGAAAGGCAGCCTGGCCGCCTTCATTACCGCCGTCGAGCGCTTTGTTGAGCACCACCCTGATCATCAGGGCTCGATTGCCCTGTTGATTACCAGTGACGAGGAAGGCCCCTTCGTCAACGGCACCACCCGGGTGATTGACCATCTGGAAGCCCGTAACGAGAAGATCGACTGGTGTATCGTGGGCGAACCTTCCAGTACCGAGAAGGTGGGCGACATCATCAAGAATGGTCGGCGCGGCTCCCTGAGCGGCACCCTCAAGGTACGCGGTGTGCAGGGGCATGTGGCCTACCCGCACCTGGTGCGCAATCCAATTCACGAAGCCGCACCGGCACTGGCCGAGCTGGCTGCTACCACCTGGGATGAGGGCAACGACTTTTTCCCGCCTACCAGCTTCCAGATCTCCAACATCCACGGCGGCACCGGCGCCACCAACGTGGTGCCCGGCGAAGTGGAAATCGCATTCAATTTCCGCTTCTCGACCGAAGTGACGGCCGATGAGCTGAAAGTGCGTGTCCGCGACATCCTCAACCGTCACAACCTGGACTGGGATATCGACTGGGTGCTGTCCGGTAACCCCTTCCTGACCGCCGCGGGCGAACTGGTTGATGCCAGCCGTGAGGCGATCAAGGGGATCATGGGTTACGATACCGAGCTGTCCACATCCGGTGGCACCTCCGATGGCCGCTTTATCGCACCGACCGGTGCGCAGGTGGTCGAATTGGGGCCGGTCAATGCCACCATCCACAAGATCAACGAACGTGTCCGTGCCCGTGACCTGGAGGATCTGTCCTCCCTGTATGAAAACATTCTGGCACGCCTGATGGTCAAGGACGCATGACCACACCCGCACTGATCTGCCCGGTCTGCCACCAGCCCCTGCTGGCGGAAGCCAAACGCCTGCTCTGCCCTGACGGCCACAGTTTTGACCGTGCCCGCCAGGGCTACTGGAACCTGCTGCTGCCGCAGAAAAAGCGCAGCAAGGCCCCGGGCGACAGCGCCGATATGGTGCTGGCACGGCGCCGCTTTCTGGAGGCCGGCCACTACACCCCTCTGGCTGACCGGCTGAGTGCACTGCTGGCACAACACCTGAATATCACCTCCGAGAGCCAGTTGCTCGATCTTGGCTGCGGCGAAGGCTGGTACACCGACCGGCTCGCCCGCCAACTGGGCCTGTGCACAACCGGGCTGGATATCTCCAAGGACGCCATCAAGACCGCCTGCCGACGCAACCCGGACATTCACTGGCTGGTGGCTACCGGGGCGGATATTCCGCTGGCACCCGAGTCAGTGGATGCCGCAACACTGATCTTCAGCCGCCTGATGCCCGAGCCCACGGCACGTGTCCTCAAACCCGGCGGCCTGCTGCTGGTGGTGACACCGGGGCCTGATCACCTCCGAGCCCTGCGCCAGACAATCTACGACGAAGTCCGCCCCGGCTCGGGATTTGAACCGGCACGGCTGCTGGAAGAGCACTTTGACAGCGTATTGCGCGAGTCGCTGGCGTTCGAGTTTCAACTGGATACGCCCGACGCCATTCAGGACCTGCTGGCCATGACACCGCACGGGCACCGCCTGAACCAGCAAGCCCGCGCACGTCTGGACAAATGCACACAGCTGAACGAGCAGGCCGACTTCACCCTGCACCTGTTTCGCAAGCGATGAACCTGCACCGGTTCAAGGCACATTTACGTGAACGGGCGGAAAACCCGCGCGGGAATCTGCGCCTTTTGCTGAGCGGCGCGTTCATGTTCTTTGCCGGCCTTGGCGGCATCATGCTGGCCCAGCATGGGCTGCCCCCGAGCCTGAAAGCGGAAATTCTGGCACTGGCCGGCTTGATCCTGCTGAGCCTCGGCAGCATACTCGCCTTATACGGCTACCTGAGCCTCAGCCTGCTGCGAATCTGGCATTTTCTGGATGACGATGATGACCCAAGAGACGACACGCCACCCCGACATTGAGATCTACATCAAGGGGCGCACGCTTGAACCCATACTCGCCTGGCTGGAGCAACGTTGCGAGGCACTGGAGGAGGTCCAGTCCAGTGGCAACACTCATCACCTGATGTGCACCATGAACGGCCAGCGCGTACCGCTGATGATCCATGAACGCGCGCTGGGCAAGGCCTGGACCAGCCTCTGGTTCCGCTCCGACGCCACCCCCTGGGTGCGTGATCTGGACTGTGCAGAAGAAGCCTCTGCCGCACTGGACACTCAGGTACGCTGCATCGTATCCGGTTGGCAGGATGGCGACGATCCGGACGAGTGGTGGCGCATCGAAGCCGGTGAAACCGAAAAAATTACCTGGCGCACTGAATAGGACGGCCCCATGGCACTGGACTCTGATCCCCTGCACGCTCTGCTGCTCGATGGCGAAGGCGGCGCACGCGCGCTGCCCCCTGAGCAGGTTGATCGCTGGACCCCGGAACAGGGGCTGCTCTGGCTGCACCTGGACTATACCGACCCCCAGGCCAAACACTGGCTGGAAAACCACAGTGGCCTGCCGGAACTGGCCGTGGACGCCCTGCTGGCCGAAAATACACGCCCCCGCGCCGTTACCCTGAACCAGCACCTGCTGCTGGCCCTGCGCGGCGTGAACACCAATCCCGGCGCCGATCCGGAAGATATGGTCTCGATCCGGCTCTGTGTGTCGGCCGGTCGCATCATTTCCACCCGCAAGCGCCGCCTGCTCTCCGTGGTCAAACTGGTCGACGATCTGCAGCAGGGACAGGGCCCCTGCAACAGTGCAGACCTGCTGGTACAGCTGAATGAACGGCTGGTCGAGCGTATGGGGCAAACCGTCGAAAATCTGGACGATGAGCTGTCCGAGCTGGAACTGAGCCTGCTGACGGATGCCCAGAGCGAAATGCGCCACGCCGTTCGCAATCTGCGCCGTCAGTGCATCAGCCTGCGGCGCTACTACTCACCGCAGCGAGATGCCTTCAACCAGCTCCAGAGCGAACGTCTGGAGTGGCTGACAACCGACCACCGCCTGGCCCTGCGTGAGATCAGTGACCGCCTGCTGCGCCACATTGAAGATCTGGACATGCTGCGCGAACGGGCCGCCATGGCACAGGAAGAGCTGGCCAGCCAGCAGAGCGAACAGCTCAACCTGCGCATGTACGTGCTGTCGATCATTTCGGCGATCTTTTTGCCACTGGGCTTCCTGACCGGCCTGCTGGGCATCAACGTGGGCGGCATTCCCGGGGCCGACAACGACAACGCCTTTATGATGTTCCTCATCAGCCTTGTGCTGATGGTTGGCGGGCTATTCTGGCTGTTCCGCCGCTGGCGCTGGCTCTGACTGTTTCAGCTTCTGCTGCAACACGACGGCGCCCACGATCAGTGCCAGCCCGATGAACGTGGCGGGCACGATGGGCTCGTTCAGGAACAGACGGATAAACACCAGCGACAGAAAGGGTGACAGGAAAATCAGGTTGGAGATCCGGCTGACGTGGGTGGCTGAGCGCATGGCCCCCAGCCACAGCAGGAAAGTCACCCCCATCTCAAACAGTCCCACGTAGGCCGCCCCGAGCATCCCCTGCAGAGAAGGCACCACCAGCGCGCCCTGCCAGGCCATTACCGCCCACACCATGGGCGTGCCAAACAGGAAACAGAGCAGCAGGGTCACCGCCGGTGCACCCTGAGCCCGGGTATTCAGAATCCAGTACAGCGCCCAGATCAGAGTGCTGCCCAACGCCAGTACAACCCCGGCGGTGCTGTCGAACTCCAGCGCCAACACCTGCCCCCGGGTCGCAATCACCAGCGCCCCCAGATAGCCCAGCAGCATGGCGATCACATCCACCTTCTGCAGCTTCTGCTTCAGCATGGGGACAGCCAGCAGCGCCAGCGTCAATGCCCAGGTGTAGTTGAGCGCCTGAGCCTGTTGCGCCGGCAGCAGGTCATAGGCCTTGAACAGCACCAGATAATAGAGCATGGGATTCAACGCCCCCAGCGTGAAGAAAAAGCCGGGACGGGCTCTGAGCTGCAGCAGCAGCTCCCCCCACTGGCGCTTCCAGCTGACAGCCAACGCCAGCACAAGCGTCGAAAACAGGCCCGACCAGCCCAGCAGCTGGAGTGGCGTCAGTGTTTGCAGAGACAGTTTGAAGGCGGTCGCAACGGTGGACCATAGCAGGACGGCGCTCAGGCCAAGCACCATCGCTCTGGGTTGAGATTTCACAGACATCGGCGTTCCTGTCAGGTGGGGACCAAAACGCGCTAGGAAAACATATTTCGGGGCCTGTGTCAGGCTCTTGCATCGATGGCGTGGCGGGCCTGGTCGATCTCGCCAGCCAGGTTGCTGGCCGCGTAGAGGGCCACCTGCTCGAAACGGTCGGACTTCAGTGCCTGCGCCCTCGGGGTACGTGCCTGAACATCCAGTCGGGCAACCTGAAACGCATAGTCGCCCGGATTGGGGTCATTAATGGAATGATTCAGACGATCCACCACCTGCGGCGTATGCAACTGTACGGGGTCCGGATAACTCAGGGGCGCCGCTTCGGGCAGTGCAAATCCTTCACCGGTGGGCGCACCCGGCGCCTGAGGCTGGTAGATCTCCTGGTTGGAGGCGATGAGACTCAACAGGAAAGCAAATTGGGCACCATTAGGCGACTGCACCGCCTGTGGCAGTGAGGCCGTATAGGTTTCTATCCTGTTTTGAATCTTGTCTGCTTGCATCTTCCCTCCACTCAGGCTGGTATTATCGGCAAGCAGCTGTAATTCTTTATGTTTTTCATCAAGCGAGGTATTGAATGGGACGCTGGCGACCGCCTCAGGCCAAAAGTTCACCCTATATCACTCGGGAAGGCTACGAACGGCTCACACAAGAGCTCAAATACCTGTGGAAAGAGAAACGCCCCGAGGTGACTCAAGCCGTGAAGGAAGCAGCGGCGCAGGGCGACCGTTCCGAGAATGCCGAGTACATCTATGGCAAGAAACAACTGCGTGAAATCGACCGGCGGGTGCGCTACCTGTCCAAGCGACTGGAACATATCAAGGTGGTGGACCGCGTGCCCGACGATACCAGCCGCATTTTTTTCGGTGCCTGGATTACCCTGGTGGACGAAGAGGACCGTGAACGCCGCTACCGTATTGTGGGCGCGGATGAAATCGACCCGGCCAGGGGCTACATCAGCATCGATGCACCGCTGTCACGACAGCTGTTGAAAAAACAGGTGGGTGATGAAGTCGTGATCGAACGCCCGGAAGAAGGTGAACTCTGGCTTGAAGTGCTGGCCATCGACTATTGATGGTCGGCCTGTTGAACGTACTCAATCAGCTCGATCAAAGCGAATGCATGCAATGGATTTTGAATCGGGGCAGGTAAAGAGAAACCGGAAATGGTGGGTCGTATAGGACTCGAACCTATGACCAATTGGTTAAAAGCCAACTGCTCTACCAACTGAGCTAACGACCCTCCGGTTGCGAAGAGTGGTGGGTCGTATAGGACTCGAACCTATGACCAATTGGTTAAAAGCCAACTGCTCTACCAACTGAGCTAACGACCCGCTCTTTGCAGATGATCAAGCCAAACAGGCTAGATCGATTGGGTTGGCTCCCCGAGCTGGACTCGAACCAGCGACCAATAGATTAACAGTCTACTGCTCTACCAACTGAGCTATCGGGGAAAAACCCAAATCATCCTTTTAAAATGGCGGAGGGACAGGGATTCGAACCCTGGGAGCCTCTCGACTCGTCGGTTTTCAAGACCGGTGCTTTCGACCACTCAGCCATCCCTCCAAAGGATGGGCGCAAATATTACCTTCTAAATTTTTGGTGTCAACCATTAAGTGGCAAAAAATTACGTAACCTGCAGAAATGGTTATATTTTTACCTGTTGTTCACCCAGCTCGGACAGGGGCCGCGGTGCCGAGAACAGGTATCCCTGCAGCTCATCACAGCCCCGGGCTTCCAGGAAGCTGGCCTGAGCACGGGTTTCCACCCCTTCGGCCACGACCTGCAACCCCAGCGAGTGGGCCAGAATGATGATGGTTTCCACGATGACACGGTCGTCTGCGTCCGTTTCGATATCACGTACAAAGGAGCGATCAATCTTCAGGTAATCGATCGGCAGGCGCTTCAGGTACTCCAGCGAGGAGTAGCCGGTACCAAAGTCATCGATGGCCACTTCCACCCCGAGCGCCTGCACTGCTGCCAGCTGGTCTGCTGTGGTCGCAAAATCCTCCACCAGCGCGTTCTCGGTCACCTCAATGCACAACTGCTCCGGCTTAATGTTATGCGCTTCGATGGTACTCCTCAGCGTTTCGGCCCAGTTGCCACTCTGGAACTGTCGAGGTGAGAGGTTGATGCCGATCTGCTTGCTGGCCAGACGCGGATCATTCAGATCGTCCACAACCTGCTGCAACAGCCAGGCGGTCATCTGCTCCAGCGCATCCGTGGTTTCAGCCAGCGGAATAAACTCGGCCGGTGACACCGTGCCAAGCTCCGAGCTGTGCCAGCGCATCAGGGCTTCATACCCCGTGATTTCACCGCTCGGTTTCAGTCGCGGCTGATACACCAGACTGAATTCCCGCTGCTCAAGCGCACGCGGCAGGGCTGCCTTGATGCGCATGGCACGCTGGTTACGCTCGTTGATCTGAGGATCGAAGAAGGCAAAGCGACCACGTCCCAGCTCCTTGGCAAAATACATGGCGGCATCGGCATGCCCCAACAGGTCTTCAGGGGTATCACCATCACGTGGATAACTCACGACCCCGATACTGCAACCTACGCGCACCTCCCGTTCATCAATGAGATAAGGGGCTCGAAGCCGCTGAATCAGCTTGTCAGCCACCACAGAGAGTGCCGTATCATCGCGCACCTGAGGCAGCAGCAGGGTAAACTCGTCCCCACCGAGTCGGAACGCCCGGTCCGAATCGCGAATCTCTTCACACAGGCGGTGTGCCACTTCGCAGAGCAGGCGATCACCGGCCGCGTGCCCATGAGAGTCATTCACCTCCTTGAACAGATCCAGGTCGATAAACAGGAGCCCGAAAGGTTCGTGGTAGCGTTCGCCGCGATGCACGGCTTCGGTCAGGGCATGCATGAACTCGGTGCGGTTATACAGGCCGGTGAGAGAGTCGTGATAGGCGAGCCGGTGCAGATCCTGCGCCGCTCGCTTCTCCTCGGTGATATCCTGGAAGATGCCGAAATAGCCGTCCAGTTCGCCGTCCCGGTTGTAAATACCGCTGACGGACAGGCGCACCGGATAAAGGATGCCGTCGGCACGCCGGTTTTCCAGCTCGCCCGTCCACTTGCCCTTTTCCCTGAGTGTCTGCCACAGGCGTGAGTAAAACGCCTGATCCTGCTGCCCGGACTGCTGAATGGAAGGTGCCTGACCCAGCAACTCTTCACGACTGTAGCCACTCATCTGCACCAGTGACTCATTCACATCAACAATGCGGTTATCGGCATCAGTAATCATGATGCCTTCGGTCGTGTGCTCAAACACTCGCTGAGCAATCCGCAGCAGGCTCTCGTTGCGTTCCTGTTCAGTAATATCGGTGGCCACTGTCGCCACGGCATAGCAGTTCCCCTGCTCGTCTTCCAGCGGGAACTTCACCATGAACCAGCGGTGCAACTCCCCCTTTACGGGAAACTCGATCTGGAACTGGACCGGTGCGCGAGTCTCCAGCACTTCCTTATCGCGGACCACGATCTGCTGTGCATAAGGGTCGTCCAACAGATCAAATACCGAGCTGCCATTCTCGTCCGGCTGCCCCAACACCTGAACGAAACGTTCGTTGTAGAGACGGTAAACACCGTTCAGGTCCTTGATGTAGACCATCGACGGGATGAACTTGAGGATATTCTCCATCTGCCGGTTGAATTTGACGATCTGCGCCCGGCTGGCCTCCAGACTGCCGGCCATCTGATCCAGCACCTGACCGATCTGACTCAGCTCATCCGCGCCCTTCAGGTTGATACGATGGCTGAAGTCGCCAGTGGATAGCTGTTTGACCGCACCGGTAATGCACTGCAACCGCTGAGTAACCCATTTTTCCAGCAACCACCAGAGCAGAAAGGCAAACAGCACAACTGCCAGTGTGATCCAGACAAACAGCTTGTCCAGCTGGCTGGTAAACGGCTGGAGTACACGCTGTACATCCAGCTCCAGCAAAATGGTGCCGGTTCGGTCGCGCAGGCGGTTTTCAGGGTCCGGGTACAGGTAGGACGCGACGCCATAGAGTGTGTTTTCCCCCACGCTCTGGCGTTCATAAATGGGTTCGGTGGCATTGTGTGAACGTTCCAGCAGGTCCGGGCTCATGTGCAGCGCCAGCGTGTTAACCGACTTGCCCACCTGAGCCAGGCGGCTGGAGGCCACAACCTGCCTGTTCGCATCCAGCACCAGCAGGTGCTTTACTTCGCGGTGAGCACTGGCCACTGCGACTTCTCGCTTCAGGCCCGCCAGATCACCGCGGCTGAGCATGTATTCCGTGGTGCCCTGCAGGCGGTTCAGGGTTGACCTCAGATCATCTTCCAGATTCTGGTGGATCAGATCACTGACAAACGGCCTGACCACTCCGAGCGCCAGCAACAGCAATACCAGCGCCAGAATGACAATACCGCCCGGCAAGAGGCGCCTTAATGGCATCGCGTCAAAAGGCTTCATTCAGGATAACGGCTGTACACCAGCCCCTCCAGTTCGGGGATATGGTCGATCAGGCCGTTGGCCTGCATGATGGCCGCCAACCGTTGCAACTGCTGTTCCAGTGGTGGCGCCTTGCCCGACATCAACGCGGCGGTCTCAGCCTGGCGCGGCAACTCAAGGCCCTCAAGGCTTTGCAGCACCAGCTGAGGCGATACGCCCAGCCGTTCCGACATCATCACTGCGCTGCGTTCAGGCTCCGCCTCGATGAACGCCAGCGTCCGGTTCCAGGCCTCGATGATGCGCCGTACCTGCTTGTGCTCCAACAGGTTCTGCCGCACCACAATCACATCCACGATCTCGCCGGGCAGGCTGCTGGAGTCGAACAGGCGCACAGCCTGATCCACACCGATCTGCTGCGGCACCGGATCAAAGGTGACCAGCGCATCCACTTCACCACGGCGAAACGCCTGAATGTGGTCGTTGACTTCCAGCGGTACCATGACGATGTCATCCGGTGACATTTGGTTGATCTCCAGTGCACGGGAGATCATGTAGGCCCCCAGAGCAGAGGCTTCCAGCCCTACCCGCTTGCCCTTCAGTACTTCAAAGCTGTCAATGCCGGGGCGCGCCAGAATGACGTCGGCGCCCATGGAAATATTTGTCACCTGAATAATGACCGGCTCAAGGCCCATGCGGCGCAGGTTGATCACCTCATCCAGCGTCAGGGCCGCCGCATCAATGGCTCCATTACGAAAGGCGCGCATCACTTCACTGGCAGAGGGCAGTTCAACCAGTGCCACATCCTGCTCGGACAACAGTTCCAGATTACGGGCGATGTAGAGGGGTTCATAGCCGGGCCAGAGGTTGGTACCCAGCTTGAGAGGGGTCGTACTGTGAAACAGATACGTCGAAGCCAGTGCCAGTGCAGCCAGCAGTCCCAAGAGTATTATTCGAAAGCGGATACGCATCATGCGGCTCCTGTCACACTTCACTGTTTATGTTACCGCATTCAGACACCGGCATCACCTTTACCACTGCAGTTGTGGAAAACCGCCTTCACCCCGCCTTTCCCCGAAAACAAGTCACAGATTTACACACATAACGGCACCCCTGTCCCAACTGTTGAAAACCGGTTTGAGCTTGCCCACACTTTCTGTGCAAAACCCTAAGGATAAGTTTTGGAAAGCCCCAAAAGACACATCATAAGATTCTGTTTTATATGGCATTTAAAAAACCGTATATTTATTGAACGGCTTCCGGCAACTTGTCCTCAGGGTCAGAATGTCAACCCCAACTCACCGGTTATTTTTCAACCAAAACAGGGTTTCAGCAAAACATTCAAGCCCTTTTATTCACATTGCGCTCGCTTCTGGCAGCGGGGGTTTTCAGACTGTGCACAACTTACTTACGTCAGGGCAGGCGGCGCCCCATCCACCAGCTCTCGTGCCAATAGGGGTTGTCAAGACGGGAGATCATAACGCCACGGCTGCTGGACGCATGCATGAACTCCCCGTTGCCAAGGTAGATGCCGGCATGACGCTGTTTAAAGCCTGTCTTGAAAAATACCAGATCGGCCGGCTGCAGTTCCGTACGGGAAATTCGCTGCCCCAGCCTAGACTGCTGGGCGGTTGTACGGGGGAGCTGACGGTCGTCGAAGCGGAAGTAAACCTGTTGTATGAAGCCGGAGCAGTCGACTCCGTCAAGGGAACCACCGCCCAGGCGATAGGGCGTACCGGCCCATTCGGAATAGTGTTGCAACAACTGCACCCTGACCGGATGATCCGATGCCACCGTGCGCGGAGCGGGTGGCGTACTGCTGCAGGCAGACAGCATGAGGGTTGCCAATAGAAGCCAGAGCAAGCGCGTCTGTTTCATCCCGGGTGCCTCCTTGAGCGCGTATTCACTCTTATATTAGCGCGACCTGATCCAGCTGTCCTGCACCCGCCGTGCCCACTCAGGCAAACAGGTGGGAAAACCCCAGCCCCGCCATCTGTTCAAATGCCGAGACCTTCAAAGGAGGCGCAAACAGAAAGCCCTGTACCTGTCCACACCCCATGGATTGCAGCAGTGTCAGCTGCTCCGGCAGTTCGACCCCCTCAGCTACCGTACCGCACCGGAAGTGACGGGCCATATCGATCACGGTTTCAACCAGGCGCCGATCCTGCGCCTGAGTGTGCAGCTCGCGGATAAAGGCCCGGTCGATCTTCAGCACGCTGACGGGGAGGGTTTTGAGATAGGCCAGCGATGAGTAGCCGGTCCCGAAATCGTCAATCGCGATGGCGATACCCGCTTCGGCCAGATATTGAAGCTGAGCCCGCGCCAGCTCCACATCTTCCATCAGCCCCGACTCGGTGACCTCGACCTCCACCATGCCGGGCGGCACACCGGCGGCTTCGACCTGTGCCACCAGACGGGGCGCATAATCCGGCTGCATCAGCTGTACACTGGAGGTATTGAAGGCCAGCGAGAAGTCCTCATTGACCACTCCTCGCTGGAGCCAGTCCCGCAGCTGGGCCAGCGCCTGCGCCTGTACCCATTCCCCTATCGCCAGAATCTCGCCACTGCGTTCCGCCGCCGGAATGAACTCGGCCGGTGACACCGGCCCCAGGGTTTCACTGTGCCAGCGCAGCAGCGCCTCGGCACCACTGAGGCGTCCACTGGCAATATCGACCTTGGGCTGATAGAACAGGGTCAGCTCCTGCCGGTCCCGGGCCTGACTCAGGGCTTCGCGCAGTGTCTGACGCCGCTGCAGCTCCTGCTCAAGCGCAGCATCATAGGCTCGAGGGGCAGCCGGAACATCCGGCAGTGCCAGTGCGGCCATGCGAATCAGCTGCTCGGCGGATTCACTCCCCTGACTGGCACTGAGTCCCACTCGAGGGCTGAGGCGCAACGACAGGGCCTTGACCCTGAGCGGCTCACTCAGCACGGAAAGTACCCGGGACAAGCGTTCCGACTCTGCGTCCTGTCCCTGCCAGTGCGGCAGCAGGAAAACCCATTCGGTGCTGTTCCAGACACCACACTCCAGACTCATCTGATCCTGCAGCCGCAATACCCGGTCGGACAGGGCCAGTGCCAGCTGATCAGCCTGCGCATAGCCCTGCAGGCGCGCCACATCGGACATGCCGTCCAGCGCCACAAAGAGAACAGCAACCGGGACCGCACGGTTCAACTGCCGGGACAAGGCCTCCACCACACCACGGCGGTTCGGCAGCTGGGTGACAGGATCTTCCCGTGACTGGCGCTGCAGTTCGGCCGTGCGCAGTGCCACCAGCTTTTCCAGCTCGTCCGCCTTTTCACTGTGCTCACGCAGTTTCAGACGGCGCTCCAGTGCATTGTTCAGTCGCTGCAGCACTTCCGTATGATCAAAGGGCTTGGTAATGAAATCCTGCGCACCGAGGGAAAGGGCTTCATAGCGGGTACGCTCATCGATCTGCGCCGTCAGAAAGATAACGGCGGGCATCCCCTCTCCCAGCCGCTGTTGCAGCCGCTGCATCAACTCCAGACCACTGATCGCCGGCATGCGAATATCCAGCAGGATCAGGTCAGGACAACGCTCATGCACATGGCGCTCCGCCTGCAAGGGGTCGGTGTAACTGTGAATGGCACTGAAACCGGCACCTTCCAGCAAGTCTTCCAGCAGCTCAACATTCACCGCATTGTCATCCACAATCAGTATCTGAGCGTCTGCCTTGGGCGGCATGGCTGCACTCATGTCAGCGCCTCCTGGTTAAAAATCTGCTCAATACGCCGGATAAAAGCGGCCAGATCCAACGGTTTGGTCAGGTAGTCCACAAAACCGGCTTCACGGGCACGGCGAATATCGTGGGTGGAGGCGGCTGCAGACACCGCCAGCACCGGCACCCCGCTGGTCAGGGGGTTGTTGCGCAGAATCTGCTGAGCCTGAAACCCGTTCATGCCCGGCAGATCAATATCCATCAATACCAGATCCGGGGGAGCGGAGCAGGCCAGCTCAATGCCTTCTTCGGCACTGGACACACAGGTCAGTTCACACCCGCCCAGATCTTCAAACAGGTCGATCATCAAGCGCTGGTTGGCCGGGTTGTCTTCAATGTACAGCACCTGACGCGCCTGGATCGCTACGGACTGAGGGGCATCCGGTGAGGACGCCTGCCCCTGCGGAGCCCGGTTCGGCTGCTCATCCAGCGGCAGCTCGAACCAGAATTCACTGCCCTCGCCTGCAACACTTTCGACGCCGATCTCACCCTGCATCAGATGCACCAGCTTGCGCGTGAGGGCCAGCCCGACTCCGGAGCCCTCTACGCTGCCACTGTCGGCATCGAGTCGGCTGAACGGCAGGAACAGTTCGGACATGCGATTTTCCGGTATGCCAATACCGGTATCCTGTACCCGTATTCGCACCTGAGACTCGGATGGTTCACAGGCGAGCATGACCTGTCCGCCCGGCCGGTTGTATTTGATGGCATTGCTCAACAGGTTGATCAGCACCTGTCGCAGGCGCGTGTAGTCAGCCCGGACACTGCAACGGCAGCTCTCGGGGCTGAGCCAGCGCAAGCGCACCTGAGCCTTGTCGGCCTGTGGACTCAGGGTTTCAATCGCCTCCTGGACCACATCGGCCAGCGAAACGGCCTCGATGGACACCTGCATTTTGCCCGCTTCTATGCGTGCCAGATCCAGCACTTCGTTAATCAGGTTCAACAGGTGGCGGCCACTGCGAATGATCTGCTCGGTTTGCCGCTGCTGCCGGGCCTGCAGCGGATGCCGACTGTTCAGCAGCAGCTGTGCAAACCCCAGAATGGAGTTCAGTGGCGTTCTCAGTTCATGACTCATGGACGAGAGAAACTCGCTCTTGGCCTGGCTGGCACGCTCGGCACGGTCATGTGCGGCCTGAAGTGCTTCGTTCAACTGCTGCTGCTCATTCATCTGCCGGTACAGGTTGATCAGCAGCGCACAGGTAGAGGTAAAGGGCTCCAGCCACTCCACCAGCTCCGGATCATAATCCTCGGCGGCATTGGCGATGGCATACATGCCGATCACCTTGCCCTTGTCACGAATGGGCACGCCCATGAAACGGTACAGGGCGGGGTGTCCCGGTGGCAGGCCGCCGCCTCGGGGGTCGGTCTGCATCCGGTTGCTCAACACCGTCTCCCCGCCGGCAAATACACGGCCCAGCATGCTGTCCGGGTTGGTCAGCATCATGTCGCCACTGACCAGTTTTTTCATCAGGGCCCGGGACTCATCACTCCAGGAGAGGTCGGTGATGGCGTGCAGCTTGAGTGCAGGAACGCCAGACTGCTGGACCACCTCCCCGATAAGGGCATATTCGCTTCCGGTCAGCTCCTTGAGTGCCTCCTTGAGAAACCGCCACAGCGTATTGCCCGAGACCAGTGCACGGTAGTCGGTCAGGCCGGTATGCAAGACTTCCAGCAGCGCGCGCTGACGCTCCTGATGCTGGCGTGAGGCATAGACATCACTCAGATCAGATAGAATACCGATAAACTCGCGGCTTTCAGGTGCGTGCTGATCCGCCTGCACCTCACTGACCGCCAAATGCACGGGGATGGTATGCCCGTCACGGTGCAGGGCTTCCACCTCACGTCCCATACCGATGACCTTGGCTGCCCCATGCTGCTGATAATCCGTCAGGTACTGATCGTGATGTTCACTCCAGCGCTTTGGCATCAGGACCTTCACGTTGCGACCGACCAGTTCCGACTCCCGATAGCCGAGCATCTCCTCGACCGAGCGGTTGACCGCCAGAATCTGCCCGTGCCCGTTGATACGGACAATACCGGCTGCCGCGCCCTGAATGATCGCCTTGTAGCGGGCCTCGCTGGCTCGCTGGTGCCGCTGGCGCTCTTGCCGTTGCTGCCGGGCCTCAAACAGGAGCAGCAGGGCTTCGGCCTGTTCTCCCAGCCGCTGCAGCAGAGCCAGCTCCTGCGCGGAAAAGCTGCGCGGCTCCACCCCATACAGAAACAGCGTCCCCACCACTTGTCCCTGATGCTTAAGTGGCGTACCGGCATAGGCGCGAACACCGGCATCCACCAGCGGTGCCGGCACCGCAAGGCCGGCTCCTGCCTGCAGGTCCCGGATCTGAAAACTCCCCCCCGTTCGCAGCACCTGCTCGCACGCCAGCCGGCTAAACGGCCATTGATTCGACTCCAGCCCTGTCACGGCCTTGCACCACTGCTGCTCCGCATTGATAAGGCTGATGCCGGCAAAGGCCATATCCAGAGTATCCGCAGCCAGTGCTGCCAGGCCGTCAAAGGCAGCGTCCGGCTCACTGCCCCAGATGTTCAGGGATTCCAGTGCTTCCAGACGTGCCGGGTCGGTGACGGGCTGATCGGGGGACGAGAGTTTCATGGACGCATGCTCAATTGCCTGAAGATGCCCTCATAGTCGGGCATTTGGGAGCCGGCCGCAATGCCAGTGAGGCGCAACACTGACGACAGGCTCGATGTCATGCTTGTCCACAAATACTGTGGAAAACCCCTTGGACAACCTACGCACACACATTGCCAGCATGCGAAATACCGGCCCTCGCTGCCAATGCTTAATTTCCATCCTCAGAGCAGGCAATCTTTGCTAGGATTCGCACACACATGATTATGCGAGACAACACCGTGTTTGCTGAACTGATGCTGCATGAACGCCTGCTCAAGGCGATTGACAAACTGGGCTTCAAGCGCCCGACCCCGGTACAGGCCGCTGCCCTGCCGGAAGCCCTGGCCGGCCATGACCTGATTGTGGGCGCCGAAACCGGCAGTGGAAAAACGCTGGCATTTGTAGCCCCCATGCTGCAGCACTTTCTGGATATTTCGGCACCCAACACCGGTACCCGCGGTCTGATCCTGACCCCCACCCGTGAGCTGGCCGAGCAGGTGTGTCAGGCAGTGAAGGATATTGCTGCCTTCACCCGCATCAACGCCATGACCGTTTGCGGCGGCACCGGCTTCAAGGAGCAGGCGGCCGAAATCCGCAAGAACCCGGAAATCCTGGTGGCAACCCCCGGCCGGCTGGCCGAGCACCTGGAGCGCAACACACTCGATCTGGACGACCTTGAATTTCTGGTACTGGACGAAGCCGACCGAATGCTCGACATGGGCTTCCGTGATGAGGTCATGGCCATTGTCCAGCTCTGCCGCCCTCAGCGTCAGTCCATGGTGTTTTCCGCCACTCTGACCCACCGCGGTGTTCGTGAAATCCTGCCGCAGGTCCTCAACGAGCCCAAAGAGCTGCTGTTGAATACCCCGCAGAATGCTCAGGCAAGCATTCGTCAGCAGATCATTCTGGCCGATGACGACAAACACAAGGAACGACTGGTCGAGTGGCTGCTGGCACACGAAACCTATGACAAGGCGATCATCTTCACGAACACCCGCGACAAGGCCCAGTGGCTGGCCAAAAGCCTGCAGCGTCAGAATCGCCGCTCAGGCGTCCTGCATGGCGAAATGACGCAGGACGAGCGCAAGCATGTCATGGAGCTGATGCGCAGCGGCAAGATCAACGTTCTGGTCGCCACCGATGTAGCCGCCCGCGGGCTGGATATCGAAGGTCTGGATCTGGTGATCAACTTCGACATGGCACGCAAGGGCGATGAGCACGTGCACCGCGTTGGTCGCACCGGCCGTCAGGAACGGGAAGGTCTGGCAATCTGCCTGATCGCCCACAACGAATGGAACCTGATGGCCAGTATCGAGCGCTACCTGCGGATCGAGTTTGAGCGCCGCACCATCAAGGGCGTGGAAGGGCAGTACAAGGGGCCGAAAAAGGTCAAGGCGTCCGGCAAGGCGGCCGGCAGCAAGAAAAAGAAAACCGATGTGAAGCGGGCCAAAAGCACCGCCGGCAAGCCCAAGAGCAAGCAGCGCGTGCGTGATCGCAAGGATCAGGGCAAACGCCGCAGCGACAGTGCTCGCCCGGCACCGAGCCTGGGTGACGGCTCCATGCCGCTGATGAAAAAACGTTCCGACCGCTAACCCTCCCCTTTTGCCCCGGGCTGCCCCCTGTCGGTCAGCCCGGTCCGGCCACCTCAGCCGCCTGCACCTTCGCACCCGCCGGATGCCCCTCGCCTGTGTAAATCTGCTAGTCTCAGGGGGATGGATCTCGGGCTTGCAGGAGGCATGATGATTCAGGAACCGCTGCTTTTAGTGCTGGTCGCCCTGGCGCTGGGGATGCTGATCGGACTTCAGCGTGGCTGGCATGAGCGTAACACCCGCGCTGGCGGGCGTATCGCGGGCATTCGCACCTTCGGACTTCTATCCATGGCCGGCGCCATGGCGGCCCTGCTGGCCGAGCCGCTGGGCCCCGGCATCACGATCGGTATCGGCATTGCCGCTGCGCTCCTGCTGGGGCTGGCACACTGGCTCGACTCTGGGGAAGACCATGACTTCGGCATCACCACCGTGGTCGCGGGTATCGTTACCTATCTGCTCGGGGCGATGACCATCCTCACCGATCTGACCCTGCCCGTTGCCATCGCCGTTCTGACCACGATCGTGCTGCACTTCAAGCAAACCCTGCACCACGCACTGGAACACCTCAGCGACCGGGAGATCCGGGGCATCCTGCAACTGGCGCTGATATCGGCGGTGCTGCTGCCGGTACTGCCAAACCAGAACTACGGCCCTTGGGGCGCACTGAACCCCTATGAAATCTGGCTGCTGGTGGTGCTGATCGCCGGCATCAGTCTGGCCGCCTACTTTGCCATGCGCCTGACCGGCCCCGACAAGGGGGTCATCATTACCAGCCTGCTGGGCGGGGTTGCCTCCAGCACCGCCCTGACCCTGAGCCTGGCCCGCATGAATGCCCGTCTGCCGCTGCCGCGCCTGCTCGCCTGCGGCATACTGCTGGCCGCCACCATCATGTACCCCCGTATCCTGCTGGAGGTTGCCGTGGTCAACCCGTCACTGCTGGGTGCGCTCTGGGCCCCCATGACAGCCATGGGGCTGGGCTGTGCCCTCATGGCCACCTGGCTGTGGCGTACACGCGAACCCTTCGGCAACGTGGACACTTCACACCTGTCGGCCGAGCCCTTCCAGCTCATGCCGGCGCTCCAGTTTGGCCTGTTGCTGGCCGTGATCATGCTGCTGTCACACGGAATCAAGGCCTACATGGGCGAGCAGGGGCTCTGGCTGGTGTCCATCGTGGCCGGCCTGACGGACGTAGATGCCATCACCCTGACCCTGGCCCGTATGGCACATGACACTATCAGCCAGGAGACGGCCGTCACCGGTATCACCCTGGCCGCCATTACCAATACCCTGGTCAAGGGCGGCCTGGCCCTGTTTGCCGGCCACTGGACCCTGTGTAAACGCCTCTGGCCCGGACTGATACTGGCCGTACTGCTTGCGATGATCACACTGATGCTGACCTGATAAGGACGTGGACCATGACCACCCTGCTGACACCTGAACAACTGCGCCACGAATGTCATCTGGAACCGCTCGGCATTCACTCCTCCGCCGACATTACGCCCGACTACTCGGCACTCGGCCAGACCCGGGCACTGGATGCGATCCAGTTCGCCATCGGCATGGACCACACCGGCTATAACCTGTTCGTCAGCGGCTCTACAGGCCTTGGCAAGCGCGAGCTGGTCTCGCGCATCATCAGCGCCGAAGCGGCCAGCGGTGAAGCGCCCCGTGACTGCTGCTACATCCACAATTTTGAACAGCCCGGCAGCCCCTGCACGCTGATTCTGCCCCGCGGACTGGGGCAGGAGCTGCATGAAGATCTTCGCAAGCTGATTGAGATCCTGCTGGCACGCATCCCGGCCCAGTTCAAAAGTGATGAATATCGCAGCCAGCTGCAGGCATTGAATGACGAGTTTCAGCAACTGGAAGAGGCCAGCTTCAAGGCGCTGGGTCAGAAGGCGCATGAAGCGGGCATCACCCTGATGCGCACGCCCGGCGGTTACACGCTCGGGCCGATCAAGGACGGCAAGCTGATGACGCCGGAGCAGTTCAGCAAGCTGCCCGAGGAGGAACAGGCCCGCATCAAGGAAAAGGTGGATGCGCTTAACGAAGAGCTGACGGAACTGGTGCATGAGGTTCCGCGCATGCACCAGCAGCATCAGGCCCGTATTCGTGAGCTGGAGCAGGAGACCACCCGCGGGGTGATCGACCCGGCCCTGAACAACCTGCGTCAGAAGTATGGCGAGCACATTGCGGCACTCGCGTTTCTGGATACCCTGCATCAGGACCTGATCGAGAACGTGGATGACTTCTTTCCCACCGAGGAAGAGGAGCGTGCGCCGCTGCACAAGCGGGCCCGTTCGGCCAAGTTCCGCCGCTATCAGGTTAATGTGCTGGTCGGGCACACCGAAAACGGGGGCGCCCCCGTGGTGCATGAAGATATCCCCAGCTACCAGAACCTGGTCGGCCGGGTCGAATACGAGGCTCACTTCGGCACCCTGAGCACCGATTTCAGCCTGATCCAGCCCGGCGCCCTGCACCGCGCCAACGGGGGCTACCTGATTGTGGATGCGCAGAAGCTGCTCAGCTACCCCTTCGCCTGGGAGGGCCTGAAGCGGGCCCTTCGCAACCGCGAGGTGCGCCTCGATCCGCTGGAGAAGATCTACGGCATCAGCGGAACCCGCTCACTGGAGCCGGAACCGGTACCACTGGAAGTGCGGGTCATTCTGATCGGCGAACGCCGGCTCTACTACCTGCTCAAGCACTACGATCCGGAGTTCACCTCCCTGTTCAAGGTGTATGCCGACTTTTCCGAGGGGTTCGACCGTGATCAGGAAAACCTGCAAAGCTACCTGGGGCTGATCAGCATGCTGGTGCGTGAAGAGGGACTGACCCATTTTGATCGCACCGGGCTGGAGGCCATTATCGAGTTCAGCTCAAGGCGCATGGATGACAGTGAAAAGCTGTCCCTGAACCGGGGCCAGCTGATCGACCTGCTGCGCGAATCCAGCTTCTGGGCATTGCGGCAGGGCGCCTCGCTGGCTGATCGCAGCCATGTGGAAAAGGCGATCCACCAGCAGCGTTATCGCAGCAGCCAGTTCTCCGAATTGATGCAGGAACAGATCGAGCGCGGCCTGCTGATGGTCGACACCTCGGGCACCCGTATCGGTCAGGCCAACGGTCTGTCGGTCTTTCAGCTTGGGGATCAGCGCTTTGGCAAGCCGGCGCGCATCTCGGCCACCGCGAGGATTGGCAACGGCCGCATGCTGGATATCGAACGTGAAACCAAGCTCGGCGGGGCCATTCACTCCAAGGGTGTCATGATACTGGGGGCCTGTATCGGTGCCCGCTACGCCCGTAACCGACCGCTTTCACTCAATGCCAGTCTGGTGTTTGAGCAGTCCTACGGACCGGTTGACGGAGACAGTGCCTCGGCCATCGAGTTCTGCACCCTGATCTCGGCCATCGCCCGGCTGCCGCTGCGCCAGAGTCTGGCGGTCACCGGCTCCATCAACCAGCAGGGCGAGATTCAGGCCATTGGGGGCGTGAATGAAAAGATCGAGGGCTTTTTCGAGCTGTGCCAGAGCCGTGGGCTGGATGGCCATCAGGGCGTCATCATCCCCGCGGCCAATATCGAGCACCTGATACTGCACCCGGATGTGGTCGACGCCTGCCGAAAGGGGCGCTTTCATGTATATGCCGTCTCGACGCTGGATCAGATGATTGAGCTGCTGTTCGATCGCCCCGCCGGCACGGCTGACAGTGATGGTCGTTACCCGCCAGCCACCGTAAACGGGCTGGTTCAGCTCCAGCTCACCGACTGGGCGGAACAAATCCAGAAACAGTCGGCCAAAGGACAGGATTAGGCAGCAGGGGTTGAAGCCTTGAGGCTTCATCCCAAGCTCTTATTCATGCGCTACCCTGAATACTTAACCCAATATCGCAGGAGAGCCCAAGCATGACATCACTGGATGCAACGCAAACCCTCAAGGTTGGGGACAAGGAATACCGCATCAGCAGCCTGCAAAAAGCTGTCGAGCAACTGGGGGATATCGACCGCCTGCCCCGCTCACTGAAGGTGCTGCTGGAAAACCTGCTGCGCCGCAGCGACAGCGAAGTCGTGCAGCCGGAAGACCTTCAGGCACTGGTCGACTGGCAGCACCAGGGCGGTCAGTCTGATCGTGAGATAGCCTATCAACCCGCCCGCGTGCTGATGCAGGACTTCACCGGGGTGCCCGGTGTGGCCGATCTGGCCGCCATGCGCGATGCCGTCAGCGCACTGGGTGAGGACCCGCAGAAAGTGAACCCCTTGTCTCCGGTGGATCTGGTGATCGACCACTCGGTCATGGTCGACCACTTTGCCAGCCCCGATGCCTTTCGCGACAACGTACGCATAGAGATGGAGCGCAACCGTGAACGCTATGCCTTCCTGCGCTGGGGTCAGACCGCCTTCGACAACTTCAGGGTCGTCCCGCCGGGCACCGGCATATGCCACCAGGTCAACCTTGAATATCTGGGCAAGACCGTCTGGACCGCCGAGCAAGACGGTCACACCTGGGCCTATCCGGATACGCTGGTGGGCACCGATTCGCACACCACCATGATTAACGGCCTCGGCATTCTGGGCTGGGGTGTTGGTGGTATTGAGGCGGAAGCCGCCATGCTCGGCCAGCCGGTCTCCATGCTGATTCCCGAAGTGGTCGGCTTCAAGCTGACCGGCGCACTGCGTGAAGGCATTACCGCCACCGATCTGGTGTTGACGGTCACGGAGATGCTGCGCCAACACGGCGTGGTCGGCAAGTTCGTCGAGTTTTACGGTGATGGCCTGGCCCAACTGCCGCTGGCAGACCGAGCCACGCTTTCCAACATGGCGCCGGAATACGGCGCTACCTGCGGCTTCTTCCCGGTGGATGAGGAAACCCTGCGCTACCTGCGCCTGTCCGGCCGCAGCGAAGAACAGGTGGCACTGGTTGAGGCCTACTGCAAGGAGCAGGGGCTCTGGCGTCACCCCGGTGATGAACCCGTGTTCACGTCCCGCCTGGAGCTGGACCTGAGTACAGTCGAAGCCTCACTGGCCGGCCCGAAACGCCCGCAGGACCGGGTCGCCCTGCATGATCTCAAATCCCGTTTCGATGAACTCATGGCGCTCAACCTGACACCCGCACCGGGCGATGACGTCGGCAAGCTCGAAGCGGAAGGCGGACAGCCGTCACCCGGCGCAGCCGGGGTTGCGGAGGTCGAGTACGATGGCCAGCGCTTTACACTCGATCATGGGTCTGTCGTCATCGCCGCCATTACCTCCTGCACCAATACCTCCAACCCCGGCGTGATGCTGGCGGCCGGCCTGCTGGCCCGGAAAGCCGTGGCGAAAGGGCTGACACGACAGCCCTGGGTAAAAAGCTCGCTGGCGCCCGGTTCCAAGGTCGTCACCGATTACCTGCAGGCCGCAGGGGTGGATAAGGCGCTGGATCAGCTTGGCTTCAATCTGGTGGGGTATGGCTGTACCACCTGTATCGGCAACTCCGGCCCGCTGCCCGAACCGATCGAGCACGCCATTCGCGATCAGGACCTGACCGTCGCCTCGGTCCTGTCCGGCAACCGCAACTTTGAAGGGCGCGTTCACCCGGCCGTAAAAACCAACTGGCTGGCCTCGCCTCCGCTGGTCGTGGCCTTTGCTCTGGCCGGGCGGGTGGATATCGATCTGGAGCAGGAACCGCTGGGTGAGGATGCGCAGGGCAACCCGGTCTTCCTGAAAGACCTCTGGCCCAGCCAGCAGGAGGTGGCCGATGCTCTGGAGAAGGTGAACACCGAGATGTTCCGCCGCGAATACGGCGCCGTATTCGACGGGGATGCCGAATGGCAGTCAATCGAGGTGGCCACCGGCAATACCTACAACTGGCCGGACTCGACCTACATTCAGCAGCCCCCCTTCTTCGATGGCATGCAACCCGAACCCGAAGCAACCGAGGATATCGATAACGCACGTATCCTTGCGCTGCTGGGAGACTCGGTCACCACCGACCATATTTCGCCGGCGGGTGCGATCAAGCCGGACAGCCCGGCCGGACGCTATCTGCAGGAACAGGGGGTAACGCCGGAGCACTTCAACTCCTACGGCTCACGGCGTGGCAACCATGAAGTGATGATGCGCGGTACCTTCGCCAACATTCGCATTCGCAACGAGATGCTGGAGGGTGTCGAAGGCGGTGAAACCCGCCACTACCCCAGTGGTGAGCAGCTGGCCATCTATGATGCAGCCATGCGTTATCAGGAAGAAGGGCGGCCACTGGTCGTCATTGCCGGCAAGGAGTATGGCACCGGCTCATCCCGTGACTGGGCGGCCAAGGGCACCCGCCTGCTGGGCGTGCGCGCCGTCATTGCGGAGTCGTTCGAGCGCATTCATCGCTCCAACCTGCTGGGCATGGGCATTTTGCCGCTGGAGTTTGTGGACACGGATCGCAAGGCGCTGAAGTTGACCGGTGAAGAGGAGATCAGCCTGAATGGACTGGGCGATCTGTCGCCGCGCCAGACACTGACCCTTGAAGTCCGCTACCCGGACGGTCAGTCTCGACAGGTACCGGTGCGCTGCCGTATCGATACTGGCAACGAACTGGCCTACTTCCGCCATGGCGGCATTCTGCACTTCGTGCTGCGCCGCATGATCGGCAAGGCCTGACTGGATCAGGTGCTTGCGTGCACCGGTTCATCAAGCAGCCCCGCGCCAGCCATCGCCCGTGAGGGCCGGCGCGGGGTACAGGGCTGCAAGCGTCAGTCGCCTGCAGCCAGCCACGTGAATATCAGGCCGCGACCTGCTGTTCGCCGGCCAGCCAGCCACGAATGGCAGCCAGACCCTCCATGACCGGCGCAGCCAGTCGTCCCAGCTCCGCCTCATCCGCGCTCAGCGCAGCGCTGCCGTCAAAGTTTACGTAGGAAAGGCGTGCCGCCAGTGCGTCTGCCGGCATTCCGAACGCGGTGCCCGGCAGCAGCGCCACACCGGCTTCGGTCAACAGCCGCTCACACAGCTGGTCAGCGGTCTCGATGCCTCGCTCGGCCAACACACCGCGCCAGCCGTCAAAGTCCGGGAACAGATAGAACCCGCCCTGAGGTGCAGCGGTTTTGACACCCGCTTCGTTCAGCGCCTCAGCCGCCCGGTTACCGATATGGCTCAGCACTACTCGCTCCTGCTCCACATACTGCTGCACCTCGGGACCGAATGCGTAGGCCACCTCAGCCGCATGCTGTACCGGAGAGGTGACGCAGGACCAGGTCTCCGAGGCAACGCCCAGCAGGCGCGGCATCATCGCAGGCGCCAGTGCTTCAGGCACGTGCAGCACGCCCAGACGCCAGCCGCCGGCGCCACACCACTTGGACAGGCCACCCGTTACCAGTGTGCCTTCAGGGTAGTAGCGCGCCAGTGAGCGGTGTTCACCGGTATGGTGCAGCATGCCGTAGATCTCGTCACTGATCACCAGCACGCCATGCTGGCGCAATACGCTGGCCAGCGCTTCCAGCTCAGCTTCGGTATAGGTGGTCCCACTCGGGTTACCCGGATAGTTCAACACCAGAATCAACGGACGCTGGGGCTGGGCACGTGCGACACAGAAGCGATCCAGCTGCTCGGCGGTCAGGCGCCATTCGGTGTCGGCACTGGTCTGCAGACGGTGCACATCATGCCCGGCCAGACGGGCCTGAGGCTCGTAGGACACCCAGCTCGGCGACACCAGCAGCACATCGGCTTCAGTAAAGGCGGCCATCACGGCGTAGATCAGCAGCTTACTGCCCGGACCGACCAGCAGGCGTTCAGGCTGCCAGTCCACTCCGTCCTGAGCACGGTGAAACGCGGCTGCCGCTTCACGCAGCGGACGCCAGCCCTGTACGGGCATATATCCCTTGGCGGCGGCGTTGTCGGCCAACACGGTCGAAACGGAGGCGGGTACGGGAAAAGGTGACTGACCAAAGCCAAAGCGGAACACGCGACGGCTCTGTTCCAGCGTATCGGAGCGTTCGTTAATCAAAAGGGTTTCGGAATGGTTAATCGGGCGTAAAAAATCGTCAACAGACATGGTTTGGGTCCTGGTTTCATGTGGCTACGTGCATCACTATGGACCCGATGAAAATCTTTTCAATAAAGCTACAATAAATGGAAATCTATTTTCAAAAAAGCTGACACCACAACCGGGTTAATTATTTTTTAACTTGTTTTACATGCAGTTATAAAACACCTCCCGGTATCGCTTAAAATCAATGGAAATGCGCCATGCCCTCGCCGATCACCTTTCCGCCCAAGTCGCTGTCCCAGCTGCGCAAGCTCCCCTCGCTGTTGAAACGGGGCGAAATGAGCCTGCCCATGGGCAAGCGCCTGCTGGTCGCCCTCTGCCTGATGCTGGACGACCCTCACCTGGTGGCAACCCACACGATCACTGAGCTGGCACAGGCAACGGGCGTGAGTCCCGCCTCGCTTACACGGCTGGCCAAATTGCTTGGGTTTACCGGGTTCGTGCAGTTTCAGGCACTGTTTCGCCATGCCGTCAGCGAACCGGGCCGCTATTACAGTGAGCAGGCCACGGCGCTGGTCAGCAGCGAGCAGGGGCAGAGCCTGTCCAGCAGAGTAAACAGTCATCGGGAGCGTCAGTCGGACAATCTGCTGAAAACCGCCGAACAGTTGAGCGAAGCCGAGCTGAACAAGGCAGCCGAATTACTGGTGAAGGCCCGGCGTGTGCGCATTGCCGGTCGCCGCCAGTCCTATGGTCTGGCCACCATGTTCAATTACATGCTGGGGCTTATTCGCGGTGGCGTTGGCGTGGTAGGTTCCGCCGGTGAGGGTCAGGCCCAGACACTGGCCGAACTGGATTCGCGCGATCTGCTGGTGATGTTCGGGTCCGAGCCCTACAGCCGTGACTCGGTGACGCTGGCCCAGTTGGCCTGCGAGCTCAAGCTGCCCCTGCTGGCGATGACCGACAGCCACCACTCACCGCTGGCCCAGCTGGCCAACGCCAGCCTGCTCACCGTCAACGCAAGCCCGCTGTATACCAACAGCATGGTGGCCACGGTGTTCATGATGGAAACCCTGTTGCTACATACTGCGCGCAAAATGGGCGACAGGGCGATCAGCCAGCTCAGCCGGCGAGAAGAACTGATCAATCGACTCAACGACGAATTCTGAGTCAGTGCAGGTCCGAATCGACCGGCCGTGGCCGAATCCTTGTTGGCGGGTGGTTGGCAGAGTCACCGTCGATTCGGTAGCGATTGCGCCCGGCCTCCTTGGCCGCATAAAGCGCCGCATCAGCCCGATGCAGCGCCTCTTCCGGGTCCGCCCGATGAGCAAGGCAGGCGCCGATACTGAACGTCATGCAGATCTTGGCCCCGCTGGCACTTTCCAGCACCTGGGCACGCACCACGCGCAGCAGACGCTCACAGATCGACTTGAGCATCTGCGGCTCGGCATCGCGCAACATGATCAGGAATTCATCGCCCCCCCAGCGGGCGGCGGAGTCATACTCACGCAGCACCGAGCGCAACACCTTGGACACCAGCACCAGCGCATCGTCACCGGCTCCGTGGCCATAGATGTCATTGATATCCTTGAAGTAATCCAGATCGATCCAGACCAGTCCAAGGGCGCGATGCTCGCGCTCGCAACGCTTGAGCTCTTCCATGATTTTCTGGTCCATGCCACGACGATTCAGTAGTCCGGTCAGCGCATCGGTCAGGCTGAGCTGGTTCAGCGCCTCGGTACGTTCGCGCACCTTCTCTTCCAGATTGGCGCGCGCCTCGTATACCTCCCGGGTCATCTGCTCAAACTCGTTCACCAGACGGCCCACTTCACCACTGGCATGTACGTCCAGCGGCTCACCACGATATTCGCCATGGCGAAACGCCCGAATGGCCTTGTCCAGCACCGACAGCGGCTCCACCACCCAGCGCCCAAGCACAAGCTGGAAGATCAGAATGGCCAGCAGCAGCGACACGGCAAACACCAGCAGGATGGTATTGAACCGGCTCAGCGGCAAAAGCTGATCCAGATCCATCAACGTAATTTCGTACCAGTCCACGTCCGGCAGATACGCCAGCCCCGCGAGATAGCGCTTGCCGTCGATCTCTACAAAACGGCTCATCACCTCGTTGGGTGTTTTCTGTACCTGCTCCATCACCAGTTTCAGGCGGGCCTGATCCCTGGCGCCCAGCATTCGGCCCAGATCACTGCTTTCACCCGCATCCTTGGTATAGCTGGCAAAATCGATCATGCTTTGATCACGGTAAAGCTGAATGGCCCCTTCGTGGTTCACGAACAGCGAGGTGATGCCCTCTTCACCGGTATCGACAATATCGTTCAGGAAGCCGCTCAGATTGATCCCGGTACCAGCCACCCCAAGCGGGCGGCCATCCGGGCCACGCACCATGATATCGATCCACATTTTGGTCACGCCCAGATGCACATCCGGGTTGACGTTAATGATCAAATCACGGTTTTGGGACAGGAATTCGTAAAACCAGCGATCGCTGGGTTCTCGCCGGTTGAGGATATAACGCAGTTGATCGGCGCCAAATTCATTTTCGGCATTGTTGTAGTAATAATGGCCATTTTCAGCCACGGCCAAAAAGTAATTACCGTTGCGGAAAGCGTCTCGATACCGCTCCAGCTCACGCAGGCCACGGTACTCAAGCACGATATCCCCGGGAGACTGCAGCCACTCGAGGAGAATCGGTGAGCTGGCCAGCTGACGCGCAAGCACAATCTCACGCAGCAGCGGCTGCAGTACGCGTTCCTTGTCGTACAGTACCTGTTTCTCAACGTAGCGTTGCGCCCATTCGGTGATGATACGGTCAGCCAGTGTCTGAACAGCCAACCAAACCGCCGATGCAGAGGCCAGTATCAATAACAACGCCAGAAAGCTCAGCCTGGCTTTCAGGTTCAACGGCACACCCCTGTTGAAAATAATCCACTGAAAAAATCAGCGTGTTCCGAATAAAAATCTACTATAGAACATGTTAAAGAAGCTGCGTAGCCTCGGGACGGATAAATTATTTTACCGGGGGTTGAAAGCGCTGCATTAAATCCCCACCCTCTAACCGGGTTTTACATTTCTTTCGCCAGCACCCGGTCCCATCGGCCCGAAGTGCCGACCTCTCCCTTTGTCCGGGTGCCCAGACAAAAGGAGGTAAAATATGCCAGTTGAGGATCTCTATCCGTCCCGAAACCGCACAGAGCCGGCCATTCTGGATCGACAGGATCCCATTATTCACAGCACCGATTTCAGCGCGGCCCCGATCAGCGAAGAACAATTGCGTCAGTACGAGGAAAAGGGTTTCCTGCTACTGCCGGAGGTATTCAGCCGTGCGGAGGTCAGCCGTTTTCTCAACGAACTGAATCAGATGCAGCAGGACCAGGCACTGCTGGATTCTGAGGTTTCCATCACTGAGCCGGACAGCGGCGCCCTGCGCTCGGTGTTCCAGATTCATCACCATAATGACCTCTTCAGCCAGGTCGCATCCGACCCTCGCGTGGCGGATATCGCCCGCTTTATTCTGGATGATGATCTCTACATCCATCAGTCACGTCTGAATTTCAAACCCGGTTTTAACGGCCGTGAGTTTTACTGGCACTCGGATTTTGAAACCTGGCACGTAGAGGATGGCATGCCGCGCATGCGTGCACTGAGCGCCTCCATCCTGCTGACCGACAACAGTGACTTCAACGGCTCCCTGATGGTGATGCCCGGCTCTCATCGCAAATATGTGAGCTGTGCAGGCGAAACCCCCGACGACTACTACCGCCACTCGTTGCAGCAGCAAACGGTTGGTACCCCGGATAATCACAGCCTGTCTTACCTGCACAAGCAGTATGGACTGGAATCCACGGCCGCTCCCGCCGGGTCTGTCCTGTTGTTTGACTGCAACCTGATGCATGGGTCGAACGGCAACATTACCCCCATGCCGCGCAGCAACCTGTTTTTCGTGTACAACGCGGCCAGCAACCGTTGCGTCGCACCGTTCTGCAACCAGCCTCCCCGACCGGAGTTTCTGGCGACGCGAGAGACCTTCGATATTCTGCCTCAGCGCAGTGCCTCTCAGGACCGCAAGGCCGGTTGAATCGCTTCGGGCAGGGACACTCCCTGCCCGTTCACGGATGCCAGAGGTCCAGCGAATCCAGGTAGTTGGCGCGCTCCCAGGCGGAAGGGTTTTGGGCGTTGGCATGACTGACGCTGCCCCTGAGTTGCGTCAGGGAGTCATATTCCTGCTCCTCCAGCCAGGCCAGCATCTCCTGTTTCATCCGTAACATCACACCACTTCCCTGCCGCATCAACACACTGGCCAGTTGCGCCACCTGCGCCCCGACCAGTTGCGTCCGAATCACGTCCTCGGCATGGTGAACACCGCCGGTAATTGCAACGTCCACTTCAACCTGTGCCTTGAGAATCGCCGTCCAGCGCAGCCGTTCGTTCAGTTCGGAGGGGGTCGAGAGCTGCAACTGAGGCAGGATTTTCAGCGTATCCAGGTCCAGCGTGGGCTCCAGAAAGCGATTGAAGAGCACCACGGCATCTGCCCCGGCATGCTTGAGCTGTGCCACCATATGGGTCGGACTGGAAAAGCGGGAGGACAGTTTGACCGCCAGCGGCAAGTTCGGCACCGCCGCCCTGACCGTGGCCAGGATATCCAGATAGCGCTGCTCCACGGCCGCGCCACTTTCGGTCACCGAGGCCGCAACGTGATAGATATTGAGTTCAAGCCCGTCAGCTCCCGCGTCAGCCAACTGGCGTGCATGCTCGGCCCAGCCCCAGGGGCTCACCCCGTTCAGGCTGGCGATGACCGGAATCTGCATGCGCTGCTTCATCGCCTGCAGCCGTTCCAGGTAGTGCTCCTCGGCCGTTTTGAACTGATCAGGAACCGGCAGGTAGTCATCCGCCTCCAGATGACCGATCTCCTGCTCGTAGAGAAACTGGTGCAACATCTCATGATCCCGGGTGCACTCCTCCTCGAACAGGCTGTGCATGACGATGGCGGCCGCTCCGGCATCTTCCAGTGCACAGGCGCCGTCAGCCGTTGCTGTCAGCGGTGACGCCGAGGGCACCAGTGGGCTGTCCAGATCCAGCCCCATGTAGCGGGTTTGCAGGGGATTAGTCATGCGCTTGACCCTCCTGTTGGTCGGCAGGCGTATCGATTTGACCCCAGCTCAGCCCGGCCAGTTGCTCGTAACGGTGATAGCGATCGCTGACTTCACGCTGTGCCTGCTGCAAAAAGCGACGCGCGGCTTCCGGATTGGCCCTTGCCAGCATGCTGAAACGCGCTTCGGTTCGGGCGAACACTTCGTAGGGAATGGAGGGCGGTTTGGAGTCCAGTCGCAGCGGATTCTGGCCCTGCTCGGCTCGCCGAGGATCATAGCGCAACAGGGGCCAGTGCCCGGACTCCACTGCCAGCCGTTGATGTTCGTGGTTGTCCGCCATATCGAAACCATGCGCGATACAGGGTGAATAGGCGATGATCAGCGAAGGACCATCCCAGCTTTCCGCTTCCTGAAAGGCGTGCAGCGTCTGCACGTCCTTGGCGGCATAGGCCACGTGTGCCACATACACCTGCTCGTAGTCCATGGCGATGCGGGCCAGGTCTTTCTTGGCCACGGGCTTGCCGCCGGCGGAAAACTTGGCCACTGCCCCGCGCGGTGTTGCCTTGGAGGTCTGCCCGCCGGTATTGGAGTACACCTCCGTATCCAGCACCAGAATATTGACGTTGCGACCGGAGGCGAGCACATGGTCCAGCCCGCCATAGCCGATATCGTAGGCCCAGCCATCGCCGCCGATGATCCACACGCTGTGGCGGCAGAGCTTGTCGGCCAGACGGTCCAGTTCCACCGCTCTGGCATCATCCATGCGTCTGAGCCGTTCACGCAGCCGGGCGATACGCTCACGCTGGGCCTGCACTCCCGCCTCATCGCTTTCATCCGCCACCCGGATCGCATTCACCAGCTCGGCGTCCAGTTCATCGGCCAGGCTCTCCAGCAGCTCAAAGGCATACTCCGTTTGCTTGTCCAGCGCAGCACGCATGCCCAGACCAAACTCGGCATTGTCTTCAAACAGCGAGTTGTTCCATGCCGGCCCCCGTCCCTCGGCATTATGGGTCCAAGGGGTGGTGGGCAGGTTACCGCCGTAAATGGAGGAGCAGCCGGTCGCGTTGGCCACCAGCATGCGGTCGCCGAACAGCTGGCTCAGCAGGCGAATGTAGGGGGTTTCACCGCAGCCGGAGCAGGCGCCGCTGAACTCGAACAGCGGGTCCATCAGCATGGAACCCTTGAGGGTATTGGCTTTCAGGCCGGTGCGATCAAAGGGTTTCAGGTCCTTGAAGAACTGCCAGTTATCTCGCTCCTGCTCAACCACCTCTGCCTTGGGCACCATATTCAGTGCCTTGCGGCTCTGGTTGGACTTATCGTGAATCGGGCAGATTTCGACACATAGGGTACAGCCGGTACAGTCATCCGGCGAAATCTGATAGCTGATCAGAGTGTTGTCGGGAAAATCTCGCGCCCCCTTGATCGGCACAGCCTTGAACCCTTCCGGTGCCCGCTTCATCTCACCGGCATCAAATGCCTTGGAGCGGATCACCGAATGAGGGCAGACAAAGACACACTTGCCGCAATGGGTGCAGAGATCGGGCTCCCACTGCGGCAGCTCCCGTGCGAGATCACGCTTTTCGTAGGCGGCCGTGCCCACCGGCCAGGTGCCATCGGTGGGCACCCGGCTGACCGGCACCTGATCACCGCGACCGGCAATCAGTTCGGCTGTCACCCGCTGCACGAAGGGGCTGGCATCCTGAGCATCCACTTCATGCATGGGAATTCGGCTGGTCACCTGCTCAGGCACGTCAAAGGCTTCCAGGTGTGAGAGCGCATTATCGATGGCAGACAGGTTCATATCGGCAATACGGCGACTGCGACGGCCATAGCTGGACTCGACTGCCGCCTTGATCTGCCCGATGGCATCCTCGTGCGGCAGAATCTCGGTCAGGGCAAAGAAGGCAGTCTGCATGATGGTGTTGATACGCTTGCCAAGCCCCGCTTCCTCGGCGACCCGGTATGCGTCCAGCAACCACACCTTGATCTCCTTGCTGACCATCGCCTGCTGAACGCTGGCCGGCAGCGACTGCCAAAAGGCCTCTCCCTTCAGGTGCGTATTGACCAGCAGGGTCGCCCCCTGCGCCGCCTTGTCCAGCATGGGATAGCGTTGCAGAAACAGGGGCTGGTGGCAGCCGACAAAATCGGCTTCTCCGTCCTGAATTTCATACGTCGACCGAATGGGATCCGGGCCAAACCTCAGGTGAGAGACCGTGACGGCCCCGGACTTCTTGGAGTCGTAGACAAAATGCCCCTGCGCATGGCGCTGCGGGTCGGCCCCGATGATTTTGATGCTGTTTTTGTTGGCCGACACCGTTCCGTCTGCCCCCAGACCGTAAAACACGGCCTGAAACTGACGCTCCCCGGCGTGGGTTCTGAAGTGTCGGTCCCAGCGCAGGCTCAGGCGTGTCACGTCATCATCGATGCCCACGGTAAAGCTCGGCGCGTAACTCTTGCGCCCCAGGTGATCGAATACGGCTTTCACCATGCCGGGCGTAAACTCTTTTGATGACAGGCCATAGCGGCCTCCCAGCACTCGGGGCAGCCCCTCGCCGGGCCAGTCTCCCTCACTGCAGGCACGGAACAGGGCGGTGGTCACATCCTTGAACAGCGGCTCGCCGTCAGCCCCCGGCTCCTTGGTACGGTCCAGCACGGCAACGGCTTTAACACTGGCCGGCAGCTCCGCCAGCAGCCGTTCAGGCGACAGGGGACGGAACAGACGAACGGTCAGCACGCCGACCTTTTCACCTGCACTGTTCAGGTGATCAACGGTTTCCTGCACGCAGTTGGCGGCCGATCCCATCACCACGATTACCCGCTCGGCGGCCTCGTCGCCATGGTATTCGTACAGGCGGTACTGGCGCCCGGTCGCCTCGGCAAAACGGTCCATCGCGTTCTGCATGATGGCAGGAAAGGCATCGTAATAGGGATTCACGGCTTCACGGGACTGAAAGAACAGGTCCGGGTTCTGAGACGTGCCCCGCACAACAGGATGCGCTGGCGACAGCGCGCGATCACGGCAGGCCCTGACCAGCGCCGGGTCGATCAGCTGCTGCAGTTGTTGCGCTTCAAGCACCTCGACCCGGCTGATTTCGTGGCTGGTCCGAAAACCGTCGAAGAAATGCAGCACCGGGACTCGCCCTTCCAGCGAGGCCATTTCGGCAATGCAGGCCATGTCCATCACCTCCTGCGCATTACAGGAGGCCAGCAGCGCAAAACCGGTGGTGCGGGCGGCCATCACATCACTATGGTCGCAGAAAATCGACAGGGCGTGGGTCGCCACTGAACGCGCTGCCACATGAAACACCGTGGGGGTCAGTTCACCGGCGATTTTGAACATGTTGGGGATCTTGAGCAGCAGCCCCTGAGAGGCCGTGAATGTACAGGTTTTGGCACCGGCCTGAAGGGCGCCGTGGACGGCCCCGGCGGCACCGGCTTCACTTTGCAGCTCAATCACCTGGGGCACCGTGCCCCAGAGGTTGGTTTGATGACGGTTGCTCCAGCTGTCGGCCAGCTCCCCCATCACCGAGGCCGGGGTGATGGGATAGATGGCAATGACATCATTGAGCTGGTGCGCAACCCGGGCAGCGGCTTCATTGCCATCCATCATCCGTATTTCCGGCCGGGTCATGTCAGTCTCCACTTCAGAGGGTCATGGCCTCAGTATGGCAAAGAAGTGGAGACTCGCACTTGACCTGTGCCAACAGGCCGGCCCCGTTCAGGCCACCTCGCCGCGCCCGAAAACGGTCTCAACCAGTTCGCGAAAACTGGTGGCCTGGAGGTTGATCTCAACCGGCACCTGCAGCTGACGGGCAATTTCACTGGCCGAGATGATGCCGCAGATCTCTTCCGTGGCCGGGTTCACAACCAGCATGTGCTGGCTGCCCTCATACTGAAGGGTTTTCAGCAGATCCCCAATGGTGCCCTGCTGCAACACGGACAGCGGTACTCCGCGCAGCTTGGCCCGGGGCACCATCACATCCTTGATGCTCAAATCTTCCCGTTTCAGCCCCAGACTGGTGGCCTGGCTCAGCACCTTTCGGCTTTCAAGGTCGATGACGGTCAGGATGCCACGGAAGTGTGCACTGCTGTCGGTCACGATGACTGAGCGCACGTGCACCTTGCGCATGGCGCGCGTCGCCTCGTCGACACTCTCATTCAGGCTCATGGTCAGTGGCACCACCTTTCTGAAGTCGGTCATGACCGACTCGGCCGGAGAGTCCAGATCAATGGCCGAACTGGATTCAGCGCCGGACAGGGTTTGATAGTGCTCAAGACTTACGGTTTTCAGTTCGTGATAGCGTTGCATGATTTCGATCTCCACACGCCAGCGGCGTGATGCATTCATGTTTGAATCAGTCAGCGGGAACGGACAGCATCAGGCCAACCGGGGAGGAGCCCTGGCCCGGGGTGTGGAGAAACTGAAAGGCGGGATAAGGGGATCGCGCTCCTGCGCGATAAATGCAGACTTACAGACCTGTATATTCAGGGGCTGGTGCAGTGCAGGATCATCCGTGTCAGCAGGGGCCGAGTCCGCCAGCGCGGACTCCATGGCCACCGGCTCCAGCGACAGCTGGATATCTACATCCTGCCGGACTTCAGGGAGAGCAAGCCATGACAGCGCCAACAGCAGCAGAGCAAGGCTTAGCCGCAAAATGCTCGATGGCATCGGTCTGCAGGTGGAATCAGTGCGACTGCTCATGGCGCGGAATGCCTCTGTCACTGAACGGCTGAATGCCATTTCAGCATAGTGCGTTCACGGCAGAGGTCAACGCCGACCAACAGGGTTCACAGCTGTGGCGCGTCAAAATCCTCGGGCTCATCCGTGTACACGCACACATTCCAGTCCTCGGCCAGCCCGTCCTCGGCCTTGCAGTAACGCTCGAAAAACTCGGTGATTTCACGACGCTGGCAGTGCGCTTCAAAACTTTCCATATCGGACCAGATTTCATGAAACACGATCGGGAAACTGCTGCCTTCGGCAAAAGGACTGTCGATATGGCGTGTAACCGTGTATTGCACACACCCGTCCTCGCGGTGAGCGTTGGGTTCAAGCTGTTGCAAGACACGAAACAGCTCCGCTTCCTTGCCGGGTTTGGGCTTGAACTGGGCAGTGCAGTAAACCAGAGATGACATGGACCACTCCTTGTTGAGTCGGTTATTGAGACAGTGCCCGATCGAGCCGAGCGATATAGGGACGGATGACCGCCTTGTCCGCTGCCGACACCTGCGCCAGCATGCGGGCAGCTTTCAATGCCAGCTCCATGCGCGCACGTGTTTCGGGGTCAAGCAGCTGCAACAGGTCAGGATCCAGAGTGCCACCGGAAGCGGCCAGGGCAAGGATTTGCGGGCTTTCGGCTTCCGCCTTGACCGCCCCATAGGCCAGTACGATGCGATCACCCGCCAGCGCCCAGCTTTCGGTGCTGGTGAACTCGCTGTGCCGAACAATGTTTTCCAGTGTCTGATGGGCTTCGGGATACCGTTGCCTGAGCAGGGTTACGCCCCGCAGGTGTGGATCAAACACACCCGCTCCCGGCATGATCTCCCGGTGCAGAAACCGGCCCTTGCCCTCGGCCTGCATCGACTCGGCCAGGGCACGCACCTTGGGCAGTGTTGCAAGATAAGCCTCGATCGAAGCAGGGTTGAGCCCGGCCGCCTTAACCGGCAGTGCCAGCATCCAGAACAGGGCAAAAAACAAGGGTGCAGTCCGCATTTGCAGCTCCCGGCCAGTTTCATTGATCCGTGAGTCTATCAGATGCAATTTTCCTCGCCCATGACGCTACGCAGAGACGTTTGAACTGTGCAATAATCACCGCTACTGGCAAAAACAATCATAATAATCAGCGCACTTCGGTGAGCTGAGCTCAGACTAACCCATGAGGGGGACTGTATGACTCTGAAGAAAGCAACCTTCGGTAAGACACTGCTGGCAGCGGGCACGCTGATGGCCGCCATGACAGCCGCACATGCCGAGACACTCAAGATCGGTATTGCCGGTCCGGTGACCGGCCCCGTTGCCCAGTACGGTGACATGCAGAAAATCGGTGCCATGATGGCGATCGACAAGATCAATGAAGCCGGCGGCGTTAACGGCATGACACTGGAAGGTGTTATCTATGACGACGCCTGTGACCCCAAGCAGGCCGTAGCGGTAGCCAACCGCATCGTCAATGACGACATCCGCCACGTGATCGGTCACCTCTGCTCCAGCTCCACCGAGCCGGCTTCCGATATCTATGAAGAGGAAGGCGTGATGATGATCACGGCGGCCTCCACCTCCCCCACCATCACCGAAAAGGGTTATGAGCTGATCTTCCGTACCATCGGTCTGGACAGCCTGCAGGGCAGCCTGGCGGCGGAGTACATCAAGGACAACATCAAGCCGCAGCGTCTGGCCGTGATTCATGACAAGCAGCAGTATGGTGAAGGTCTGGCGACCACGGTACGTGACATGCTGGCGGATGCAGGCATTGAAGCGCAGATGTTTGAAGGTGTCACCCCGGGCGACAAGGACTTCTCGGCGCTGATCGCCAAGCTGAAGCGCAATAACATCGACTTCGTTTACTACGGCGGCTACCATCCGGAGCTGGGCCTGATCCTGCGCCAGTCACGTGAAAAAGGCTTTGATGCCGCGTTCATGGGCCCTGAAGGGGTTGTGAACTCCGACCTGGCCGCCATTGCAGGCGACGCGATGGAAGGTGTCCTGGCAACCGCACCGAAGAGCTTTGACCAGAGCCCGGAAAACGCTGCCCTGGTAGAAGCCTTCAAGGCACGCAACGAAGACCCGTCCGGTCCTTTCGTATTCCCGGCCTACTCGGCGGTTCAGGTGATGACCGAGGCGATGGACGCCACCGGCAAAACCGATCCCTACGCACTGGCTGAGCACCTGCGTGCCAATCGCTTTGATACCACCATCGGTGAAATCGGTTTCGATGCAAAAGGCGACCTGACCGAACCGACATTCGAGATCTACACCCTGCACGCCGACGGCAGCAAAACCCCCGTCACCAAGTAATCACTGCTCTGAATCGAGCCCTCTTCCCTTTCGGGGGTAGAGGGCTCGCCTCTGCCTGAGGGTCCCAGATGACTGAAACCAGCCTCTACATACTTCAGCAGCTGATCAATGGACTGACCATCGGCTCAACCTATGCTCTCATCGCCATCGGCTACACCATGGTGTATGGCATCATCGGCATGATCAATTTTGCTCACGGTGAAGTGTACATGATCGGTACCTACACCGCGTTCATTACCATTGTCGGCCTGTTGACCATGGGTGTCGGTTCCCTGCCGATCATACTGTTACTGGCCTTGATCACTGCCATTATTATCTCGTCGACATACGGTTACGCGATCGAGCGGGTGGCCTACCGGCCTCTGCGAGGCGGACCACGCCTGATCCCGCTGATCACCGCAATCGGCATGTCGATTTTCCTGCAGAACTATATCCGTCTGGCACAGGGATCTCGTGATCTGGCCATGCCGGCCCTGATTTCCGGCGGTATCGAGTTCGGTGATCCGGCCGTATTCGAAGTCAGCATTTCCTGGATGCAGCTGATCATCTGGGGCATCACGTTGATTTCGATGACGTCGCTGGCCATGTTTATTTCCCGCTCACGCCTTGGCCGTGCCTGCCGCGCCTGTGCGCAGGACCGTGGCATGACCAACCTGCTGGGCATCGATACCAACCGCATCATTGCCCTGACCTTCGTGATCGGTGCTGCACTGGCCGCGGTTGCCGGCGTTCTGCTGGGCCTTTACTACGGCATCATCAACCCCTACATCGGTTTCATGGCGGGCCTCAAGGCGTTTACCGCTGCGGTTCTGGGTGGTATCGGTTCCATCCCCGGCGCCATGCTGGGTGGCCTGATACTGGGGGTAACCGAAGCACTGACAGCCGCCTTTTTCCCGTCCGAGTACAAGGACGTGGTGGCATTCAGCCTGCTGGTCCTGATTCTGTTGTTCCGTCCTACCGGCCTGCTGGGCAAGCCGGAAGTGGAGAAGGTGTAAAAGGAGTCGATGATGCAACGAGCACTCTTCCCCGCGCTGTTTGCGGCGGGCGTAACCTTCCTGCTGACCTGCCTGGTCATTGGTGTACGCCTTGAGCAGGTTGGTGCCGAACTGACCGTCACGGGCGCTGACGCCGACACCTGGGGCTGGATCGCCTTTGCCGTGATTGGCGTATTTCTGTTCCAGCTGTTCCAGACACCGCTGTCGCGCCTGAAGCAGCGACTGCCGACCCCGGATGTGACCGGCCTGCTGCCGGATACTCAGCTGCGTAACCGGCTCAAGCCCTGGCTGATCTCGCTGATTGTGGTCGGCCTGTTCGTATGGCCGTTCATGGTGTCCCGTGGTGCGGTCGATCTGGCAACCCTCACCCTGATCTACGTCATGCTGGGGCTTGGCCTGAATATCGTGGTCGGCTTTGCCGGTCTGCTGGACCTGGGTTACGTGGCCTTCTATGCCGTCGGTGCCTATACCTACGCCCTGCTGTCGGAATACTACGGACTCTCGTTCTGGGTCTGCCTGCCGATTGCCGGCCTGCTGGCGGCCACCTTCGGCTGTATTCTGGGCTTCCCGGTGCTGCGTCTGCGCGGTGACTATCTTGCCATTGTGACCCTCGGTTTCGGCGAGATCATCCGCATTCTGTTGAACAACTGGACCAACGTCACCGGCGGACCCAACGGCATTGGCGGCATCGACAAGCCCAGCCTGTTCGGGCTGGAGTTCAGCCGCCGCGCCAGTGAGGACAGCCAGACCTTCCACCAGTTCTTCGGTATCGATTACGACAGCAGCCACAAGGTAATCTTCCTCTATCTGGTAGCCGTGGTACTGGTACTGCTGACCGTCTATGTGATCAACCGGGTACAGCGCATGCCGATCGGGCGTGCCTGGGAAGCACTGCGTGAAGACGATATCGCCTGCCGCTCGCTGGGCCTCAACCCCACCGTGATCAAGCTGTCCGCCTTCACCATGGGGGCCTCTTTTGCGGGCTTTGCCGGCTGCTTTTTCGCTGCCCGCCAGGGCTTTATCAGCCCCGAGTCGTTCACCTTCATTGAATCCGCCATCATCCTGGCGATCGTGGTACTGGGTGGCATGGGGTCACAGCTGGGCGTCATCATGGCGGCCATTGCAATGACCATTCTGCCCGAGCTGGCACGTGAGTTTCAGGAGTACCGCATGCTGATGTTCGGCGGCGTGATGGTCCTGATGATGCTGTGGCGCCCGCAGGGTCTGCTGCCAATGAAACGTCCTCACCTGGAGCTGAAAACCTCATGAGCGAGAATCTGTTAGACGTCTCGGGTCTGATGATGCGCTTCGGCGGTCTGCTGGCGGTGGACAACGTCAGCCTGCAGGTGAAGCCCCGTCAGATCCATTCCATCATCGGCCCCAACGGGGCCGGCAAGACCACCGTGTTCAACTGCATCAGTGGTTTCTACAAGCCCACCGGTGGTGAAGTCCACTACCGTGGCAAGCCCATTCAGGGCATGAGCAGTAACCACATTTCACTGCAGGGCCTGGTGCGCACCTTCCAGCATGTGCGCCTGTTTGCCAACATGACGGTGATCGAAAACCTGTTGGTAGCTCAGCACCGTCATCTGAATACCAACTACTTTGCCGGACTGGTCAAAACACCGTCCTACCGCCGCCGTCAGCGTGAAGCGATGGATCGGGCCGAGCACTGGCTGCGCCAGGTCAACCTGCTCGAGTTTGCCAACCGTGAAGCCGGCAACCTCTCCTACGGCCAGCAGCGCCGCCTGGAGATCGCACGCTGCATGGTGACCGAGCCGGGTCTGCTGATGCTGGACGAACCGGCCGCAGGCCTTAACCCCAAGGAAACCTCGGAGCTGGATCAACTGATCGTTCGCCTGCGTGACGAGCAGGACATTTCCGTCCTGCTGATCGAGCATGACATGGGGCTGGTGATGGGGATTTCCGACCATATCACCGTGATCAACCAGGGGGCTCCGCTTGCCAATGGCACCCCTGAACAGATCCGAGAAAACCCTGAAGTGATCAAAGCCTATCTGGGGGAAAGCTGATGCTGCGACTGGATAATGTTTCAACCTTCTACGGCAAAATTCAGGCGCTGCACAACGTCTCGCTGGAAGTGAATCAGGGTGAAATCCTCACCCTGATCGGTGCCAACGGTGCCGGCAAGACCACGCTGATGATGACTATCTGTGGCGACCCGCGTGCACAGAGCGGTCACATCGAGTTTGACGGTCAGCCCATTCAACAGATGAATACCTCCGATATCATGCGGATGGGCATGGCCGTGGTACCGGAAGGCCGCCGCATCTTCTCCGGCATGACGGTGGAAGAAAACCTGTTCATGGGCAGTTTCTTCCGCAGCAAGGATGAAGCCGAAGAGCAGCTTGAGCACGTGCTTGAGCTCTTCCCGCGCCTGAAGGAGCGTTACAGTCAGCGCGGGGGCACCATGTCGGGTGGCGAGCAGCAGATGCTGGCGATCGGTCGCGCTCTGATGAGCAAGCCGCGCCTGTTGCTGCTGGACGAACCCTCACTGGGGCTGGCCCCCATCATCATTCAGCAGATTTTCGAGATTATCGAGAAACTGCGTGAAGAGGGTGTGACCATCTTTCTGGTGGAACAGAACGCTCATCAGGCATTGAAAATTGCGGACCGTGGCTACGTGCTGGAGAATGGCCACATTGTGATGAGCGGCACCGGTAACGCGCTGCTCAACGATGACAGCGTTCGCAAAGCCTATCTGGGCGGTTAATGGAAGGACCCCATGCATCTGCTGGTTATTTCGCTGCTGGCCCTGTTTGCCAGCCTGTCACTGCTGATTATTGGCAACTCGTTTCTCATCACTCTGCTGGGCCTGCGCTTCAGCCTGCTGGGGATCGAGCCCTCCACCATCGGCATGGTGATGGTGTGCTATTCAGCCGGCTTTGTACTGGGGTCTCTCTATGCCGACCGCGTCATCCGACGGGTCGGCCACATCCGCGCCTTTGCGGTGTTCGCCGCACTGGCCGCGATGGCAGCCCTGATCTACCCCATGACCTATACGGTCTGGCACTGGGGCATTCTGCGCGGGATTGGCGGCCTGAGCATTGCGGCTCTTTTCGTCGCTATTGAAAGCTGGTTCAGCGCCGTCGCAACCAATGCCAACCGCTCCAAGATTTTCTCGCTGTATCAGATTGCTGCCTATATGGCTGCCGCCGGTGGACAGCTGTTGGTGGGGAGCGGCAACCCGATCAATTACGCCCTCTTCTCACTGTCGGCACTATTCATCATTGCCGGGATCATCCCCCTGTCACTGTCGCGCATGCATTCTCCCGAGGTGCATGAGTCCGGCACACGCATGTCACTGCTGACGCTGCTGAAACTGGCGCCTCTGGGTGTCACTGCGGCCTTTGTCAGTGGCATTTTCCTGGGCTCCTTCTATACGCTGGTGCCCCTGTTTGCCAGCCTGACCGGGCTGGAAAACACCCAGATTTCACTCTACATGTTTGCCGCCATCATGACCGCCATGGTCCTGGCCTGGCCCATTGGCTGGATCTGTGATCGTTTCCAGCGCAGCTCAGTACTGATGTTCATTGGCGTACTGGCAGGCGCCGCCAGCCTGGCGAACGCTCTGCTGGCTGAGCAGGAGTTTGGCCTGCGCCTGCTGGCCCTGTGCATTTGCATGGGGATGGGATCGACCGTCTACTCCATCGCGGTTGCGATCACAAACGATGTGATGGACAGCTCGCAAATCATTGCCGCCAGTTCCGGACTGCTGCTCAGCTACGGCCTGGGCAGTGTATTAGGCCCCCTGATCAGCTCGGCACTGATGGAATGGCTCGGACCCGCCGCCCTGTTCCAGCTGCTGGCGACCGTACTGGTGGCACTGGCCGGTTTCACGCTGTACCGTCAATACCGCGTGCCGCCCATGCCTGTGGCAGCACAGGAGCAGTTCATCCCGGCGATTCCGGATGTACATGTCATTTCGGAAATCGACCCGCGTCATGAAGAGTTTGTTGATACACCGCTGGAAGAGCTGTTCCGAACGCCCGCTGAGCACTCAGAGGCTGGCAATGAAGGCGAACTGATGCCGGACAGCGACCACCCGCAACCGGTGGAAACGGGCACTGAAAGTGAATTGATGCCCGACAGCGCCCCTGATACCGATATCCAAACATCGAATCACGCGCCAGACACACCCAGAGGCAACTGAACCGAGCCCGCCTCCTGAAACCCTTTTTGCTGCGCGCTGTAGTCCCAGCGCTGCAGCTCAACCCCGGTGTCATCCGACAGGATCAGGTTGAACGAGTTCGGCTTCCCGTCCCGGGTACGGCTGGAGATGGCGGTACCGGCCTGAAGCGTCCAGGCATCACCGGGCACACCGGCATAGCGCCCGCTCAGGGGGGCAAAAAACGGATAATGAATATGACCGGCCAGGTAGAGCTGCATCCCGGCAGCGGTCCAGGCCCGCACGGCATCCTCCGCCCCGCGAGCAATATTGCGCTCATCCGACAGCAATACCGCATCCACCGGATGATGGCCCACCACTACCTTGAACGCAGCCCGGCTGGTTCTCAGCAGTTCGGACACCCGCTCAACCATCTGCTGGTCAAAGGCACCGTCCACATGGCGTCGTGGATCTGTAGTGTTCACCCCGACCACCAGCGTAGACGCCGTTTCGATCACAGGATCCAGTCGGTGCCCGAAAACCCGACGGAAACCTGCATAGGGTGCCCGAAAGCGATGCCAGACATTGAACAGAGGCAAGTCATGATTACCGGGGACTGCCAGCACCGGCACCTGCGGCAGGGCCTTGACCAGTTTTCGACAGGCATCAAACTCGTGCCGGCGCGCCCGCTGGGTCAGGTCTCCACTGAGCAGAATAAGGTCGGGCGCCAGCCGGTGGCAGCTCTGCAACAGGGCTGCCAGCACATCCGGGACTTCGGTGCCAAAATGCAGGTCTGAAAGCTGGATTATTCGCATGGCATCGCCTCGTCATGAGCCGGCACCAGGCAGGTAAAGGCATCAGGCGCCACGCTGAAGGTCAGCGGCGTGTTCAGCCGCCTCAGTTCGCCATCAATCGCCACCGTCATGTGGTGTCGACGCGTTGTCACATCGAGACGCCGTGTCAGGAAATAATCCAGCTGATCCAGCTTGCGCAACCGCCCCTTCACACTGGCCCAAAGGTAACGCAACAGGGCCAGCGCCGAATCGGAGCGCATCACGAACACCAGCATCTGGCCGGACCGGATCTGCTCAATTTCCGGCAGATCGAAATTGCTCAGCTGAGCAGGGCTGACACTGGCCAGCAACATGGGTGCTGTCTCGATATGCCGGTTGCCGTCATGTGCAAGCACCAGCCGGCGCCCTCGTGCGCGGGTCAGAAATACCCAGACACCGCTGAGCAGCGACACCAGACGGTTACGCCCGGTGATGGCGCTGACCTGTTCCCGCGCCGCAATAATCTTGGGATACACACCGAGACTGGCACTGACACAGAAGGGAAAGCCGTTCACCCGGGCAAGCGGGAAGGACGCCTCTGTGCCGGTCAACAGCACCTCCAGTGCTGCGTCAACCTGTTCAGGAATGCCGCGGTCGCGTGCAAAAAAATTGAACGTGCCGCGGGGAATCACCGCCAGCGTCACCCCGGAGCCGGCCACAACCCGCAAAGCGGCATTCAGCGTGCCGTCACCGCCGGCCACCACCAGTATCAGCCTCTCTTCCCGGCAACGCCTGACCAGCGGGCGCAGCTGTGGCTCCAGACCATGCCTTGAGGGTGACAGCTGCAGCAGCTCGACCAGCACTGATGCCGGCAGCCGTTCTCGAATCTGCGCCTCAAGCGCCTGATCATCCTGATCACCCGCGCCCGGGTTGATGACAACCAGGAAGCGCCGTGTATCATGAGTGTCTGCACCCATAACCTTCTCCCAAGCGGAACCCCTGTCGGCCAAACCGGTCACAAGGCCGACTATTGGCAAGGAGACCCAAGATCATGTTCCTTCATCGTAGAGGTTACCTGACCTCAGTACTGGCCGCCACGCTCCTGTTGCAGGGCTGTTCGGTGCTGGAAAACGCAGTCCCCACCCCCGACATTCAGGTGGCCGGTCAGGCCCTGTACCGTGAGCGCATGCAGCTGCCCCCCGATGCGACAGTGGAGATCCGGCTGGAGGACGTATCCCGGGCCGATGCTGCGGCCGAGCTGCTGGCACAGCGTCATCTGGAAGCACCGGGTGCTCCACCCTATGATTTCCGCTTTTCTCTCGACCCGGACCAGTTCACACCGGGTCACCGTTACAGCCTGCGTGCCAGTATCCGGCAGGACGGACGCCTGCTGTTTACCACTGATCAGCACTACCCGGTCCCCGCGGACAAAAGCTCCAGCCATCAGCTGATCATGAAGCAGGTGCAGACCGAAGCCGCACCCGCTCCCCGAGCCGGCCTGATAAATACCTACTGGAAACTGGTGCAACTGAACGGCCAACCGGTTCAGGCAGAGGACGGCCAACGCGAGCCTCACCTGACGCTCAGACCGGATGGGCGCCTGCAAGGACACTCTGGTTGTAACCAGTTCATGGGCCAATACCGCCTGACTGCCAACAGCCTGCAGCTGGGCCCCATCGCCGGCACGCTGCGTGCCTGTGCCACCGGTGCAAAAACGGAACAGACGCTGCTGCAACTGCTGCAGGGTGAGGTGCACTGGTCCATTCAGCAGGATGAGCTGCGCCTTCAGGACTCCACTGACGCCTTCAGCGCACGGTTCAAGGCGGTTTACCTGCAGTAAGGTTGCACTGAAAGGGCCGCTGATTTCGGCGATCACCCCGTTTTTACGCCTTTTCGGAAGACCCGCACAATTTTTTTAAAAAAGTGTGTAAGGATTCTTCGCCAGCCTCGACTGATCACCAGGAACACAAAACGGCCTCGCATAGTGCAAGGCCGACACGCATAACTGCAACCCAACGTTAAGGTGATCAACATGTCTAAACATAACACTCCCACCATCGCCGCCGTCGGTACCGCTTTCCTGCTCGGCCTGGGCACTACGGCCAGCGCCAGTGCTGCTGAAAATCCCTTTGCCGCTCAGCCCCTGAGCAGCGGCTATGCCGAGCTGGCCGAAGCCAAATGTGGTGAAGCCAAGTGTGGCGCCGACGAGAAGCCCAAGGCCGACCGCGAAGGCAAGTGCGGTGAAGACAAGCCTGCCAAGCCCAAGGCCGACACCGAAGGCAAATGCGGTGAAGCCAAGTGTGGCGGCAACTCCTGAACCCGCTGAGGCAACCGGCTCCTGATGGAGCCGGTGCCCCTTGAACCGGAGGTCAGATGTCTATTACCCAACCATCCATTGAAGGCACCGGGCTGGGCCTGAGGCGCAGCATGCTCAGGGAGCTGCCCGAGGCGGACCTGAGCGCGGTGGACTTTTTCGAGGTCGCACCGGAAAACTGGATGCAGATGGGGGGGCGACTGGGACGGCAGTTCCGCGCCCTCACCGAAGCTCACCCATTTTCCGCACACGGCCTGTCCTTGTCTCTGGGGGGACCGGAGCCACTGGATATGGATTTTGTCGATGCGGTTGGCCGCTTTCTGGACCAGCACGGCATCGTACTGTACAGCGAACACCTCAGCAGCTGCAGCGACCACGGCCATCTGTACGACCTGATGCCGATTCCCTTTACGGCAGAGGCCGTCCACCATGTTGCCGCACGCATTCGTCAGGTACAGGACCGGCTGCAGCGCCGCATCGCAATCGAAAATGTCAGTTACTACACCCCGCTGGCAACCGAACTCAGCGAGCTGGAGTTTACCCGCGCCGTGCTAGAAGAGGCAGACTGCGATCTGCTGCTGGATGTGAACAACATCTACGTCAACAGCATCAACCACCGATATGACGCCAACACCTTTCTGCAGGCCATGCCGGCGGAACGGGTGGTGTGCATACACGTGGCCGGCCACTATCAGGACGCCGAGGATCTCCTCATCGATACCCACGGCGCCCCGGTGATCGACCCGGTCTGGTCACTGCTGGAGCAGGCCTATGCCCACGCGGGGCCTGTGGCCACATTGCTGGAGCGCGACTTCAACCTGCCGCCCCTTGCCGAGCTGTTGCAGGAAGTCGATCAAATCCGGCGTTACCAACAGGGAGCAGCCCGCCATGAACGCCTCAGTGCCTGAGCCCGATTTCAAACAGCGCCAGCGCCGCTTTGCCGACCAGATCCGCAACCCGAACCAGCCCTTGCCCGAAGGTATAGAGCCACGCCGGATGCAGGTGTACACGGAACTGTTTTTCAACAATCTGGCCGGCTTTCTCGAGGGCGCGTTTCCAGTCTATCGCAGTCTGTGCAGCGACCGTTTCTGGGCAGACGAGGTGCGCGGTTTCATGCAGCACTACTCGGCCCAGAGCCCGCTCTTTCGCAACCTGGCACAGGCCTACCGGGAGTACGTGGAGCAGCAGCGCCCCCCGCGCAGCGAGGATCCGCCCTTCCTGCAGGAGCTGCTGCACTATGAATGGGTTGAGCTGGCACTGGATATCGACGAAGCGGACCCGTTTGAATCAATACCGCCTTCCCTGCCTGATGCCGAGCAGCTGCTTAGAGAGCATCCCCGGGTATCGCCACTGGCCTGGTCGTTCTGCTATCGATGGCCGGTGCATCACATCTTTCGGGACTATCAGCCCACGCAGCCACCCGAACAGTCCAGCTGGCTGCTGGTGTACCGCACTCGGCAGGATGAAGTGAAGTTCATGGAACTGAATGCCGTCAGTGCTCGGTTGCTCTGGCTGTTGAGCGAGCAGCCGGGAATCAGCGGTGCCCGGGCACTGGAGCAGATCGCCACCGAGCTGGACCACCTGGCAAAAGACACCGTCATTCAGGGCGGGCTTCAACTGCTGCATCAATTTGCGGAAAACGACATTGTACTGGGGACAACTCCCTGTCAGGAGACTGCATCATGAACCGCCTGACCACCGCGTATCGCCCCTTTCAAACAGCCCTGCAACACCTGCAGTGGGGCGATGGCATAGCCCCTTTGCTGATACGACTCTACCTGGCCCCCATCATGCTGCAGGCGGGCTGGAACAAGCTGAGCCATTTTGAGGACACAGCCGCCTGGTTCGGCAACCCGGACTGGGGGCTTGGATTGCCCTTCCCGGAGCTGATGGCCGCACTGGCCGCCGGGACCGAATTCTTCGGTGGCATACTGTTACTGATCGGTTTCGCCGTACGCTGGATCAGCATTCCTCTGATGATCACCATGCTGGTCGCTGCCCTGACGGTACACTGGAGCAACGGCTGGCTGGCCATTGCTGACAGCAGCAGCTGGCTGGCCAATGAACGGGTCATGGAAGCGGCCGAACGCCTTCAGCGCGCCCGAGCCATCCTGCAGGAGCACGGCCATTACGACTGGCTGACAGGCCGGGGCTCTGTCGTCATCCTGAATAACGGCATCGAGTTTGCCGCCACTTACTTCGTCATGCTGCTGAGCCTCTTTTTCACCGGCGCCGGGCGTTTCACCAGCGTTGATTACTGGCTGGCACGCCGTACCGGTCTGGGGGTGCGTACTCCCTCAGAATGACAGCGGCAACATGCCGGCCACTCCCAGCAGTATCAGCACCAGATTCACGCTGATGAAGGAAAGGGCGGTGGCCACCACCAACGCGGGGGCACAGAGCGCGGATTGCCCATAGCGAGCCCCCAGCAGCGACAGCACGCTGGCCATCGGCATGGCCGCCATCAGGATGGTGATCGCCTGCATGGCAGGATCAAAGTCCGGCAGCATCCAGACCGTCAGTGCCATGATAGCCGGATGCAGCAACAACTTGCTGACCGCCATCTGACTGATATCCACGGCACGCCCTTGCATCGAACTGCTCACCAGACTGCCGCCGATGACAAACAGTGCCACGGCCGCTGCCGAGCGCCCCAGCATGCCTACCGTCTGTTCAAGGGCTTCCGGCAACTCGAACTCCAGCCAGGACACCAGTAGCCCGGCCGCGATCGCCAGCACCAGCGGATTGGCCAGGGTTCGTTTCAGTAACTGAAGGGCCCGGCGCCCCGCCCCGGCCTCGCCGGTGCACAACTCGGCCAGCAACAGACCCAGTGGAATCAGCAACAACAGATCCACCAGCATGCTGAGCGCCACCGCCACGGCGGCAGCGGAGCCAAAAATCTCACCGGCAACAGCCAGACCGATAAAGGCACTGTTGGCCAGGGTTGCCCCAAGCCCCTGAAACGCCGACTCCCAACAGCTCAGCTTGCGCAGGCGTGCACTGAACGCAAAGGCGATCACCAGCATCAGTACCGATCCCAGCGCATAGGCACGCAGGTAGTCAAGATTCAGCGATTCTTCCACCGGACGGCTTGCCATGGACTGAAACAGCAATGCCGGCAACGCCAGCTTGATGACGTAACTGCCCAGCGACGGCAGCGCCGACTCACTGACCCAACCGGCGCGGACCGCAAAGAATCCGACCGCGATGAGCAGAAAGATGGGCAGGGTAAGAAGAAACAGCTGAAGCATCGAACCTCCTAAATAATTAACATATTAACTAATAAGGTGTATTGTGCATTTTTTGCTCAGCACGCTGAAGCGATTAATTCTCAGCTGTTCGGTGCATTTTTTTCATGGTTGACCGCCCCGAATGGATGAAGGATGATGATCGCTCTTTGATCAGGACGTAATACATGCAGCGCAACGGCTTCACTCTGGATACCACCGGATGGATGAAAGCTTTCGGGATGCCACCGAAGGCCTGCCCGTGCCCGCGCAAATATGCGCCTCCCTCGCTGCCATGCCCTGATCAACACTGATTTCATTGATTCAAGGCCGCAGCTGTTTCTGCGGCCTTGGTCGCTGAAACTGCGGCCGACTGACAAGGAGCGGTTATGTCGGTACCCATTTCATATCTGGCCGTGGTGATCATCTGGTCCACCACCCCCCTCACCATTGCCTGGAGCAGCGAGTCGGTCGATCCGGTATTGGCCGCCGGTATTCGCATGGCGATCGCGGCCGTTCTGGGCCTTGGCTTGATGGCCGTGCTGCGCACACCATTGCCGCTGCACTGGCGTGCCCAGAAAACCTACGCCTGTGCGGCTATCGGGGTGTTTGGGGCCATGTGCTGTGCCTATCTGGCGTCCCGCTTCGTCCCCTCAGGGCTGATTTCGATCATGTTCGGACTGGCTCCGATTCTGTCCGCCATTCTGGGTCAGTGGCTGCTGCAGGAACCGGCCTTTCAGCTGTACCGCTGGGCTGCCTGCCTGCTGGCATTTGCAGGTTTGGGGGTCATCTTCACCGATGATGTGGCTCTGGGGCAGGACAGCCTGCCCGGGCTGTTGCTGCTGTTGCTGGCGGTCACGCTGTTCAGCCTGAGCGCGGTGCTGGTCAAGCGCTGCGATGGACGGCTCAACCCGCTGGCACACACGGTGGGTGCGCTGATCTGGTCATTGCCCGGCTTTGCCATCACCGGCTGGCTGATTGACACCGACCCGCTGGTGATTGATCTGGCCAGCCGCTCGTTCTGGTCCATTCTGTATCTGGCTATTTTCGGCTCACTGCTGGGCTTCGTCAGTTACTTCCATGTCCTGCGCCACCTGCCGCCCAGCACCGTGGCGCTGGTGACGCTGATCACGCCGGTGTTTGCGCTGATGCTGGGCCACCTGCTCAACGACGAGCCTCTCACCGCCGGGCTCTGGCAGGGCTGTCTGCTGGTCGTTGCAGGGCTGGGCCTGTTTTTCTGGGGCCACCGGTTACAGCCGTCGCTGAACCGCCAGTCCAGCAAATAGGCACTCAATGAAGTACTATACTCACCCTTTTTCGCAGCCGGAGTGATGCCTTGAATCTCTACCTGCAAACGCTGGGGTATACCGCCAATATTGTTGCCCCCATTTTCTTTATCCTGTTCCTGGGCTATCTGCTGCGCCGCATGCGGCTGATTGATGACGCCTTCGTTGCCACCGGCTCCAGGCTGGTGTTCGTGATTACTCTGCCGGCGCTGGTGTTCATGTCCATTGCCCGCATGGATTTTCAGGCGGTCTTCAACCCACAGCAGCTGCTCTATGTCCTGATCACCATCGGCGTCAGTTTTGCGCTGATCTGGTGGCTGGCGGCACGCTGGATCAAGGCCCCGGAGGATCTGGGTGTCTTTATTCAGGGGGCCTTTCGCAGTAACTACGGCATCATTGGACTGGCGGTCAGCTTTAACCTGTTCGGCGACGCCGGACTGGCACAGGCATCGCTGCTGCTGGCACTGGTCATTCCGCTGTTCAACGTGCTGTCTATTCTCTGCCTCAGCCTGCCGATGCAGCGCAGCGAAAGCATGAAACTGAGCCAGACCCTGCTGGAAGTGCTCAAGAACCCGCTGATTTTGGCGGTGCTCTTCGCCCTGCCGGTCTCCTGGTTCGGCCTGCAACTGCCCCAGGTGGTCGCCAAGACCGGTACCTATTTCGCCAATCTGACCCTGCCGCTGGCCCTGCTGACCATCGGGGCATCCCTGAACATGAAGAGCCTGCACGACACTTCGGCACAGGCGTTCTGGGCTACGGCACTGAAACTGGTGATTCTGCCGCTGGTACTGACCTTTGGTGCCTGGCTGTATGGATTCGAGGGGCAGGATCTGGCGATTCTGATGGTGCTGTTCGGCTGCCCAACCGCTGCCGCCAGTTTTGTGATGGCCAAGGCGATGGGCGGCAACGCACAGCTGGCGGCCAATATCGTGTTGACCACCACGCTGGGCTCGGTGCTGACCCTCAGTGGTGGCATCTATCTGCTGCGCCTGCTGGCCGTGATCTGATAACGCAACACCGGGGTAGAAAACTGCATGCTGAAGTCACTGTTCAACTCCCCTCAACAGCGCCTGATCAAGGCGATCCAGTCCGGTGATCCGGACAAGGTGGCGCGTTTGCTGCCCAAACTGGCGCCGGATGACCTCTGTGCCCCGGATGATGACGGGGTGCACGCACTTGAGCATGCGCTTCAGGCCGATACTGTCCGGATACTGACGCTGCTGCTGAACAAGACCGCCTCGCCCCTGCCGGCCGGTCGCTGTGGCACGCCACTGATCGTGCTGGCTCTGCAATATGAGGACAGCCTGCCGCGTATAAACGCTTTGCTGCAGGCAGGAGAAGATGCCAACCTCAGTCATGAGGGGCAGCCACTGCTGCACCACTGCGCCCGCTATTGCACACCTCAGCGGCTGATGGTGCATGTGAGCCGGTTGCTGGAATACGGCGCCGACATCAACGCTGCAGATGAAGCCGGTATGACCCTGATGGAGAAATTGATGCCCCGGGGCGATCAGGCCCTGCTACAGTTTCTGATCCAGTCAGGGGCCGAATGTGAGGAAGCCTGGCTGGAGCAGCTGGACGATCAGGCCCTGGCGGCCCAGCTCAGGCGTATTCGTGAAGATCTGCGCATCCGGCAGATGATGCTGGGCGGCTGATCAGGCCGCCGCGTTAACGCCCAGGCGCGGAATCTCGATGGCCGGGCAGCGGTCCATCACCACGGCAAGCCCTGCGGCTTCCGCGCGTTCGGCGGCCGCTTCGTTAATCACGCCAAGCTGCAACCAGACCGCCGGTGCGCCCGCCTCGATCGCTTCATCCACCACATAGCCCGCTTCAACCGAGTTGCGGAAAATATCCACCAGATCCACCGGCTCAGCAATATCAGCCAAGGTGGCAACCACCGGCTGCCCAAGCACTTCCTGTCCCGCCAGTGCCGGGTTGACCGGAATCACCTCATAGCCGCTTTCCAGCAAAAAGGACATGACCTGATAGCTGGCACGGTGGGGCTTGGCGCTGGCTCCCACCAGCGCGATGCGGCGCGTGCGCTCCAGCAGGGACTTGATTTGGTTATCCTGCATGGCGATTCTCTCCTCTGCAAACAGGGCATTCGGGATCAGGGCGCAGTTTGAGGCTGCGCCATTGCATTCGCTGTCCATCCAGCAACAGCAGTCGACCGGTCAGGCTTTCGCCCACACCGGCCAACAACTTCAGCGCTTCCATCGCCTGCATACTGCCGATAATCCCCACTAGCGGCGGGAATACACCGGATTCGCTGCAACTGAGCGCCTCGTCATCGCCGGTGCGATACAGGCACTGGTAGCAGGGTGAGCCCGGATCACGCGGATCGTACACGCTGATCTGACCATCAAAGCGAATGGCCGCACCGGAGACCAGCGGGGTGCCACTTTCAAAGCAGGCACGGTTGAGGGCAAAGCGCGTCTTGAAGTTGTCGCTGCAGTCCAGCACCAGGTCCACGCCTTCCACCTGCTGTTGCAGGTCGTGACCATCAAGACGTTCAGCACGTGCAGTGACGCGCACATGAGGATTCATGGCCTTCAGCCGTGCCGCCGCCGATTCCACCTTGGGCTGCCCACACGCCGCATCGTCATGGATAATCTGACGCTGCAGGTTGCTGACCTCTACGTGGTCATCGTCTACCAGCACCAGCTCACCGACACCGGCGGCTGCCAGGTAGGCAGCCGCCGGTCCGCCCAGACCGCCCAGCCCCAGAATGAGGACTCGTGCCTGGCGCCAGGCCTCCTGACCGGCCACGTCCACCTCCGGCAGCATGATGCTGCGGCTGTAACGCATCAATTCCTGATCATTCATCATGTTGCTTTCCTCGCCAGCGGCCCTGCGTCACCCGCTCGTTGCCCCCCAGATCTCGCACCGTTGCAACCTCGTCATAGCCCAGCGCCGCCAGACATGCGCGCACCTGTTCTCCCTGATCATAGCCATGCTCAAACAGCAGCCAGCCACCGTCCAGCAAATAGCCGGGGGCCTGCTGTGCAATCTGGCGAATATCCGCCATGCCTTCTTCTTCGGCAACCAGCGCACTCAGAGGTTCAAAACGGACATCGCCCTGCTGCAGGTGCGGGTCCGAAGGGTCGATATAGGGGGGATTGCTGACCAGCATGTCGAAACGCCCGATCAGGGGCTCACACCAGGAGCCCTGCAATACGGTCACATTCGACAGCGCGTTGTGCTCTGCGTTGTCTCTGGCCAGCGCCACGGCGCCCGGGTGACGATCGGTTGCCACCACTTCCCATTGCGGCCGTTCCACAGCCAGTGCCAGCGCAATGGCCCCCGTACCGGTCCCGAGGTCAGCCACGCGTGCCGGACGGTTTGGCAGCAGCGCCAGTGCCTGCTCCACCAGTCGTTCGGTATCGGGGCGCGGGATCAGGGTATCGGGGCTGACCTTCAGCCTCAGTGTCCAGAAATCGCGGTAGCCCAGCAGGTGTGCCACGGGTTCACCCTGAATACGGCGGGCCAGCAGCTGCTCAAAGCGCTGCTGCTCCGACGCGCTGAGCAGGTGCTCAGGCCAGGTAAACAGAAAACTGCGCGGTTTGCCGAGCACCTCACACAGCAGCAGCTCCACATCCAGTCGCGGGCTCTCGCTGCAATCGGCCAGTTGCTCGGCTCGGGCCAGTGCCGCCGCCACACTCGGTTCAGTCATTGGACAGGCTGCTGAGCTGTTCGGCCTGATATTCGTTGCGAAGCGGCTGAATCACCTGATCCAGATCGCCGGCGATCACTTCATTGAGGCGATACAGCGTCAGGTTGATGCGGTGGTCCGTCAACCGGCCCTGAGGAAAGTTATAGGTGCGGATACGTTCGGAACGGTCGCCGGACCCGACCAGACTTTTACGGGTGCTGGCCTGCTCGGCCTGCTGTTTATCCAGCTCGGCCTGCTGCAGACGTGACGCCAGCAGGGCCATCGCCTTGGCGCGGTTCTTGTGCTGCGAGCGTTCTTCCTGACACTCCACCACCAGCCCGGTCGGCAGGTGGGTGATGCGGATGGCAGAGTCGGTCTTGTTGACGTGCTGACCACCGGCGCCCGACGCACGGTAGGTGTCGATACGCAGGTCGGCCTTGTTGATTTCCACCTCGGCCGACTCATCCATCTCCGGCATCACCGCCACGGTGCAGGCCGAGGTATGAATACGCCCCTGGGATTCGGTTTCCGGCACACGCTGAACACGGTGCGCCCCGGACTCAAACTTGAGGTGGGCATAGACGCCGTCACCGGCCACCCGGCTGATGATCTCCTTGTAACCGCCATGTTCCCCTTCGCTGGCGCTGATCACTTCGACCCGCCAGCCCTTCTGCTCGGCGTAGCGCGAGTACATGCGGAACAGGTCGCCCGAGAAAATGGCCGCCTCGTCGCCACCGGTACCGGCACGGATTTCGAGGAATACATTGCGGTGGTCATTGGGATCACGCGGCAACAGCAGAACCTGCAGCTCGGCTTCCAGCGCCTCGATCTGTGCCTGCGCAGCTTCGATCTCTTCCTGCGCCATCGCTTTCATCTCGGGATCGTCTTCATCCAGCATCTGCTGTGCCGATTCCAGATCCTCGCCGGCCTGACGCCAGGCCGAAAAGGCCTTGGTCACCTCCTCCAGCTCGCTGTACTCGCGTGAGTAGTCACGAAAACGTGTCTGATCGGCGATGACATCGGGTTCACTCAAGAGGGCCGCCAGCTCTTCGTGGCGATCACACAGACTCTCCAGCTTGGCGATGATGGATGCTTTCATGCAGCGCGTACTCCTGTCACAGGCACTCAGTCGCGGTTATCGTTCTCGTCCAGCTGATACAGCTCCTGCACCAGCTCAAGCAGGTCAGAGCGCCCATCCGAAGAAGCCTTGCGTAGCTGGACCGTAGGCTGGTGCAACAGCTTGTTGGTCAGGCCATGGGCCAGCCGCTGCAACACCTCTTCCGGGTCCTTGCCGTTTTTGAGCTGCTTGCGTGACTTCTCCAGCTCCTGCTGAGCCACGGCTACCGCCTGTTCACGCAGCAGGCGCAGCGTCGCCACGGCATCCAGCTCACGCAACTGGCGCATGTACTCCAGCGCCCCCGTTTCAATGATGCCTTCAGCTTCGCTGGCTGCGCTCTGGCGCTCACGCTGGTTTTCTTCGATGACTTCACGCAGGTCGTCAACGGTATAGAGGTAGACATCATCCAGATCGCCTACCTGGGGTTCGATATCACGCGGGACCGCAATATCGACCATGAAGATGGGTCGGTGCTTGCGTTTCTTGAGGGCAGCCTCGACGGCCCCCTTGCCCAGAATGGGCAGCTGACTGGCCGTGGACGCGATCAGAATATCGGTATCGGGCAGCTCGTCGGGAATCTGGCTCAACTCAACCGCTCGGCCATCAAACTCTTCGGCCACCGCCAGCGCACGCGCCAGGGTTCGGTTGGCCACGGTGATCTGCTCCACACCGGCTCGCTTGAGATGACGTGCGACCAGCTCGATGGTTTCACCGGCACCGATCAACAGTGCGCGGCTACTGCTCATGTCGGCGAATATATGCTGCGCCAGATTCACTGCGGCATAGGCCACGGAGACCGGGTTCTGACCGATGGCGGTCTGACTGCGGACCTGCTTGGCGACTGAGAAGGTACTGCGGAACAGGCGTCCCAGCTCGACACTGGCCAGTCCGGCTTCCTGAGCGACCGAATAGGCGGACTTCAACTGCCCCAGAATCTGGGGTTCGCCCAGCACCAGAGAGTCCAGACCACTGGCCACACGCATCATGTGGCGTACCGCGGCTTCATCCCAGTAGGCATAGGAACAGCGCTGCAGCTCATCCACATCCAGACCGTGGTACTGGCCCAGCCACTCCAGCAGTGCACGCGTCCCCTCGATGTCGGTCGCACAGTACAGCTCGGTGCGGTTACAGGTGGAGAGGATGGCAACCTCGTCGAGATTCGCCATGCGTTTTGCTTCCTGAAGCGCCTCGCACAGGGATTCGGGCGCAAAAGCCACACGCTCTCGCACCTCGACGGAAGCCGTTTTGTGATTGATACCTAACGCCAGCAGAGCCATACAGGTTCGCGTCACCCCATTACAGACAAGCGCGTCATGATACACCTTTGCCGCCTCGGGATTAACCCATCCCGGCTTCCTTACCGTACACTGCATAATAAAGGCGCCCATCAGCTGCGCCGGGTCGCCCCATGACAAGCTCGGGGGCTCTACTCTATAGTGGCAAGTTCAACCCTCGGCAGGAACGGAACCGTGAAAAAACTGAGGACGCTCACCAGCCTGATCTGCATTCCGGTACTGCTGGCATCCGGATGTGCCCAGCAGCCCAGCCCAACGGCACCCCAGACGGAGTTACAGCCGTTTGCCAGCTCCCCTCCCGCGCCGGGAGAGCTGAATGCCGACAGTCTGTTTGACCTGCTGACAGCCGAGCTGGCCGGCAAACAGGGCCGCTTTGATCTGGCCCTGAAACGCTATCTGACACAGGCGGAAGTCACCGGCGATGCAGCCGTTGCCGAGCGTGCGACACGCATCGCCCAGTTCCTGCGAGACCCGGAAAAAGTGCTTCAGGCCAGCCAGCTGTGGAGTCGCATCGAGCCGGAGGCACTGGAGCCTCTCCATATTCGCGCCAACATCCTGCTGCACGAGGGTCAGTTCGAGGCGGCAGAACCCCTGCTGGAGCAGGTGCTGGATCAGGGCGGAGACGAAGCCCTGGCCATGATTACCGGGCAGGCCGATGACATGCCGCCGGAGGTAGCACGCCGCTACTACGCACTGCTCACCCGTCTGGGCGCAGACATGCCGGATCGGCTGGACTACCTGCTGGCACGGGTCATGCTGCTGCAGCGCTTGGGTGAGGTCGATACCGCCGCCAAACTGCTGGATCAGGAACTGACACGTGAGCCGACTCAGGCCGAGCTGGCACTGCAGCGTGCCGAGCTGCACCGGCGCCAAGGCGAGCCGCTGAAGGGACTGGCACTGGTGGAGAAAGCCATGGCCGAAAACCCCGCTCACCCTCGCCTGCCTGCCGTCAGGGCTCAGCTGCTGTTGCTGTCGGGCCAGCATGAGGCGGGCTGGCAAGCAATCAAGCGCGTACTGGCGCAAGAGGACAGCGACCCGCAGCTACAGTTTTACTTTGCCCTGTTGCTGCTGGAAAACGAGCAGCCCGAGCGCAGCCGCATGCTGCTGGAGCAGCTGCTGGAACGGCACCCCGAGAACCCCGAGCCGCACTTTTACCTGGGCGTGATCGCTCAACAGCAGGGGCACCGCAAGCAGGCCATCGACCACTACCTTCAGGTCGAAGAGGGGCCCAACGCCGTGCAGGCATTCAACCGTGCCCTCTCACTCTATGACCAGCCCCAGCAGGCCGCGGATGTGGAGATGCTGATTGAGGACACAGTGGCACGCCACCCGGAGCGCCGGGAAACGCTGACCATCCTGTATGCGGAATGGCTGCAACGCCAGGACCTCATCGACACCGCCAATGAAGTCCTGACCGACGCCATCGAACAGTTGCCCGCCAGTGCCGACCTGCTGTACACCCGTGCCATGATCACGCCGGCCGGTCAGAGTGACGCCATGCTGCGTGACCTGGAGCAGGCCTATACACTCGAGCCCGAGAGCGCCATGATCCAGAACGCACTGGGTTACACCCTGACACTCTATGCGCCCGAGCAGCTTGAACGTGCGCACACTCTGATCAGCCGGGCACTGGAGCAGTCCCCGGAAGACCCTGCCATTCTGGACTCCATGGGCTGGGTTCTGTTCAAGCTGGGGCGCACCGAAGAAGCGTTGAACTTTCTGCAGCGCGCCCATGATGCCTACCCCGATCCGGAAGTACTGGGACACCTGGTTCAGGTGCTCTGGGAGCTGGGCGAGCGTGAACAGGCACGCAACATGCTCGACAAGGGACTGGAGCAGACACCCGACAACCTGCACCTGCTGGAAGCCGCTGACGCGATCAAGGACACGCAATGAGATACTGTTATATCCTGCTGCTGGCTGCCCTGCTGGGCGGGTGCAGCCAGTTGCAGCAACCGCCGATACCCGCCTTTGACCCTCAGGCCGCTGCCAGCCTCGAAACCTGGACTGCCGATGGGCGACTGGGCGTGCGCCTGCCCCATGACAGTTTCAGTGCAGGCATGACCTGGCAGCAGACGGGCGATGACTACCGTATTGCCATCAAGGGGCCTTTGGGGCAGGGCGGGCTGCGCATTGAAGGCAACCGGACCGGCGTCAGTCTGGAACGCTCCGGGGATGACAACGTTTACAGAGCCGATACCCCCGAAGCGCTGATGCAAAAGCTGCTGGGCTGGCACCTGCCTCTGTCGCAGGCCCGCTTCTGGATTCGCGGCCTGCCGGACCCGGCAACAACCTCCTCCCCCCTGCCGTCGCCGGCTCAGGGATTCATCCAGTCCGGCTGGAAAGTGGAATATCAACGCTTCGCTCAGTCCGGTCTGCGCGTACTGCCCGAGAAACTGCGCTTGCAACATCAGGAACTGCGTCTTACGGTTATTATCAGTGACTGGGAGACCTGACAGGTCTGACTCGAAACCCGAGACGAATTTCGCAAGCAGGGGTTGATTTCTACAAGCCACTTGTAGAGAATATGCGCCTTCTTAGCGTGGTTCACACCACAGGAGACGACTGGGGTATCGCCAAGCGGTAAGGCACTGGATTCTGATTCCAGCATGCGCAGGTTCGAATCCTGCTACCCCAGCCATTTACCAATGACTGACTTCCTCTCTACTTCATCAAATTCCGACGCAATCGAGAAGGTAATCGCCGTGTCTAAAATGATGGTCTTCACCGGAAACGCCAATCCGGAGCTGGCTCAGAAAGTTGTCGAACGCCTCGATATCCCGATGGGCAAAGCACATGTAGGCCGTTTCAGTGACGGCGAAGTCAGTGTTGAAATTCAGGAAAATGTCCGCGGCAAGGACGTTTTCATCATTCAGTCCACCTGCGCACCGACCAACGACAACCTGATGGAACTGATCGTGTTCGCTGACGCCATGCGCCGCGCATCCGCAACACGCATCACGGCCGTTATCCCCTACTTCGGCTATGCGCGCCAGGATCGCCGTCCGCGTTCTGCACGTGTCCCCATCAGCGCCAAGGTCGTGGCCAGCATGATCTCCAGCGTCGGCATCGACCGCGTTCTGACCGTCGATCTGCACGCCGACCAGATTCAGGGCTTCTTCGACATTCCGGTCGACAATGTATACGGCTCCCCCATTCTGCTGGATGACATCATCGACCAGCAGTATGAAGACGTGACCGTTGTTTCCCCGGACGTGGGCGGTGTGGTCCGTGCACGTGCCGTTGCCAAGCAGCTGGACTGTGACTTGGCGATCATCGACAAGCGTCGCGAGCGCGCCAACGAAGCGCAGGTGATGAACATCATCGGTGACGTGTCCGGTCGTACCTGCATTCTGGTAGACGACATGTGTGACACCGCCGGCACCCTGTGCAAGGCTGCCAAGGCATTGAAAGACAAGGGCGCTGCCCGTGTCGTGTCTTATGTGACACACCCGGTCCTGTCCGGACCTGCCATCAACAACGTTATCGCCTCGGAGCTGGATGAGCTGGTCGTAACCGACACCATCCCGCTGTCCGAGCAGGCTCAGAAGTGCGACAAGATCCGTCAGATGTCACTGTCGCCGCTGCTGGCCGAAGCAGTCCGTCGTGTCTGCAATGAAGAATCCATCAGTGCCATGTTCCGCTAAGCGGAGGCACTGACCTGCGGGCCTGGCCCGTTAACTTAAGCGACTCCTCGGAGTCATTCACACGCTGCATGCTTCTGGTCGCGGGGGTATGCAGCTTTAATGTATAAGGTAATAAACTCATGGCTAAATTCACTGTTAATGCTGTTGCCCGTGACGATCAGGGGAAAGGTGCGAGCCGCCGCCTGCGTCGTGAAGGTCTGCTTCCGGGCATCATCTACGGTTCTTCTGAACCGAAAGCAATCTCCGTTGTTGCACGCGATCTGTATCGCATGCTGCTGGAAGACGGCTTCTACTCCTCCATCCTGAACCTGAACCTGGATGGCAAGGACGAGCCGGTTATCATCAAGGACCTGCAGCGCCACCCGTCCAAGCCGCTGGTTCTGCACGCTGACTTCCAGCGCATCGACGACAACCAGAAGATCAAGCTGCAGGTACCGCTGAAGTTCGTCAACTTCGAAAAGTCTGCTGCATCCAAGGCGGCTGCCAAGTTCGCTCAGGAAGCATCTACTGTTGAGATCCTGTGCCTGCCGAAGGATCTGCCGGAAGTACTGGAAGTTGATCTGAGCAAAATCGAAATGGGCCAGATTGCCCACCTGTCCGACATTGTGCTGCCGGAAGGTGTTGAGGTCGTTGCCCTGCGTCGCGGTTCTGACCACGACCAGAGTATCGGTTACTGCTACGCACCGCGTGGCGCCAAAGCCGGCAAGTAAGCGTAGACCACAGGCACTGGCATGAAGGACCGGATTCAACTGATCGTCGGTCTCGGCAACCCCGGGACGGAATACAGCCAAACCCGTCACAATGCCGGTGCCCAGCTGGTGGAGCAGCTTGCTGCCCACCAGCACACCCCCCTGCAGCCGGAGAAAAAGTTCTTCGGTCTCTACGGCAAGGTTCTGATCGACCATCGTCCTGTTCATCTGCTGATTCCGACCACTTACATGAATCGCAGTGGCCAGGCTGTCGCCGCACTTGCCAATTTCTACAAGATTCCCACCAGCGATATTCTGGTCGTCCATGACGAACTGGATATCCCACCCGGCACCGCACGCCTGAAACAGGGCGGAGGTCACGGTGGACACAACGGCTTGCGCGACATCATCAGCAAGCTGGGGAACGACCGTAATTTTTACCGTTTGCGTGTTGGTATCGGCCACCCTGGCAGTGCCGCTCAGGTATCCGACTTTGTCCTGAGCAAGGCCCCGGTGCCCGAACGTGACAAGACGCAGGCGGCCATTGACGAAGCACTGAGGTATCTGCCCCTGGCCCTGAACGGGGACTGGGCGAAGGCAATGAATCAGCTGCACAGCTTCAACGGCTAACTTCAACACAGGATCTAAGCATGGGTTTCAAATGCGGTATTGTCGGCCTGCCCAACGTCGGCAAATCTACGCTCTTTAATGCCCTGACCAAGGCGGGCATTGACGCTGAAAACTTCCCTTTCTGCACGATTGAGCCAAATGCCGGTGTAGTACCGATGCCGGATCCGCGCCTCAACGCACTGGCGGAAATCGTCAAGCCCGAGAAGGTGATTCCCACCACCATGGAGTTTGTCGATATCGCCGGACTGGTCGCGGGCGCATCCAAGGGCGAAGGCCTGGGCAACAAGTTCCTCGCCAACATCCGCGAGACAGATGCCATCGCGCACGTAGTACGCTGCTTTGAAGATGACAATGTTATCCACGTGGCCAACCGCATCCACCCGCTGGAAGACATTGAAACCATCAATCTGGAACTGGCTCTGGCCGACCTCGAATCCTGCGAGAAGCAGTTGCAGCGTGTTCAGCGCACTGCCAAGGGCGGTGACAAGGAAGCCATTGCAGCCAAGGCGCTGCTGGAAAAACTGATTCCGCATCTGGAAGAAGGCCAGCCGGTACGTGCCCTGTCGCTGGACGAGAACGAACAGAAGCTGGTGCGCACCTTCCACCTGCTGACCACCAAGCCGACCATGTACATTGCGAACGTCTCCGAGGACGGTTTCGACGACAACCCTTACCTGGATCAGGTGAAGGAGCTTGCCGCATCCGAAGGCGCTGAAGTGGTCGCCATCTGCAACAAGCTGGAATCCGAAATCTCCGAACTGGAAGATGACGAGAAGCTCGAGTTTCTGCAGGACATGGGCATGGAAGAGCCGGGCCTCGACCGTGTAATCCGCGCCGGGTACAGCCTGCTGGGACTGCAGACCTACTTCACGGCCGGTGTTAAGGAAGTGCGTGCCTGGACCGTCAAGATCGGTGCAACCGCCCCTCAGGCAGCCGGTGTTATCCACACCGACTTCGAGAAGGGTTTCATCCGTGCTGAAGTGATCAGCTATGACGACTTTATCACCCACAAGGGTGAGCAGGGCGCGAAGGATGCAGGCCGCTGGAGACTGGAAGGCAAAGAGTACATCGTACAGGATGGCGATGTGGTCCACTTCCGCTTTAACGTCTGATTTTTTTAAACTTTTTTCGTTCAGGCCGTTGACAGGTTTTTAAAAACAGGGAATAATTCGCGGCCTTGAAAGCAGTTGGCAATGTAGCTCAGTTGGTTAGAGCATCGCATTCATAATGCGAGGGTCGCAGGTTCGAGTCCCGCCATTGCCACCA
>NZ_JACVEW010000005.1 GCF_017776525.1 Marinobacterium alkalitolerans
TTCTATAGCCCACAGGAGGCACTGTGACCACTCGTCGTATTAGCGGTCGACTGTCAGGTGAATACCGTCACAACACAGTAAGAGGCTGCCTCTGCCTCTGCCTTGCTATGCTATGCGGGCTCGGGCCCTTTTACGCCCCGTGGGTGCTGATGGCTGTTCGAGTTATCGCTAAAGCGTCATGCAGGGCCGGCTTCCCCCCCCTTGAATATCTTGCGTGTTTGAAAACTATATTGTACTTTTTTAAGTACATTTATATGTACGCATGGTGGCCTCTATGTCAAGGGTTCGAGTCGATGAAGATATCCGTCCTCTGTCTGAATTTCGTGCAGGTGTAGCTACATTTATAAAGCAGCTCCATGAGAACCGTCGTCCTATGGTGCTGACCCAAAGAGGGCGTGGTGTTGCTGTACTGGTGGATGTTCACGAATACGAGAAAATGCAGCAGCGTCTGGAAATACTGGAAGAAATATATAAAGCGGAAGAGCAGATAGCCTCGGGAGATGGCATTGCCCATGAGGACGCGAAGACTCGGGTTTTGAGTGGTCTGGCCCAATGAAGATCGTTTGGTCTCCACTTGCGCTGGAGCGTGTGGAGGATATCGCCCGGTATATCGCAGAAGACAACCCGGACGCTGCAGTACAGTGGGTTGATGATTTATTTTCCACGGTCGAGCGGTTAGCTGATTTCCCCGGCAGTGGCCGTATGGTGCCTGAAGTGGGGACGCCCCGCATCAGAGAGCTGATATTCGGTACGTATCGTGTAATTTATAGTGTCAGAGATCAGGTTGATATTTTGACTGTTCGTCGCAGTAGCCAGTTATTGCGGCTTTCCGAGATCGGTGATGAAGAAACATAACCAGCCGTTTGAGTGATCGGTTTCTGCTACTTTTCGGCTACAAGCTGGTGCGTTAGCCGGGCGTTCCCATAGGGAGTTCAAATGGCATTTAGTGAGTTTGAAGCAAAGAAAATTGATCGGGCCGCGACTAAGTTTCTGCAATGCCGGAGGCCGCCAATCGAGATCCGGCCCAAGCTCGACTTGGACGTTCGGATTTCTGGCCAAAGCGTACAAATTGTTGAGACTCGCCCTCATTTTCGGGAGCCGTCCACGATCATTGAATCACCGTTAGCAAAAGCTACCTACGTGAAGAACACCAGGCGTTGGAAAATTTACTGGATGCGTAGCGATTTGAAGTGGCATTCGTACTCGCCAGAACCTGAGTCACGCTCCATTGAGGAATTCTTTGCTATCGTGAATGCAGATGAGAATGGCTGCTTCTTCGGGTAGTACATAACCAGTCATTAAAGTTCGGTTTCGGCCGGCGCAAGTCCTGCTCCATAAAAAATAACCGCGAGCCTGGTCGCGGTTATTGTGTTCTACAAAACCTCAGTACACGGTGCTGTCATGACCCCAGATTGACGACCAGCAAGTCGGTTTTTACGTTGTTGACGAGCTTGTGTGAGGAGCCGAAGAGGCGGCTCATCAGGTTGTCGTGGTGTCCGCATACAACCAGGTCAATTGCTTTTTTATCCACCAGGTCGGCCACTTTCATATGTAAATCACCAATGACGGACAGCTTGTCTGCCACCGGGTAGCCGCATTCGTCCGCCAGTCGTTTCAGGTGGGCCTGAATGTGTTCTTCATCCTTTGGGTCTTCCCGCAGGTGATCCGTTTCGACATACACGATTGTCAGCTTGCTGTTTGACGGTTTTGCCTGCTCGATAGCCTTATCGATCAGTGTCTTGCTTGCAGCGTCAGACAGGTCCACGGTAACCAGTACATGTTGGTAGCTCATTAGGCTTCTCCCTGTTGAAGGTCTGTGCACTTGTCACAAGCTTAGCAGCTCAATGGAGGTGGTGAGGTGTTTAGGTGAATGTCTGTCAAAGGGTTATCGCTTGCGCAGTTCTGTGACGGTTTCCCCGCTCACGCCCCAGTTATCGGTTGAGACTTCATCGATGACCACATGCGTGAGGGCGGGGTCCTTGTTCAGCACGTCGACCATGAGTTGTGTCGTTCCCTGGATCATGCGTTGCTTCTGTTCGAGGGTGACGTTTTCGTCGGTGATTTTGATGTTGATATACGGCATTGAAGCGTCCTCTTTTCAATTCGTTGGGTGGCCTGCCGTGCGGCAGGCCTTCAGGTTGCACAGGGGCTGTCTCAGGTGGCGGCTGGCGCGTACATCTTGTTGACGATTTTCCAGACACCGTCTTCCTTCAGGAAGCCAAGGTAGTCGACAAAATTGCCGTGGGGGAGCGGGCATGCCACTTTCACCATGGCCTGATCACAGGCTAGTTCCACCCAGAGGATTTTGTAGGTTTCCGGGTGTCCGTTTTGCGCCGGTACCGGTCGTGATGCCACCGCGGCCAGCCATTCATCCAGGGTGCGGCGCAGGTCAGGTGCCTTGAGTACACAGTCCTGATGAAACAGCGGTGACAGTCGCTCGGCATCCCCCGTGTGCAGGCCCTGAAAATACTCGTTCACCATCGCTTCCAGTTGGGTTTGTGTGGTGTCCATTTATGCCACCGCCCCCGCGCTGTAGTCCTGTTCCCGCTGAATGGCCCGCTGCATGCTTTCGCGCTTCAGCACGGCATCCACCATCCGGCGGGTATTCGGGCCGAGCACGATCTCCACGGGGAAGAAGTCGCTCCAGCGGGAGTACACCGTCAGCAGAATATCGGCGGGGGAGATGTCGTTCCCGCCAAGATAAGGAGTGTGTTGCAGTTTTGCTTCGACCACCCGCCAGAGTTTGTTGATCGCCACCGCCGCCGTATCGAAGATCTGCTGCTTCACTGCCGGGTCGGTCACGTTGGCCTGGGCAAAGAAAAGTCGTCCGTAGGCGGGGTGCATGGTGGCGTTGGCAAACATCATATTTTCGATGGCCCGGTGCCGTGCCTCTCCGCTTTCGGGAATCAGGCTGTTCTCGTGCTTGTTGAGCAGGTGAAGGATGATCGCCACACCCTCGTTCAGCACCTTATCGCCGTCCTTCAGTACGGGGACGGTACCGGCGGGGTTGAGGGTTTCAAAGTGATCTGCTTCCAGCTTGTGAATCAGAGTGCTTGCCTGGTCCAGTTCATTGAGAATTGCCTGCGTAGCCAGTGAACAAGCGCCGGGAATGAAATACAGCGTGTACATAATAGAACCTCGTTTTTTGCTTGATTGCGTGAGTGCAGGGGCAGTGTGGCGCTTTCCTGTTTATCGATATATGGCAATAATGTGCGTACACTTTCAACAAAATGGAAACAATGGGCCGGTCGGTATGGATAAGTTGCGGGCAATGCGCATGTTTGTTCGGGTGGTGGATGCCGGTAGCTTTACCAGCGTGGCCAACGAGCTGAATGTAACCACGTCGATGATCAGCAAGGAGATCGGGCGGCTGGAAGATGATCTTGGGGTGAGGCTACTGCATCGCTCCACCCGGGGCCAGCAGTTGACCTCCATCGGCGAGGGATACCTGCAGCGCTGCCGCGAATTGCTGTTGCAGATGGATGATGCGGATGCCTACGTGCAGCACATGCAGGGCAATCCGCGCGGCAAAATACGCATCAATGCACCCATGGCGCTGGGGATTACCGACCTGTCCCGGCTGTTCTCTGCCTACATGAAGCAGTACCCGGACGTGGAGCTGGACATACAGCTGGGGGATGAAAACCTGGATCTGATCGAGCACGGGTTCGATCTGGGGTTCCGGGCATCCAGCCAGAGGCTCGACTCCAATTATGTGGGCAAGCCGTTGGTCCGCTTCAATTACAAGGTGTGCGCATCCCCCGGCTACCTGGAAAGCCATCCGCCCATTCGGAGCGTTGAGGATCTGGCCGATCACAACTGCTTTGTGTACAGCTATTTCAAGTCGGGAAATGTCTGGCCTCTGGGGCAGGGTGTCAGCGTCGGCGGCTCTCTCAAGGTGAACAGCACACTGTTCATGAAGCAGGTGATTGAGGATGGGCTGGGCATCGGTTTCCTCCCCGGCTTTGTGGCCCGGGAGGGGATTGAGCAGGGTACTCTGGTGGAAATTTTGCCCGAGGTGAGCCGTCCGGATCTTACGCTGTATGCGCTCTATCCCAACCGGCAGTTTACGCCACCGACATTGCTCAGTTGCATTGAGTTTCTTCAGGCCTGGTTTATGTCAAGGGAGGGGTAAAACGTGGTTGCCCTAGTCGGTCAAATTGGGGCAGAGTAGCTTCACGCCAACAGGGAAATAGTTGGCCGGTTTATATCAAGTGCAAGCAGGCAGCAGGGATGAAGATGCCTTTCGTCAATCTCACCTATCCTTCCGACCGTTAGCTGCAAAATGCTGGCGCACCGGCCTGTCGCCTTGTATTAACCGAATTGAAACGCTGCCCGGTGGGGCGGGGTTTGATCGTGCACAGGTTTCATAAAAGGGCCTGTCGGGCCCTGAGTGGAATATAGAAAAGAATCATTCGATATGTTTAACGTCTGGCTCATAAGGTGTGAGCCGGACGTTGCACTCAAGCAGAAGGAGACAAGGAAATGAACAGGGAAGTCAGTGCTGAAATCACATCAGGCGAATACAATGCTTCGCGCAAAGAGGCACCCGTGCGCATCTATTCACCCCGGCAAGTCGCCTGTGGAACCATTGGTGGGCCCGTTGGCTTGATGTACTTCTTGATGGCAAATTTTGATGCCCTTGGCCAGCCATCCAGAAAAAACAGGGTGTTGAATCTGGGCATTCTTTTTATTCTGGCGCTGATTATTATATTGCCGCTTTTGCCCGAGAATCTTCCCAGTGCGCCCTTTACCGTCGCGTACATCATAACCGCCCATCAGGTGGCGGAGCGGTACCAGATGAATAAACAGCAGATCAAAGCCTCCGAGGACTATGAGTTTCACTCAAACTGGCGTGTTCTTGGCTTTGGGTTGCTCTGCCTGGTGGGGTCGGTGATTGCTATCATGGGGCCGCTGATGCTGCTGGTCATGGCGGGGATTTGGGTGCCGGCATAATCCGTGGCGCAGCGGGACCGCTGAAGGGGCAATGGGTGCCATTAACTCGGAAGAAGGTGAAGCCTTATGAGTAAATTATTCATGGTGTACCTGGGGGGCAGTGCTCCCAAGGCCAATATCGAGCTGCATGACGTTCAATTTGCGGTAGCCGACACGATAGAGGGCACCTATGATCAGCTGATCGAAAACTGGTTTGGCACCGCCAAAGGATTGCACCTGGATAGCTACACGGAAATTCGTGGGGCTGATGGGCATCGCATCACGTTGGAGTGCGAGCCTCAGGGCTCCGATAAGCGCCTGTATTTCGTCAATCTTGGCGGGTATCAGAAAGACCGCTTGAACGAGTTGCATGAGTTTGGCCTGTTTGTGGCGGGCAGTGCGGCTGAAGCGAAAAGGAAAGCGAAAGCCGCGCTTCTGACCGATGCCAACCAAACGCACAAGGATAACCTGATGGAGGTGGATGACTGTTTACGCATCAGCCAGATCAGCGGCTGGCACATCCACCTGCATGAGACATCTGAAACCTTCAATCTGGAGCCTGACTGGTTCGGCTATCATGTTATTGGCTAGTCGGACTGTATAAACCTGCGGAGAGCGCCCATGTTTATTGCATTGTATGAGTTCAAGATTAAACCGGGCACGCTGGCGGAGTTCCGTGAAGCTTGGCTTGAAGTGACAAAGGCGATTTACAAGCACTGCGGCAGCTTTGGGTCCAGGCTGCATACCACCGAAAGTCCTGATGTGCTGATGGGGTATGCTCAATGGCCCAGCCGGGAACACTGGGCCAAAGACCATGCGTTGTCAGACGAGCATTACGATTTATTCAGGCAGAAGATGCGGGAGTGTCTGATCGAGTCAAAGACGGTGTATGAGATGGAGGTCAGTGACGACTATCTGCAGTCATCGCCATCGCAACCCTGATAGCACAGGCATGGGGCTCTGGTTCTTGTGCCTGTGGGCTGGAGTGTGCTCAGTAAGCGTGTCGGGTGCTTTCAAAAGCCAGTCACGCGATACGCCCTGTTGGTCGCCTTCGGCCGAATGTAATATAGTGATTCCTGTCTTTCTGTTGGTCCGCTGGAACGCGCATGTCCTCTGTGCATGAATATAATCATCTGGTCCATATCGCAAGCCATGACGAGCTGCGGTTGTATGAGCTGATTCCGAATGTGGTCTGGGTTTTCGACCTGGACAAGCACGGCTGGTGGTGGGGGAACAGTGCCGCGATCAAGTTCTGGGGCCTCGATACACTGCAGGATCTGATCGACAAGGACCTGTCCGGCGATACCCAGGGCGCCCGTGACCGGACGCAGCAAACCTTTGAGTTGGCGGTGAGGGACGGCCTGACCGTTGACCCCTGGACCACATACCCCAACGGCAAGCCCAAAACCCTCTTGATGATGCACCGAGCCGTATTGCTGGGGCCTGAGAAACACAGGGGGATTATTGCCTTCATTAACGAAGAGGTGAATATGGGCGAGCAGCCCGAGAACCTCTTGCTGATGGAAGCGATGCGCTATACCCGGGTGCCGGCCACCACCTTTACGCTGGAAGGCATGACGGTGGTTGAGAACCCGGCCGCGACGGAAGCCTATCCGCCTGCTCAGTTCAGTCACGCAGCAGAATGCCCGTTCGTGGCGCGTTTTGCAGATCCGGAAGAAGGCCGGGCCTGTTTGCAGCGCGTGCAGGCAGGCGAGGAGGGGCGCTGGGATTTCATCATGCAGACCAGCATCGGCCCGCGGCGTCACAGTCTGGATATTCGCCGAACACGACACCCGCTCAATGGTGACTTCCTGTTTCTGGTGGTGGAGTATGACTTCACCGAGCGTTATGAAGCACTGGAAGCTGTTGAGGTAGCCCGTGCCCGCTTGCACGACATGGCGATGAAGGATGCCCTCACGGGGATTCATAGCCTGCACTACATGCAGGAAGCGGTTCAGACCGAAATTGCCCATGCCGAGCGCCATCAGCACAGGCTGTGGTTGATGTTTATTGACCTGGATGGGTTCAAGGGCGTCAACGACAGTCTGGGCCATGCCGCCGGAGATGCCGTGCTCTGTGAAGTGGCTCAGCGTATCCAGTCGGTGGTGCGGGCTGAAGATCTGTTGGCCCGCATTGGTGGTGATGAGTATGTGGTTCTGCTGTCGCATGATCACAGCGAAGCCGACACCACGGCAGTGGCCTCCCGAATACTGGAGATGCTGGAGCAGCCCATTAGCGTTGGCCCGCATCAGGCGTCGGTCAGTGCCAGTGTCGGCATCGCACGCTACCCGGATGATGGCCGGGATCTGGATGCACTCCTCAAAGCGGCGGACAAGGCGATGTATCACGTCAAGAACAGCGGCAAGAACGGTTTCGTGTTTGCCCAGTAGCCGCAGGTTGTCGCAGTCGTCTGGACTGCGGGTCATTTATCCAAGCGAATCGTAACCACATTGGCCTGAGCAGGAGTCGGCAATGGAAGAGTCAGTGAAGCAGGAGCTGGTGCAGTTTCAGGAGATTTACAATCTGATAGTTGAGTTTTTCGTGAACTACAGCTTCCAGATTGTCGGCGCCCTGATCATTCTCTTGCTGGGCCTTTGGGTGGCGGGCAAGGTATCCAACTGGTCATTGGCGTTGATGCAGCGCCACAAGCTGGATATCACCCTGAGCCGCTTCATCGCCAGCTGCGTGAAGATACTGATCATTGCGATGGTGGCCGTGGTGGCGCTGGGCAAGCTGGGTATCAGCGTAACGCCACTGCTGGCCATGATCGGTGCCGTGGGTCTGGGGGCAGGGCTGGCGATTCAGGGGCTGTTGTCCAACTACAGTGCCGGCTTGACCATCGTGCTCACCCGTCCTTACGTGGTGGGTGATACGATTCAGGTGCAGGGCGTGACGGGGCAGGTGAAGGAAGTGCACTTGTCGCATACGTTGCTGACCAATGAGGATGGGGTCGAAATCTCGATTCCCAACAAGCATGTGGTGGGGGAGATTATTCATAACTCCCACGCCCACACGCTGGCCGAAGTGTCGATCGATATCGCCTACAGCGCCGATCCCGAGCAGGCGTCGGATCTGCTCAAATCCGTTCTTGAGGGCTATGGCGAGGCGATCTGTCAGGAACCGGCCCCCCAGGTCGGCATTGAAGCCTTCGGCGAGAGTGGTATCACGCTGGGCGTGCGTGTGTGGTTGCCGACCGAGCGCTATTATGACCTGCTCTATCAAATCAATTTGAGTCTTTTCAAGGCGTTGCAGGATGCAGGTGTTGAGATTCCCTTCCCGCAGCGAGAGGTGCGTTGGCTCAATACCCCTCCGGCTGCCTGAATGTTTCACTGGCCCTGCGGGGCCTTTTCTGTTGTATAAGGTGTTGTAAGCAAATGGATGTTTCAGTTGTAAAGGCGGATTATGCCAACCCTCAGCATGCCCGGGCGATTCCTGCATTGCTGAATGAGTATGCCAAGGATCCCATGGGAGGCGGCAGCCCGCTGAGCGATCAGGTGCAGCAGGAGCTGGTAGGCAAGCTGGCCGCGATTCCCCATGCGTTTTCCGTGCTGGCCTATGTGGACGGTGAGCCGGCTGGGCTGGTGAACTGCTTCGAGGCGTTTTCAACCTTTGCCTGCAAGCCCATCATCAATATCCATGATGTGGTGGTGTTGGCACCCAGCCGCGGCGCTGGCCTGAGCCAGAAAATGCTGGCGGTTGTGGAAGAGGAAGCACGTCGTCGTGGCGCCTGCAAGGTTACGCTGGAGGTACTGAGCCAGAACCACGTGGCCAAGGCGGCCTATGAAAAGTTTGGCTTTTCCGGCTATGAGCTGGACCCCGAGGCGGGTGTAGCACTGTTCTGGGAAAAGAAAATTTAACTCCTTATAAGGGCGGTCGCCGTCCCTGGCGACTGCTGCTTTAGAGCTTGAAGTGACCCGCCAGTCGGCTGAGCTGTTCACTGGCCTGACTGAGTTCGTCGCAGGCTGCGCGGGTGTCAGTGGCACCTGCCGCGATGTGTTCAGACGCGCTGTGAATGGCACCAACGCTGTTGCCGAGGTCGCGGGAGACAGCCGTTTGCTCTTCGGTGGCAGTGGCAATCTGAGCGCTCAGATCGGCTATCTGCTCGGAAGTATTGAGCAGGTGACTGAATGAGTTGCCCGCCTCACGCACATTTTCCAGACCGGTCTGCATCTGTGTTTGGCTGTGTTCCATCATGTCGGCCGCCTGCCGGGCATGCTTCTGCAGCGTTTCGATGGTGGACGCGATCTCCGTGAGTGAATGCTGTGTTTTCTGGGCCAGCTGGCGCACTTCATCAGCAACCACCGCGAAACCGCGTCCGGCCTCACCGGCTCGCGCTGCCTCAATGGCGGCATTAAGGGCCAGCAGGTTGGTTTGCTCGGTCACATCTCGAATCACTTCCGATACCACGCTGATGTTGTGGCTGTCCTTTTGCAGCCCCAGTACCACGTCTGCCGTTTGCTTGAGGGCGTTGGCCAGCGCTTCGCTGTCCTCGACCGTTTGTTGCATCAGGGTCTGGCTATCACGGGCTTCCACGCGCGCCTGATCACTTTCACGTGAGGCGACCAGTGTGCGTTGACCCACTTCGTCAAAGCCGCTCTGCATCTGTTCCGACGCGGCCGCAATCTGCGAAATTTCACTCCGTTGGGTGTCCAGACTGTCAGTGGTTTCGGAGACGCGCTGGCGCAGGTTGGCGCTGGTATTCTCCAGCGTGGTGACACTGTCGTTGATTTCTGCTGCCAGCTCACGCAACCCGGCCTGCATCTTGTCGAAGTATTCGGCAGCAGTGCCCAATTCATCGCGGGCAAACAGGGACATGTCCAGTCGCTGGCTCAGGTCGCCTCGCTCAACCTGCTGCATCTGGTCGATCAGTGTGTCCAGCGGGCGAGTCACCTTGCGTGCGATTGCGACACTCATGATCAACATGAACGCCACGATTACCAGGACCACAATCGCTGTTTCGGTGACCAGGTTATCAATCTTTTCGGCCTCGGCCAGTTTGATGTCGATCGCTTCCTGTTCAAGGGTCGCCTGCATTTCACTGAGCAGATCCACAATCTCGTTGAAGGGGCGCAGCATTGGCCCCAGCATCTCCGCGCGGGCAGTATCGATCTTGTCCTGATCAATCAGTGAGACGTAGTTTTCCTGCATCGCCCGGTAGTCAGCAATGCGTTTCTGGTATTCGGCAATATCGGCCTGTATCCAGGGGGTGTCAGCCAGGCGGTTCATGTTGCTCATGGCCTTGGCGACCTGCTCATCATTGAACGTGATCGTTTCAAGAATCTTGCGGTGCTCGTCATCGTCTGTGGTCAGTCCGTAGTCGAGTGCAAAGCGACGGTAGGTGACGGTGTAGTAGCGAAGGTCAGACACGGTTGTAAGCAGGCTGACATTACGATCCACGACGGTGACGAATTGATCCTTGATGCTGCTGATGGATACCAGCAGGTAGGTGCTCAACAGGATGATCGCGAGAATGGCTGCGCCAAAGGCCAGCTGTAAGGCGCGCGGGATGGACGTTCGTTTCAGCATAGCGTTTCCGTTCTTATGAGTGTTTGAGGAGCCTGCAACCGATGGTGGAGCAAGAAAAAGATGCTGGCTCATCTCGATACGGAATAATGTCGCAACTCGATGATAGTACTAACTTTATATTTATTATCTACTTGATAGCCAATCGCTATTTGGGTGCAGCGGCGGCACCTCATCTAGAATCAAGGCAGTTCAAATGGAATTCATGGAGGCTGTGATGATACCGGTAAGGCTGGTGTTTCAGGATCTAACAAGTGCAGATGTGGAGATGCCGTTCAGGCCACTGAAGGATGAGTTTATCTATATCGGCAGGGAAAGGTTCAAGGTGTTGAATATTGAGCACCATCTGGAGGAGGGGAGTTCCAGAGCAGTGTCTGTCGTCAAGCTGGATACGGGCAGTGCGGGGTCGCACTCGAAAGAGATGCCCAAGATCAATATCAGTTTTTCGCCAACCTGATCTGTCTTGCCCTTGTTCAGAGGTTCAAAATTCAGGCATTAAAAAACGGGCCACTTGGGCCCGTTTTTCAGTTCACTGTTAAGCGCAGGGCTTACAGTGCAACGATGTTCTCTGCCTGCGGACCTTTCTGGCCCTGAGTAACAGTGAACTCAACCTTCTGGCCTTCTTCCAGAGTCTTGAAACCAGAACCCTGAATAGCGCTGAAGTGAGCGAAAACGTCCGGGCCGTTTTCCTGAGCGATGAAACCAAAACCTTTAGTTTCGTTGAACCATTTAACTGTGCCGGTAGTAGTAGACATAATATTCATCTCGTCTGAATAGAAAAAATTGATGCTGTTGAACACGGCGTTCGCGAGCGGGTTGTGCTTTAGGTAATGCTGGTACTTATGGTCAGAACGAGGTACTTACTACTAGGTAGGACGTCGAAATGGTGCATAAATGCAGGTGTTACTCTCAAGCCGTTTCAGTCTACATGAACCCCGGGGTGGGTCAACGCTTTATTTGATAAAACCGAAAATATTTTTCGGACAGGGGAGGCGGGCAAAGACAGGGAGGGCGTGAAACCCTCCCGCAGAGGTGTGTCAGTGCTTGTCCGGCAGGGTGACATTCAGTTCCAGAATTGAACAGTCTTCATCCAGGTTGATCTGAACATCATCGGTGGACACGTCCACATACTTGGCAATCACCGCCAGAATCTCTTTCTGCATTTGTGGCAGATATTCCGGCTGGGTGCGCTGACTGCGTTCGTAGGCCACCAGCACCTGCAGGCGCTCTTTGGCCACGCTGGCCGATGACGGCTTTTTCGATCGGAAATAACTCAGAATACCCATTAGCCCTTCCGTCCAAATACTCGGCTCAGGAAGCCTTTGCGCTCCACGTTAAGGAAGCGGTGGTCACGTTCTTCACCCAGGAAGCGAGCGATGGCGTCATCGTAGGCCTGACCGGCATCACTCTGGTCATCCATGATGACGGGCACGCCCTGGTTGGATGCTTTCAGCACGGCCTGAGATTCCGGGATAACGCCCAGCAGCGGGATCGCAAGGATCTCCTTGACGTCGTCCACGCTCAGCATTTCGCCTTCCTGCACACGGCCCGGGTTGTAACGGGTCAGCAACAGGTGTTCTTTCACGCTGCCGCCCTGTTCGGCCCTGCGTGATTTGCTCTGCAGTACGCCCAGAATACGGTCGGAGTCGCGCACGGAGCTGACTTCCGGGTTGGTCACGACAATGGCTGTATCCGCAAAATAGAGCGCCAGATGAGCACCCTTCTCGATGCCGGCAGGGGAGTCACAGACAATATAGTCAAAACTTTCCGACAGCTCGTTGAGGACCGCTTCAACCCCTTCAACGCTGAGAGCGTCCTTGTCGCGGGTTTGAGAAGCCGGCAGGATAAACAGGTTTTCGGTCCGCTTGTCCTTGATCAGCGCCTGGTTCAGGGTGGCTTCCTGGTTGATCACGTTGACGAAGTCATATACCACGCGGCGCTCGCACCCCATGATCAGGTCCAGGTTGCGCAGACCCACGTCAAAGTCGATCAGAACGGTTTTGAAACCTTTCAGGGCCAGGCCGGTACCGATCGCGGCGCTACTGGTGGTTTTGCCCACGCCCCCTTTACCTGAAGTGACAACAATTATTTCAGCCATGCATGCGTATCCATCAAAATGAAAAGCGGTTCAATCAAAGAGGAACTGTATCCAGTCGCGACCCTCTGAGCAACGCCTGTGTGGGCTGTTGCCAGCACTCGCTGTGCAGGTCTTCACTGGTTTTGAAATAGCCGGCAATAGACACCAGTTCAGCTTCCATACTCTGGCAGAAGATTCTGGCATCCGTATTACCGTTCACGCCCGCCATGGCGCGGCCGCGCAGGGGGCCGTACACGTGGATATGACCATCGGCCATCACTTCGGCGCCGGCACCAACGGCTGCCAGGATGATCAGATCTGTACCACGGGCATAGATCTGCTGGCCGGACCGGACCGGTGAGGTGACGATGCGTGCGGCAGAGGGCGGCGGTGCTTCAGCGATGGCTTCGGCCTTGGGCGTCTCTTCGGCAGCAGGTTCAGGCTGCTGGCTTCGTGCCCGTTGCTGGCTGAAGTCGGCAAGCTGGAGCGCCCGGCAAAGCTCCGGGGCCTGGGCCGCATCGGCCTTGAGGCCTACCGGGACCAGAGACAGCCGGCGGCAAAGGTTCAGCAGTGCTTCAATGCGCGGCAGCTCCGGCGTGTGTGACAGTGACTGCAGGTTCAACACCACGGGCATGTGGCTGAACAGCATGGGTACCTTGGCAGCATGCGCCTCAAGTTGAGGGGCCAGCTGCTCAGGGTCATCACTGGTCAGAATCAATTCGTTCAAGGATGCACGAGCGCTCTTGAACTGGAAATCATTGCTGTTTGAAGCCTGAGGTCTGGCATCGGCCATAGTGAATCTTTCTCGCTAAAAAAGCTTATACAAGCGGGACTTATCGGCTATTCAAGTGCGGCTAACCTTACCACGTAACCCGGTCTGGCTGACAGCGTTCGCCGGTGCCGGCTCAGTTTTTTGATCCGGGTCATTGTAGTACACTGCGCCATCGCGTTTTAACCGGACCTGAAAGCACTATGAAAGTTGTACGTTGGCTACTGGGCCTCATCGTTATGGGCCTGCATTATCTCACCCTGCCGCGCCGTGGAAAGCGTTCTCCCCAGCATCAGCAGCAAGTAGATCAGTCCCTCAAGAGCTATGCGCTTTATCAGCTTCCAACCTGTCCGTTCTGCGTCAAGGTGCGCCGTGCGATGCGACGCTTGAACCTCCCGTTTGAGCTGCGCGATGTGCGAGGGGATGCCCGTCACCGTCAGGATCTGGTCAGCGGTGGTGGCAAGATGAAAGTGCCCTGTCTGCGTATCGACCATGAAGACGGTCACACTGAGTGGATGTACGAGTCGAAAGACATCGTTGCTTTCCTGGAGCAGCGCTTCCCGCTCAAGCCGAGCGAGTGAGATCCACAAAAAGTTATAATAAAAATATTTTTTATTACTTAATTTGGGGCTATAGTGTCAGCATCTATCCGTTGTTGATCGGGAGCCCCTTTGATGGATTACCTGCCTTTATTCTTTGACCTCAAACAGCGCCCGGTTCTGCTGGTGGGGGGCGGTGATGTGGCCTTGCGCAAGGCAAGGCTGTTAACCCGAGCCGGGGCTCAGGTGACCTGTGTGGCCCATGAGGTGCTGCCGGAGCTGCATGAGATGCTGGACCTGCATCAGGGCCAGGTCGTGATCGGTGAGTATCATCCTCAACTGATTGACGAGAAGGTGCTGGTGCTGGCGGCCACGGATGACGATGTGCTGAACGAGCGTATTCATCACGATGCGGTGGCGCGTAATGTACCGGTTAACGTGGTGGACAGTCCGGCACTGTGTACCTTTGTATTTCCAGCCATTGTCGATCGTTCTCCCATTGTGATCGGTATCAGCTCGGGTGGTCAGTCTCCGGTTCTGGCGCGTCTTTTGCGAGCCAAGCTGGAAACCTGGATTCCCACCGGATACAGCCGTCTGGGCCAGCTGGTAGGGCGTTTCAGGGATAAGGTGAAAGCCCGTTTTGGCAGCGTGAATGAGCGCCGGGTATTCTGGGAGTCCGTGCTGCAGGGGCAGGTTGCCGAGCGTGTCTTTGCCGGTCAGGACTCGGCTGCCGAAACGCTGCTGGAGCAACAGATCGAAGCGGGCAATGCACGGCATCAGGTGGGCGAGGTCTATCTGGTCGGCGCAGGCCCCGGTGACCCCGAATTGTTGACCTTCAAGGCGCTGCGCTTGATGCAGCAGGCCGATGTGGTGCTGTATGACCGCCTGGTGTCGCCTGAGGTGCTTGATCTCTGCCGCCGCGATGCCGACCTCATCTTTGTGGGCAAGCAAAGGGACAACCACGCGGTACCTCAGAAGGGCATCAACAAACTGTTGGTTGATCATGCGTTGGCCGGCAAGCGAGTCGTACGCCTGAAGGGCGGGGATCCCTTTATTTTCGGTCGTGGTGGCGAGGAAATTGCCGAACTCAAAAAGGCAGGCGTTCCGTTTCAGGTGGTGCCGGGCATTACGGCGGCCAGTGCCTGTTCCACCTATGCGGGGATTCCGCTCACGCATCGAGACTACGCGCAGTCGGTAAAATTCATCACCGGTCAGCTCAAAAACCGCACCACCGAATTGAATTACGCCGAGCTGGTGCACCCGAATCAGACGATTGTGTTCTACATGGGTCTGCATACCCTGCGCCAGAACTGTGAAGGTCTCATGGCACATGGCAAGCCCGGCGATACGCCAGCGGCTATCGTATCCAGGGGTACGGCGGAAGATCAGCAGGTACTGGTGGGGACGCTCTCAACCCTGCCGGATTTGCAGGATGAGGCACAGTTGCCGGCACCGGCACTGGTGATCGTAGGCGAAGTGGTTGAGCTGCAGGAAGATCTGTCCTGGTTCGGGGATAATGCTGCCCCGGCCGTGGCCGGGGAGCATGTTGACTGAGAGGGCAGGGCTCAGTGCAGTGTATGGCCCACCAGATAGCTGCCGCCAAAGCCCAGCGTATACGCCACCAGTATGTAGGCCGAGTAGCGCATGAAGCTGATGAACGTCACCGCTTCCACCTTGCTCATGGCCACGATGCCGGCGGCAGAGCCGATTACCAGCAGCGAGCCACCCACGCCCACCGCGTAGGTCAGGGTCAGCCAGCTGGCAGTATCCATCGCGATATCGGACTTCAGCAGTGCGGCGGTCAGCGGCACGTTATCCACCAGCGACGACAGCAGGCCCATCACAAAGTTGGCGCCCGTGGTGGGCATCAGTTCGTAGATGCGGACCAGTGAATCCAGCACGCCGATCTCTTTCAGCATGCCGACCAGCAGCAGAATGCCGAGGAAGAACAGCAGGGTGTCGAACTCAATGACGCGGATGTAATCCAGCAGGCTTTCGCGCTCGTCATCCTTGTAGCAGAGGCGACCCACCAGGAACATGATCGACAGGCCGAACAGGAAGGTCAGCAGTGGCGGTACCCCTGCGATGACGTTGAGAATGATGGTTGAGATGATGGTCATCAGAAAGATCATCGCAATCACCATGCCCACCTTGTCGTCCCGTCGAGGCGTCGGGTAGATCACGACTTCGCCTTTCAGGCGCAGTGAAAGCAGCCCCGCCAGCACCAATACACTGATCAGGGCGGGCAAGCTGAGCCAGAGCAGATCATCAATCGCCACTTTCTGCTGCATGAAGATCATCAGCGTGGTGACATCGCCGGTGATCAAGGCTACCCCGCCCGAGTTGACCGCAAATACGACCAGTACGGCAAAGCGCAGTGTTTTGCGCGCATCCATTTTCAGTGAAAGCACCAGCGCAATGGAGATCAGGGTGGCGGTGATGTTGTCGGAGAGGGATGAGAAGAAGAACGCAAAGCCCGCCACCAGAAACATGAGCTTGCGCTCACTCAACCGCTGGGGCAGCACCTTGTAGATCATGGTTTCGATCAGCCCCTGATGGTTAAGAAACGCCACGAAGGTCATGGCGGCCATCAGGAATAGCCAAAGGCTGGCTATCTCCAGGATATTCTCGTTCAGCTGCTCCTGTATGTCATGGCTTTGCAGGCCGTGTTGCGGAAAGAGGAACAGTAATAACCAGGCAAGTGTGCCGAGGAAAAGGGTGGTTTTCGCCTTATTGATGTGTATGACATCTTCCAGCACGATCATCAGGAAGGCGAGCCCTGCAATCGTGAGCAGTAAAGTTTGCATCGGTCAAACCGTGCCCCCAAAATTGTGTGAAAGCAGGATTCTACGCCTCTACTGAAGTGCTTAACAGGTCTCAAATGGAACAGCCACTTTCATCTTTGCAACCTGCATGGACCGTCTACATGCTGCGCTGTAGCGACGGCAGTTATTACACCGGCGTAACCACGGATATGGAGCGCAGGCTGGCGGAGCATAATGGTGAGCGTGCCGGGCGCGGTGCGCGTTATACCCGTGCGCGCAGGCCGGTCGTCGTGGTATGGCAGGAACAGGGCCATAACAGGGGAAGTGCCCTGAAGCGCGAGTACGCAATCAAGCAGCTCAGTCGCAAACAAAAGCATGAGCTCTGTCAACTTTACGCTGTATCTATTTAGAGACATCTGATGTTACCATGCCGTTTCAATCATAATTCAGTGATGAAGTGCCATGGTGAAAGATGTGAGAGAAAAGTACTTTCCCACACGCTCCCATCCTGAAGGACGTGGCTTCCTTCCCTGGTATGAGCGTGTCGGCCGCAAGGTCTTCCGCAGTTATGGTCATCCGGAAGGCAAATCCAATGATGCTGAATTTATTGTTCAGCAGGACAAGCTGATTCCGCTGACCGGTGAGCGCAGTTCTGAAATGGCAGGCGCGCCCTGGTTCGTGCTGCGCGACGGACAGGTCTACCCCGGCTACGGCCACCCTGAGGGGAGCAGCCGTGTCGCCTGGTTTGAAGAGCGCTGATCAGAACTCGATATCAACGTGGCTGGCGCACTCCTTGGCTTTTTGGCGTGCACCGTCGGTGTCTTCTGCCAGTGCCAGCGCAACCCCCATGCGGCGGCGGCCATGAATCTCGGGTTTGCCGAACAGGCGAAGGTCGGTATCCGGCTCTGCGAGGGCCTGCTGCAGGTTGCCAAAACGGGTCTGGCGTGACTCGCCGGTGGGCAGAATCACGGCTGAAGCCGCAGGGCCCAGCTGACGGATTGCGGGCACCGGCAGGTTCAGAATCGCGCGTGCATGCAGCGCAAACTCCGACAGATTTTGTGAGATAAGCGTCACCATGCCGGTATCGTGCGGCCGGGGCGACACCTCGCTGAAGATCACTTCATCACCTTTAATGAACAGCTCGACGCCGAAGATGCCGTGCCCACCCAGTGCGCGGGTGATGGTTTCGGCGACCTGCTGAGCACCGGCCAGGGCCGCATCCGACATGGTCTGGGGCTGCCAGGATTCACGATAGTCGCCGTCTACCTGAGTGTGTCCGATCGGCGCGCAGAAGGAGGTGCCGCCGATGTGGCGCACCGTCAGCAACGTGATTTCATAGTCGAACTCGACAAAACCTTCCACGATGACGCGCCCGCCACCCGCGCGCCCGCCTTCCTGCGCATATTTCCAGGCTTTTTCCAGATCTGCCTCTGTATGCAGGGTGCTTTGGCCCTTGCCGGATGAGCTCATCACGGGTTTGACGATGCAGGGAAAGCCGATTTCATCCACGGCAGTGCGAAAGCTGTCTTCGTCACCGGCAAAACGATACTCCGAGGTTTTCAGGCCCAGTTCTTCCGCCGCCAGACGACGAATGCCTTCGCGGTTCATCGTGAGCTGAGTTGCACGGGCGGTCGGAATGACGCGGTAGCCTTCCTGCTCAAGCTCGGCCAGCGTATCGGTCGCAATGGCCTCAATTTCCGGGACGATGTAGTCGGGCTGCTCATGCTCGATGACCTGACGCAGGGCTGCGCCATCCAGCATGGAGATGACATGTGAACGGTGTGCAACCTGCATGGCAGGGCTGTTGGCGTAGCGGTCGACAACAATGACTTCGACCCCCAGTCGCTGCAGCTCAATGACGACTTCTTTGCCCAGCTCGCCGCCACCGCACATGAGGACGCGGGTGGCCGTACCGGAAAGTGGTGTGCCCAGAGTTGTCATGCTAACGCACTCCCTGTTGAAAAAGTTTCACGCATTATAGGTGGGAGGAGGGCGTGAGCGCCAACGGGGCTGACTATACTTAGGGGGCAAATTTTCCAGAAGACATACCCCTCAGGTATGGTCCTTGGCCGGCTATTTCGGCCTGAACGGGCTGCCCGTGTTGGGCAGCCCTTTTTCGGTCAGGTGTTAGAAGGCATTCAGCAGGCTGGCGGCAATAGTCCACATCATCAGGCAGATCAGCCCGTCCAGCACGCGCCAGGCCATGGGCTTGCGGAACAGAGGTGCCAGCCAGCGGGCACCGGCGCAGAGACTGGTAAACCAGATGATGGAAAAGGTAATGGCACCGACCGCAAACCACCAGCGCAGTCCCGGCTCGTACTGACCGCCAATGCCGCCCAGCAGCACCACGGTGTCGATATAGGCGTGCGGGTTGAGCAGTGTGACGGCGACCGCTGTCAGCAGTGCGGTGCGCAGTGAACTGATGCCCTTGTCACGGGTTTCAAGCTGGTGGCTGTTGAAGGCACGGCGTGCCGCCTGCAGGCCAAACCAGAACAGAAAGAGGGCGCCACCCCAGCGTGCAATTTCAAGCAGCGTCGGAGACTGGTTGATCAGTACACCCAACCCGGCAACGCCGGCGGTCACCAGCACGGCGTCGAAAAACATGCACAGCAGTGCCACCGGCCAGTGATATTCCCGTTTGAGGCTTTGTGTCAGCACGAATGCATTTTGCGCACCAATCGCCATGATCAATCCGGCGGAGGTCGCCAGGCCCTTGCTCCAGGCCAGTAACTCCACAGTAAGAACTGAAGTCATGCCGTGTCTCCCTTGCTGCGTTTGCGGATTAAGAAATGAAGGCGGCCATGTTGCGACTGTTCGCTGATTAAGTAAAACTAATCTTTTTAATCAATCATTAATCTCTCTAATTATGCTGGATATGCGACAGCTCTCCGCGCTGGCAGCGGTGGTGGAGGAGCAAAGTTTTGAACGGGCGGCTCAGAGGCTGCATGTGACTCAGTCTGCGGTGTCTCAGCGGATTCGGCAGCTTGAGGAGCGTCTGGGGCAAGTGCTGGTGGTGCGCAGCTCGCCGGTCCAGGCAACGCCGGCCGGTCTGCAGGTGCTCAAGCACTATCGCCAGGTGAGCCTGTTGGAGCAGGAGCTGCAGCAGGCGCTTTCGCAGCAGGATGACGCGGGCTTTACCCGAGTTGCCGTGGGGTTGAATGCGGACAGTCTGGATACCTGGTTTCCGGATGCAATCGCGCCCTTGCTGCAGCAACAGCGCCTGCTGGTGGATCTCAAGGTGGATGATCAGGACGCCACTCAGCAGCTTTTGAAAGATGGTGAAGTGATCGGGTGTATCACCTCGTCACCCAAGGCGATGCCGGGGTGTGCCTGTGTGCCGCTGGGGGTAGTTGCCTATCGCTGCCTTGCCAGTCCCGGCTATCTGGCGCGCTACTTCCCGCAGGGGGTGGAAGCTGCACGCTTTCGACAGGCCCCCATAGCCGAGTTCAGTAACAAGGATCAGCTACAGAACCGCTACCTGATGCAGTATTTCGGCGTTGGGCCGCACGAGTATCCGCGCCATCGTATCCCGTCTTCAAAGGCGTTCTGTGACGTGATTGTAAGAGGGCTGGCATGCGGAATGGTGCCTGATCAGCAGGGCAATCCGCTAATTGAGCGAGGAGAAGCGGTGGATATGACGCCGGGACGTTATCTTGCCGTACCCTTGTACTGGCACGTCTGGAATCTGAAGTCGCAGCTGATACGTGCGCTGACGGATGCGCTGGTGGTGGAGGCGGAACGTCAGCTCGACCGTTTTGAACAGCACGGCCAGCTAACGCATCCGGGGGACGACTAGAGCCCGGCACCGTTGAGTCGGGCCGGGCTCATTGTCGAATCAGTCGCGGTTGGCGCGGCGGCCCTGCGGCTTGCCACGCGGGCGGCGCGGAGCGCTGTTTTCCTGCCAGGGGCGAATGTCCAGGCGCTGGCCACAGACGCGCGCACGCTTGAGTGTTTGCATCTGCTGGTTGTTAAGACCTGAGGGCAGGTCGACACAGCTGAACTCGTCCGCGATGTTGATCCGGCCGATCAGGCGGCTTTCGATGCCGGCTTCGTTGGCAATAGCGCCCACGATGTTACCCGGCTTGACGCCGTGCTGGTGGCCTACGCCGATCCAGTAACGTTCCATACCGGCTGCAACCGGTTCGTTGCGCTGGTTACGGCGCGGGCGCTCTCCGCGCTCCTGACGCTCGCGAGGCGCAGCGCGGTTGGGGTCCGGCTCGTTTTCGTTCATCCACAGCGGCTTGTCGGTATGCATCAGCGCCAGGGTTGCGGCAACCATCTGTTCGGCGCTCAGCTCAGACTGCTCCTGCAGGGCGTTGATGACCGGCAGGTACTGCTCCAGATCCGCCTTTTCGGCAGCTTCCAGAATGCGCTTCTGCAAACGCTCTGCTCGCAGGGCATTGATCTCCTTGGCCGTCGGCATCTGGAGTTTTTCCAGCGGCTGACGCGTGGTGCGTTCGATCTGCTTCAGCAGGCGCTGTTCACGCGGAGTGACGAACAGAATGGCATCCCCTTCGCGTCCGGCACGGCCGGTACGACCGATACGGTGGATGTATGACTCGGTGTCATAGGGAATGTCATAGTTGACCACGTGGCTGATACGCTCAACGTCCAGACCACGCGCCACCACGTCGGTGGCGATCACGACATCCAGCTCACCCTTTTTCAGCTTGCTGACGATGCGCTCACGCTGAGCCTGGGCAATATCGCCGTGCAGGGCAGCGGCCGGGAAGCCGGCTTGATTCAGTTCTTCCGCGAGGCTTTCCGTGGCGGTTTTGGTCCGCACGAACACCAGGGCTGCCTCGTGCTCATGCAGTTCCAGAATGCGGGTCAGGGCCTGAGTCTTGCTCATGCCGCGCACGGTCCAGGTGCGCTGACGAATGGTGCTGGCCGTCGCAGTCTGCGCCTTGATTTTGATAACCGCCGGGTCCTGCAGGTAGTTTTCTGCAATGTGACGGATCGCCTGCGGCATGGTGGCCGAGAAGAGGGCGATCTGACGCTGGGCCGGCGTGTGCTGCAGAATCCATTCCACGTCGTCGATGAAGCCCATGCGCAGCATTTCGTCGGCTTCGTCCAGTACCAGTGACTGGAGACGGTCGAGCTGCAGGGTGCCGCGACGGATATGGTCCATCACACGCCCCGGCGTGCCGATGATCACCTGGGCACCACGGCGCAGGCCGCGGATCTGGCTGTCATAGCCCTGGCCACCGTAAATGGACAGAGTACGCAGGCCGGGCAGATGTTTGGCGTATTTCTCACAGGCGGTCGCGACCTGCAGGGCGAGCTCACGCGTGGGTGCCAATACCAGCAGCTGAGGATGGGTTGCCGTTGTATCAATCCGCTGCAGCAATGGCAGGGCAAAGGCGGCCGTTTTACCGGTTCCGGTCTGTGCCATGCCCAGCAGATCCCGTCCCTCGAGAAGTGGCGGGATACTCCGGGCCTGAATCGGTGAAGGCGTTTCGTAGCCAACATCGGCCAGTGCGCTGAGAATAGGAGTAGACAGTCCCAAATCGCCAAAGGTGGCGGGGCTGGTATCAGTGTCGGACATGCTGTGAGTTACACCTGGGTCTTTTTTAGAGGAGGCAACAGGGATGCGAGTGTTTGATGTAGCCAGTGTTGCCTGGATATTAAGGCGCGAATTATACGCGATTGCAATGATAAGGTCCACTGGAATAGAGGGGGCAGTGGACCACAGGCATTGAGTAATTACTGGGCGTGCGTGAAGTGGTTGTAGATATCGATCAGCTCATCTTCATCAAAACGCACGATAATCAGCTGTTGTCCCGGATGAATCACATTCGGGTTTTGCCCCAGAAGTCCTTGCTGATAGTTGTAGACCCAGGTGGTTTCCACCTTGTCCTTCAGCAATGTGCCCAGCCAGGAGCTGCGCTTATCGGCCAGGGGCTCGTCTGCGTCTTCGGGAATGGCGACACTCAGCAGGCGAGAGCGGTCATCGATGCGAATACCGCGGGTGAAGGTTTCGATCAGCCCCTGGTGGATGATACCCCACAGCCCCTGCTGGTCGGCACCGTCCACGGAGTGAATATAGAAGACTTCATTGCTGGCCTGATCCGGGTTGTTCAACAACTCCTGCAGGCGCAGCCTGTCCAGTTTGCTCAGCTGGTCGGATACCTGCGGGGCGTTGCTGCTCCCGGTCGTTGTGCGTGAAGCGGCAAAGGTTTTGACGCTGCTGCTGGCTGCGGGGGCTTCAAGCTGGATGGCATCAGCGGCCTGGGCTTCGGTCTCCGGCAGTTTGAGCAGCTGGTTGCCCTTCACGAAATGATCGGCCTCATTCATGTTGAGCGTTTGTTCAGCCGCCTGCTGGGTCAGGCTGTTGATATGGCTTTGCGCTTCCCGCCGCGTTTCTTCAGATACGCTGGGCGGCGTGTTGGCGTTTTCAAGCTGGGTATCGGGGGGGGGCTGAAGAAAAAGATAGCCTGCTGCTGCAAAAACAATCAGCGTAAAAATCAGAATCAGACGCTGCATGGGGTTGATACCTCTGTGAATTGCCTGCTTACACTCTAATAGAGAATCCTTCAGCTGCAAAACGTTCAATTCGGTCGATTCTGCTGTCACAATACAGCTATAACGTTTGCGGAAGGAGGGCCTGATGCATTCCGAGCATGATGACAGCTTTTCCGAGCTGATGCAGTCTGAAGGGGTTAGCCGCCTTCGACCGAAAGACAGTGCCGGGCCCGCAGTACCGGCTGCACGGTCGCTGAAAGCCGACCCGGACAAAAGTGTACGCCGCCGTCTGGCACAGGGGTCGCCGGAAGGGTTGTCACTGGATGAGATCGAGCTGTTGCACCCGGCAGACCCTATCAGCTGGAAGCGCGACGGCGTTCAGGACGGTGTGTTCAGAAATCTGAGGCTGGGTCGATACAGTGCAGACGCCAGTTTGAACCTGCAGCAGTTTACGCCTTCACAGGCGCGTGACGAGCTGGCCGGGTTTGTGCGCCAGAGTTATGAATTCGGTATCCGTACCGTGCTGGTGCAGCTGGGCAAGTCGCGTGGGCGAGAAGACCGGCCCAACCGACTCAAGAGCTATCTGGACGTGTGGCTTCAGCAGCTTGATCTGGTACTGGCCTACCACTCGGCACAGCCGCATCATGGTGGTGTTGGCGCGGTCTACGTAATGCTGCGCAAGAATGCACAGAGCCGCCAGCAAAACTGGGAGCAGCACCAGAAGCGTTAATAAATGTCGCTGATTGCATTCAGGTGCTAAAGTCGCTTTACTGAACAGGGAAACAGGTGAGGATACCGGCATGGATTCGGTTTTTGTGGAACAGCTCAAGCGCAGCCGCTATCTGGTCGCTCTGCTGATCGTCTTGCACGTTCTGTTGCTGGCGCTTTCGGCCAGTGGCAATGCCAGTATCGGCCAGCTGCTGGTTGTGGGCCTGTCACTGCTGGTGACGCTTGCCCTGTTTGTCATGTTGCGCAACCGAAGCATGACCCGTGCCGTTGCCCATACCCACGAGCCTCTGTTGGCGATTGACCCCAATACCGGCATTGCGACCGAACACTGGTACCGCCACATGCTGGCGCTGGAATGCCGGCGCTCCGTGCGCGAGTTCAGTCCGCTGACGGTCATGCGTATCAGCATGGGCGATCAGGTAAACCGTGAGCAGTTGCTTGAGCTGGTCCGCGTGCTCAGTGAGGAGCTGTCACGTCCCGGTGACCTGATCGGTTGGGACGGGGTGCATGAAATTGGCGCCGTCCTCCCGGCAACCAATGAGCATGCCGGAGCGCTCGCGCAACGCTGCTACGATCATATTCTCGAGCACACCAGTATTGATCCTTCTTGCCTCTGGGTCGTAGCCCAGACATTCCAGCCCCGTGGCAGCCTGAACCTGAACCGGGTTCAGGAAACGCTGACGCTGAGCATGAGCAAACTGTCTCAGCCCGGTGTTGTGTATGAGGCTGAACACGCCACCTCTCCCGATGACAATATGATCTACAACGAAGGATGAGCCTGACTTCATTCCTGCGTCGGCTGTCCAATACGCGTCAACGTGCCCTGATCTGGATTCATGGCCCGCAAGCTTGGGGGCGGGACAGGGTGCAGGACTTGCTGCCTGAATTCGAAGGCCAGGGGGTTCTGGTATCTGACCGGCCGCTGGGCGACATGCAGGCACTGTCGGCCCGAGAAGCGCATCGGTATCTCGGGCAGACGCTGGACTTTCTCGTTTTTGATGCCTTTGACGGCTTTAATCCGAACACTTTCGGTCAGCTCAGTGGTGCCCTTAAAGGCGGCGCTCCGCTGATACTGCTGACGCCTCCTGCTGATGACTGGCCCGATTTTCCCGACCCTGAATACAGGGCGCTCTGTGTTGAGCCTTATCGGCCCGAGCAGGTTGATGGACGATTTCTGGATTACCTGGTGTCCGTATTGGCAAAGTGCACATACCGGGTAAGCTGGAGCCCCGAAGGTTTGACCTTGCCCGAGCACTGGCCCTACGCCCAGCAGGTTGAGCCGCCGGGTGGCCCCTGTATGACCCCCGACCAGGCCGGTGCGGTTGATGCGATCATGCGTGCGGTATCCCGCCGCCGGCGTCCACTGGTGCTGACGGCTGACCGAGGGCGGGGCAAAAGTGCCGCGCTGGGTATTGCGGCGGCCCGGCTGCTTGAGGCAGGCAAAACGGTGGCGGTTACCGCGCCGGATGCGGGCTCCGTCGCGGCCCTGCAGCAGCAGGTCCAACAGTTGGCGCCGGCCCATGCCGAGGCGCTGTGCTTCCGCCGACCCGATCAGTTATTGCATCTGCAGGATCAGGCCCAGGTGTTGCTGGTGGATGAGGCGGCTGCCATTCCCGTTCCGGTACTGCTCCAGCTCGTTGAACGCTTTCCGCGCACGGTTTTCGCCACCACGGTCCACGGCTACGAAGGCAATGGGCAGGGCTTTGCCCTGCGTTTTCTTGCCCGGCTCCGCAGCAGGGGTATTGAATATGATGAGGTTAAACTTGAAGCGCCCATTCGCTGGTCGGCACCTGACCCGCTTGAGCAGTTGTGCCATTCCATGTTGCTGCTGGATGCTGACGCATCCCTGCCGGCCTCAGCGGGAGAGTTGAGGTTTGAGCAGGTTGACCGTGATGCCCTGATAAGCCATCCGGAATACCTGAAGCAGCTGTTCGGCCTGCTGGTGCTGGCGCATTATCGAACCTCGCCCGGTGATCTGCGCATTCTGCTGGACAGTCCCAATATGCTGCTGTTTACCGCCTGTCAGGGGGATACGCCGGTGGGGTGTGTACTGGTGGCCCGAGAGGGGCCTCTGCCCTCGGATCTGGCTGAGGCCGTGTGGGAGGGGCGTCGGCGCCCACGTGGTCACCTGTTGCCTCAGGCGCTGGTGGCGCAGGAGGGGTGGCAGGAGGCCGCCGACTGGAGCGCCTGGCGCGTTGTACGCATTGCCGTCCATCCGCAGCGGCAGCAACAGGGCATTGGAGAACAGCTTCTGCAGCAGGTTCGGTTGCAGGCAGAGGCCGAGCAGGTTGATTATCTGGGGGCCAGCTTTGCGGCGGAACCCGGGCTGGTGCGCTTCTGGCAGGCGTGTGACTACTGGCCGATTCGTTTGGGCGAGCAGCGAGATCCGGTGGCCGGGAGCCATGCCGTGATCGTCATTGCCCCCCTGACAAACGGCGTGGGCCAGTGGTTTGAAGAGGCGCGATGCTGGTATCAGCGCAGCCTTCTGGCCCGGCTGCCCGGACAGCTGGCAGATCTGGAGCCGCAGTGGCTGCCGGACCTGTTGTGCAACACCCCTGCAATTGAGCTCAGTGCAGCTGACCTCAAGCGTCTGCAGGGGTTTGCCTACGCGCAGCGCTCGTTTGAATCTTCACTGCTGCCTCTGACCCTGCTGGTACAGCGCTCGCTGTCACAGTGGTCCCGGCTGGGTCTGGATGCAGATAACCTGCACCTGCTCTGTCAGCGCGTCTTGCGTCAGGAACCCGCTGCAAAGGTGTTGCAGCCCTGCGGGCGCAAGGCTCAGCAGGCACGACTACGCCAACTGTGTGACATCATGCTGCGTCAGGTTTGCGCAGAATCATGAGCGCGCCTTCCAGCATGGCGTCATGTTCGCGACGCAGCGGGAAACGCTCCTGGTAGCACACCTCCAGACCGACCGTTTCACTTTGTGCCGCCAGTTTGTCAGGGTTATGGCGGTAGCGCCCTGAGCTGTCCAGCTCGACCCCGGCCGGGCTGGTTGTGGTTTCGATGGTAAACGCGAACAGTCCCCCCGGCATGAGTGCTGAATAGGCCGCGGTCAGCACCTGATTGAGGTCACCGGTATAGATCAGTACGTCCGTGGCGGTAATCAGGTCGATGTGACTGGATGCTGCCAGCGCCTCGATAAGGCCTGATCGGTTGAGCTCCGTGTAGATGCCCTTGGCACGTGCATGCGCAAGCATCTTGCTGGACAGGTCGCAGCCGATCATCTGTTGTGCATTCACCGCTTTCAGGAGCGCTTCGCCACAGAGCCCGGTGCCGCAGCCCAGGTCCAGAACGGTTGTCACGCTCGGTGCAGGCAGCAGCTTGGCAACCTGCTCCGCCAGCAGGCGGGGGGCATTGTATCCAAGCCGGTGTGTCAGTCGCTCCTCAAAGGCATCGGCATGCTGATCGTAGAGTGCTTGCACATAGTCATCGGGAGCGGCAGCGGTGCATCGCCCTGCGGCGGCATCCAGCATGTGGCGCACACTGGCATTGTCCGGCTCCTGAGCAAAGACGGCTTCATACAGTGGCGTTGCCAGACGGGCATGGCCCTCTTCGGCGATGTAATCCGCTACCTGCGTCAGCCATTGCGAGGGTGTATCCTTGTGTTGTGCCTGTTCCAGCACCTCTTGCACGCGGCCTGCAAGACACAGGTTCAACGCGTATTCAGGCTCTGCTTCTATACTGGCATCAAGTGTTGAAAGCTTTTCCAGCGCCTGCTCGTACTCGGTCAGGTGTCTGAGCGCTACGGCGTGACAGAGACGCGCTTCAGGGTGGTGGGCCAGTACAGGGGTTTGAGCAAGGTGGTGGTGAATGGCTGACCAGTCGCGAGTCTTTTCCAGCACCCCGAGCAGGTTGAGATGAAACGCCAGCTCCTCAGGCTGAAGTGTAATCGCCTGCTGCAAGGCTTCACCTGCCTGTTTGAGGCGACCACGGGCCTGCAGTGCCAGTGACAGATTGCTCAGCGCCTGTGCCCTGAAGCGGTTCTGCACCGGCAGCTGAGCTGCCTGCTGAAGCGACTTGGTCGCGGCCAGATGCTGGCCACTTTTGAGCTGGATTAATCCCAGCAGGTGCAGGGCATTGAAGTCCCTGGGGCGGCTGGCCAGGTGTTGGCGGCAGACGGCAGCAGCGGCCGTAAAGGCGTGCTGATGCATCAGGGCCAGCGCTTCATTCAGTGAGGGAGCAGACATTGAGTCAACCGGTATCCGTTCAACCAAAACAACACGCGCATACTAGAGAAGGTAAAATAAAAGTCCAAGTCTGGACGCAGGAGGCAGTATGAAAAAAACAGCGAGTCTGGGGCTGATTCTGGCCCTGTTGGCGGCACCGGCATGGGCTGAGAAGCCGGAATGGGCAGGGAAGAAAGGCGGGCCCGAAAAGGCTGAGAAAGCACCCAAATATGACAGAGATGAAAAAGGCTCTGCGCGGGACAGGGATGACCGCTACGAACGTGACGAAGACGACCGTTATGATCGTGACGAGCGAGGCGATTATCTGCCCTTGAGCGAGCGTGAGCGTGAGCGCCTGCGCAACTGGGTGCTGGATGAGCAATATGGCGCTTCCGACTATGCCAAGGGGCGTACGAAAGAGCTGCCGCCGGGGCTGCGCAAGAAACTGGAGCGGGGTGGTAGTTTGCCGCCGGGCTGGCAGATGAAGGTGCAGCGTGGTGAGGTGCTGGATACCGAACTCTACCGCAACGCTGAACGCCTGCCTCGGGACTATCTGGAACGGCTTGGTCGTCGCTCCGAAGCGGCTGAACTGATCGTGCTGGGTGACAGGATTGTACGTGTGGCCGAGGGCCGAGGCACCGTACTGGATGTGATCGAGCTGACCGATAAGGCTCTGGAGGTACTGGGGAACTAGGCCGAGGCCCGGCTCCCCCTGCAAGGCAGGCTTAGCCTGCCTTGCGTGTTTGACGTGCCTTTTTCTGCGCTTCTTTTTGCGCGGCCAGTGCTGCCTTGGCATTGGCCTTGAACTGCGCCGCCTCGAGCTGATGCTTGTTCAGCAGCTTGTAGAAGTCGGTGCGGTTACGCTGAGCGATACGAGCAGCGTGCGTCACGTTGCCTTCCGTAATCTGCAGTACCTTGATCAGGTAGCGACGTTCGAAGTCTGCACGTGCCTCGTTGAAGGACGGAATAACCCGTTCCTGATTGGCCAGAGCCTTGGAGACCAGTCCTTCCGGAATGATGGGGGAGGGGCTGAGTGCAACGACCTGCTCCATCACGTTTTCCAGCTGGCGCACATTGCCGGGCCAGGCTGCCTGAGCCAGCAGGTGCAGAGCACCCGGCGAAATGCCGCGAACCTTGCGGTTGTGTTTCTGGGCTGCCTGCGTCAGGAAATGGCGGGCCAGCAGGGGAATATCTTCCGGGCGCTCGCGCAGCGGCGGCAGCTCGAGGTTCACCACGTTCAGGCGGTAGTACAGGTCTTCACGGAACTCCTGGCTCAGCATGGCCGCTTCCAGGTCACGGTGAGTCGCCGAGATGACGCGTACATCGATGGGAATCGACTCGGTTGAGCCGACCGGACGGATGACACGTTCCTGCAGAGCGCGCAGCAGCTTGACCTGCAGTGCCAGTGGCATGTCACCGATCTCATCGAGGAACAGGGTGCCGCCCTGTGCCGCGCGGAACAGGCCGGAGTGCTGGTTGATCGCGCCGGTGAAGGCACCTTTGGTGTGGCCAAAGAGTTCGGACTCAAGCAGCTGCTCAGGCAGCGCACCACAGTTGATGGCTACAAACGGCTGGTCGGCTCGCGCACTGGCCTTGTGAATGGCGCGTGCAACCAGTTCCTTGCCGCTGCCACTCGGGCCGGTAATCAATACACTGACATCCGAGGCCGCCACTCGATGCGCCTGATCCAGTACCTCAGACATTGGGCCGCTGTGGCTGATGATGCCTTCGCGCCAGGTTTGATCCTGCTGGCGCTGGGAGCTGTTCAGTGCAGCACGAACGGTGTCCAGCAGGTGCTGTTTGTCGATCGGCTTGGACAGGAAGCCAAACACGCCTTTCTGGGTCGCTTCCACGGCCTCGGGAATGGAGCCATGTGCCGTGATGATAATGACCGGCAGATCAGGCTGCTCCTGCTGAATCCGTGAAAAGAGCGTCAGGCCATCCATGCCGTCCATCCGCAGGTCGGTCAGAACCAGATCAAAGCTCTGCTGGTTGATCATGGCCAGAGCGTCTTCGCCGCTTTCGGCGCAATCCGTGCTGTAACCGGATGCTTTCAGGCGCATTTCCAGCAGCTTAAGCAGAGCGGTATCATCATCAACCAGCAGGATATGGGGGGTTGACGTCATCTGTCAGTGCTCCTCACGCTGTCGCGTTATCTGTCGTTCCAAATCTGTCAGGGCATCGACCTGACGTTCAAGTTCCATCTTCTGCAACTGCAGGGTTTCAATCTGTTGCAGGGCTTCCAACTGCAGCGCCAGCCGGCGCTGGTGGTTAGCCAGATACTGGTCGGCCCGGCAGTGCTCAAGGGGACTCAGCGGGAGTGTGGTCAGTATCTGCTGAGCACGTTCCAGTTGGGTCTGCGACTGCCCGGGGCTACTCAACAGAAGTGCGTACAGCGCAGTCTTCTGTCGTTGTTCGGCGTCTACAAGGAGTGCTCGCTTGTCACTAATTGTAGACGAAATAAAACGATGTTCATATTTTATCCAGTCGTTAAGCTGACCCTCATCAAAACGGCAGGTGCCGTCGTCGGCGCCGGTGCCCGGTTGCCCGGATGGCGGCAGCAGCCAGGGACTTTGGCAGCCGGCCAGCAGGGCGAGGGTCAGTACGATCAGGGGCAGTCGCAACATGGTTCAGGGCTCCAGTGTCGGCAGTTCCAGTGCGAACTCAACCCAGCGGTCACGGTTATGCACCACGCCCAGGCTGGCGCCGAGTGAGTCGCTGGCCTGGTGCGCAATGCTCAAACCGATACCCGAGCCCTTGAGCGGGCCCTTGCGCTTGTTCTGCCCCTGATAAAAGGGATCGAACAGTTGCTCAAGATCCTGTGCGGGGATTTCGGGGCCGCTGTTGCCGACCGTGAGCCTGAGCTGGTGCTGGCGCAGCTCTCCCGTGATGCTGATCTGGCCACCGTTATCCGCATAGTGAACGGCATTGGATATCAGGTTGCTGAGAATGCGTTGCAGCATCTGAGCATCGGTATACCAGTGGTCCACATTGTTGAGCGTAATGTCCGTCTGTAACTGCTTCTGTTCTATTTGCAGCTTGAAAGGCCCCATTATACGCTCCAGCAGCGTTTGCAGGTGAACTTTATCCCGTTGCAGCCTTCCCGGCTGCTGCAGACGGTTATAGTCGAGCAGCTGTTCAATCAATGTCTGCAGGCTGACGCTGTTTTGCTGCAGCAGTGAAACAATCTCGTGCTGGTTGGGTGTCAGGGGGCCGGCCAGCTCTTCTGCCAGCAGGTCTGCGCCTTCACGCAGGGTGGTGAGCGGTGTTTTCAGTTCGTGGGAGATATGGCGCAGAAAGCGGACCTTGTCTTCCTCCAGTGACTGCAGGCGCTCGGCCAGCCAGTCCAGCTGCTCGTTGACCTCTGCCAGTTCAACGGGGCCCTGTAGAGCCTTGCCCTGACTGCGCTCCCCCTCGCCCAGGGCACGAATCCGGCTAATCAGTTGCTGTACCGGCCGGTTGATGCGACCACTGAAAAACACCATCAGGACCGCAGACGCCGCCACCAGCCAAAGGGCCTGCCAGCCGGTGTTGCGCTGTTCCGCTCGGGTTTGTTGCTCCAGCAGTGCCAGACGGCTGTCAAAGGCTCGCTCAACGCGGGCGCTGAGCTGTCGGGTTTCGGTGAGGAACTGTTCAAGCAGGTCGGGCGCAAAGCGGGGTGACTCGGGCGCGAGTGACTGTGCTTTCAGGCGTTCCAGCAGGGGTGATAGCGGGCCTGAAAGTGTGTCCGCACCCGCCGGGAAGTCCGGGCTTTGCAGCAGGCTTTCAAAGGCGTCCAGTTGGCTCAGCAAGCGTGAGCGGAGTTCGTGACGGTTGACGATGTCGTACTGACGTGCGGAGCGGATGATGTCCTCGGCCTGGGTCAGCATCTGCTCCGTGTGGCGCCGGCTTTGGAGCATCTCTCGTGCCAGGCTGCGGGCACGCTCAGACTGGTCGACCAGTGCGTTGCCCGACTGGTACATGAGGACGGCCAGCGGGACAACGGCTGACATGAACGCCAGCAGCACGAGCTGCTTCAATGAATGTGTATGCCAGGGTAAAGCCATTGTCCGCAATCGAAGTCCGTAACCGAGCCGGTGCCTAAGGGCCAGCATCAAAAGGGCGACACTTTAGGGTGGGCAGGATGAACCTTGGATGAATCGGGCAGGTAAGCGTTTGAAAGCGAAGCAGTATGGCAACAGGGAGTGCCCCTGTTGCCGGGCCGGTCACTCAAGCCGGAAGCCGATACGGAGCACGACCTGATAGTGAGCAATCAGGCCGTTTTCGATATGGCCACGCATCTCTTTGACTTCATACCAGTTCAGGTGCTCGACCGATTCGGATGCCTTGGCAATGGCGTTGCGAATGGCGTCATCGTGACTTTCGGTGGATGACCCGGCCACTTCGATTAGCTTGTAGACATGATCCGACATGTTGAAACTCCCTGTGATGAATGTTTACTGAGTGTAGGTCATGTTTTTTCGTCCTGTTTGATTGGATGCCTGCAGCGCCTTGGACATAATAAAGAGAAGGGATGGATTCATGCGGGAGCGCCTTATGCTCGGTGGTGTAAAAGTGTCAGTGGCAGTCGTTGCAGTGGCGATGCTGTTGGCCGGTTGTAAAAGTCAGGACATAAAGCCTGCGGATCAGGACGCCTTGCTGCGTGGCGTGCTGGCCGTCTCTCAGGGGCAATACTGGTTCGAGAGCTGTCTGGGTGGAGAGCGTCTGGCAGTGGCAGCACTGCCTGAGGTGTTGGAGCAGGCCTATAGGCGTCAAAGTCTGGGCGATGACTGGCCCGTTTACGTGGAGGCCTTTGGCCGGATTGAGGCGAGCCATGTGGAACTGAGCCGGGGCGTTGTCCTGGGTGGAGGGGCACGTGCCTGCCAGTTCGGGCTGGACGGCATCGAACTGAGAGGTGTCTCGGAGGATGGAGCGGTGGTGTTCGACCTGACCCGGGATCAGATTCGGGTCCGTTTTCGGGACCGGCTTATGCATCTGGCATTCGAGCGTCCCGAGCCGGAAGCTGCCGATATCGAAAACCCGAGGCCGAGGCGACACTGGAAACAGCAGATGCAAAGCAGTAACAGACGGCATAAGGTGTCGTTGTCAGTGGCCCCCGAAGCCTGCACCGGGCCAAGGGGGGGCTGGTATGGCATGAGCATGGAAGCTGACGTCAACGGGCGCTATTTCAAGGGCTGCGCGCGTCTGGGTGACCTGTCGCACTGGCCATTGCGAGAGCGCTATACCACACTCGCGTCGGTCGCCACTCGCAGGATTGATCTCATGCTGATGCCTGATGGCTTACTCGTATGGCGAGAGGACTACCTCAATGACCAACCGCTGCTGGAACATGACGGGCACTGGCGGCGGGTGTCCAGTGACCGCATTGAGCTGTCATTGGATGGCCGGGGCTCAGGCCCGGCACTGGTCTTTTCGGTCTCCCCCAATGGCGAGCTGAATCTGGCAGCCTATCATCCGGCCTATGGCAATGAACTGACGCTGGCGCCTGCTGCCGGCCCAATGCGGTACGACTCCGGCGAGCTGGACTGGTGGCGCTGATCGCTAGCGTTCAAGCAGCCGATCACGTGCTTCATTGATCTTGGCCGCCAGATAGGCGCTGCCTTCACGGTCCGGGTGCAGTTTCTGGATCAGGCGCCGGTGTGCGGCGAGGATTGCTTCTCGGCTGGCGCCGTCTTCCAGCCCCAGAATATCCAGCGCTTCCTGACGCGACATGCCGTTCTGGCTGGCATTTTTGCGGTGCTGCTGTTTTGACTGATTCCGGGGGCCACTGCGTTGCTGTGATTGCCACCAGCGAGCCAGTGCCGGCATGAAGCGCAGAAGCAGCGGAAGAAGCTTTTTCAAAAACGGCAGCACCAGTGCGATGAGGGCGCCCAGCCAGTGCATGCGCCCCGTGATGGCCAGATACAAAAGGCCGATCACCACGAACAGCAGTACCAGTTTCCAGCTGGCGCTGCGACGCTGCTCCGGTGGCTGTTTCTGCCACCAGAACCAGCTGCCCAGAGCAATGATGCCGAATAGAACCAAACCCAGTGGGTGCATCGTCTCTCCCGTCATTCTGTGGCGGCAGAGCGAGCACCCCGATCAGGTGTCCGCCTTGCCGATATAGCGCTCGCGCTTGCGAGCCTTGACCTTGTGTGTGTCGACCAGCACCAGGCCATCGATGCAGTAGTTGAAATCCGCATCGACGCCGAAGTCGAGAAAACTGACCCCGCCCGGCTCACAGAGTTCACTGTACTGCTTATACAGTGTAGGTACGGATACACCGAGAAAATCGAGCTGTTCCCGCAGTCGACTGAAGTCCTCGCGGTAGTCCGTGCCGCTGAAGATGGAGCCTACCACGGCCGTTGCATCGGCATCGAGCTGGTAGGGACTCAGGGAGCGGGCAAGGTTCTGGTGGTCGGGGAAGTAGTGGCGGTAGAACCAGACCAGCAGATCGCGCGCCCGTTTGGGGTAGCTGTGACTGAGGCTGACCGGTCCGAACATGTATCGCACTTCAGGGTGCCGGCGCAGGTAGGCTCCGATACCGTACCAGAGGTAGTCCAGCGAGCGCTTGCCCCAATAGCGCGGCTGCACGAAGCTGCGGCCCAGCTCAATACCCTGCGCAAATACCGCCTGCATGGACTCGCTGTACTGGAACAGGGATTCACTGTAGAGCGGCTTGTCCGGGGACTCCATGCGCTGAGGGCCTTCTCCGATCCGGTAGGCACCGGCGATTTCAAGGTCGTCTTCATCCCACAGGATCAGGTGCCGGTAGTACTGGTCGTAGGTATCCAGGTCGCGCTTTTCGCCGGTGCCTTCCCCCACGGTGCGGAAGGCTTCTTCACGCAGGCGGCCGATTTCGCCCATGACGGCGGAGTCAGGTTTATAGTCGAACAGATAGATTTTCTTGCCGTCGTGCGTCTGGCCCAGCAGTTCGGCCTGCTTGAGTTCCTGCTTCAGCGCCTTGCGGTCCTGAGGGTGGGCAATGGTTTTCTCTGTCATGAACAGAGGTTCTTTGTTGCGCGCAATACGATACAGGTGCTTTTTCAGCAGCTTGGCCTTGTCACGGTTGGACACCGGAACGGCGTCCAGCTGGCTGAAGGCAATTGGCTCGCCCACGCGCACGGGCAGGGTCACGGAACGCTTGTTGAACATTTCGCGGGCCAGCATCAGGGTGGAGGCTGACTTGTTCAGATAGGACAGGCCGTAGAACAGGGGCGAGTTGCGCCCACCCAGATAGATCGGCAGCACCGGTGCGTTGGCCTTGCGGGCGAAGTGCAGAAAGCCGCTGTTCCACTTGCCGTCACGAATGCCCGTCAGACCCGCGCGGGAAACCTCGCCGGCCGGAAAAACGACGACCGCTTCTTCGTTCTGCAGTGCCTCGACGATGCGTGCGATATTTTGCTTGCGGGTGCCCTTGCCCAGATTATCGACTGGCAGAAACAGGTTTTTGAGGGCGTCAAAGCTCATCAGCAGATCGTTGGCGATGATCTTGACGTCCCGGCGTACCTCGCCGACCAGCTTCAACAGGGCCAGTCCATCCAGCGCGCCCAAAGGGTGGTTCGCTACAATCACCACACGCCCCGTCGAGGGGATGTTCATGCGCTCTTTGTAGCTCAGCGAGTAGCTGAAGTTGAAGTAATCCAGAACTTCATCGACGAACTCGAAACCCTGCACGCCTCTGTGGGTGTCCAGAAATCGGTTGATCTCGTCTTCACGGATAAGACGTCGCAGGCAGAATAGGGTAGAGCGCTTGACCGGGGCCGGCTTGTCAGCAAATGCGGGAAACTTGTTTACCAGTACCTGTTCTACATCGATGTGCATGTTCAGTCACCTCTCTCGCTTGCCGCCCTACACTATGGCGAACAGGTGACAGCGAGGTGACTGGCAGGTGACCGCAGTATGACACGCGATCAGTCATTGAGGCTTTTGTGCCAGGGATCCTGATCTTCCTTACGGCGGCCTCGGCTCTGGCGGCGGTCTGATTTGCCGGGCTCAAAGCGGATATCTTCCCTGCGATCTGCTGCCTGGCGGCGGTCATGCCCTTTACGGCGTTCGCGACCGTTCCAGTCGTTCTGTTCTGACATTGGACTTGCTCCCTGAGTTGATTCATGCGTGAATAGCGACCCGTTTGTACAGTGTAAACCAATGTCAGCTCCAACTCCTGAAAACACTCAATCGCCCGGTCAGCGCAAGATCATTCATCTGGACTGCGACTGCTTTTTTGCCGCGGTTGAAATGCTTGAGCATCCGGAATGGCGGGATATTCCCCTGGCAGTGGGTGGTGCCTCCGAACGCCGTGGCGTCATCTCCACCTGCAACTATCCGGCGCGCGCCTATGGCATACATTCGGCCATGCCCAGCGCCAAGGCGTTGCAGCTGTGCCCGCATCTCAAGCTGGTGTCGGGCAATATGGCGCGCTATCGGGAGGTGGCGGAGCAGATATTTGCCATCTATCGCCGTTTCACCGATCTTATCGAGCCGGTATCCATCGATGAAGCCTATCTGGATGTATCAAACACCCGCTTGCTGGACGGCAGTGCTACCCGCATTGCTCAGGCCATTCGTGAACAGGTGAGAGATGAGACCGGTATTACGGTATCGGCCGGTGTGGCCCAGAACAAGTTTCTGGCCAAGGTCGCCAGTGACTGGAACAAGCCCGATGGACTTTGTGTCATCACCCCGGATCAGCAGGCTGAGTTTGTGGCCAGCCTGGAGGTGAAGAAAATACCCGGCGTGGGACCGAGAACTCAGGAGAAACTGATGGGTCTGGGAGTGGGGACCTGTTCCGAATTGCAGTCGCTATCGCTGCTGGAGTTGCAGAACCACTTTGGCAAGTTTGGCGAGCGCCTCTGGCAACTGGCGCGCGGTGAAGACAGCCGTGAAGTACGCACCCACCGCGAGCGGAAATCAATCAGCGTTGAGCACACCTATAGTCAGGACCTGCCGGGGCTGGCCCAGTGTATGGAGCAGCTTGACCCGCTGATGGATGACCTAGCACGCCGTTTTGAGCGTCATCGCGCCTCGCGTCAGATTCTGGGGCTGGTGGTCAAAGTGAAATTCAACGACTTTACCCAGACCACGGCTGAGTGCCGTTCGGATCAGCCGCACAAGGGGCTCTTCGCATCGCTGATGGAGGAAGCCTGGCACCGCGGTGCACGGCCTGTGCGTCTGCTGGGTGTCGGCTATCGGCTGGGGGCAAAAGAGGGAGAGGCGGAAGCCGAGCAGCTTCCGCTGTTTTGATCAGCCCTTGGGTGTCAGAGGCTGGCTTTCAAACTGGATGCCGTCCCAGCCGCTGACCATGAAGTTGCGGATATTGCCGTGGTCGCTGCCATCAGGCGTATTCAGCACGTCACGGTAAAAGCGACCGAAGCAGGCCAGTGTCTGCTCCTGGTTCAGCTGGAGCAGTTGTCCAAGCGCAAAAATCTTGCATGAGCCTTCGTTCTGGCCGGCCTCGTTACGTATCTCGCCGTTGCTGAATGCAGAAGGCGTATAGTCAAAGTGCTCGTTAATTACGGCCTGGGTGTCTTCAAAATCCAGCCCGTCGTCCTGGCCGATCCGGTTGGCAAACTCTTCCGGCGTCATCAGTCTGTCCTCTTGAGGTATCGAATGTTGCAGCCGGGCATTATGCCGTCAGTGGCTGCCATTGCACAGGGCGTATGTCGAGCTGCAGCAGACGCTGCACCAGTTCCGTATTTGGCGCCGCTTCCCCCAGTTGTTGGCAGCGTCGGATGACGGCCCCGCTGATATCATCCAGTTCCAGCGGTCGGCCCTTCTCTCGGTCTACCAGCATGGACGTTTTGATGGCATCAAACTGGCTGATCAGGTTGAACATCTCATCCACGTCAGCGGCTGTCAGTGTTACCTCATCGGCGCTGGCGGCGATAGCTGTCTCCTGCATCATGGCGTAGACCGTTTTGCCCAGTGCAGGGTCTGCGGTGAGGCTGCGTGTATCCAGCCCCGTCAGCGCGCTGAGCGGGTTCACCCCATTGTTGATCAGCAGTTTTTTCCAGAGTTCGTAGCGGATGTTGAGTGTGGTACGGGTCGGTATCTGTGCCTCATTCAGGGCCTTGGCCAGTGCGGTCAGGGTCGGGTCCTCGGCGTCTACTTGAGGCCAGCGCCCCATGACCACCTGTGCCGGGCCGCGTGCCTCAATTTGACCGGGGGCGATGATATGCCCGCCGATGCGTACTGCCAGACCGCCCAGAGTGCGGGCTTCACCCACTACACCTGCGATGAGTGGCTCGTTATCGACGCCGTTTTGCAGCGACAGTATCGGTGCCGAGCCCTGCAGCAGCCAGTCTTTGGCCTCGTTCAGCCAGTGTGCTGTAGCGCCGGACTTGAGAGTAAGCATGATCAGGTCGTAATCATCACACTGCCGTTGCGCCAATAGCTCATGCATGGAAAGCGCATCGACAGGGGCCTGGAACTGCAGTGCTTCATGCTCGACGCTGAGGCCCTGTTGCTGCATGGCCTTGAGATGCTCACCGCGGGCGACAAAGGTAACGTCGTGGCTGGCTTCGATCAGCCGGGCACCGTAATAGCAGCCGATACCACCGGCACCGATAATCAAACACTTCATCCGATTCTCCTTCTGGCAAGCGTTCGGTTGTACCGCAAAAGCCTGATCAGATAAACCGCCTTTACCGGAACAACGTACACCCGAAGATGGAACAAGGAGAATGAGATGAAAATAGCGGTGAGTGACGTCAAAAAGCAGTTTGGCCAGATTGAACGTCTGGTACTGCGCGCCTTTGAGAGCAGCATGTACCTGGTTCAGGTCAAGCTGAAACAGGGCAGCGAGCTACTGAATGTGTGTGATGATGAGGGAACCATTATGCGTTTCAATAGCCAGCTGGATGCCAAGCTTCCCTTCAAGGGGCTGGGGATCGAGAGCACGGTCTTGATTCACGAAAGTCCCTACAACGAGATGATCGGGATGCCGGCCACCGAAAAACCGGCACCCCTGGAAGTCAAGCTGGCGAACCCGGATGATGACCTTTCATAAACGGCATTACAGCAGGTAACGGTAAAGTGCTGCCGTGATCACGCCAGCTGCAATTGCGGGCAGGGGCTTTTTGATCACCAGCATGGTCAACACGGTCGCCAGCAGCGCCAGTCGAGCACCGTTGTCACCTTCCACCGCCATGGGCGTGATCAGCGCCACCAGCACCGAGCCGGACATGGCGTTGATGAACTGCTTCACCCTGTACCCGATCGGCACATAGGACATGACAAATACGCCGCCCCAGCGGGTGGCCAGAGTGACCAGCGCCATGGCGATAATCACCAAAAGGGTTCCGATGCCGGCGGTTTCAACGTTCATGGTGCTGCTCCTGCCAGACAGTGCCAAGGATGCCGCCGGCCAGCGCGCCGGTGATGACGTGACTGTTTTCGGGCAGATACCAGTAGGCCAACAGGGATGAGAGGGCAGCCGTGGCCCAGATAAACAGCATGCGCAGGTTCTTTTCGCCACCCACCACCATCGCCAGCAGGAAACAGCCCATCACCATATCCAGCCCCAGGCTCTTGGGGTTCTGAATGGCGCTGCCAAAGCTGATGCCGAGCCAGGTACCGATGACCCAAAACAGCCAGAGCACCAGACCGCCACCGACCAGCAACCCAAGGCCCGGTTGGCCGCGGCTGAAGGCCTGCATGGACATGGCCCAGTTGGCATCGGATGCAACGGCCATAACGGCGTAACGCTTGGCTGGCGGCAGGTGTTTCAACCAGGGGAAAAGCGTTGCGCCCATGAGGAGGTGACGTGCGTTGATGGCAAATACCGTGATCAGGATGGTGAACAGTGGGACCTGAGCCCCCCAGAGTTCAAGGGTGGCAAACTGTGAAGCCCCGGCAAACACCAGTGCGCTCATGCTGATGGTCATGGCGGCGCTCAAGCCCTCCTGGGCGGCAGCGACACCGAAGGCAATGCCAAACGCGATGACGAACAGGGCGATGGGCGCCAGCTGCTTGAAGCCCGACCAGATCAGAGGCCCGTCCAGTTGATGTAATCCTTGATCTGCATCTGCCATGACTCATACCTTCCAAGCTGTTCAGCGGGGCACTATGCATGTTTATTAGCATTTTTTAAAGTGAGCCTGTCAGGCCCAGGGGCTTATCCTCAAAGGTGGATGGTGTACTCTGATGGGAATTTTACCGGGCTCGAGATGAAACTGATGAGTAACGATCTGGTTCTGTTTGTCGTATTTGTTGCCCTGCTGTTGTTGGTTGTGCGACACAAGCGTGCAAAAAGGCGCCGGGAAGGGCGTCCGGCAAGAGGCGCTGTGCACCGGCGTCATCATGAAACACCAATGGGTGAAGGCGGTGGAATGGGTGGCGACAGCGATGGGGATGGTGGCGACGGGGACTGAGGGCTCCCGCGTGATTGTATAGGTTTCAGGCATGCTGTCTGTCTCTCATCGAGAAGAATCCAGTCGGTGCTTGTATATATGGTTTTTCATATATATGATTTTCCATATATGGATTAAGGCTTGAATCCAGTCACTTGAAAAGGGATGGGCCATGGGTACGACCGGTAACGAACTGTCCGCAGTACAGTTCTACAAGGCGCTCGCGGACGACGTGCGGCTTAACTGTTTGATATTGCTCCTTGAAAGGGAGCTGTGCGTGTGTGAGCTGGTTGAGGTGCTGGATCAGTCGCAGCCCAAGATTTCGCGCCACCTTGCTCAGCTTCGCAAAACGGGTCTGCTGCTGGATCGGCGTCAGGGGCAGTGGGTCTATTATCGTCTGCACCCGTTGATGAGTGACTGGATGCGCGAGGTCATTCGGCTGACGCGCGATAACTGTCAGATGTTTGTGGCTGAAGCCGAGCGGCGCCTGGCTGCCATGCCGGACCGTCCACTGAGTTGTGCTCCGAGTTGAATGATTCAGGGCTGAGATCGAGGCATCAAGCAGGGCAGGGAGATCATCATGGGTATTTTCGAGCGTTATATGACACTTTGGGTGGGGCTGAGCATTCTGGCCGGTGTCCTGCTGGGCAACTGGGTGCCGGAGGTGTTTGGTGTCATCGCACAGTGGGAATATGCCCACGTCAATCTGGTCGTGGCCGTGTTCATCTGGGTCATGATCTACCCGATGATGGTGCAGATCGACTTCAGTGCCATCCGGGATGTGGGCAAGAAGCCCCGAGGGCTGGTGCTGACGCTGGTCGTTAACTGGCTGATCAAGCCGTTCACCATGGCGGCACTTGGGTGGCTGTTTTTCCGCGTTCTGTTTGCCGACTGGGTCGACCCCGAAAGTGCCGGTGAATACATCGCCGGCATGATTCTGTTGGGCGTGGCACCCTGCACGGCCATGGTCTTTGTCTGGAGCCAGCTGACCAAGGGTGATCCCAATTACACGCTGGTGCAGGTATCCGTGAATGACATTATCATGGTGTTTGCCTTCGCGCCAATTGCCGCCTTTCTGTTGGGGGTAAGTGATATCCATGTGCCCTGGGAAACGCTGCTGCTGTCGGTGGTGCTCTATGTGGTGCTGCCACTGGTGGCCGGTGCCTGGACACGCCATCAGCTCGAACGGCGGGGCGATGGGCACGTCCTTGAGTCCTTTCTGCATCGGCTCAAGCCCTGGTCAATTCTGGGATTGCTGGCAACGGTGGTGTTGCTGTTCGGGTTTCAGGCAGAGACGATCCTGGCTCAGCCGCAGACCATTGTGCTGATCGCCATTCCCCTGCTGATTCAGACCTATGGCATCTTTGCACTGGCATATACCGCTGCACATTGGTTGCGCCTGCCCCACCAGGTGGCGGCTCCGGCCTGCATGATCGGTACCTCAAACTTCTTCGAGCTGGCGGTCGCCGTGGCCATTTCCCTGTTTGGTCTGCATTCCGGGGCGGCATTGGCAACGGTGGTGGGCGTTCTGGTGGAAGTGCCGGTCATGCTGTCGCTGGTTGCCTTTGCCAACCGCACCCGTCACTGGTTTGACCAGCCGTGAGGGTGAAAATGACCTGTTTCGTATCAATACAGTGTTGAGGAAATAATGAATGAGTATCAAAGTCGGTATTAATGGCTTTGGCCGTATGGGGCGCCTGACCATGCGTGCCATCTACGATCAGCCCGACGTCGAGATCGTGCAGATCAACGATCCGGCCGGTGATGCGGCCACGCTGGCGCACCTGATGAATTTTGATTCCGTTCACGGGCGTTGGCAGCATGAAGCGCAAGCCGATGGCGATCAGATGAGCATTGATGGTCAGTCGATTCAGGTCACGGCCAACAAAACGATTGCCGAGACTGACTGGTCAGGCTGTGATCTGGTGATTGAGGCGTCCGGCAAAATGAAAACCCGGGCCTTGCTGCAGGCCTATCTGGATCAGGGCGTGAAGCGGGTGGTGGTCACGGCGCCGGTGAAGGAAGAGGGCGTGCTCAACATCGTCATGGGTGTGAATGACGACCTGTATGACCCCGAGCAGTATCCGATTGTGACCGCGGCTTCCTGCACCACCAACTGTCTGGCACCGGTGGTCAAGGTGGTACACGAGCAGCTGGGCATCAAGCACGGCTCCATGACGACCATTCACGACATCACCAATACTCAGACCATTCTGGATGCGCCGCACAAGGATCTGCGTCGTGCCCGTGCCTGCGGCATGAGCCTGATTCCGACCACCACCGGTTCCGCTACGGCGATCACCCATATCTTCCCGGAGCTGCAGGGCAAGCTGAACGGCCACGCCATTCGTGTGCCGCTGGCCAATGCCTCGATCACCGATTGCGTGTTCGAGGTTGCGCGTGAAACCACTGTGGAGGAGGTGAATGCGCTGTTGAAGCAGGCGGCAGATGGCGAGCTTGAGGGTGTGCTGGGCTACGAAGAGCGCCCGCTCGTCTCCATCGATTACCGTACCGACCCGCGCTCCAGCGTGGTCGATGCCTTGTCCACCATGGTGGTGAATGGTACTCAGGTGAAACTCTACCTCTGGTACGACAACGAGTGGGGCTATGCCAACCGCACGGCGGAGCTGGCGCTGAAAGTCGGGCGTCTGGATCAGGTTTGAATATGCTGAGTCAGCTGTCTCCCGCTATCCGCCAGTATCTGGTCGTGACCGGGAACTACTGGGCGTTCACCCTGACTGATGGGGCGCTGCGTATGCTGGTGGTGCTGCATTTTCACGGTCTGGGCTATTCGCCGCTGGAGATCGCCCTGCTGTTCCTGTTCTACGAGATCTTCGGTGTGGTGACCAACCTGGTGGGTGGCTGGCTGGGGGCTCATCTGGGCTTGAACCGAACCATGAACATCGGATTGGGCCTGCAGGTGGTGGCGTTGGCGATGTTGCTGGTCCCCGCCGCCTGGCTGACCGTGCCCTGGGTGATGGCGGCGCAGGCACTATCGGGCATTGCCAAGGACCTGAACAAGATGAGTGCCAAAAGCTCGATCAAGCTGCTGGTGCCTGAAAACGCTCAAGGGGCGCTCTACAAGTGGGTCGCCATTTTGACGGGCTCCAAGAATGCGCTCAAAGGGGCCGGCTTTTTTCTGGGCGGTGCTCTGTTGATGCTGCTCGGGTTTGCAGGGGCGGTCGCCGCCATGGCCATTGCGCTGGCGCTGGTCTGGGGGTTGAGCCTGGTGTTGCTGAAAAAGGATCTCGGCAAGGCGAAGCAGAAACCCAAATTCCGTGACATCCTGTCCAAGAGCGAAGCGGTCAACATTCTATCGGCCGCCCGCATGTTTCTGTTCGGGGCGCGTGATGTCTGGTTTGTGGTCGCGCTCCCGGTGTTTCTGTCGCAGACGCTGGGCTGGAACCACAGCCAGACCGGAGGCTTTCTGGCACTCTGGGTGATCGGCTACGGACTGGTGCAGGCGGTGGCGCCCCGACTCACCGGCAAGGCTGCCGGAAAGGTGCCGGACGGACGCGCTGCGACGCTGTGGGCTGCGCTGCTGACGCTGCTGCCAGCGGCGATTGCACTCGGGCTGATGCAAGGTCTGAGCCCGGCACTGGTGGTCGTGGCGGGGCTGCTGGTGTTCGGGGCGGTATTTGCCGTGAATTCCTCTCTGCACAGCTATCTGATTGTGAGCTATGCCAGCCGTGAGGGTGTCTCTCTGGATGTGGGGTTCTACTACATGTCGAACGCCATGGGGCGACTGATCGGGACGGTTCTGTCTGGCTGGGTGTTTCAGGCGGCGGGTCAGGGCGTTGCCGGGCTGGAAGTATGCCTCTGGGTTTCGGCGTTGTTCCTGTTGCTGACAACACTGATTTCACTGCGGTTGCCCGCGACTGAGTCTGTCTGAGTGGTGGCTTGACGCAAATGCATAAAAAAACCGGCCCAGAGGGGCCGGTTTTTTTGTTTCGGGGTGCTTACTTGATCCGCATGCCCGGCTGAGCGCCAGCGTGCGGTTCCAGAATCCACAGGTCTTCACCACCGGGGCCGGCAGCCAGTACCATGCCTTCGGATACGCCAAACTTCATCTTGCGCGGAGCGAGGTTGGCCACCATGACAGTCAGCTTGCCTTCCAGATCTTCCGGCTTGTAGGCGGACTTGATGCCGGCAAAGACATTGCGGGTTTCGCCACCCAGATCCAGCGTCAGGCGCAGCAGCTTGTCGGCGCCGTCCACATGTTCGGCCTTGGCGATTCTGGCGACACGCAGGTCCACCTTGGCAAAGTCCGGGAACTCGATGGTATCGGCAATCGGCTCCTTGCTCAGCTCGGTTTCAGCGGCAGCCGGCTTGGCTGACTGAACCTGCGGCTGAGCCTGAAGGCTCTGTTTGGAGTCCTCGATCAGCTCCTCGATCACCTTTTCGTCCACACGCTGCATCAGCGGTTTGAACTTGTTGATCTGGTGATCCAGCAGGGGCTCCTTGACGGCATCCCAGGCCAGGGTGTCGATGTTGAGGAACTCACAGGCTTTCTCGGCTACTTCCGGCAGCACCGGGGCCAGGTAGCTGATGATGACGCGGAACAGGTTGATGCCCAGGCTGCAGCAGGCCTGAACTTCGGCCTCGCGGCCTTCCTGCTTGGCCAGTACCCAGGGCTCGGCGTTGTCGATGTACTGGTTGGCCTTGTCAGCCAGGTGCATGATTTCACGCATGGCACGGCCGTATTCGCGCTTCTCGTATGCGTCCGCTACAACATCGCCCAGTGCCACCGCTTCTTGGTAGAGCGCTTCGTTAGCCAGAGTGCTGTCCAGCTGGCCGTCAAACTTCTTCTTGATGAAGCCGGCACAGCGGCTGGCGATGTTGACCACCTTGTTCACCAGGTCCGCGTTCACGCGGTAGCGGAAGTCTTCCAGGCTCAGGTCGATATCATCAATGCCGGAGCCCAGCTTGGCGGCGAAGTAGTATCGCAGGTACTCCGGGCGCAGGTGCTTGAGATAGGTCTCCGCCATGATGAAGGTGCCGCGAGACTTGGACATCTTCTGCCCGTTGACGGTCAGGAAGCCGTGACAGAATACGCCGGTTGGGGTGCGGAAGCCCGCGCCCTTGAGTTCGGCAGGCCAGAACAGGGTGTGGAAGTAGGCGATATCCTTGCCGATGAAGTGGTACAGCTCGGCATCGGAATCCGGCTTCCAGTATGCATCGAAATCGACACCGTTCTTGTCACACCAGTTCTTGAAGCTGGCCATGTAACCGATTGGGGCGTCCATCCAGACATAGAAGTATTTGCCCGGTGCATCGGGGATTTCAAAGCCCCAGTAGGGCGCATCACGGGAGATGTCCCACTCCTGCAGGCCGGACTCGAACCATTCGTTGAGCTTGTGCGTCATCTGGGTCTGTACGTGTTCATTGACCCAGCCACGCAGGAAGTCTTCAAAGTCCGCCAGTTTGAAGAAGAAATGCTCGGATTCTTTCTCGATCGGAGTGGCGCCCGAGATGGCCGAGTAGGCGTTCTTCAGTTCGGTGGGCTGGTAGGTCGCGCCACAGGCTTCACAGGAGTCACCGTACTGATCCTTGGCACCGCACTTGGGGCACTCACCCTTGATGAAGCGGTCCGGCAGGAACATGTTCTTAACCGGGTCGTACGCCTGGGTAATGGTACGGCGGGTAATGTGTCCGGCGTCACGCAGGCGCTCGTAAATCAGAGCCGAGAAATGACGATTCTCCTCCGAGTGGGTGGAGTAGTAGTTGTCGAAGTTGACCATGAAGCCGGCAAAATCGCGCTGGTGCTCGGTGCTGACCTGATCAATCAGCTCCTGCGGGCTTTTGCCCATCTGGTCGGCCTTGAGCATGATCGGCGTACCATGGGCATCGTCAGCACAGACGTAGGTGCACTCATGACCACGCTGTTTCTGAAAACGAACCCAGATATCGGTCTGGATATACTCCACCAGGTGGCCCAGATGAATGGGGCCATTGGCATAGGGCAGGGCACTGGTAACGAGAATCTTGCGCTTGCTTTCGGACATCGTTGGCTCTGAGTCGGTTGAGAACGAAAATAAAGGGGGACATTCTACGCCTGATTGATCCCCGAATGAAGGCTGGTAGCGGCTATGCTAGAATTCGCCGCCCTGATAACCGATCCTGTCCCTGAATACTGAGTGTAGAGGTAGCTGATGGCCCTTCCCCGCGTGGAGCCTGAGAAGTACAACGCCCTGCTGGCCGAGAAACAGGCCCGCATTGAAGCGCAGTTTGCCGAGTTTGATCTGCCCGATATCGAGGTTTTTACGTCGCAGCCGGAACATTATCGCCTGCGCGCGGAGTTTCGTACCTGGCATGACGGGGATGACCTCTACTATGTCATGTTCGACGGTGACAAGCGGACCCCGGTTCGTCTGGACAGCTGCCCCATGGTGTCCGAGCGCATCCATGACATGATGTTCAAGCTGCTGGACGTGATCCGCCCGGATCCGGTGCTGCGCTTCAAGCTGTTCCAGATCGACTTCCTCAGCACGCTGTCAGGTGAACTGCTGGTGAGCCTGCTGTATCACCGTCAGCTGGATGACGAGTGGGTCGAGCGTGTGAAACCGCTGCGCGAGCAGTTCAACATCGACATCATCGGTCGTGCACGCAAGCAGAAGATCCTGCTGGAGCGTGATTACGTGGTGGAGACACTGAACATCAAGGGCCGTCCCTACCGCTACAAACAGGTGGAAAACGGCTTCACCCAGCCCAACGGTCACGTATGTGAAAAAATGATCGAATGGGCGATCGATGCCTCGGCCCACGCGGGCGGTGATCTGGTTGAGTTTTACTGTGGCAACGGCAACTTCACCCTGCCGCTGGCGCAGAACTTCCGCCGGGTGGTGGCGACCGAAATTTCCAAGGTCTCGGTGCGCAGCGCGCTCTGGAACCTGGAGGAGAACGGCATCGAGAATATTGATGTGTTGAGAATGCCCTCCGAGGATCTGTCCCTGATTCTGAAGGGCGAGAAAACCAGCCGCAAAGTACAGGGCCTGGCATTGGAAGAGTGTGAGTTCAGCACCGTGTTTGTGGATCCGCCACGCTGTGGTCTGGATGAGCATACGGTTGAGCAGGTGTGCGAATATCCGCATATTCTCTACATCTCCTGCAACCCGGATACCTTGCATGAAAACCTCAGGCAGATCAGCAAGACACATAAACTGGAACGGTTCGCGATCTTTGACCAGTTCCCCTACACCGACCACCTTGAGTGCGGTGTCTATCTGACCCGCCGCTGAGTACTCTGATGATGAAGGGAGGCCCCATGCTCTATTTCTGGCTGGCGCTGGCGTTTGTCGCCGGCATGATGATGCCCATGCAGGCCGGTGTGAACAGTACGCTGGCGCTGCACAGTAACGGTGCGCTCTGGGCTTCCTGGATTTCGTTTGCCGTTGGGACGCTGGCCCTGTTGGGCGTTGTGGTCGCCATGCGCTACCACTGGCCGCTGACGGCTGAGCTCAAGCAGGCACCCTGGTGGGCCTGGACGGGCGGCTTCATGGGGGCGCTCTTTGTGGCGACCGGTGCCTTTCTGGCGCCGCGCATCGGTGCGGCCACCATGGTGGCCCTGTTGGTGGCGGGTCAGTTGATCATGTCCGTGATTCTGGATCATTTTGGCTGGGCCACTTTCCCGCAACATGACATCAACCTTGGGCGGGTGCTGGGCATTCTGTGTCTGCTGGCAGGTGTGGTGCTGATACGCATGCACTGAGCGGGGAACCGCTCAGGCGTTATCGTTCAATACTGCTGCATAATCGGCCTCGGAACGCTGGTCCGTGGTATCGGCCACGCCTCGGGCAAGATCAGATCTGATCATTTCGATAAAAGTGCCTATCAGCTCCGGGTCAAACTGCCCGGAGTAACGTTCCTCTTCCAAAATACTGATCGCCTTCTCGGGTGGCATCCCAGGGCGGTATACACGGTCACCGGTCATGGCATCCCAGGTGTCGGCGATGGAAACGATGCGGGCCAGCAGGGGGATCTCTTCGCCTGCCAGTCCATCGGGGTATCCGTTGCCATCCCAGCGTTCATGGTGCCAGGCGGCAATATCGGCAAACGCCTTGAAGCGCTTCAGTGGCTTCATGATGGTTGCGGTGATCACCGGGTGGCGCTGCATCTCCCGGTATTCGTCATCGGTGAGCGCCGCCGGCTTGTTCAGAATGGTGTCGTGGATGCCGATTTTGCCAAGGTCATGCATCAGCGCCCCCTTTTTCAGCAGGCCAAGCTCCTCGGTACTGAGCCCGATGGCCTCACCGAGCCGAACCGCGTAGCGCGATACGCGGCCGGAGTGCGCCGCCGTGTAGGGGTCTTTTGCCTGCAGTGCCTGTGCCAGCGAGCTGAGTGCCGCCATATAGGTCTCGTCCTGCTCGCGCAGCAGGCGTTGAATGCTGTCTGCCAGATGGTTGACCCCGGCACCGAGCTGGCCGACCTCGTCATTGGCCTTGACCGGCACACGCTGGTCCAGCTCGCCTGAGGACAGATCGCTGATGGTGCGGTGGAGCTGTTCGATCGGTTTGGTCAGACGCACGTAGATCAGGCCGCCGAGCACCGTCAGCATCAGCAGGCTGCTCAAACTGACCGTGACCCAGACCGACTGCTCAAACGGCGCGTCAAAGCTGCCGATGGCCTGTGTCAGGCCGGTGATATCCACTTCGGCTTCAATACCCGCTTCGGTACCGTCGGGCAGGGTGAGGGGCAGCAGGTAGTCGCCCTTGATTACGCCGGTTTCAGCATTCAGCTCGTGCTCGTCACCCAGTGAAGGCTGGCGGTCGTTGATCACCGCATAATAGGGGGAATCCGGGGACATCTCCTTGGGTTCACGCCGTCCGTCACTGTGTGCGATCAACTCACCCTCACGGTTAAACAGGTAGAGCGACAGCACGTGCAGCTGGGAGCTGAACTGTTCATGCTGGTTGAGGTACAGCACTTCCTGCTGGAACGTTTTGTCGGTCGGGCTCAGTCGACCGGTTTCGATATCGCGCTTGATCTGATCCAGAAAGAGATGAATCTTCTGGTCGGCCTGGTCCAGAAAGGCGGTTTCGATGATGTGATCGGTTTTGCTGGAAAGCAGCAGCCCGTTCAGCAACAGGACACCGACACCGAACACCAGAAAGCGCAAGGACAACGACAGGCGAAAGCCGCGTTTGGGGCTGCTGTTTTCGGTGCGCTGGTCTGACATGTGAAATCCCGTTTACCTGAACAAGCGATTCAATCAAAACATTCTCACGATTAAACGGAGCTTAAACGGGTTCAGGCAGGGAGGTGAAAGGCATGGATCAATGTAAACGGATAAATCTGCTGCTGGCAGGGCACCCACAGGGGGTGCCTGAGAGGACGTTATCCCTTGAACCCCTTGCCGACCACGTACACTTCACGTGAGCGTGAACGTGAGGCATCGGGCTTACGGATAACCACCGTATCAAAATGGGCGCGAACCTCCTTCACGAACGCTTCGTAGCCTTCGCCCTGGAACGCCTTGGCGACCATGCAGCCCTTGGGCTTGAGCACCTGCTGTGCCATGTCGAGCGCCAGTTCAATCAGGTAAATGGAGGCAGCCTGATCCGCAGACGCCACGCCGCTGAGGTTGGGGGCCATGTCGGAAATGACCACATCGACCGGACGGCCGTCAATCACGCCCATGATCTCGTCAAACACGGCCTCCTCGGTGAAGTCACCCTGAATGAAATCGACATCGGGAAGTGCATCCATGGGCAGAATATCGGAGGCGATGACAGTACCTTTTTCGCCGACCAGCTTCGAGGCTACCTGCGACCAGCCGCCCGGTGCCGAGCCCAGATCAATTACCAGCATGCCCGGGCGGATCAGCTTATCCTTCTCGTTCAGCTCCAGTAGCTTGTAGCTTGCGCGAGAGCGGTAGCCATCTTTCTGGGCCTGTTTGACGTAGGGATCGTTAACATGCTCATTGAGCCAGCGGGCGCTGCTTTTGGAACGGGCCATAGTGTTTTGCAAACCATCGTTGTGACTGAGAGCGCTATTGTACGTATCCCGTTGTGTGGATGGAAACGCCGGGTGCCCAATGCACTAGGGAGCCCAGTACACATCCTCGAGCACAAACGAGGGGATGGGGCTCTTTTCCCACATGCCGCGCAGCTGTCGGTGCATCAGGTTCTGCTCGGGGCGCATGAACAGGAATACGTTGACGGCGTCTTCGGCCAGCTGACGCTGAGCCTCGCCCAGCAGACGGTGAAGCTCCGTCTCTGAAGCGGCATTGAGGACCTGCTCCCAGATCGCTTTAAAGCGGGTGTTGTCGTAGTTGAAGTAGTAGTTATCACGCGCGTAAATATTCAGATCCATCGGCTCAACATGCATGATCAGGGTCAGCGCATAATCCTTTTGCTTGAACACCTGGCTCAGCCAGCGGCTCCAGTCCAGTTGCTCCAGTTCAACCCGAAACCCGATGCGCTCCAGATCTTCGGCCACCATCAGGCCGCCGTAGCGTCCGTAGTCCGTTGGCGGGATCGTCAACGCAATGCGTGTGCCGGGCTCGACGCCTGCTTCCCTTAACAGGGTTTTGGCGCGCTCAGGGTCGTAGGGGTAGCGGTCCACCAGATCAACATAGGCCGGGTGAGAAGGGGGGAAGTGGCTGCCGATCAGTTGTGGCTTGAATTGCGGGCCGTACAGCTGGCTCAGGTTCTGGCGATCGATCGCATGGGACAGGGCGCGGCGTACCTGAAGGTTGTCAAAGGGCGGGCGACCGTTGTTGATGGCCAGAATCATTTTGCTTTGCAGCTGGCGCGGACTCATGCGGTAGTCCGGACGCAGCAGAAAGCGATTGCCGACACGCGTAACACTCAGCAAACCATCCACCAGCCCTTCTGCCAGCATGTTTTCAGTTCCAACAGACGTGCGCATGAACAGAAAACGGGCTTCATGCAGGGCCGGACGTTTACCCCAGTAGTCATCATTGCGCAGCAGCGTGACCGAGTGGCCTTTTTCCCAGCCGGCAAAGCGGTAAGGGCCTGTACCCACGGGGTGTTCGCCGTTATTCGCGGCCGAGTCCGGGTGCACCATGACGGCGGCAGGCAGTGAAAGAGCAAACGGCAGCATGGCATCGGGCCGCTTGAGCGTAATTTCAAGACTGTACTCGTCGGTGGCTTTGACCCCGGTTATCTGTTTGTACCACTCAAGCTGTGGGTTGGCGTTGCCCGGGTCCAGCAAGCGTTGCAGCGCAAATTCTGCGACTTCAGCATTAAACGTGCGGCCATCATGGAAACGGATGTCGTGCCGTAATTCAAAGCGGTACTGCAGCTGGTCGTCCGACAGGGTCCATGACTTGGCCAGACGGGGGCGCAGTTGCCCCTCGCCATTGACGAAGGTGAGCCCTTCAAACAGGTTGCACCAGGTGATTTCACTGGCAGAAACGGCCGCCGTGCGTGTGGGGTCCAGTGACGGCGGCTCAAGCTGTATTCCAAGCCGTATATGCTCTGAAGCCTGGGCTGAAAAAGGCACACACAATGCCAATAGCAGCATCAAACATGCAGTCACGGCCCGGCGTATGCTGGCTTGATTAGATCGCATTTGCATACAGGGTCTCCGGGGCCAGCTCAACCTGATTACGGCCGTTGTGTTTGGCGCTGTAGAGCGCTTCGTCGGCGGCACGCAGGGCCGAGTCAAGCAGTGTCTCAAGGCGCTGGTCATCCAGTGGCTGCTCCAGATTGGAGGCGTCGACCAGCGCCAGTCCAAAGCTCATGCTCAGATGAATGCTCTGGTTGGGAGCTGCGGCGATTGAGTGCTCGGCCAGGCGCGTTCTCAGCTTTTCAATGACTTTCTGTGCATCCTCCAGCGACCCGACCGGCAGGATAAACGCGAACTCTTCACCACCAAAACGGGCCAGTACATCGCTTTCACGGATGCCCTTTTCAAGCAGTCGGGCCAGGTCGACCAGTACCTGGTCCCCGGCGGCATGGCCGTAGCGGTCATTGATGCGTTTGAAATAATCCAGGTCACCAATGGCAATACAGAGTGGCTGGCGCGACTCACGCAGCAGGCGACGTGCGGCAGCCTGGAAGTGGCGGCGGTTGGCAAGGCCCGTGAGCGTGTCATGCTCGGCCAGGTAGGTCATCTCCTGGTGTGCCTTGCGCATCTGGGCTTCATGCGACTGGATGCGTTGGACATAGGAGCGAACGGTCTTCGACAGGCGTGAAATCTCATCGCCACCCAGCGTATCGAAGGCATCAATATCCACCTTGGGTGAGCGCACCGTTCGCTCGAGATGCAGGATTCGGCGCACGATTCTGAACTCGAAGTAGATACCCGTCAGCAGTGCAAACAACAGGACGACCAGTGACAGAGCGATCAGATTGTAGCGTTGAGTCTGGATGTCGCTTGCCAGCATTTCACTCTGGCTGACCATTTGACGGCGTGTGTTGGCAGAAAAGTAGCCCACCAGAACACCCAATTGACCGGACAGTTCCCGGTTGTTGCTCGACAGGGCTTCTATGTGACGCTGCAGGCCCGGATCGGTATTGCCGTCGATGCGCTCCGATACGCTCAGGTTCAGCTCAGCGGTATTCTGCTCCAGCTGATGCAGGGTCTGCCGGACCTGTTCAATCAGCTCAGGCTCACCACCCTGTCGGGCAAGTCGGTTGGTGAGCTGGCCCACCCAGGTCATGCGGTCGGTCAGGTCGATCAAGGCACGGCGGCGGGCGGAGTGGGTCGTTGCCGAGGTCAAACGTACACCCAGGTTGCCCAGAGACTCGGATTGCTGGACCAGACGCACCGAAGTCATCAGGCTTTCCATTTCGCTGGTTGCCAGATTGCGCGTCTGTTCGTGAAGCTGCTTGTACGATTCGCTCAGGGTAATGATCACACTCAGTATCAGCCCCATCACAGCCAGTGTGAGGCAGAGTGTTTTGGTCGTCAGCCCGAGGCCTTTGTGGCGATGGATCATCGGAGAAAACCGGTCCACTGTGCGGTGTGGGTCTGAATTATCATGGGACTCGGTTCCCCTTGTTTAAAACCAACCGGCGCGGTGCGCCCGTGATTGTGTGCCGAGCCGACCAGGTGGGGGAAGTCGGTCAACAGGTGTTCAAAGATTGTGCCACTCTCGGAATTAAAAGTCGCTATACACCACCATGCAAGTCATCTGAATGTGAAGAATAGTGTGTCGCTTTTTGGATACATTAAATTTAGGTAATGTAGCGACCGGTGTCAACTCCGGCTTCCGACTGACTTTGACGGGCGCAATGACTATACTGCGCGCTCTGTCGGCAGGCTCTGTTGACAGGTATAGCCTCAAGGGTACGGGTTGGCATGAAGCTGGATTTGATCAAAAAACTGCAACAGAAAAAATTTCGCACTGAAACCGGGTATTGCCTCATTGAAGGAGAGCACCTGGTGCTGGAGCTTGAGCGTGCGGCACAGCAACAGCCCGGCCTGCGAGAGGCTGAGCTCTACCTGACCGATCAGTATGCCGGTTGGGATACCGAACTGAAGGTGCACACGGTCAGCGCCAGGCAGATGAGTGCGATCAGTGCGACCAAGAGCCCTCAGGGGATTGCGGCCGTGCTGCCCATGCAGGCGATTCAGCCGCCGGTACAGGACAATGAGGTCGCCATATACCTGCATGAAATCCAGGATCCGGGCAATCTGGGCACCATTTTGCGCACGCTCGCCTGGTTTGGTGGCTATCGCTGCCTGTTAAGCCCGGGCAGCGTTGACCCGTTCAACCCCAAGGTTATTCGCGCCAGCATGGGCGCCATTTTTCATGTGCCGCTGGAGCAGGAGGTGACACTTGAAAGCCTGTCCGAGCGCTATTCTGCGTTGGGGTATCTGGATATGCAGGGGCAGCCACTGCATTCTGACGACTTCAGGGCGTGTGACTGTTACCTCTTTGGCAACGAGGCGCGGGGCGTTCCGAGGGACAGGCTTGAAGCCCTCAAGGCCCGGGCTTTCACCATTCCGGGGGCGGGCCTGATCGAATCGCTGAACCTCGGCACTGCCGTCAGTCTCAGCGTGTATGAGCGCCAGCGCTGACACCGGTAATGTCTGCTCCTCTGCGTATTCCCGTCTTAAGACATCTGGCATGGCTGGCTCAGGCCCCCAGGCTCTATAGTGGTCAGGCCGCTTTTGACTCGACTGCGTATCTTCCGCATGACTGGCTGCAGACCCTGCAAATGTGGGAGCAGCACCCGGACCTGGCCCCGTCCATCCTTTGGCAGCCACCGCCCCGCCGTCTGGGAGCCTATTTTGAAACCCTCTACGCCGTTCTGTTGCAACACCTGCTTGGCTGGCGCATAGAAGCCCGTAACCTGCAGGTCATCGTGGAGGGTCACACCCTGGGTGAGCTGGATTTTCTGGTCACCAACCCGCTGACGGGGAAACTTGAGCACCATGAGATCGCGGTAAAATTCTATCTGGGGTTTGAAGCGTCCGATGCAGTGCACTGGGTGGGACCCAACAGTCGCGATACGCTTGCGCGCAAGGAAAAAGCGTTGCGTGAGCGTCAGTCCCGGCTGACAGATCGGCCTGAAACGGCAGCGCTGCTGGCGCAGCGTGGATATGGACCGGTTGAACAATCACGCATTTTCATGCCGGGTTACCTGTTCCAGCCGGTTGGGCGCGCACTGCCGGTTCCGGCTGGGGTCGAGCATGTGCCCGATACGAGCCACTGGTGCCATCGTTCACGCTTTGAACCTGAAGCGGGTGAGTGGGTTCTGCTGGAAAAGCCGAACTGGCTGGGGCCTTTTTATTATCCCGGGCCCGCGCATTTTCAGGATGATGCCGTCATCCTGAGTGCCCGTGAGGCCACTGAATACGCGCGTACGCTTGAAAGGCCCGGGCTGTTGGCGCGGCTGGAGCCTTTTGGCAGAGAAGGGGGCTGGCAGGAGGTGGAGCGGATATTCATTGTGCCGGACGTCTGGCCGGGCTCTTCATACGGCTGATGGAATGGGGGACATTTCCGGCCATGCCCGTCCGAGCAGGGCGATCAGGTCAGTATGGTCCTGCAGGCGGAGGATGGACCTGATCGCCTGACTGTCCTCCAGCACCAGATGGCGGGGCGCTTCCAGCCTGACCCCCAGTCGGTTTTGCAGCAGTGCGACCGCAGGCTGATTCAGACCTTCCCCCTGACCGGTTACCAGCGCCAGCTCGCCATGACTCAACTCTACCAGCGTCCCGGGAACAAATACGCCCATCACATCGATGAAGAGCCGGGCCAGGCGTTCATCGATAGTGGCGCCGCGCTGCTGAAAGATTTCCTTGATCGCGTCTTTCGGCAAAACCTGCTCCCGGTAGGCGCGAGGACGGATCATGGCCGAGTAGCAGTCGGTAATGGCCAGCAGGCGAGCTTCGCGACAGATCGAATCGGCCTTCAGTCCATTGGGATAGCCGCTTCCGTCCAGGCGTTCGTGATGCTGAAGCACCGGGTTAAGCCATCTGGGTTCATTCACGCCGTGCGACTGCAGCAATTCATAAGACAGCAGCGGGTGGTTATCGACGATTTCACGCTGGCTGGCACTGAGAGGTGCCCTTTGTTCAAACAGTGCCTGCTGAATGTCATACATGCCAATATCATGCGTCAGCGCGGCGGCAACCAAAGGCGCACGCTCCAGTGCGTCATAGCCCATGCGGCACGCGGCCACCTCACACATCAGCGCGGCATGAAGCGGGTGCAGCAGCCCGTGCGGCGCTTCCACGATCAGCTGCATGGTGCCCAGTATGGCGTCCGGGTTTTCTTCACACACCGCCTGGATATCAAACACCAGTTTCATGATGCCGCGGACGAACGCGCCGCTCTGACCGGATCGATGGGCCAGTGAGAAGCAGGCTTCCAGTCGTTCGAGCAGGGTATGGATGATGACAAAGGAGCTGACCTTCGGGCTGCTGGATCGCTGATGCTCTTGTGTCTTGTAGGTCCCGAGGCTGGGGGTATGCACGTAATAGGCATTGGCACTGATCAGGCTTTCGATCTGCCGTTCACTGCGAATCAGGGTGCCTTCCGTCAGCAACAGAGCGCCCTGAGGACTGTACAGGGACCAGGGCAGGCGTGTCCCGACTTTCAGCTCCAATCCCGTCAGTGTGCGTTGAGCGGTTACTGGGTCCATCTACGGCTTCATCCATAAAGAGTATTAAAACGCCGACAGTGTGTGCCAGTTGGAGCTCCGAGTGCATTGCTTCAGGTCAGCTCCCGACGCCTTTTAATGGCGGTGAAATAACAGCGTCCAATTTACATTCATACATGTATGAATGTAAAATCCCGTTCAGAACCAACCCCACCCCATTGAGGCGCCGCCATGAACACCCTAGCCCCTGTTCGACAGTTATTCCTTGTGTCGCTGATCAGCATGAGCCTGATTGCCTGTACCGCCGAACAACCGGAGCAGGCCGGCAGGCAACAGTCGCAACCGCCGGTTGTGGCGGACGTGACCCACCTTGAGCGGCAGGACATCGAACTGGAAAAAGCCTATTCCGCGCTGTTGCGCAGTGAGCACGAAGTCACGCTGGTGGCCCGCGTGACAGGTACGTTGCAGACGCGCCATTTCGAGCAGGGTGACTGGGTCGAAGCGGGTCAGCTGCTGTACAGCATTGAGCCGGAGCGTTATCAGGCGCTGGTACAACAGCGGGAAGCTGATCTGAAGAGTGCACAGGCCGAGCGGTCACGGGCACAGCGTGATGCAGACCGCTATAAAACGTTGCTGGAGCGCCGCTCGGTCAGCCGTCAGCAATACGATCAGGCTCTGGCTGATCTGGAAGTGGCCCGCGCTCAGGTGGCACAGGCAGAGGCAGCACTGGCCAGTGCACGCATCGACCTTGGGTACACCCGGGTGACCGCACCGGTCAGCGGTCGCGTGGGGCTGGGGCAGGTGAATCCGGGCAACCTGGTTGCATCGGGCACAGAGCTGGTCACCGTTACACCTCTGGACCCTCTGGAGGTGCGTTTCCAGATGCCGCTGGAAGATGCGCAGGAGTTGCGTCAGCAACTGCAGCTGGATGATCTTGACCGCATCCACGCCCGGCTTGAGCTGGCCGGCAGTGCCATGCGCAACCAGCCTCCGCTCAAGGGGCGCCTGTCGTTTCTGGGCGTGCGGGTTGATGAACGCACCAGCACCGTGCAGGCGGCCGCCACCTTCGCCAACCCGAATCAGACACTACTGCCCGGGCAGTTCGTGCGGGTCCATATAGATGGGCTGAAACGCTACAACGTCCTTGCCGTGCCTGAAGTAGCGGTGACTCAGGGCCTGATGGGGCCGCAGGTGTTTGTGGTGGATGCATCGGGCAAGGCACGTGCGCAGCAGGTGACGCTGGGTGAAGTGGCAGGTGCACAGCAGATTATTCTGGACGGGCTGGAGCCCGGCATGCAGGTGGTAACGGGGGATCCGGCAGGTATCAAACCCGGCTCGCCGATCAAGGCGGCTCAGCATGAGCAGGCAGGTGACGCATGAGTTTTTCCAACTTCTTCATCCGGCGTCCCATCTTTGCCACCGTCATCGCGATCATCCTGACGCTGATCGGCCTTGCCAGTCTGCGTGTCCTGCCCATTGAGCAGTATCCCAGCGTGGTGCCGCCCAGTGTATCGGTCAGTGCCCGTTTCCCCGGCGCCAATGCCGAAACGGTGGCGCAGACGGTGGCGGCCCCTCTGGCGGAAGCGATCAACGGGGTCGAGAACATGCTCTATATGACCTCCAACAGTGCCGACAACGGCATTATGAATCTGGAGGTCGCGTTTGATATCGGCACCGACGGTGACACCAATACCATCAACGTGAATAACCGGGTTCAGGGCGCGTTGTCGCAGCTGCCGGAGGCCGTGCAGGCGCAGGGCGTGACCGTTCAGCTGCGATCCAGCTCTATTCTGGTGTTGATGGCGCTGGTATCGCCCGAGGGCGACTATGACAACATCTTCATGCAGAACTACGCCACGCTGAACGTGCTGGATGAGCTGCGTCAGATCAACGGGGTTGGTGCCGCGGAAGTACTGGGCGGGGGCGAGTTTGCCATGCGTATCTGGATGGACCCGGAAAAGCTGGCCCGTTACGACCTGACACCGACCGAAGTGGCAGCCGCCATTCGGGCGCAGAATACCGAGGTCCCGGCCGGCAGCCTTGGCGGCACGCCGCAGAGTGACCCTCGTGCCTATACCTATACCGTCACGGCGGGTGGTCGACTGTCTTCTGCGGACGATTTTCGTAACATCTATCTGAGAACCAACCCGGACGGCTCCGCGCTGCTGCTGAAAGATGTGGCCCGTATCGAACTGGGAGCTTCCTTCTACGGCATCGATGCGCGTCTGGACAGTGCCAGCATGACCCCCATCGTGATCAATCAGCAGCCTGGCGCCAATGCGCTGGAAACTGCCCAGGCGGTGAAAGACAAGATGGCGGAGCTGGCGGAGCGTTTCCCGCAGGGGCTGGATTACGTGGTGCCGTACGATACCACGCTGTTCATCAGTGCGTCGGTGGATACGGTGGTGACAACCTTCGTCGAGGCCTTTCTGATTGTCGGCGTGATCCTGTACGTGTTCCTGCGCAACTGGCGTTTTACGGTCATTGCCATGTCGGTGGTGCCGGTCTCGGTGATCGCCACCTTTGCCGGTTTTTTCCTGTTCGACTTTTCGCTCAACCTTCTGACCCTGTTCGCGCTGGTGCTGTCGATCGGGATTGTGGTGGATGATGCCATTCTTGTGGTTGAGAACGTGGAGCGGGTACTGAGCGAAAATCCTCAGTTGAGTGTGCGTGAAGCCACGGTGCGCGCCATGCAGGAAGTGGGCGGTCCCGTGATCGCGACCTCGCTGATCATGGCGGCCGTATTTGTCCCGGTGGCCTTTCTGGGCGGCTTTACCGGCCAGATCTATCAGCAGTTTGCGCTGACCGTTGCGATCTCCGTCGGCTTTTCGGCACTGATGGCATTGACCTTTACTCCGGCGCTGACAGCGGTGTTCATCAAGCATGATCTGCATCAGCGGCAACAGCACTCGGCCCTGTTGCGAGTCATTCATCTGCCGCTGGATGGATTCGAGCGCCTGTTCAGTGGCCTGACGGCACTGTATACGCGGGTTGTGGCGCTGCTGGTAAGGCGCTGGGTGCTGGCACTCCTGTTGACTGCAGGCTTCAGCGGTGCGGCCTGGTGGATGTATGACACCACGCCAACCACACTGGTGCCGCAAACGGACCAGGGCATCGTGCTGGCCAGCATTTCCCTGCCCGATGCGGCGTCACTGGACCGTACCACCACCTATATGGATGCGGTCAGCCAGCAGGTGCAGGCGATACCGGGCGTTGCCCATGTGGCGGCCGTGGCCGGTTACGATATCCTGAGCAGTGCCTTAAACAGTGCCCGCGGCGTCATGTTTATCAGCCTGGTGCCCTGGGAGGCACGTGAGTTGACGGCGGATCAACTGATCGGGCAGGTGATGCAGGTCGGTGCCACCACACCCGGTGGCAGCACGCTGGCGTTCAACATGCCGCCAATCCGTGGCCTGTCGACCACCGGAGGCTTCACCGGCTACCTGCAGTCCTATACCGGGGCATCGTCGCAGGAGCTGTATCAGGCCTCGCTCAAACTGATGCAGGCGGCGAATCGGCATCCGGCATTGCAGCGCGTGTTCACCACCTTCAACGTCAATGTGCCGTCCTACCGCGCTGAGATTGATCGCCAGAAGGCGCTGAGCTACGGGGTCTCGCTGCAGGACTTGAATGCCACTCTGTCCAATACCCTGGGCACCGGCTTCGTCAACTTCTTCAGCTATCAGAACCGCAACTTTCAGGTGTACCTGCAGAACGAGGACGCCTATCGCCAGCAACCGGACGACCTGAACCACATCTTTGTGCGCAGTGCCAACGGGGAGCGGATCCCCTTGTCTGAATTCGTCTCGCTTGAGCGTGAAGCCGGGCCCGCCGTTGTATCCCGCTTCGGGGTGTATCTGGGGGCTCAGTTCCAGGGAGGGCCTGCACCGGGCTACAGCTCCGGGCAGGCGATTGCCGCGATGGAACAGCTGGTGAAGGATACTCTGGGTGAAGGCTGGGGCATGGGCTGGACCGGCACCGCCTATCAGGAGACCACACTGGGCAACACGGCGGCGCTGGCGATCGGGTTTGGCATTTTGATGATGTTTCTGATTCTGGCGGCGCAGTATGAAAGCTGGTCACTGCCGCTGGCGGTGCTGACCGCGACCCCCTTTGCCTTTTTCGGCGCCATTGGCGGCATTATGCTGCGCAGCCTTGAAGTCAGTGTGTATGTGGAGATCGGGCTGCTGGTTGTGGTGGGGCTGGCTGCCAAGAATGCCATTCTGATCGTGGAGTTTGCCGAACTGCAGCGCCGGGAGCAGGGCAAGTCCATTCGTGAGGCGGCCGTGCTGGCTGCAACACTGCGCTTCAGGCCGATCATCATGACCTCCTTTGCGTTCATCCTTGGCACCTTGCCGCTGGCACTCGCCACGGGTGCCAGTGACACCAGCAGTCACCATATCGGTACGGCGGTGTCCGTCGGAATGGGGGCGGTTGCGGTGATTGGCAGCTGCTTCATACCGACCTTCTATGCCATGATCGCTTCGGTATCCGACTGGCTGTCCCGTCGCCGCGGGCAACATGATGCGGTGGCGAAGGCCGGTTGAGTCCTGCAGCGGGGCACCTGAGGGTGCCCTGTTCAGTGTTCCAGGGCACCCGGTGTGCTGAGCAGCCCCATCAGGCTGTTGATGACGGACTCGCCCCGCTCGGCAATGGAGTAGTCTTCCGGGTTGCGTATCCAGGAGTGAAACAGGCCGGACAGGACCGAGTGCATCAGCTCCGCTGCCGCTGGCGCAGTGATGCCCTGCAACTGACCCTTTGCCTCCGCCAGGGTGAAATAGCGCTGCAGCACCGAGCGGATATCGTCGGAAATCTCGCGGTGCATCGCCTGCGGGTTGAAGTCGCTGAAAAACTCGCAGCGAAAGGTCAGAATCGTGTGTACTCGGATTTTGCGGGGGGATTCCAGCTGGCGCAGGCCCTGTAAGCAGGCCAGTCGAATGGTTTCAAGCGGGGAGGCTTCGGGGTTATCAATATCCACCTGATCAAACAGGTCCTGAAAGGGCAGGTGTTCCCGATCACGCATCGCCTTGACCAGATCGGTCTTGTTTTTGAAGTGCCAATACAGAGCGCCACGGGTCATGCCGGCATGACGGGCAATCTGCTCCAGCGAGGTGCGGGCAACGCCATGCTGCATGAACATCTCTTCGGCCGCATCAATCAGTGCTTCACGCGTGGCAGCGGCTTCTTCCTTGGTACGTCGTACCATCAGTGATTACCCCATCCAAAACCTGTATGAAAAACAGGGACAAGTGTAACCCAGCGCGTCACTGGAAAACATCTATACATTTTTGAATGTATGTTATGGCGCGATTCACGGCTGAAATCAACGAATGCGAACAAACCTGCGTCGTGTGGCAGCATTTCATGCGGCAGATCTCTAGAATACACGTATTACAGGTTTCAAATTCGATCTGAAGACCATGCATCGACTTCTTTACATTGTGCTGGCTGCTCTCTGGAGCCTGCCCTCCAGCCACCTGAACGCGGAAGTGCGTAAAATCGTGCATCCGGACGGGCGTGTGGAGTACACCAATATCGCCCCCAAACAGCGGGCAGATATCGTCAGTACCTATTACAAGTACCGCAACGCACAGGGTGTGCTCTCGTTCAGCGATGAGAAGCCCTCGGGCGTCAAGTTCGAGGTGGTGCGCTTTGACTGCTTTGCCTGCAAGGTCGATTCCAGTGTCAATTGGGAAACGACGCCGCTGTTTACCGATCGATACCGACAGACGATTGATACCCTGGCAAAGCGTCATGGGGTGGATGGGGCGCTGGTCCGCGCCGTGATCCATGCGGAATCCGCATTTAACGCCCGGGCGCGTTCGCGGGTTGGCGCGCAGGGGCTGATGCAACTGATGCCGCAGACCGCCTCTGAACTGGGAGTGACCAACCCGTTTGACCCCGCGCAGAACATCGACGGTGGCGTGCGCTATCTGGCGATGCTGCTTGAGCGCTATAACCGGGATACGCGATTGGCGACGGCGGCCTATAACGCAGGCCCCGGCGCCGTGCAGGAATACGGTGGTATTCCGCCCTATGCCGAAACGCGGGCCTATGTGGAGCGTGTCGCGATTCTGCATCGGCGTTATCAAATGGCACAGTGAACGAGCACAGGCGACGAGGGAACGTAGATGCACGACAAACTGAAAGGCATGCTGGTGGGTCTGGCAACAGGCGATGCGCTCGGGGCCAGTGTCGAGTTCATGGCACCGGGCAGCTTCGAGCCGGTCACCGGTTTTCGCAGTGGTGGTCCGCATCAGCTGCCGGCCGGATACTGGACCGACGATACTTCAATGGCGTTATGCTCGGCGTATAGCCTGATCGAATGCAAGGGGTTTGATCCCCACGACCAGATGGAGCGTTTTGTGCGCTGGTTTCGGGAAGGCTACTGCTCTTCAACCGGGCGCTGCTTCGATATCGGTAACCGCACGCGCAGTGCATTGCTTCGCTACGAACGCACGGCGGAGCCTTTTGCCGGTGAAGAGTCGATGGATCAGGCCGGTAACGGAACCCTGATGAGACTCGTGCCAGTCGTCATTCATGCCTTTGACAGGCCCGAACTCTTGCATCTGGTGTCAGAGCACGGGCGCCTGACCCATGCCGATCCCCGCTGCCTCGATGCCAACAAGGCATTTGCCCTGATGCTGAAAGCGGCCGTCACGGCACAAAGCCCTGCTGACGTGTGGCAAAGCCCCGCCTTGACCGAACTCTTGCCTGAGCTGGATGCCGAGGTGATCGGTGTCTGCCTGGGCTCATTCCTGGAACGCGAACCGCCTGCAGTCCGTGCCACCGGCTATGTGATCGATTCGCTGGAAGCCGCGCTCTGGGCATTCAGCCAGAGTGACAGTTTCGAGCAGGGCATGCTCAAGGCGGTCAATCTGGGTGAAGATGCCGATACGGTGGGCGCAATCTACGGTCAGCTGGCCGGTGCCTTTTATGGTCTTGAGGCCATTCCTGTCGAGTGGCGGCAGGGGCTGCATCAGTATGAATGTCTGGTCAGCCTGGCAGAGCGGCTGATGGAAATCTGATACGCCGGGCCTGGCTCCAGAGTCACGCCGTTTTGCGTTAGACTGGTCCCCTCTTGCAGGAGATCTGTATGTGGCATCAGCAAACCATTCGCCTGCGTGCACGTCCACGCGGCTTTCATCTGATTACTGACGAAATCGAGCAGGCGCTGCCGGAACTGCGGCGGGTCAAGACAGGTCTGTTGCACCTGTTGCTGCAGCATACCTCTGCCAGCCTGACCCTGAATGAAAACGCCGACCCGACCGTACGCGCTGATTTTGAAGCCTTTTTCAATCGCTCCGTACCTGAAAACGCGCCTTACTATCAGCACATTCATGAAGGGCCTGATGACCTCCCGGCGCATTTCAAAAGCAGCTTGCTGGGTGTGAGCCTGATGCTGCCCGTTACCGATGGGCGCCTCAATCTGGGGACCTGGCAGGGCATCTATCTGGGTGAACACCGTAACCACGGCGGCAGCCGCCGCATCATCGCGACCTTACAAGGAGAGTAGACGTGCCGGAGCAGCCGTCATTATTTGATTCCCCCGCATCCGTTGAGCCATCCCGAGCCAAGCAGGAGCCTGAACCGGAACCGGCTTCCTCGGGACGCGTCCTTCGCGTGCTGCACAGCTCTGACTGGCACCTCGGCCGGTTGCTCTACGGTCAGAAACGCTACGAGGAATTTGAAGCCTTTCTGGGCTGGATGCAGGCGCAACTGGCGCAGCAGGCGGTCGATATCCTGCTGATTGCAGGGGACCTGTTTGATACCACCACACCCAGCAACCGGGCTCAGTCACTCTACTACCGCTTTCTGCACGGCGTGGCGTCGTCCGGTTGCCGTCATGTGGTGATTATTGGTGGCAACCATGATTCGCCCAGCTTTCTGAATGCCCCTGCCGCGCTGTTGAAAGCGCTGGATGTGCATGTGGTGGGCCAGGCCTGTGATGACCCGGCCGATGAAGTGGTTGTACTCAGGGACGATCAGAACCGTCCGGAGGCGATCATCTGCGCCGTACCCTATTTGCGTGATCGGGATATCCGCCAGGCGGAAGCCGGTGAGAGCCTGGAAGACAAGGATCGGAAACTGGTCGCGGGGATCAGGCAGCACTATGCAGCGGTGTGTGCCGCTGCCGAGCAGGTGCGTTCTGAGCTGGGGCCGGATATCCCCTTGATCGGCATGGGGCACCTGTTCGCTGCAGGAGGCAAAACGCTTGAAGGCGACGGCGTGCGCGATTTGTACGTGGGCTCGCTGGCACAGGTGGGGGCCGATGCCTTTCCGGATAATCTGGACTACGTGGCGCTGGGACATCTTCACGTGCCCCAGTCGGTGGCGGGATACAGCCATATCCGTTACAGCGGGTCGCCCCTGCCGATGGGGTTCGGGGAAGCCAAACAGCAGAAAAGTCTCTGTCTGGTCGAATTTGATGGGCGCGAGCCCCGGATCGAGCAGCTTGAGATTCCGGTGTTTCAGCGGCTGGAGCGACTGCGCGGTGACAAGGCGTATCTGCAGTCGCAGCTGGAACAGTTGGCGCAGGCATCGCAGTCGATCTGGCTTGAAGTCCACTATGAAGGGGACGAAGTGGCGGCCGACCTGCGCCAGTGGCTTGAACAGGCGATTGCCGGTACCGACTTGAAGGTGCTGAGGGTCAGGAACAACCGGGTGGTGGAGCGAGTGCTCTCCAGTCAGGTGGAGCAGGAAACGCTGGATGAGCTGCAGCCGTCTGAAGTGTTTGCCCGCGCACTGGCCGCCCATCAGGTGCCTGAATCACAGCAGCCAACACTGACACACCTGTTCAACAGCGTGCTTCAGTCTCTGGATGAAGACGACAGCCGGGCTGAATAGGCTGACCTTTGCGGGCGGCCTTTCAAACCGAAACGACACGAAACAGTTTTTGCCACGCGAAACGGACTCTCATGCGCATTCTTTCCATCCGCTTTAAAAATCTGAATTCATTGGCCGGGGAGTGGGAGGTTGATTTGACCCACCCGGCATTCACCGGTGATGGACTCTTTGCCATTACCGGCCCTACCGGTGCCGGCAAGTCGACGTTACTGGATGCGGTCTGCCTCGCACTCTATGGGCAGACACCGCGCCAGCCGCGTATCAGTCAGGCCCAGAACGAAGTGATGTCACGCCAAACCGGAGAGTGTTTTGCGGAGGTGGTGTTTGAAACGCCGCAAGGACGTTGGCGTTGTCACTGGAGCCAGCACCGCAGCCGAAAACAGCCGGATGGCAGTTTGCAGCCACCGCGACAGGAGTTGTCGGAGGCGGACAGCGGCAGACTGCTGGCCAGCAAAATCAGGGATGTGGCAGAGCGTATCGAGCAACTCAGCGGAATGGATTTTGAGCGCTTTACACGCTCCATGCTGCTTGCCCAGGGCAGCTTTGCCGCTTTTTTGCAGGCGGCGCCGGACGAGCGCGCGCCCATCCTTGAACAGATTACCGGGACCTCCATTTATTCCGATATTTCGGTCGCGGTTCACCGTCGCCGTGGCGAAGAGCGGCAGGCACTGGAACAGCTTCAGGCGGCGCAGTCCGGCCTTCAATTGCTGGATGAAGAGGAAGAGGCGGCGCTGGGCCGTGAGCTGGCTCAGGTCGATGAGCAGGCCCGAGAGCAACAGCAGCAGGTCGATCAGCAGCAACAACTGCTCAACTGGCGGCAGCAGCTGGACCAGGAGAGCCAGCAGTTAGCGCAGTTGCAACAGCAGCAGTCGGCACTGCAGCAGGAACAGCAGGCGTTTGAGCCTCAGCAGCAGAGCCTTGAGCGGGCACAGCGGGCCGAAGCACTGCGTCCGGCCTATGAACCCTTGCGGCAGCGGCGGGATGACCTGCATCGTGTCGAAACTCGGTTGGCAGAGCTGGCCGCCGGTGTGCCCGCCTTGCAGCAACGTTATGAGTCGGCCTGTACACAACAGGCACAGGTGCAGCAGACCTTCGAGCATGCCGAGGCGGAGTATGAACGCCAGCAGCCGCTGCTTCGACAATTGCATGAGCAGGACTGGAAGCTGCGTGAGCAGCAGGCCAAGGTGAACGAGCTTAAAGCGGCGCTGCCGGCAGAGCTGCTTGAGGCACCGGTGCCCGATGCCGAACAGATGCAGCGCGCACTCCAGCAGAGCGAACAGGCGCTGGAAGCGCTGTTGGCCGGTAGTACCCGACCTCGCTTGCAGGCGCAACAGGATGAAGTGCGCAGCCGGGGAGAGCAGTTGAGCGAACTGCGAAATCTGGTCCGCCAAAGGGAGGAGTGGCGCCGTGCGATTGAAGGATTTAACGCGCGCGTGTCGGCCCTGAAACCGGAACAGAGCCGTGTGCACCAGCTGATCGAGCAAGATCGCAGGGATGAAGCCCGGTTGTTACAGGAGCAGCAGGACCTGCAGAAAATGCAGCGTCTGGCGGAGCGCATCGCGGATCTGGAGCAGCAGCGTCAAGAGCTGGAGCCGGGCAAGCCCTGTCCGCTGTGCGGGTCGGAAGAGCACCCCTGGCGCAGCGAAACGCCCCCGCAGATGAATGCTGAAAGAGCACGCTTGCAGGCCGTGGATCAGCGGCTGGCTGAGCTGCGCACAGGTTTGCAGCAGAGTATTGCCCAGCAGGCACGTCTGGAGCAGGACGAGCAGGGGCTGCGTCAGCAGCAGGAGGAGCACCACAAGCGTTGTGAGGCGATGGAGCCTGCCTTGAAAGAGTGTCTTGAGGGGCTTGAGCTTGCCGTGCGCCCATCGCTGGAGGATGTCGACAGCCTGCACCAGAGCGCACGCCAGCAATGGGGTGAGCTGCGGGATCGCCTCGCGGAGGTGGACCGCCTCGAGCAACAGATCAAGCAGCAACAGGAAGAGCAGGCGCGGCTGCAGCAGCGGCTGGCGCTGGAATCCGCTCAGGAAGCGCTGAACACCCTGCAGCAACAGCGGCGTGAGCTCTCGACTGAACCGGACACACGCGCGTTTGAAATGCGCCTGCAACAGTCCGTAAGGCAGTCCCGCGAGCAGCTTGAGCAGGCCCGGCAGCAGGTGAGCGAGCACCAGCAGGCACTGAACCGTCGTCAGCAGCAACTCAGTGATCTGGAAGGCCAGCAGACGGCACTGCGCACTGACGTCGAACGAATGCAGCAGGCCTTTGCGCAGGCACTGGCCGAGAGCCTGTTTGGTGATGAAGCGGCCCTGCAGGCTGCACTGATGCCAGAGACAGAGCGCACGGCCCTGCAGCAGGCAGCGGACCGGCTCAAGGAACGTTCGGCCCACCTGCATGCCCTGATGGAGCAAAGTCGGAACCGTCTTGCTCTGCTGCGCGAGCAGGCGTTGACCGAGCAAAGTGCCGAGGCGCTCGAAAATCACTTGCAGCAGCTCAAGGCGGAGCAGGCTCAGCGACTTGAGCAGCGGGGCAGTCTGCAGCGTGCGTTGAACGACAATGAGATCAAAAAACAGCAGTTCGGGGCACAGCAAAAGGCGATCGAAGCTCAACTGCGCGAGCTGGAGCGTTGGGAGCTGCTGCACGAGCTGATCGGCTCGGCCGATGGCAAGAAATTCCGCAACTTTGCTCAGGGGCTGACCTTTGAGCTGATGGTATCCCATGCCAACCGTCAGCTGCAGAAAATGTCGGACCGGTATCTGCTGGTGCGTGATAGTGAGCAGCCGCTGGAGCTCAATGTGGTCGACAACTATCAGGCCGGTGAGGTGCGCTCGACCAAGAACCTGTCCGGCGGCGAGAGCTTTCTGATCAGTCTGGCGCTGGCGCTGGGGCTGTCCGGCATGGCGAGTCAGAACGTGCGGGTGGATTCGCTGTTCCTGGATGAAGGCTTTGGCACTCTGGACGAAGAAGCACTGGAAACGGCACTGGATACTCTGGCCGGCCTGCAGCAGGAGGGCAAGCTGATCGGGGTGATTTCGCATGTTCAGGCATTGAAGGATCGCATTGCCACGCGGATTGAGGTGACCCCGTTAAGCGGCGGCCGCAGTCGACTGGATGGGCCGGGTTGCCGCTCACTGGCATAGATGAACACTGGCATTGCGGCAGTGGCACTCTATGCTGAAAGGAGATCCGGGCAGGGAGGAAAGGTATGGCCAATGTCTGGCGCACGCTGTTTTCATCGTCGGACCCGATCAGCCAGAGTGCACGACTGCTGGACGGGCTGCGGCCGCTGATCGAGGCATTGGCTGAGGGCCCCGAGCAGCGTATACACCAGCAACCCCGGTTGGTCGAGGCACTGCTTGAATGGCAACTGCCCGGCTGGCGGGTGTCGGAAGTGATCAGCGATCATAACGATTTCTGCTATCGGCAGGCGATTGAGCGGTCCCTTGAAGCGTTGCGGGATACCGGCTGGGGCGAACCGCCGGTGCGTTTTTGTGTCATCGTGATGGGCTCGGGGGCGCGTCACGAAAGCCTGCTGCACCCGGATCAGGACAACGGGCTGATTCTGGACGATTATCCTGCCGAGCATCACACCGAAATTGATGCCTGGTTTCTGCATTTCGCCGAGCACTTTACGGCAACCCTTGATGCCGCGGGCATCCCTTTCTGCCGCGGTGACGTCATGGCGTCCCGGCCGCTCTGGCGCAAGCCGATCAGCGAGTGGCAGGAGCAGATGCGGCTCTGGATGAGTACCCGCCGCGTCAAACTGGTCCAGATGTGTAACATCCTGTTTGATTTTGCGCCGGTGTATGGCGAAGTCGAGCTGGCGTTGCGGCTCAAGGCGTGGATTCAGCAGCTGTTGCCCCAATCAGGGCTCTTTCTGCATGAGATGTCCGAGCTGATGGATGAAGCGCCGGTTGCGCTGGATCGCTTTGATCGCCTGCAGGGTGATGGGCGTGAGGCTCCGCATCCGGATGCCATCAACCTGAAACGCCAGGGGCTGTTGCCACTGACATCTGCATTACGCCTGCGCAGCCTGTTGCAGGGGGTGGAGGCTGTCAGTTCCCGTGACCGGTTAGAAGCCCTGCATGATGCGGGGGTTCTGACGGGTGATGAGCACTGGCGGCTTGTGACAGCCTTTGAGCGGCTTCAGTCGCGTCTGCTGGTGACACAGGTTGAGGCGTACCGTCAGGGCCGGGTGCCTGACAACTGGGTGGATACGCGCAGCCTCTGTGATGGTGAGAAGCGCGAGCTGCAATGGGACTTGCAGCAGGTGAAGGTGTTTCAGCGCAAGGTCAGGCAGATACGAAATTGAATGAGATTAACTATCATTTGTGTTGTAATGAGAATATGTTTCATTTATATTTGAATCATAGCACTTGGCTATCGGTCTGATTGAAGGAGCCATCGTCAGCATGATTATCTGTATCTGTAAACGTGTCAGTGACCGCGAGATTCGCCGTCTGGTTGATGAGGGTGCAACGACCCTTGCAGATATTCGCCGCGAAACCGAGCTGGGCACCCAGTGCGGTAAATGCGCGTGTGAGGCGCGTCGTATCGTGCGTGATTTGAATGGTGATCAGGGGCCGCTCGCAGGGCTCGCCAACCTGGCCTACGAACTGACCTCCTGAGTTTCATCGGGCGCACTGGGCAGTGCCAGTACGATGCAAGCGCCCGTCAGGGTTTTGGGGTCTGCGACCCAGAGCCGCCCCCCCTGTTGATTGATAATGCCACGACTGATCGGCAACCCCAGCCCCGTTCCCTGAGGGCGTGCCTTATCCGAGTGTCCCGCCTCTATCTGGTGGAATTTTTCAAACACCTTCTCCCGCTCTGCGACCGCAATGCCGGGTCCGTTATCTTCCACGTGTACTTCGTAACGCTGCTTCAAGGCCGTCAGGTCCACAAAGACTCGCGGGGTATCGGTACCGGCAAACTTGCTGGCGTTATCCAGCAGGTTGATGAGTACCTGCTGCAAACGGTCAGGATCTGCAATGACCGGGCAGGGGGTGTCGGGCAGGCGTGACTCAAGGCGGATACCGCGCTGCTGGAAAAGCTGCTCCACCGCTTCGATCGCCTGGCGGGTGAGCTGGCTCAGATCACAGCGTTCCGGGCTGAGTGTCATGCGGCCCGACTCCAGACGCGCCATATCCAGTATTTCTTCAATCAGGCGCGAGAGACGCTCACTTTCGCGGACAATGATGCCGAGGAAGTGCTGGCGCTGCTCGGGCTCCATCGCTTCGGCGTCGTTGAGAATTTCGGCAAAGGCACGAATCGACGTGAGCGGGGTACGCAGCTCATGGCTGACCATCGCAAGAAACTCGTCCTTGAGCCGATCCAGCTCACGCAGGCGGTCGTTTGCACCGCGCAGTTCAGCACTGATACGGCTGAGTTCATTGGATTTCTGCTCCAGCCGGCGGTTGTATTCAAGGGTCTGGGAGGTGTTGTCCAGAATGCTGAGGATGGAGTCCATATCCAGCGCCTCACCCCGTACCACCGAATTGATCAGAATACGGGCGGTGGCGCTGCCCAGTGCCCCGGTCAGCCCCTGCTCTGCCGCCGCCAGCATGGCCGGCGTTGCCGGAGAGTCGTCATGCCGGTCCAGCGGCTCCACGCCCAGCAAACGCACGGTTGCCGCCTTGCCCAGATAGCGCTGTACCAGCTGGAACAGTTCCTGACGGTTGGCCTGGCCCTGCCAGATGGCGGCCATCTCCGCTTCCGGGCGCAGGGCGTTGGTAAACAGTGCCGCTTGTGTCTGCTCCATGTGGGTTTGCCGGCTGAAAAGGGACACACTGACCAGCAGGCCAATATTCACCAGCATGCTCCAGAACAGGGAATGGGTGTAGATATCCCAGCCTTCAAGGCCAAATAGTGCGTAGGGCTTAAGCAGGGTCAGGCCGTAGGGGCCCTGCTCAATGAAATCGGTCGGGATCCAGCCGGACAGGGCAAAGCCCGGTATCAACAGGGTCCAGGCCCAGACGGTGATGCCGGCCAGCAGGCCGGCAGCCGCTCCGTTGCGGCTGGCGCCACGCCAATAAAGGCCCAGCAGCAGCGCGGGTGCGAACTGGGAGGCGGCTGCAAAGGACACCAGGCCAATGGTCACCAGACTGTAGGCCTCGCCGATCAGGGCGTGGTAGAGATAGCCCAGAATCAGGATGGCGATGATGGCGATACGGCGAATGCCCAGCAGCCAGCCGGACAGGTCACGGGAAGGGTCCAGATGAAGGCTGCGCCAGCGCAGGAGCAGGGGCATCACCAGCTGGTTGCTGACCATGGTCGACAGCGCAATCGTTTCCACGATCATCATGCTGGTGGCTGCCGAAAGCCCGCCGATGAACACCAGCAGTGGCAGGGCATCCAGACCTGCTGACAGTGGCAGTGTAAGCACAAAACTGTCCGGCTCGCTCATGCCGCCCATCATGCCCGCCAGTGCAATCGGGATCACGAACAGGTTGATCAGCAGCAGGTAGAGCGGGAACAGCCAGCAGGCGCGCCGCAGGTGCTGCTCGTTCACGTTTTCCACCACCAGTACCTGAAACTGGCGTGGCAGGGTAATGAAGGCCAGCGTGGCCAGTATCAGCGTGCCGAACCAGCCCAGAGGGCCGCCGGGAATCTGATCGAGGCCAAAATGCTGCTCCAGGTTGGGCAGCATGCTGGCGGCATCGGCCATCAGTGCGGATGGCCCCGGGTAGAGTGCAAAACAGACGAAGAGCCCGACGGCGATAAAGGCGAACAGTTTGACCAGTGACTCGAAGGCGATTGCGGTCACCATCCCTTCATGCCGCTCGCTGGCATCCAGGTGACGGGTGCCGAACAGAATGATGAAGACGGCCAGCACCAGAGCGACCCAGAAAGCCTTGTCGTTCCAGAAGTCCTGCAGCGACAGGTCGGGTGGCGTCAGGTTGGGGTATTCGGTGAGCACACCGTAGCTGACGGTAATCGCTTTCAGCTGCAGGGCGATATAGGGCATGATCGCAATCACGGCGATCAGCGCTACCAGCATCCCCAGTCCGCCGCTTTTGCCATAGCGGGCACTGATGAAGTCGGCGATTGAAGTGATGCGTTGTGCCCGCGCGATGCGAATCATCTTGCGCAGCACCAGCCAGCCGCTGAGCATGGCGAGAGTGGGGCCGAGATAGATCAGCAGAAAGCTCAGCCCTGTGGTGGCGGCGCGCCCGACACTGCCGTAAAACGTCCAGGCGGTGCAGTAGACGGCGATGGACAGGGCGTAGATCGTGGGCGAGTTTACCAGCGAGCGCCCCTGTTCGGCGCGCCGATCACCCCAGGCCGCTATGACAAACAACAGCGCCAGATAACTGAACGCGATGGTCAATACGATCCAGTTAGTCTGCATCCCTGCCCTCCAGCACAATCGCCGCCAGCAGGATCAAACCGGCCCAGCAGCCATACAGGACCAGTGCCAGGCTGGAGAAACCGTAGTCGGTCGGACGGTCAAACAGTAACAGCAGGGGCGGTGAAAACAGCACCAGTGCCAACAGGGTCAGGGCCACCAGCCGGCCTTGCCGCGGCGCCTTCATGCGCTTGCTCCCTGCTGCTGGAACGCCAGCGCATCGCCCAGTGTGTTCACGCCTCTTGCCTGCAAGCGAGGCAGCAGCGCGAGCAGCAGTTCAGCCGTCACGCGCGCGTCGCCCAAAGCGGTATGACGCGTGCCGGGCGGAAAGCTGAGTTCAAAGCGTTCGGCCAGTGCATCCAGCCCATGGGTTTCAAGCGTGGGGTCAAGGGCGCGTGACAGCAGCAGGGTATCGAGTACGGGCTGGTCAAAGGTCTGTGCCGTGCCGGCCAGTTTCAGGGCCAGCATGTCAAACTCGGCGTTATGCGCCACCATCACCGCTGTGCCTACATAACGATGAAAGCGTGGCAGCACGACTTCGATAGGAGGCGCCTGGGCTACATCCTCGTCGGTCAGGCCGTGAATCGCGGTGCTGGCAGGGGGGATGGGGCGGTCGGGATTGACCTTCTGATCAAAACAATCGTCTGCCAGCAGTCGTCCGTGCAGGATCCGGCAGCCCGCAAGGCTGATGATGCGATCACCCCCTTTAAGGTCCAGCCCGGTAGTTTCGGTATCGAAGACGACCAGATCCAGTTCATCCAGCAAGAGAGATGACTGCTCTTGCGTGGGAGGTGGACGCTGGGCAATGCTGAAATCATGAAACTCCGGCCGCGGCTGTGTCTTGCGCCGTGGCTCAACGCCTTTGGGTGAGGCGGGCAGGGGCAGGCGGATGCCTGACATATCGTTGTGGGTGTCGGCGGGCAATGCCCAGATATCGGCGCCATGTTGCGCCAGTACATCACTGATGCGGGGCGAAAGGGGCTCATCAAACAGGGGCCGGCTGCGCCACTGGTGAAGCTGGCTTTCGCTCAGAGGGGCACCCGGCCATCGAATATCCAGGTAGACCCGCCGGTTGCCGAGGAGGAATTCAATTTCACAGGCATTGCTCTCTGCGTGTGGGTGTATCATCCGCAGCAGATGCTCCAGCAGAGGGAGCAGGCTGGGGGCGTCGATACGGACCCAGGCGGGGATGCCGATGGGCGTAATCTGTATTCGGGCGTCTTTCAGCCGGCCCTGCAACGCATGGCACAGATCGTTGGACCAGGTGTCTTCCAGACGGGTGTGGCTGAGCTGGTGAGACTCGATCAGTCGGCTCAGCTGTCCCAGCTTGTCACCCAGTGCCTGGCTTTCTTCACCGATGGCACTGTGCAGGCGGGACTGCATCTCGGCCTCAATTGTGCCTTGCGACAGCGCTTCGCTGGCGGTGGCCAGACTGCCCGCATGGCCACGCAGTGCAGGCAGCAGTTGGCTCAGTTCGCTGATCCATTGCTGCTCTTGTGCCACTACATGAGTGGAGTCCTGCAGTGTCAGCAGAATATGACCCGGATCGTCACCCAAAGGTTGCAGTCGGCAGCCCAGCCAGTGCTGCTCACCGGGCAGCAGCAGGGACTGGCCGGGCTGGTCGGGCGTGAGGTGGTCAAGGGCTGCTTTCAGGCTGTCATAGGGCAGAATGGCGGTGATTGATCGACCGAGACTCAAGTGGGTCTGTTCTGACAGCAGGGCTTCCGCGGCGTGGTTGAACAACAGCAGTCGCTGATGCGCATCGCATATCAGAACCGGCGTATCCAGCGTCTGTACCAGTGCTTCCAGTGCTTCGCGAATATGACGGGTGCTGCGGGCGCTTTCCTCTTTGGCATGGACAAGCGTCTGCCGGTCCTGGCGCCAGCCTGAACGGACCTGATCCAGATCCGCCTGCAAAGTGGCCAGCCAGCCGGCAAGCGGATAGTCCCGGTCGGCGTCAGGGCTTGCCACCAGCCGGGCCAGCAGCACTTGCAGCTGTCGCAAGGGCGCCAGCAGGCGGCGCTCCAGTAGTATGCCGCCGAGCAGGAGGATTAAGGCGGGCAGTAATGACAATAGCCACAGCGGCCAGTGTGCACTGGCTTCGCCCGGCGTGGTGGCGGCGAGGTACATGGCCAGCCCCAGTCCGGCAAACAGGCAGGTGCCGGTCAACAGCAGCCATAGCCCGATCAGTGTCTGACGCGGCGGCATGACTAACCCTCGCTTGAATGATCGGCCAGAAGGGTGCCGACGCGGCTGACCAGATCGCGTGTCGAAAAGGGTTTGGTGATGTAATCATTGGCACCCAGCGCCAGGCCCTTCTCCTTTTCCACCTCACGTCCGTGCGCTGTCAGCATGATCACCGGCAGGTCGCGGGTTGCGTCTGACTGTCGCAGCTGTTCCAGCAGGTCGAACCCACTCATGCCCGGCAGGCTGATGTCGAGCAGCACCAGATCAGGGCGATTGGCTTCAATCAGGCGGCTTGCCTGTTCGGCATCCGCAGCGGTTACAACCCTGTAGCCTGCCTGCTGCATCAGAAATTCCAGTGACAGCAGGATATTGGGCTCGTCGTCTACTACCAGTACTTCCGGCATGGCACATCCCTCGTGATGACGCTCTTGTATGAGTCTAGTGTGCCCCAGTTAAAAGTGAAACGGCAGGGCCCGGGGCAGGACTTTGGTGGCATGGCGCGTCATAATGGGCGCATTTTTCAGGCTCGGGAGCGTTCATGTCCTTGCAGGGTAAAGAGGTGCATTGCAGTTATGACCAATACGGCAGTGTGCGGGTGTGGGATGACGGTGATAAGCGGTATCTGGCCTTTGGCGAGCTGGACGAGCAAAGCTGCACGCTTAAACACGAGCCCCTGATTCCCGAGCACGAGTATGTGCGTGCCATGCTGCTGGTGCTGCTGTTTGCCGAACCGCGTCAGGTGATCTCGCTGGGGCTGGGGGCAGGGGCGCTGAATACCTGTCTGCACGGCCGCTTTGCCTCCTGCAAGCAGCAGGTGGTGGAGCTGCGACAGAACGTGATTGATGTGGCCTACCGTTTCTTTCAGTTACCCCGGGGCAAGCGGTTGCAGGTACACACGGGGGACGCTTTGGGCTTCCTGCGCAATGCCGAAACGCGCAAGGCCAATATCATCTTCAGCGACATCTACGGGGCAGACGGTCTGGATGACCAGCAACTGGGTGAAGAGTACATCCGCCTGTGTGCCGAGCGGCTCAAGTCGGGTGGCTGGCTGGTGCTGAATCTCTGGCGTGAGCATCAGGATGCAAACACGCTGGAGCTGCTCCTGCCGTACTTTGGCACCCTGTACGGTTGCCACACTCAAAGCGGCAACTGGGTGGTATTGGCCGCGGCCGATGCGCCCGAGGTCAGCCGAAACCAGCTGGAAAAACGGGCCCGTGAACTGAATGGGCAACTGGGTTTTTCGCTTATGCCGTTCCTGAAACGCCTCAAAAGCTACCCTTAGTTTTGGGTGTTTTGGAAACTTTTTTCCGGGTTTTTGAGGTTTTTTGTGCTATTTGGGCGCAGTTGCGACCCACTATACATATTCCGAATGCGGTGTTTCGTTATTCAAATAGGAGGGGGGCGCGGCTTCCTTTAGACTTTTTTTCGATGAAGTCTTTGTGAATTGAGTCAATGCTGCAGTTGAACCTGCGTACCTGTGACGCAGCTGCAGGCCAATAACAATAGGAAGCCAATATGAACAAGACCCTATCCATGCTGGCAGGAGCCGCACTGAGTCTCGGACTTGCTGCCGGCGTGAACGCCGCCACTCTGAAGATGGCTTATGATGCCGATCCGGTTTCTCTGGACCCGCATGAGCAGCTGTCTGGCGGTACCATGCAGCTGTCACACATGACCTTCGACCCGCTGGTACGCTGGGACAAGGACCTCGGCTTTGAACCTCGTCTGGCAGAAAAGTGGGAGCGTATCGACGATCTCACCATGCGTTTCTACCTGCGCAAGGGCGTGACCTTTCATTCCGGCAACCCCTTTACGGCAAAGGATGTCGCCTTCACGTTTGAGCGTCTGCGTCAGTCACCCGACTTCAAGGGTATTTTCGCACCTTTCTCCGAGCTGAAGGTTATCGATGACTACACCATCGAGCTGAAGACCAAGAAGCCCTTCCCGCTGGTACTGAACAACGTAACCTACCTGTTCCCGATGGACAGCGAGTTCTACTCGGGTACCGATGCCAACGGCGAGCCGAAGGACAAGCTGGTCAAGCACGGCAACTCTTTCGCATCGCGCCAGTTGTCCGGCACTGGCCCGTACACCGTGGCAGAACGCCAGCAGGGTGTGCGTGTTGAGTTCGAGCGTTTCGGCAACTACTGGGATGAGAACTCTCCGGGTAACGTGGACGAGATCATCCTGACCCCGATCAAGGAAGCGCCGACCCGTGTAGCTGCACTGCTGTCAGGTGACGTTGACTTCATCGCACCGGTACCTCCGACTGACCACCGTCGCATCGAAGGCAACGACAAGGTCAACCTGATCACCATGAGCGGTACGCGCATTATCACCTTCCAGATGAACCAGGAACGCGTAGAAGCATTCAAGGACGCGCGTGTTCGCCAGGCCGTTGCCTACGCGATCAACCAGGAAGGTATCGTGAAGAAGATCATGCGCGGTTTCGCGACCCCGGCTGCACAGATGAGTCCGGAAGGCTATCTGGGTCACAACTCGGCCCTCAAGCCGCGTTACGATCTGAAGAAGGCACGTGAGCTGATGAAGGAAGCCGGCTACGAAGACGGTTTCACCATCTCCATGATGGCGCCGAACAACCGCTACGTGAATGACGAGAAAATTGCGCAGGCGGTTGCGTCCATGCTGGCCAAGATCAACATCAAGGTTGATCTGAAAACCATGCCGAAGGCGCAGTACTGGGGCGAGTTCGATGAGCGTGCGGCTGACATGATGATGATCGGCTGGCATGCGGATACCGAAGACTCCAACAACTTCTTCGAATTCCTCACAGCCTGCCCGGATGCGGATACCGGCCTCGGTCAGTACAACTCCGGCAACTACTGCAACCCGGAAGCCGACAAGCTGATGGTGGAAGCCAACACTGAAACCGACCCGCAGAAGCGTGCCGAGATCATGCAGACCATCGAGCAGATGCTGTATGACGACGCTGCATTCATCCCGCTGCACTGGCAGAACCTGGCCTGGGCTGCGCGCAAGGGTGTGAACGTTGAGCCGGTACTGAACGTGATGAACTTCCCGTACATGGGTGACCTGGTTATCGAAGAATAACCCTCACGCTTGACGATGCAGATCCGGCGCGTGCGGTTTCCCCAACTGCCCGCGCCGGCTTTTCCCCCTCAAGATCCGTTTCATGCCGAGTCTATGCTGTATGGCAGCGGGCAGCTTTTGTCCGTCAGAACCGGTGTGTGGCGACATAACAGAACGGCGCAGGGACAAGCGACGTCAGACAGGGCAGATAGAACATGATTGCTTTTTTTATAAAACGACTGGCACAGGCGATAGTGGTGATGTTCGTCATCAGCATTATCAGCTTCTCAATACAGGACAACCTGGGTGACCCGCTCCGCGAGATGGTCGGGCAGTCCGTTTCGGAAGCCGAGCGCCAGCAGTTGAGGGATGAGCTGGGCCTGAATGATCCCTTTCTGGTGCAGTACGGTCGCTTTGTAAAGAATGCACTTCAGGGTGATTTGGGTACGTCCTACTTCTTCAAGGAGCCCGCGCTGGACGTGATTCTGGCCAAACTGCCGGCCACGCTGGAACTGGTGTTCGGGGCGTCCCTGATCATCATTACCTTGTCCGTGCCACTGGGCGTTTACTCCGCGATTAACCCGCAGAGCTGGTTCTCCAAGACCGTGATGGGGTTCAGCATTGTCGGTATCTCGATTCCGGTCTTCCTGACCGCGATCGGCCTGATCTACTTCTTTTCCATTGAGCTGGGCTGGATGCCGTCGTATGGGCGTGGCGAGACTGTCATGTTGCCCTGGGGCTGGGAGACAGGCCTGTTCACGGCGGATGGTCTGGCGCATCTGGTGCTGCCGAGCGTATCACTGGCGTCGATCATGCTGCCGCTGTTCATTCGACTGATCCGTGCCGAAATGATGGAGGTGCTGCAGTCGGAATACGTCAAGTTTGCCTGGGCCAAGGGCCTGCATTCGCGCCGTATTTACTTTTTGCATGCACTCAAAAACACCATGCTGCCGGTCATTACGGTGGGCGGCGTGCAGATCGGCACCATGGTGGCGTACACCATCCTGACGGAAACCGTGTTCCAGTGGCCCGGAATGGGGTTCCTGTTCCTGGAGGCGATCAACCGCGTGGACACACCATTGATCGTTGCCTACCTGATCGTGGTGGGTGCCATTTTCGTGATTACCAACACCATTGTTGACCTGATTTACGGCCTGGTAAACCCGACGGTCAATCTGGCGGGCAAGAAATAAGGCGGTATGACCATGACAGATTCAAACCAGACGACCCCCGAAAGCTTTACGCCCGAAGCCGACAAGGCCCCCACGCTGTGGGAGCGCTTCAGGGATAGCCACATCTGGCACAGCTTTAAGCGCGACCGCATTGCACAGTTGAGCCTGACCGTGTTCATGGGCTACGTGATCATGGCGCTGTTCGCCCCCATGATCGCGCCCTTTGATCCCTATGATCCGACGCAGATCGACATCATGAACTCCGAGCTGCCGCCGAGCTGGGATGAAGACTACGGCGACCCGCAGTTCTGGCTGGGGACCGATGCCCAGGGGCGTGACCTCTGGTCAACGATTCTCTACGGCACCCGCATCTCCCTGACCATCGGTGTCTGTGCGGTTCTCCTGCAGGCCACGATCGGCATCATCATCGGCCTGATCGCCGGCTACCGCGGTGGGCGCGTGGACAGTATTCTGATGCGCTGTGCCGATGTGCAGCTGTCGTTCTCGACCATGATGGTTGCCATCGTGGTGCTGGCGGTGTTTCAGGCCAGCTTCGGTACTGAGCTGTACCAGGATCTGGCCATGTTGATGCTGGTACTGGTGATCGGTATCGCGGAGTGGCCGCAGTATGCCCGTACCATTCGTGCCTCGGTGCTGGCCGAGAAGAAAAAGGAATATGTGGATGCTGCGCGCGTGATGGGACTGGGCCAGATACGCATCATGTTCCGCCATATCCTGCCTAATACCCTGTCGCCGATTCTGGTGATTTCAACCGTGCAGGTGGCCAACGCCATCATCTCCGAGGCTTCACTGTCGTTCCTCGGTCTTGGCATGCCGGTGTCTCAGCCGTCACTGGGCTCACTGATCTCCAGCGGCTTTGAATACATCTTCTCCGGCACCTGGTGGATCACGGTGATTCCGGGTGTGGTGCTGGTCTGCCTGGTACTGGTGATGAACCTGATGGGTGACTGGCTGCGCGACGTGCTTAATCCGAAACTGTACAAGGGGTAAATCATCATGGCATTGCTGGAAGTACGAAACCTTGAAGTCAGTTTCGGTCTGCGCAGTGGCGCGGTAAAGGCGCTGCGCAACATCAATTTCACCCTTGATCGCGGTGAGCGGTTGGGGCTGGTGGGCGAGTCCGGTGCCGGTAAATCCGTGCTGGGTTTCTCCATTCTGAACCTGATTGCCAAGCCCGGGCGGATCACGGGCGGCGAGATCCTGTTTGAAGGGCAGAATCTGGCCCGGATGTCGGCTCGCGAGCTGCGCACCATTCGCGGCAATCGGATCTCAATGATCTTTCAGGATCCGATGATGACCCTGAACCCGGTTCTGACCATTGGTCAGCAGATGGTGGAGTGTCTGTTGGCACACCGCAAAATCAGCCGCGAAAACGCCAAGACCATCGCCATTCAAAAACTGAAACAGGTACAGATTCCCTCACCGGAGACACGTATCGATCAGTATCCGCACGAGTTGTCCGGCGGTATGCGACAGCGCGTGGTCATTGCCATCGGGCTGCTGATGGACCCCGATATCATCATCGCGGATGAGCCCACCACTGCGCTGGATGTGACCATTCAGGCCGAGATCATGGAGCTGATGGTTGAGCTCTGCGAGCGCAACAACGTGGCCCTGATTCTGATTACGCATGATCTGGGCGTGGTGTCACAGGTGACACAGAAGGCGATCGTGATGTACGCCGGGCGCGTGATCGAGCAGGGCCCTACGCGTGAGATCATCAACGATGCCCAGCACCCCTATACGCAGGGGCTGATGAATGCGCTGCCGCAGATGGCCATTCCCGGCCAGCGCCTGAACCAGATTCGGGGCTCCATGCCCACGCTGCAGAAGATTCCGACCGGTTGTGCATTCAACCCGCGTTGCGACTATGTGATGGATGTCTGCAAACATCAGTTGCCGGGCTATACCCGCTCGGGCAACTGTCAGGTGGCCTGTCATATGGTGGCGGAGATGAAACGCGATGAAGTGTCTTCGGAGGAGGTATAACCATGAATGCTCATACTCTGACAGAAGCGGCCTCCGTGGCAGATGAAACCGGCACTGATTCGCTGGTGCAGATTCGCGGGCTGTACAAGCAGTTCAACATCTCGGGCGACTTTCTGGACCAGTTGAAGTTCAAGGGCGGCAAGATCGTCCGTGAGCAGTCGTTCGTGCACGCCATCAATGGCGTCAATCTGGATATTCAGCAGGGCGAAGCCCTCTGCGTGGTGGGGGAGTCCGGCTGTGGCAAATCGACGGTCGCACGCACGGTGATGGGGCTGATTACCCCGACCGCCGGCTCCATCAGCTATCGCGGCAAGCGCATTGATGATCTGGATGACAAGCAGCTGTTGCCGTACCGCAAGAAGATGCAGATGATCTTCCAGAACCCCTATGCGTCACTGAACCCGCGCATGACCATTGCACAGACACTGGAAGAACCGGTGCGCCTGCACAACCCGGGCTGGAACGCCCAGCAGGTACGTGACAAGGTGCATGAGGTGATGTTCTCCGTCGGCATCGATCCTAGCTGGGGCGAGCGTTTCGCGCATGAATTCTCCGGCGGTCAGCGCCAGCGCATCAGTATCGCTCGCGCACTGGCGGTGGACCCCGAGTTCATCGTGGCCGACGAGCCGATCTCCGCGCTGGACGTGTCGATCCAGGCGCAGGTGCTCAACCTGCTGATGGATGCGCAGGAAAAGCGTAACCTGACCTATCTGTTCATCACCCATGATCTGTCCGTGGTCGAGCATTTCGGTACCCGGGTCGCGGTGATGTATCTGGGTTCCCTGTGTGAACTGGCACCAACCAAGGCTCTGTTTGATCGCCCGCGTCACCCGTATACTCAGGCGTTGCTGTCCGCCATTCCGCGGCTGGAGGATGACCGTCCGCCGCATATCAAGCTGCAGGGGGAAGTGCCGACACCGGTCAATCTGCCGTCCGGTTGTGTGTTCCACGGCCGTTGTCCCTACGCGAACGAGCGCTGCAAGCGAGAAATTCCCCGGCTGATTGCAACGGATGATGGAGGTCAGGTGGCCTGTCATGCGGTGGAAGAAGGTCGAATCAACTGAAGCAAGGATCAAGCATGAGCATGACAATTGCGTCCCCCCTGAAAATCAGCAGTCAGTTTGATTCAGGGAACATCGAAGTGCTGGATATGACCAACCCCGGTGATATCCAGCTCAGTATCCGCAAGGATAATCAGTCCGAGTTCTTTCAGTGGTTTCACTTTCGAGTTCAGGGCGCTGCGGGGCAGCCCCTGACCCTGCGTATCGTCAACGCGGATCAGGCGGCGTATGTGGATGGCTGGCCGGACTACCGAGTGGTGGCTTCCTATGACCGGGATACCTGGTTTCGCGTAGATACCAGCTACGAACAGGGTGAACTGGTATTTCAGCATACGCCGGCCCAGAACAGTATCTATTTTGCCTATTTTGCCCCTTACAGCTGGGAGCAGCATCTGGACCTGATCGCCACGGCGCAGCAGTCACCGCTGTGTGAGGTGTTTGATATCGGCACTACGCTGGATGGGCATGACCTCAACCTGCTCAAGATCAGCAAGGGAGGCGAGTCAGGTGGTAAGCGCACGGTGTGGGTGACCGCACGCCAGCATCCGGGGGAAACCATGGCCGAGTGGTGTGCCGAAGGATTGCTGAGCCGCCTGCTGGATACCGATGATGCCCTGAGCCAGTCTCTGCTGGAGCAGGTCGATATCTACATGGTGCCCAATATGAACCCGGACGGCTCCATTCGCGGCCATCTGCGTACCAATGCCTGTGGCGCCAACCTGAACCGGGAGTGGCAGGAGCCCACAGCCGAGCGCAGTCCGGAAGTACTGGCCGTGCGTTCCCTGATGCAACAGACCGGCGTGGATCTGTTTCTGGATCTCCACGGTGATGAAGCCCTGCCGTGTAATTTCATTGCCGGTCAGGAAGGTGCGCCGGGGCTGGCGGATGCCATACTGGAACAGGAAAACTGCTTCAAGCGTGATCTGCTGGCCGCCAATCCGGACTTTCAGCTTGAACGTGGATATCCGCCCGGCAAGTTTGGCCCGGAAACCTTCACCATCGCCGCGTTCTGGGTAGGGCAGGCGTTCAGCTGCCCGGCCATGACGCTGGAAATGCCGTTCAAGGACTATGACCTCCGGCCCGATGAAGATGCCGGATGGTCGCCCGAGCGCTCCATGAAGCTGGGTGAATCGCTGGTGCACCCACTGCACCAATGGGCATTGGCTCAGCGGGCATGAACCACTGGCGAGCGTGTGAGGTAAAGGGGTGTTATGGAAGTTAGATGGCTTGATGACTTTATCGCTTTGGCACGAACCCGGCATTTTTCGCGTGCGGCCGAAGAGCGTAACGTCACCCAGCCCACTCTGAGTCGGCGCATCAAACTGTTGGAGGAAGAGATGGGCACCACCCTGATCGACCGCAACAGCCTGCCTCTCTCGCTTACGCCCGCCGGCGAGGTGTTTCTGGCCGGTGCCGAGCAGATGAGTCGTATTGCGCGGGAGACACGATCGCGCTGTAACGAGATTCGGGAGCAGCAGAGTAACCGGCTGACGTTCGCCACCACACAGACGCTGTATATCAGCCTTTACCATGCGGTGATTCTGCCGTTCTCCGAGCAGCACCAGCTGCCGATCGATCTCAATCTGAAGTCCACCTCCTGGGTCGGGGCCGATTTTGTGAATGCCCTCGCGCAGGGGGAGTGCGATCTGGTGCTCTGCTTCTGGCATCCGGACATGAAAATCGCCCAGGACCTGGATGACGAGCGATTCGAGAGTCTTACGGTCGCCAGCGAGCTGCTGGTGCCCGTGACCGCCAATGATGCCGAGGGGCGCCCCTTGTTCACCTTGCCGGGTGACAAGCACGAACCTCTGCCTTATATCGGTTACTACGAGAATGCCTTCATGCGCCCGGTGCTGGATCGCTTCATCCAGCAACACCCCGAGCCGCCTCAGCTGCTGACCATGAATGAGAACGTACACTCCGTCAGCGTGAAAGCGATGATCAAGGAAGGCTTTGGCCTGGGCTGGCTGCCACAGCGGCTGGCCCAAAACAGCCTTGAGCATGGCAGTCTGGGTCTGGCCGGTGGGCCCGAGTGGCAGGTGCCGGTCGAAATACGCATCTACCGCAATCGGCAGAACGTTCAATCCACCCTGAAACAGTTCTGGGTGCTTCTTGAACAGGCCATTCAGACAGGTTCGCTGGCGTTCTAGGGTTTATCCTGCCCGGCCGCAGCCGGAGCAGTTCGACAGACAGGTTTACACAATGATATCGCTTTATTTTTCCCATCTTGAACAGCTTCAGGCTGCACTGGAAAAGCACCTGACGGCAACAGGCCATGAGCAGTTGCTGATCGGTTCGGGTGCCTTGCATCACCATTTTCTGGACGACACCCGCTACCCGTTTCGCCCCAACCCCTGGTTTGTGTACTGGGCAAGCTTTCTGACTCAGCATCCCGACTGCTGGCTGCTGCTGCGACCGGGTTGCAAGCCGCATCTGTTCTACTACACGCCGCGTGATTTCTGGCACCTGACGCCGGCCTTGCCTGCCGATGAGTGGGCGCAGGCATTTGAGTGGACGGCCTATGATGATCTGACCGTGGTCCGTAGCGCGCTGGGCTCGGCCCGCACGGCCATTATCAGTGAACAGCCGCTCCCTGAAGGCGATTGGGACCTGAACCCCGATGGCCTGATGCAGGCGATGAACTTTGACCGTGCGATCAAAACCGAATGGGAGCAGCATTGCCTGCGCGAAGCAAACGCGCTGGCGGTGAAGGGGCACCGGGCGGCCCGGGAAGGGTTTGAGTCCGGCCTGAGCGAGTACGCCATTCATCAGTCCTACCTGAATGCGATTGATCATAACGAGCCTGATCTGCCGTATGACAACATTGTGGGGCTCAATGAACACGCGGCGGTGCTGCATTATCAGTTTCAGCAGCGGGTGGTGCCTCAGGCTCACCGGACGCTGCTGATTGATGCCGGCGCCCGCTACAACGGTTATGCGGCCGATATTACCCGTACTCATTCGCCGGCCGGCACTCTGTTTGCGGACCTGATAGACGCGCTGGATGAACAGCAGCAGGCGCTCTGTGCCCAGATCAACGCCACAACCGACTTTGTCAGCCTGCATGAACAGACGCATCAGGTTATCGCGCGGCTGTTGGCTCAGTTCGATATTGTGCACGGCAGTGAAGAGCAGCTGGTGGAGCAGGGCGTGACACGCTGTTTTTATCCGCATGGGCTGGGACACCTGCTCGGGTTGCAGGTCCACGATGTGGGTGGCTGGCAGCAGGATGCGTCGGGGACGCTGCGCAAACCGCCAGAAGCACACCCGTTCCTGCGCCTGACGCGGCCACTGGCAGCCGGGTTTGCCATTACGGTTGAGCCCGGTCTGTATTTTATCCCCCAGCTTCTGTCTGATCTGAAAACGCAGCCAGCAGCTTCTGATGTCAACTGGAGCCGGGTTGAGGAGCTGCTGCCCTATGGTGGGATCCGAATTGAAGACAACCTTATTGTCGGTGAGCACAGCAGTGAAAATTTGACCCGGGACGGCTTCGCTCGACTGGGGTAAACTGCTACAGCGCACAGGGGCGTGAACCAAATTGGCCCAACAATTGCTTATGTGCACCAACACAGTTCTGTTTTGAAGAGGTATGCATGCAGACGTCGATCTTTCCCTGGTTTCAGCCGATCATCGAGATCGCAACCGGGCAAGTGCTGGGATATGAAGCACTGGCGCGTCAGAAGGATGCATCAGGGAAGATTGTATCGGCAGGTGCTTTGTTCTCCGACGATAACCTGTCGCTGGAGAAGCGTTTGGAGCTGGATCGGCAGGTCCGTTACCAGGCGCTGAAAGCGCTGTCAGAGGCTCCGGAAGGCACCTGTATCAGCTTGAATATCTCGCCTCAGTGGCTGGATTGGGTGGTCGAGGACGACTCGCTTGAAACGCTCAAGATGATGGAAGAGCTGGGGGTGGATCCGGCACGGGTCATCATCGAAATCACCGAGCACAGCGGGCATCTGGACCAGATCCATACGCTGGCCGGCCGCTACCGGGAAGCAGGTGTTCGCGTGGCGCTGGATGACTTTGGCACCGGCTTTCAGCAGCTGGACCGACTGCTCTCCTTTACCCCGGACCTGCTCAAGGTCGATATGCGCATGTTCAAAAGTGGTGCATTCGGGCACCAGGAGAGTGCACTGCTGCATACCCTGGGTGACATGGCATCACGGCTTGGCTGCAAGCTGATTTTCGAAGGCGTCGAGACCGCTGATGAGTTCAATCTGGCGCTGCAGTGCAATGCCAGTTACATCCAGGGGTTTCTGTTTGAACCGGCACTTGCCGAATTCATGCCGCGTGATGAGAAGCAGGAGCACGTCAACCAGTTGCTCCAGCGTTACCTCGAGCAGATGGTGGAGCAGTCTGCCCGGCGGCAGTGGCACCTTGAGGGTCTGCACAGTCAGTTGCTGGCGATGCGGCAGTTGTTGGTATCACGTGAGGGAAGCGGGGAAGAAGCACTCAGGGAATATTGCCCTGACACGGCGATTCTGCGCTGCTTTATCTGTAACCGCAACGGCGTGCAGGTTTCGCCCAACTTCAACTATCTGGACGGGCAGTGGCAGGCGGACACCAGTGTCCTCGGTCATAACTGGAGCTGGCGGCCGTGGTTTTACCAGCTGGTGGCGGCGGAAGACTATTCACGCCGTATCCTGCGCTCGCCTCCCTACATGGATATCAGCAGTAACCAGCGCTGCTTTACGCTGACGCTGGCACTGGACGATGATCGGGTGCTGGTGGTGGATGTCGAGGATCAGTTGGCTGCGGCGGCCGGTATTTCGCCGCAAACATCCTTCCACAGTGACTTGATGCCGGACTTGTCCTGATCGCTGAGCTGGTCAACGGCGAATGCACTGTTCAGGCTGTCTTCGACGGCCTGAGCAAAGGCTTCATCCGACGCGGGGTCTTCAGCGGCAACCAGGTTGAGATGGCCGATCAGGTAGCTGCAGTAGAACAGCTCATCCGGCTCATCCATTGCGGCTTGCTCCCGCTCAAGCAGGCGTTGTTCGGTCAGGTCGATCAGGCTTGCGCTCATGAAGTCTCCAGTTTTTTCAGCAGCAGTGCATAGGTTTTGCCATCAGACTCGGTCTGTTCCAGGCGAACGATCAGGTAATCCAGCTCAGGGGCGAACCAGATCAGTGTTTCTCGATCAGCATCTTCCCCGCGGTCACGCATGACGCGCACGGCCGTGTAGCGCCCATAGGGCGTTTCGATCTCCTCTTCACCGGTCACCTTGAAGCGGTATTCTTTCAATTTGCCGCCATCCGCGACCGCATAGGTCATCTCGGTTTTACCGGCCAGCAGGTCAAGCCGCATCTGTAGCTGGTAGCTCAGCTTGTCCTGAGTGCCAGCCGGAACCTCCATCTTCCAGGGCTTGTCCTTGACCACCGTTGTAACCTGCTGCTGTACCCAGTCGAAATCAACACTGGCCTTGCGGCTTTTGCCCAGCACCTTGCGGTGATAGCGATAGCTGTCAGGGCGAATACTGTCAGAGGGGAGGTAGTGAAAGCGGGTTTTTTCACTGATGCTGGCCATGAGGGCAGAGGCACTGGAACTGAAGTGCCAGCCACCCTCCGGGAGAGGCTTGAGTTCACGCACGGCCTCACCACTCAAGGAGATGCCCATGTCGAAAGCCGTGGTATAGATAGCCTTGAACCCGGTGATGGGTATTTCCTCGGCATGGGCGGGTGACAGAGCCAGCATGCAGCCGGCCAGGATAGCGGTAAAGCCTGAGCGTATCATGCGTTGCCTCCTGTCCAATATCAGGTCGCGCTGTAGTCGAAACCTGCAGCGCCCACCGGGGTACCGTCCAGTTGTACCCCGTCTGATGCAAGGGTCAGGCGTTCATTGCAGAACCACTCCACCGCGAGGGGGTAGATCTGGTGTTCCAGCGTATGAACGCGCTGCTGAAGACTGTCTTCCGTATCGGTCTTCATGATGGGGGTGCGCGCCTGCACGATGACCGGTCCGCCATCCAGCTCTTCCGTCACAAAGTGCACGCTGCAGCCGTGAACATCATCCCCTGCTTCCAGTGCACGCCTGTGCGTGTGCAGGCCCTTGTACTTGGGCAGAAGCGAAGGGTGTATGTTCATCAGGCGGCCCTGATAGTGGCGCACGAGCTCCGGCGTCAGGATGCGCATAAAGCCTGCCAGTACCACCAGATCGGGCTGATAATTGTCGATCAGCTCGATCAGGGCCGAGTCAAAACTTTCCCGGTCGGCAAACAGCTTGTGGTCGAGCAGACGGGCATCAACGCCCGCCTGCTCAGCGCGGGTCAGGCCATAGGCGTCGGCGCGGTTGCTGATGACCGCTGCGACGGTGCCGTTGATCCTGCCCTCACGAGTCTGGTCCAGAATTACCTGCAGGTTGGAGCCGCTACCGGATATGAGTACTACGATCCGTTTCGGCGCCATCTCAGGCCTCCAGGCCGCGCAGCTCAACCTGTTCTTCGCCCTCGGCAGCGGCTTCGATCTGGCCGATCTGCCAGGCGTTTTCACCTTCAGTCTGCAGCAGGGCGATGGCGGCTTCAGCCTTGTCGGCCGGAACAGCGATTACCATGCCGACACCGCAGTTGAAGGTGCGGTACATTTCGCGGGCGTCCACGTTGCCGCCTTCCTGCAGCCACTGGAATACCGGCGGCATGTCCCAGGAGTTAACGTCAATCACGGCTTTGGCCGAGGCCGGCAGTACACGCGGAATGTTTTCCAGCAGGCCGCCACCGGTGATGTGAGACAGGGCGTTGACCTGAGATTCACGGATCAGCTTAAGCAGCTGCTTGACGTAGATACGGGTCGGCTCCAGCAGAGCGTCGGCCAGGGTCTTGTCGCCTACCGGCTGCTGCAGGTCCGCGTTGGTGACTTCCAGAATCTTGCGGATCAGGGAGTAGCCGTTGGAGTGCGGGCCGGAGGAGGCCAGACCGATCAGGGCGTCACCGACCTGAACCTGGCTGCCGTCGATGATACCGTCCTTTTCAACCACGCCGACACAGAAGCCGGCCAGGTCGTAGTCATCACCTTCGTACATGCCCGGCATTTCGGCGGTTTCACCACCCACCAGAGCAGCACCGGCCAGCTCGCAGCCTGCACCGATACCGGTTACAACGTCGGCGGCCATGTCCACATTGAGGCTGCCGGTGGCGTAGTAGTCGAGGAACAGCAGCGGCTCGGCACCGGCAACGACCAGATCATTCACACACATGGCTACCAGGTCGATACCGATGGTATCGTGCTTGTTCAACTCCATTGCCAGGCGCAGCTTGGTACCGACACCATCGGTACCGGTCACCAGAACCGGCTGCTTGTAACCGGCCGGCAGCTCGCACAGTGCACCGAAACCACCCAGTCCACCCATCACTTCAGGACGGGCAGTACGTTTGGCGACACCTTTGATACGCTCGACCAGGGCGTTACCTGCATCAATATCAACGCCGGCATCCTTATAGCTCAGGGAAGTTTTTTCAGAACCTGTAGACATGGGTGAGTCAACCTTTAAAGCGGGAGATGTTCGTTAAAAAATTATCGCGCTAGTTTATCAGGTTGCGGGCGCTCTGTGTTAGAGTTACGCGCTTCAATTGTCGGTCTGACATCTTCTGGTCAATAGTTGAGCTCATAGACAGCAGTAGTGATACAGAAACAGAAAAGCCAAGCAGCTGCGCCCATGCAGTTGCCACTTGGAATCAGCCTCAGAGACGATGCCCGGTTCGAGAACTTCGTGCAGGGTCGTAACGGGTTGGTGTGTGCTGCGCTGGAAAAGGCGGTCAGTGGTCTGGGTGAGCAGTATTTATTCCTCTGGGGGCATACCGGCACCGGCTGCTCGCACTTGCTGCAGTCCTGCTGTCATGCGTCTGACCCGGTTCATCGCCGTGCGGTCTACCTGCCGCTGGCCGAGTTGAAGCAATATGGGCCCCAGCTGCTGGAAGATTTCGATCAGCTGGACCTGGTGTGCATCGATAACCTGGAGCAGATAGCCGGTGACCCGCTTTGGGAAGAGGCGCTGTTTCACCTCTACAACCGGATGCGTGCCAATGGCCATGTGTTGATCATCGCGGCCAACAAGCCACCTGCCAAGCTGGGAATTCGTCTGGCGGATCTGGAGTCTCGCCTGAACTGGGGCATGGTGTTCCAGTTGCAGCCGCTGGATGATGAGACCAAGGAAATTGCGCTGAAGGCGCGTGCCTCTGCTCGAGGGCTCAAGTTGAGCGATGAGGTGGTGCGCTACCTGATGCACCACGGCAGCCGGAATATGGCGCATCTGCTGGTTACACTCGATAAACTGGATGTGGCCTCCCTCAGTGCCCAGCGTAAAATCACGGTGCCGTTCGTCAAACAGGTCATGAACTGGTAGTCACAGGCTGCACGTTCCGGATCTGGTACTCCTTTAATCACTGCATTATCATGCGCGCCCTATGATGACTGATCAAAAAACAGACAATCAGCGCGTCCCGCGCGACTTCCATGCCCGACCTGCCGACGAGCAGGCGCTGTTTCTCAATGAGACCTGGTGTGACCACTGCCAGGCGCTGGGGCTTGGCATGAAGGATCCGGAAGAATATGAACTCTTCGGTATCGTCTTTATTGAAGGCCGCTGCGTGCGCTGCGGAGAGCCCGTGCTGACCGAACTCACCGAGGACGACTTCGATGATGAATGAGGCGTCCGAACAGCGGTTTGGCGGTGTGGCCCGGCTGTATGGCCTGGATGGGCTGGCACTTTTTCAGCAGGCGCATGTGGCTGTCATCGGTATTGGCGGTGTGGGCTCCTGGGTGGCTGAGGGGCTGGCACGTTCGGGGATTGGCGAAATCACCCTGATCGATCTGGACGATGTCTGCGTGACCAATACCAACCGCCAGATCCATGCGCTCAGCTCAACCGTTGGACAGTCAAAAGTTGCTGTCATGGCCGACCGTATTCGGGACCTGAATCCCGATTGTCTGGTGCATGAAGTGGAAGCCTTTGCCTCACGTGAGAATCTGGACGAGATTCTGCATGATGGTCTGGACTACGTGGTTGATGCCATTGACAGCGTCAAGGACAAGGCGGCCGTGATCGCCTGGTGCAAGCGTCGCAAGGTGCCCGTGATTACCATTGGCGGTGCCGGTGGGCAGACGGATCCAACCCAGATTCAGGTGGCCGACCTGACGCGAACACAAAACGACCCGCTGGCCGCCAAGGTGCGCTCCTTCCTGCGTCGACATTACCGCTTCAGCAGCAGCGGTCGCCGTTTTGCCGTGGAGTGTGTGTTCTCGAATGAGCAGTTGCGCTACCCGCAGCCGGATGGCAGTGTATGCCAGCAGAAAAGTGCCATGGAAAACGGCACGCGCCTTGATTGTGCCGGCGGCTTTGGAGCGGCGGTAGCGGTAACTGCCAGCTTCGGCTTCGTGGCGGTATCGCGAGTGCTCAAGAAGATGCAGGAGCGGGCTGCGCGCGAGCAGGCGGGCTGAGTCTGCTCTCATCATCTCTTTCGGAGTGTCGTTCAGGGCACTCTTGATCTGAATGCTCCGGATTTGCGATCCGGACCGCAATACAGGAAATCTGACATGTCTCGCACAGTAGTATGTGCCCTATACAAGTTCGTCACCCTTGAAGACCATGAGGCGTTGCGCCAGCCATTGCTGGATCTGATGCTGGAGCAGGGCGTGCGTGGCACGCTGCTGCTGGCGCATGAAGGGATCAATGGCACCATCGCCGGTAGCCGTGAAGGTATTGATGCCGTCTTGAACTGGCTCAAGTCCGATCCGCGCTTGGCTGAGCTGGATTACAAGGAATCCCGGGACAACCACAACCCCTTCTACCGCACCAAGGTCAAGCTCAAGAAGGAGATCGTGACGCTGGGAGTCGAGGGGGTTGATCCCAAGCGGGTGGTCGGCACTTACGTCAAGCCGCGTGACTGGAACGCCCTGATCAGCGATCCTGAGGTTGTGCTGGTGGATACGCGCAATGACTACGAGGTGCAGATCGGCACGTTCAAGAACGCGATCAATCCGGAGACCGAAACCTTTCGCGAGTTTCCAGAGTATGTTGATCAGTCACTCGACCCGAGCCGGCACAAGAAGGTTGCCATGTTCTGTACCGGCGGTATCCGTTGTGAAAAGTCGACGGCATTCCTGAAGGAAAAGGGATTTGAGGAGGTGTATCACCTGGAAGGGGGGATTCTGAAGTACCTGGAAGAGGTGCCGGAAGAAGAATCGCTCTGGGAGGGTGAATGCTTTGTGTTCGACAATCGTGTCTCGGTGAATCATCGTCTGGAGAAGGGACAGTACGATCAGTGTCATGCCTGTCGCATGCCCATCACCGAGGCAGACAAGCGCAGTGAGCAGTACGAGCAGGGCGTAAGCTGCCCGCACTGCCATGACCGACTGACCGAACGGCAGCGCGAGCGTTTTCGTCAGCGTGAGAAACAGGCGCAACTGGCCCGTGAGCGTGGAGAGGCGCACATCGGTGCCGATGCCCATGAGTCGATTGAGGCGCGTCGCGAACGCAAGCTGGCTGAGCGCGAAGCCCAACGCCGACGCTCGCAGCAGGGCGCCTCAGACTGAACCGGGCCGGCTGCAAACCGGCTTTACCCACCAGTGTTATGGCGTGCCCGGAAATGCATTTCGTGGGGCGCCATTTCATTACTCACCGCTGCGATGATTGACGGGTCCAGCTCCGGGTCATCCAGTGCGTGCAGTCCGCAAAGTGCCATCGCCTTGCGCACGTTGATATCCGTTCCCAGAAATTCATACAGCACCCGGGTGCAACAGGGCATGCGCTCGCTGTTGTCCGACACGCCAATGCGCAGCCCCGTCAGACGTGTAACCCGGTTTCTGAAGCTGGGAAAGAGGATGGTTTGCGTCAGCTCGTGGCGATTCAGGGTTTCATAATCGACCAGAAACAGTCGATCGCTCAGCATAACGGCAGCGCCCTGGTAGCGGTTATGGCAGGGTGGCTGGTGTTGTGTCGCGCGCATGCGCTCGGTCCGCTGGAAGACCACGTGCTCCTCTTGCCGCTCCAGACACACCAGCGTGCGAATCAACTGGCCCGGTGTCGACATGGACAGGTAGTACTCGAAATAGTATCCCAGATAGCGATCCAGCCCCTGATGGCCTGCATGCAGCAGGTGATCGATGTGACGGCTGATCGTGTCCTGCTCGGCCGGGCTGGTTGAGGCCTGGTGCGGCCTCACCTGTACCAGGCGCTGGAACTGGCTGTGCGGCAGTTGAATCTCGTGGGGTTCCACGCCAAAGAAATCACAGATACGTCTCAGGACATGCGCGGCCGGCATGAAACGACCGCTCAGGTAGCGGTTGAACTGCGGGCGGTTGATATTCAGCTGCCGACAGACATCCGCAATTGACTTGTGGTAGCTGCACAGCAGCCTCAGGTTCTGCGCAAAGTCGTCTTTCAAGCGTGTGCTCCGGGTGTGATCGGTCAAGGTGCGTCAGTGTGCACTGGTGCTTACAGGTGCTTTTAGTGCGCCAATATGCACCAGTGTGTATCCAGAATGCCAAATTCTAACAGGCCCGGGTTGTTGGTTAAATGTGCCGCTCGCATACAACAACAATAGCGGAGCTAGAGCATGTTGGAATTTCTGGGCAATCTTCTGTGGGGCAAGGTTTTGATCGCCTTGCTGATCTTCGTGGGTGTGGGTTTTACGCTCGCCTCACGCTTTGTGCAGTTTCGTTACTTCGGGCGCATGTTCCGAATCCTGAGCGCCAGTCAGGCGTTCAAAAAAGACAAGCATGGACACCTGAGTTCATTCCAGGCGCTTCTGCTGTCCGTTGCCGGGCGTGTGGGCGGTGGCAACATTGCGGGTGTTGCCGTGGCGATTACCCTGGGTGGACCGGGCGCCATTTTCTGGATGTGGGTGGTAGGCATGATGGGGATGGCGACCAGCTTCCTCGAATGCACCCTGGCGCAAACCTTCAAACAGGCAGAGCCTGACGGAACCTACCGTGGCGGCCCGGCTCACTACATCGCGCGAGGGCTTGGCAAGCGCTGGATCTGGCTGGCGGGCCTCTATTCGATTCTGCTTTTGATTACCTTTGGTTTCGGCTTTACGGCACTGCAGTCCTATGCGGTGGCAACGTCTGTGGGTGATGCCTTCGGTGTACCCGTGTATTACACCGGCATCGGTCTGGCCATGATTGTTGGCATCATCATTTTCGGCGGCGTCAAGCGGATCGCCCGTGTGGCCGAGATACTGGTGCCGATCATGGCGGGTGGCTACCTGCTGCTGGCGTTTGTGGTGCTGGGCATGAATCTGGAGCAGATTCCCGCCGTGATTACATTGATTGTGAAAAGTGCCTTTGGGCTTGAGCCTGTAGTGGGTGGCGGCATCGGCGCGGCGATCCTGATGGGGGTCAAGCGTGGCCTGTTCTCCAACGAAGCCGGTCTTGGCAGTGCGCCCAACGTGGCGGCAGTGGCCTACGTGCCGCACCCGGCCAATCAGGGCGTAGTGCAGGCCTTTTCCGTCTTCATCGATACGCTGATCATCTGCTCCGCTACGGCATTTATCATTCTGTTGAGCGGCATTTACGATCCGGCAGGTGCAAGTGATGTAGAGGGCGTTGCACTGACGCAGGCGGCGCTGGCGGATCATATCGGTGAATGGGGGCGCTCATTCGTCAGCGTGGCGCTGTTCCTGTTTGGTTTCAGCACCATTCTGTACAACTACTATCTGGGCGAGAACAGCCTCAACTTTTTCAGTACCGAGAATCAGAACCTGTTCAACGGCTTCCGCGTGGTCATCATCGGCCTGGTGTGCTGGGGCGCGACCACTGATCTGAGCACCGTGTTCGGATTCGCCGATGTGACCATGGGCCTGCTGGCGCTGGTGAACCTGATCGCCCTGATCGGGCTGATGAAGCCGGGGCTGCGCATCATGCGTGATTTCGACGAGCAGATTGCACAGGGATATGACCAGCCGGTGTTCGATGCCAAGCGGTTCAAGGATATGGACCTGGATGCGGCAGCCTGGGAAATCGAACCTGAAGACCTTGAGCGTATTGCCGGCAAAACGGCCAAGGCGCCTGCTGAATCCCTGAGCTGAACCTTTTCCGACCTCTTGCCCGGCTGCAAGGCCGGGCCTTTTTCAATTTCTATCAAGAGCCTGACAGCATGATGATGCGTGTTGAACACGATCTTTTGGGTGATCTGGAGGTGCCGCGTGATGCCTGGTACGGCATCCAGACACAGCGTGCACTCAATAACTTCTCCATTACGGGCGTGCCCATCAGCCATTTCCCGGCCTTTATCCGTGCGCTGGCGATGGTCAAGTCGTCTGCCGCCTGGGCCAACCGGGAGCTGGGTGTGCTGGAGGGGCGCAAGGCAGATGCCATCATGGCGGCCTGTGAAGACATCATTCAGGGTCAGCTGCATGACCAGTTTGTGGTGGACCTGATCCAGGGCGGCGCCGGCACATCCACGAACATGAATGCCAATGAGGTGATTGCCAACCTGGCGCTGGAGAAACTGGGGCACGCAAAAGGCGAATACCAGCACCTGCACCCCAATGATGACGTGAACCGATCCCAGTCAACCAATGATGCCTATCCGACAGCGGTCAATCTGGCGGTGCAGTTTGCTGCCGAGCCGCTGGAGCAATCGATTTTGAGCCTGATTGCGTCCCTTGAGCGCAAGGGCGTGGCCTTTGCGGATATCGTCAAGATGGGTCGTACCCAGATGCAGGATGCCGTTCCCATGACGCTGGGGCAGGAGTTTGAAGCTTTTGCGGTAAACCTGCGGGAGGATATCGATCGTCTGCATGAGGCATCGCGCCTGCTGTGCGAGGTGAATCTTGGCGGTACCGCGATCGGCACCGGTATCAATACGCCGGCCGGGTATCAGGCGCTGGCGGTTTCACGCCTGGCGGAAATCTCGGGCAAGCCGATTGTATCGGCCAGTAACCTGGTTGAAGCCAGCTCCGATATGGGCGCGTTCGTGATGTTTTCAGGCATCCTGAAGCGTTTTGCCATCAAGTTGGGTAAGATGTGTAACGACCTGCGTCTGCTCTCGAGTGGTCCGCGCACCGGCCTTGCCGAGATTCATCTGCCCCCGATGCAGCCAGGTTCGTCTATCATGCCGGGTAAGGTAAACCCTGTGATCCCGGAAGCTGTCAACCAGACCGCCTATCAGGTCATCGCCTCGGATCTGGCCGTGACCCTGGCGGCGGAAGCGGGACAGCTTCAGTTGAATGCCATGGAGCCGCTGATCGTGTACAACCTGTTGAACTCCATCAAAATGCTGACCTCTGCCTGTCGAATGCTGGAAGAACGCTGCATCGAAGGGATCGAAGCCAATCGAGAGCAGTGTGAGCGTCACGTCGACAACAGTATCGGTATTATCACCGCGCTGGTGCCGCATATCGGTTACGCCAACTCCACGCGTATCGCCTCACGTGCGCTGCAAAGCGGCAGCACCGTGCGCGAGCTGGTGCTGGCCGAGAACCTGATGGATGAAGAACAGCTGGACGCGATTCTCAGCCCGCGTGCCATGTTGTCGCCGGCGGTGCTTGCGTCATGAGCCGGGTGCTGGTGCTGTATACGGGGGGCACGATCGGCATGGTGTCGTCGGAGCAGGGGTATGTACCCCAGTCCGGCTTTGAAGCGGCGCTCAGATCGCGGCTGAACGACAAGCGCCTGCCTGACTTTGACGTGCTCGAGTTTGAGCAGCCGCTGGACAGCGCCAGCCTGGTGCCTGAAGACTGGAGCCGTATTGCTCGGATGCTTGAGCAGCACTGGCAGCGGTATGACGGTTTCGTGGTACTGCACGGGACAGATACCCTGGCCTACACGGCCTCTGCGCTGTCGTTCATGCTGCCGCAGCAGGATAAGTCGGTCGTGCTGACCGGCTCGCAGATTCCGCTCAGTCAGGCACGCAGCGATGCCATGGATAACCTGATCACCGCGCTGCAACTGGCTGCGCGGGATGATCTGGCGGAAGTATGTGTGTGTTTTAACGGTCGCATTATGCGCGGCAATCGCTGTCGCAAGGTCAGCAGTAACGCGCTGGCGGCCTTCGACTCGCCCAACTTCCCCTGGCTCGGTGAGGCCGGGATAGAGCTTGGTATCAGGCCGGAGCTGTTGCTGCCGGCGGCGCCCACCCGGTTTGAAATCTCACCCTGCCAGAGCGGGTCTGTGGCCATGCTGGGCTTTTATCCGGGCATGCAGGCATCGATGCTTGAAGCCTTGTGCACTCAGCCGGGCCTCAAGGGCATGGTGCTGACAACCTACGGGGTCGGTAATGCACCGGATGATCCGGCGCTGTTGAAAGTGCTGGGAAGCGCCGTCGAACGGGGGCTGACAGTGGTCAATCTGAGCCAGTGTCATCAGGGTCGGGTGGCTCAGGGCGCCTATGCCAGCGGATCCCTGCTGAACGGAATCGGTGTGATACCCGGTATGGATATGACGCCTGAAGCGGCATTTACCAAATTGCAGCACCTGACTGCGCTGTATGACCAGCCGGAGGCTGTGCGTGACAGAATGGTGATAAGCCTGCGGGGTGAGTGCAGTGCAGCATAAAAAAGGCCCCTCTTCCTGAGAAGAGGGGCAGCAAAGTGCAAACAACTCAAACGGCCAGAGTTGGAAGGGATGCGAGAGAGTTTCGAGGAAGAGCAAGAGCCAGCTCTCTCGCGTCCTGCTGGACAGGACACCTTAACTATCGTCCATTTTGTTGCATTGCACAATGCTGCTTTTAGACTATTTGAGTCTTAGAAATTAGTTCTTTTGTGCAGTGCGGAATAAAACGAGCCTAGAGTTCCAGGTTCATATGGCTGAACCGGAACGGGTGGGCTTCGTACGTGCCGATGACCCGCACCTCTTCCGCGAAAAAGTTCAGTTCCTGCATGGCGAATTTCATGGCCTGCTGATGGGGATGGCCTTCCACATCCAGGTGGAAGCTGGAAACCTGCATGGTTTCCGAGGCCATGTAGCTCTCAAGCTTCACCATGTTGACGCCGTTGGTGGCGAATCCGCCCAGCGCCTTGTACAGGGAGGCCGGAATGTTGCGTACCCGGAACATGAGCGAGGTCATGTAGCGAATGTTTCCATCCAGTGGCGGGATCATCTGGTCCTTGGACAGGATGATAAAGCGGGTGGTATTGCCGGTCTTGTCCTGAAAGTTTTCCTTCAGCACGTCCAGCCCGTACAGCTCTGCCGCCAGACTGGACGCAATGGCCGCGTGGCCCGGCTGGCGCTTCTCGGCCAGTTCGGCGGCTGAACCCGCCGTATCCAGTGCAGCAATCGGTTCAATCCCCAGTGCGCGCAGGTTTTCAGCACATTGCGCCAGCGCCTGAGGGTGTGAAGAAACCGTTTTTACATCCTCCAGCCGGGTGCCCGGCAGCGCCAGCAGGCAGTGGTTGACCGGCTCGAAGTGCTCGCCAATCACATGCAGGCGGGTTTTCGGCATCAGTCGGTAGATCTCTTCGACGCGCCCAGCCGTGGAGTTTTCAAGCGGAATCATGGCCAGTCGCGCTTCACCGCGTTCCACCATAAACATCGCTTCTACAAAGGATTCGCAGGCCTTGGGAGTCAATTCCGGATGCACGCGGCGGCAGGCCAGGTGAGAGTAAGCGCCCTGATGGCCCTGATAGGCGATGATGGTGTTCTGGGTCATGGTGTCCATACGTCGGCTGAAAAACGGAGGCGGTATTATGGCATACCCGGTGATCAGCTGAAAAAGATATCCGTATTTGCTACTGTTGCTGGCCGTTGGAGGAATGCCCATATGACCCCTGAACGTGAACAAAAGCTCCTGTCGGTGCTGGCCCGCCGGCAACCCGATCTCACCCTGATTGCTGAACAGGTCCACAAGCCGCGCAATATCTCGGCGTTGATCCGCAATTGTGACGCGGCGGGCATTGCCGAGGTTCAGGTGGTCAAGCCCAAAGAGGGATACCACAACTACCGGGGGACCGCTCTGGGCTCGGATCGCTGGCTGGATGTGGGGCTGCACGAGACCATTGATGCAGCGGTTGAGCAGGTTCGCACGCAGGGAATGAAGGTCTATGCGGCACACCTGTCCGACACGGCCGTGTCCTACCGAGAGGTGGATTACACTCTGCCCTGTGCCATTGTGATGGGGGCCGAGAAGGAGGGGATCAGTCCCCGTGCGGCCGAGTTGGCCGATGAACATGTCATTATTCCCATGCAGGGGGTGGTCAGCTCCCTGAATGTCTCCACCGCAGCGGGCATCATTCTGGCTGAGGTGATCGATCAGCGCTTGAAAGCGGGGCTTTATGATCAGTCACGCATGTCGCAAGAGTGGATCGCACGTAAACTGTTTGAAGCACGCCATCCGCGCGTTGCCGAGTTTTGCCGCCGCCGCAGGCTGGCCTACCCGGCATATGATGCGCGGGGCGAGATGCTGGAACCGGCTGCCTGGAACGAGCAGGTGACGGCTGGCACGGCACCCCGCCTTGAAACGGTCTGACCGGGAGTCTTCGTTGAACACGGGTTTATCGCGCCTGAAACGCCTGCCCCTCTGGTTGGCCGCAACCCTCTATGCCCTGATTATTCTCGCGGCTGCGCTGGGAGCAGGTGCGCTGTCCAGAGAGTGGGCGCTGTCTGCCCTGCACGTGCAAGGGGGCGACCGGCTGTTGGCCAGTATCAGCCAGATGCGCAAGGTGCTGGGTCAATACAATTACCTGCCTTTTCTGGTTGCGCAGAATACGGATGTGCACCGCCTGCTGGAGCAGCCGGCCAGCAGTCATCAGGCAACGGTGAACCGTGTGCTGGAGCAGCTGAATCTGGTGGCGGGGTCAACCGCGCTGTATGTGCTGGATCGCAGCGGGCAGCCGCTGGCCTACAGCAACTGGCGTGAACCCAGCGCACACCCGCGCAGCCCTGACCGTGACTCCCGCTATTTTACCCAGGCGCTGGCCGGGGAGCAGGGGCTGGAGCTGAGGCTCCGGCCGGATGACGATTTGGCCAGCCTGTACATGTCGGCGCCCATCTATACCGACCGGCTGGCAGGGGTCGCGGTCATGCGACTGGATATGGCGCAACTGCGTGCGCAGCTGTCGATTGATCACCCGCTTGTCGTCCAGTCACCGGGGGGCGAGCTGATTCTGGGTACTGCCCCGGTGTGGCCACTGCCAACCGTAGACACCTACACGTTGAGTGACGGTACCGCGTTGCAGCTGGTGGGTGAAGGCGGGCGGCAATGGCTGCTGCAGCGTGTTGTGCTGGATGATCTGCAATGGCAGGTGGCGGTGCTGACGGATATTCGACCGGCGTTGAACCGCTCGCGCATACTGATCGGTGCCGTACTCATCTCGGGTGTGGCGCTGGCCCTGCTGTTGCTGTATCTGCGGGAGACACGGCACAAGAAGCGCCTGCAGCGGCAACAGATGCTGGAGCGTGCGCGCAGTGAAGAGCAGCAGCGGGATATTATCAATACCGCTCAGGTGGGGCTCATTCACATTGACCGCTCCGGTCGCATCGAACTGATAAACCCGATGGGGATGCAGATCTTTGGCGTTTCCGTGGAGCTGGTGCGTCACCGCCCGGTAATGGAGTTTCTGGGTAAGGGGTTCGATGCGCGGCCCCTCAAGACAGCGCTGGATGCACTGGGAACGGAGCGGTTTCAGCCGTTGACCGGACTGGAAGTGGTGGGGCAGCGAGGGGATGGTTCGGCTTTCCCGATGATGATTTCCATTCGGCAGATGGACCGCCACCCTGAACTGGGCTATCTGGTCACCGTGATCGATATCAGTCGCCGCAAACGGCTTGAACAGGCGCTGCGTGAAGCCAATGAATCACTGGAGCAAAAGGTGGTAGAGCGCACGCGAGCACTGGAGGAAGCTCAGGCCGAGCTGGTACAGGCCGGCAAGCTGGCGGCGCTGGGGCGGATGTCCGCATCGGTTGTGCACGAGCTGAACCAGCCCATGACGGCCATGAGAACCTACCTGGCCATCGCAAAGCGCCTGCTGGAGCAACCCGAGGCACTGACACGCAACCTCAGGCAACAGGAAGAGCTGCTGGATCGCATGGCCCTGATCACCGGTCAGCTCAAGACCTTTGCCTATCGCAAGCCCGAGCGAATTGAACCGGTGTGCCTGCGCCAGATGCTGAATCAGGTATTGCAGATGTTTCGGGGCCGTTTCGAAGAACTGAAGCTGAAGCTGGACTATCAGGAACCGGAAGCCGGGCTGCGTGTGGCAGGTGATAACGCACGCTATGAGCAGGTCATGATCAACTTGATCAAGAATGCCTGTGATGCCATGTCCACGCAGAGCGGTGAACACCGGCTGCGCATTCAGGTGATGGCCCCTGAGGCCGGGCGTGTTGTGTTGGAGGTAGCGGACAATGGCCCGGGAATAGCGCCGGAACATCGCGGTCACCTGTTTGAGCCCTTTTTTACCACCAAGGAGGTAGGGCAGGGGCTCGGGCTGGGGCTGGCGATCGTCAGCAGCATTCTGCGAGACCTGGGCGGCGAAATCGAAATTATGGATACAGAGCAGGGGGCCTGCTTCAGGCTAACCGTGCCCTTGTTTGATGAGCAGGAGACAACCGAATGATGATGCCGGGTCGCGTCATGCTGGTGGATGATGAAGCGATGGTGCGTGAAGCGACCAGCCAGTGGCTGGAGCTGTCAGGCTTTGAAGTGGAAGCCTATGAGGCTGCTGAGGCTGCGCTGGCCAGGATCACGCCCGAAACGGATGCAGTCCTGCTGACGGATGTGCGTATGCCGGGCATGGATGGGCTTGAATTGATGCGGGAAGCCTTGCAACGCGCTCCGGATCTGCCGGTTATCCTCCTGACGGCGCATGGTGATGTGGACATGGCGACAGATGCGATGCGTGCCGGTGCCTATGATTTCATCGAAAAGCCCTATGTCCCTGACCGTCTGGTCGAGCGAATTCAGCGCGCCTGTGAAAAGCGCCGACTCACGCTTGAGAACCTGCGTCTGCAGCAGAATCTGGCCAGCCGCAGCGGGCTGGATGCACGGCTGATCGGGATCTCGCCAGCGATCCAGCGGGTCAGGAATGAGCTGCTTGCTCTGGCCGAGCTGGACACCAATGTGATCATTTATGGTGAAACGGGAACCGGCAAGGAGCTGGTTGCGCAGTGCCTGCATGACTACAGCAACCGTGCCCGGCACCACTTCGTACCGATCAACTGCGGCGCCATTCCGGAAAACCTGATCGAAAGTGAGCTGTTCGGCCATGAAGCGGGCGCGTTTACCCATGCTGCCAAGCGCCGTATCGGGAAGTTCGAGTACGCCAGCAAGGGCACACTCTTTCTCGATGAGATTGAAAGCATGCCGCTGAACCTGCAGGTGAAGGTACTGCGTGCATTGCAGGAGCATCAGATCGAACGGCTGGGCGCAAATGCTCCGATTCCGGTGGATCTGCGTGTTATTGCCGCTGCCAAGGTCGATCTGCGGGATGATCCCAACTTCAGGGAAGATCTCTTCTACCGCCTGAACGTGTCCGAGCTGCACATTCCCCCTTTGCGTGAGCGGATTGAGGATGTACCGCTGCTGTTCGCACACTATGTGCATCGGGGCGCCGTCGATCATGATCGTGAGCCGCGTACTCTGTCAGATCATGATATTGATGCGCTGCAATCCTATGCCTGGCCCGGGAACGTGCGTGAACTGAAGAACATCGCGATCCGTTATGCCATCGACCCCCGTGCCAGCCTGGTGGATCTTCTGTCCCGCCAGCAGCAGATGCAGTTCAAGCCGGTGGTGACACGGCCCAATCTGCCACTGGCGGTTCAGGTCGCCGATTACGAGGCACGCCTGATACGGGAGGCGCTGGAAAAGCACCGGGGCAATATCAAGGCCGTGATGGAAGCACTGGATCTGCCCCGCCGAACGCTGAACCAGAAAATGGTGCGCTATGGGCTGAATCGGGCTGATTTTACCGAGGAATAGGCCGATTTTTGCTTATCGTATTGCCGGGGTTTCGGCTGTTTTTTGCTTATTCAGCTTTTGGTCCTTTTGTAAATATCTTTTAAATCAAATAGATATGGTTTTTGGGTGAGTTGGCCCGATTTCTGCTATTCCTACAGGTGTCTTTAACAACAATGAAAACGACAACCTGAGGAATCAATATGAATCTTGGCAAACGCACTCTCATCAAGGCGATTGGGCTCTCCATGGCTGTTGGCGCCGTTGCGGGCCCGGCCGGTCTTGCACAGGCGGCGGATGACAACCGTTCCTACATTCTGGCAACCGCTTCAACCGGTGGCACCTACTATCCCGTGGGTGTTGCGCTGGCGACCCTGACCAAGGTGAAGCTGGAGCCGACTCAGGGCATTTCCATGTCGGCCATCAACTCCGCCGGCTCCGGTGAGAACATCAAGCTGCTGCGTGAGAACGAAGCACAGTTTGCGATCCTGCAGGGCCTCTACGGTGCCTGGGCGTGGAGTGGTGAAGGTGCCATGGAAGCCTCCGGCAAGCAGGAAAACCTGCGCTCTGTCAGCATGCTGTGGCAGAACGTTGAGCACTTCGTGGTTCGCAGCAAGTACGCTCAGACCGGCACCATCAGTGACCTGAAAGGTCTCGAAGGCGAGAAGTTCTCCATCGGCAAGAAAAACTCCGGTACTGAAGGCTCAGGCCGCACTATTCTGGGCAACCTGGGGATCAACGTTGATGGCTTCAGCCTGGCACACATGGGCTATGGCGCCTCTGCCGATGCGCTGCAGAACGGCACCATCGATGGCATGAACATTCCGGCAGGCGTGCCGGCTTCAGCCATTACCCGTGCCTATGCGGCCATGGGCGATGACATTCGCGTGCTGGACTTCACTGACGAGCAGATGAAAGAAGCCAATGGCAACTATCAGCTCTGGACCCGTTACGTGATCCCGGCCAACACCTATCCGGGTCAGACCAAAGACATCAACACCATGGCACAGCCGAACTTCCTGGCCGTGCGTGATGACATCAGCGAAGAAGATGTCTACCTGCTGACCAAAACCGTCTATGAAAACCTGCCGTTCCTGAACAGCATCCACAAAGCGACCAAAGCCATGGCGCTGGAAAAAGCGATTGCCGGTCTGCCGGTTCCGCTGCACCCGGGTGCTGCGCGCTACTACCGTGAAATGGGTATCAGCATTCCGGATCACCTGATCGCTGAATAACCCGCTTCTCAGGGATCGGCCATTTTTGGCCGATCCTTTTCCGTAACCGCTGTATTCAGGAATGAAGTGATGTCTGCTTCCCCACAAACCGACCAGCAAACCGCTGAACAGCTTAAATCCATGGAGCTGACTCAGCGTGATGAGCAAGGACCGACCGGGCGCTTCGTCTATTGGGCCGGTGTACTCTTTGCCCTGGCCCATATCTATTTCAACACCCTCGGCACGCTGTCCGAGCTCTGGGTGTCGGCGATCCACTTTTCCGGTTTCGCACTCATGTGTGCCCTGATGGTGCCGCTGTCGAGAAAGCATGGGCATGCCCGTTGGACGGTTGCCATTGATGTCGTCATCGGCCTGGTGGCCATAGCAACCACGATCTACCTGATAGCATTTGAAGATGCGCTCTATGAGCGCGGCGTTCACTTTATTGCCACTGACTGGGTGGTGGCAGTTGTTGCCATTCTGGTGGCGCTGGAAATGACCCGCCGTACCACAGGCTGGTTTATTCCCTGTCTGATCCTGTTCTCGCTGACCTATGTGTTCTGGTGGGGGCAGTATGTCGATGGCATGTTCAATTTTCCGGGCCTGAGTCTGGAAACCGTGCTCTATCGCAGTTATTTCTCGTCCGAGGGGATGTTCGGCTCCATTGCCCGTATCTCCTGGACCTACGTATTCATGTTTATTCTGTTCGGCGCCTTTCTGGTTAAATCGGGTGCCGGCGACTTTATTATCGAGCTGTCCCGCTGTGCAGCCGGCCGCATGATTGGTGGCCCCGGCTTTGTTGCGGTACTGGGCTCCGGCCTGATGGGCTCTGTATCGGGCTCCTCTGTTGCCAACACCGTGTCGACCGGTGTCATCACCATTCCACTGATGCGCAAGGCCGGCTTTCCGTCCCGGTTTGCGGCGGGGGTCGAAGCGGCTGCATCAACCGGTGGTCAGTTGATGCCGCCGGTGATGGGGGCGGGTGCCTTTATCATGGCGTCCTACACCCAGATTCCCTATGTTGAAATCATCGCCATTGCGGCCTTGCCGGCGCTGCTGTACTTCCTGTCGGTCGGTTTCTATGTGCGCGTTGAGGCACGTCGCAGTCATGCGCATGCGGTTGAGATGGATGTGCGTCCGGTGCGAGAAGTGCTCAAGGAGGGCTGGCACTGCCTGCTGCCGCTGGTTGTGCTGGTGGCGCTGCTGATCTATGGCTTTACACCCACCTATGCGGCCGGTATCTCGATTATTTCGGTGGTGCTGGCGTCCTGGATCTCACCGAAGAAAATGGGCCTGCGCGATATTCTGGATGCACTGGCGCAGGGCTCTCGTAACATGGCGACAACCGCGATGCTGCTTGTGGCCGTTGGCCTGGTCGTCAACGTTGTCGCCATGACCGGCATCGGCAACACCTTCTCGTTGATGGTGACCGACTGGGCCGGCGGCAGTCTGCTGATCACACTGGTGCTGGTGGCACTGGCATCACTGGTGCTGGGCATGGGGCTTCCGGTCACGGCGGCCTACATTGTACTGGCAACCCTGTCGGCACCGGCGCTGTACAGCCTGATGGCAGAACGCGAACTGTTGGAGCTGATGATCAACGGCAACCTGCCCGAGGCGGCACGTGCCATCTTCATGCTGGTCGATCCCAACAGCCTGACGGCACTGGCTGCGCCCATGAGTGAGGCACAGGCCACGGGACTGCTGGAACAGGTGCCGCCCGATTTCAAGGGGCAGCTGCTGGATCAGGCCATTGATGCCGAGAAGCTGGGCATGATCCTGCTGGCGGCACACATGATTATCTTCTGGCTGTCGCAGGACTCCAATGTGACACCGCCGGTCTGTCTGACCGCCTTTGCGGCGGCAGCCATTGCGCGCACGCCTCCAATGAAGACCGGTTTCACTGCCTGGAAAATTGCCAAGGGGCTGTATATCGTACCGCTGCTGTTTGCCTACACCGGCTTTATTGGTGGCAGTGTTGAAGAGGTTCTGACGATTTTCCTGTTCGGTGTCCTGGGTCTCTATGCCTTTGTCGGCTTTATGGAAGGGTATTTGGAAGGGCCGCTGAATCCGGTATTCAGGGTGATCAGTGGTGCCTGCGCCGTCGGTCTGCTCTGGCCGCATGGGCAACTGGCATATGATCTGATTGCCGCAGCGGCGTTCGTGGGCCTGTTCATCTACAGCCGCTCGCTGGCTCCGGCGGTAGAGGTGAAGGGATAACACCATGCAAAACCAGTATGACTATATTGTGGTGGGCGGCGGCATCCTCGGGTTGTCGACGGCCCGCCAGTTGCAGCAGCGTTTTCCCGGCAAACGGGTGCTGGTGCTTGAAAAGGAGCCAGCGCCGGCCCGCCATCAGACTGGACACAACTCCGGCGTCATTCACGCCGGCGTATATTACAAGCCGGGCAGCCTGAAGGCGCGCTTTTGCAAGGCGGGGAATGCAGCCACCAAGGCTTTTTGCCGTGAACATGACATTCCCTTTGATGAATGTGGCAAGCTGCTGGTCGCCACCAATGAAGTGGAGCTTGAGCGGATGCAGGGGCTGATCGGCCGCTGTGCTGAAAACGAGCTGTCTATTGAAGTGCTGGATGCCGACCAGTTAAAGGCACGGGAGCCCAACATCACCGGCGTTGGGGGCATTTTCGTGCCCTCGACCGGTATTGTCAGCTATACCCGCATCTGCGAAAAGATGGCTGAGCTGGTCGAGGCTGAAGGCGGCGATGTGCGTTTTGGCACCGAGGTGCGAGCCATCAATGAACAGCCTGATCAGATCAGGGTAGACACCTCACAAGGTGAGTTTACGGGTGGTTTTATGGTGGCCTGTGCGGGCCTGATGTCGGATCGAATTGTCCGCATGCTGGGGCAAACACCGGCCTTCAAGATCATCCCTTTTCGGGGAGAGTACTTCCTGCTGCCGCCACAGCACAACGGGATTGTTAACCACCTGATCTACCCGATTCCCGACCCCGACCTGCCGTTTCTGGGCGTGCATCTGACACGGATGATCGATGGAACAGTGACGGTGGGGCCCAACGCGGTATTGGCGTTCAAGCGAGAGGGCTACCGCAAGACCGATATCAGCCTTAAGGACACGGCCGAGATGCTGATGTATCCCGGTTTGTTGAAAATGCTGGCACGCAACCTCAGGCCGGGCCTGATGGAGATGAAAAACAGCCTGTTCAGGCGGGGATATCTGGAGCAGGTGCGCAAGTACTGCCCTCAACTGACACTGGATGACCTCAGTCCCTATCCGGCCGGTGTGCGTGCTCAGGCCGTTGCGCCCGATGGCTCACTGGTGGATGATTTCCTGTTCGTACAATCGAGCCGGAGCCTGGTGGTATGTAACGCGCCATCACCGGCGGCGACATCTGCCATTCCCATCGGTGAGCACATTGTTGACCGTGTCAGCGAGCAGCCGGGGGCGGTTTGATCCGCCCTCGGCATGATGCTGGTCAAAGTGTGAACGGATGCTGACAGTGGACACTGATCTTTGCTTGAGTCCCGAACGGTAATTCGGTAGTTTGGCTTCATAATAATAGTCCTTGTGGAGCCTTCCATTTGCTTTTCTCCGCACTCAGTCGAGCAGTCAGGCTGATCTACCCGCTTATTTGCGCGGTCTTCATACTGTCGTCCCAGGCAGTTGCCGAGACACAGCTGTCCGACGGCCCCGACTTCAAGGCGGTCTTCACGGAAGCCAACCTCCCCATGCTGCTGATCGAGCCCGAGAGCGGCCGGATCGTTGCCTCCAACGCAGCCTCAGCCGCTTTCTATGGCTATTCGAAGCAACAGCTCGAGTCCATGAGTATTCAGGACATCAACACGTTCACGCCGGAGCAAGTCAAGGCCGAGCGTGCACTGGCTGAATCGGAAGGGCGTAACTACTTCATTTTCCGGCACCGTCTGGCCGATGGTGAGGTCAGGACCGTAGAAGTCTATTCAAGGCCTTACACCTTTGACGGGCGCTCGCTCCTGTACTCCATCATCAACGACATCACGCCCGGACGCCACCAGGCGGCCGACCTCTGGCACTACCAGGAGCGGCTCGAGCAGATGGTGGATGCCCAGGTGGGGCAAATCGAACAAAACCGCAAGCACCAGCTCCTGTTGCTGCTGGCAGGCTTGCTGGTGCAGGCGCTGGTGATCGTGCTGCTGATACGCAATATCAGACACCGAAAAGAGCTCGAAAAGCAGCGTGCCGCGGCCAACCGGGCACTGGAAGAAAGCCGCTACCAGCTTGAAGAGGCGCAGCGCATTGCCAAGGTTGGCAGCTGGGTGCTCGATCACGAAAAGGGTGAAATGGTCTGCTCCAGTCAGATGCGGCATATTCTGGAGATTGACGAAAATGAAGACCCTGCCGTGGTCTATCGCCGCGCCTGGGAGCGCGTGCACCCCGATGACCTGGAGCGTTTGAAGGATACCTACAGCAACGCGCTTGAGAGTGCCTCTCCCTATGATATTGAGCACCGTCTGCTGATGCCGGATGGTCGCGTCAAGTTCATCCATGTGCGGGCGGAAAACCGAGTGGTCGACAGTTCCGGCCGACCCATGACGCTTGGCACCGTACAGGATATTACTCGTCAGCATGTGGTGCAGGATGCCTTGACGGCTCTGGCAACCGATTATGCTTCACTGGCAGGCATCGACTTTTACCGTGCAGTATGCCGGCATTTAGCAGATGCACTCGGTCTTGACTACGTATTTGTCGGGGCCCTGTCTCCGAACCATGAGTCGGTTGATGTGATTGCCGGAGCGGCTCTGCAAGGAGATATTACTCCTTTCCGCTATGGCTTGAAGGGGACTCCCTGCAATGATGTTATGGAGTGCTCCATGGAGGTTCACGCCCACAGTATACAGGCGATGTTTCCTGAGGATGAGCTGCTGCAGGAGATGGGAATTGAGTCCTACGTGGGCAGTTCGCTGCTGGACAAGCAGCAACAGCCGATGGGCATTCTGGTTGGTTTGGGATGCCGCCCCTTGAGGGAAGAAGCGCTGGCTGAAGAGCTGTTTCGTGTCTTCGTGGGTCGAGTGGACGCTGAAATGCAGCGCAGCCAGGCCGAGCATAAGGTTGAGCAGCTGGATGCCTATCGCGAGATTGTGCTGAAGTTTTCCAACCGTTTTATCAACCTGAGCCTGCCGGAAGTGGATGATGCGATCCAGCAGGCGCTGCATGAGATTGGCGCCTTTATCGGTGCCGATAGCTGTTACCTGTTTGAATACGACTTCGACGACCAGCAGTTCTCCATGACCCATGAATGGTGTGTGGACGGGCTTGAAGGCTGGAAGGACCGCCTGCAGGGTATTCCGCTGGCCAATATGCCGAGCTGGACGCAACGGCACTCTCAGGGTGAGGCGATTGTGGTGCCGGATGTTGGCGAACTGGAAGAGCGCTTCGTCGCCGATATCATTCGCGAGCGTGGCCTCAAGAGCTTTATTGATCAGCCATTGATGAGTGAGAGTGGCTGCATTGGATTCGTGGGTGTTTCCAGTCGGGAAAAACAGATTTTTGATGATCAGACCGTCGCGTTGCTGGAGTTGCTGGCAGGCCTGCTCACCAACATTCGCAAGCGACAGGAGACAGAAGGCCAGCTGCAGTTGTCCGCAAGCGTGTTCGACAACGCGGATGAAAGCATCATGATCACCGACCCGGATGGCAAGATCCTCTCGGTCAATCAGGCGTTTGTGCGTACAACGGGCTATTCCGCGGAAGAAGCCAAGGGGCAGGACCCGGTATTCATGAATGTACATGAGGCTGACCCTGATTATCGTGATCGGGTCTGGGAGCGCCTGAAGCGCTTTGGCTACTGGAAAGGGGAAGTGTGGAATCGCCATCGGGAAGGTGAGCGCTACGCGGTGCTGCAGAAGATCAACGCCTTCTTTGACCAGACAGGGGCATTGAAAGGCTATGTCTCACTGATGTCCGACATCACCACCCTCAAGCATCAGCAGCACCAGCTTGAACGCATTGCGCACTTTGACGCACTGACCGGACTGCCCAACCGTACCCTGCTGGCGGACCGGATGCAGCAGGCCATCGCACTGGCCAATCGCACGCATTCCAGCGTTGCCATCCTGTTCATCGATCTGGATGGATTCAAGCTGATCAACGACACCCACAGCCATGCCGTGGGTGATCAGCTGCTGATTCAGGTGGCGCAGCGCATGAAAGAGGTGATGCGTCAGGAAGATACTCTGGCTCGGCTGGGCGGGGATGAATTTGTCGCTGTGCTGATGAACCTGGAACAGACGGAAGACAGTATTCCGGTGATCCGCCGCTTGCTTGATTCGGTGTCTGACCCCTTCCGAGTGAAGGGGCTGGGCCTTCGCGTGTCTGCCAGTATCGGGGTTGCCTTCTACCCGCAGCAGGAGAACCTGGATGCCGACCAGCTGTTGCGACAGGCTGACCAGGCGATGTATCAGGCCAAGCAGGCCGGCAAGAACCGCTATCAGTTCTTCGATGTTGAACGTGATCGGGCCCTTCGGACTCAGCACGACAGCCTCGAAAGTATCCGGCTGGCGATGAGCAACCGTGAGCTGGTGCTGCATTTCCAGCCCAAGGTGAATATGCGCACCGGTGATGTGATTGGCTGTGAAGCTCTGATTCGCTGGCAGCATCCGGAGCGTGGCCTCTTGCCGCCTGCCGCCTTCCTGCCGGTTATTGAAAACCATCCGATCGCGATCGAGGTCGGTGAGTGGGTGCTGGAAACCGCGCTGGACCAGGTGCTTGCATGGCGACAGGAAGGGCTGGAGATTCCGGTCAGTGTCAACATCGACGCCATTCATCTTCAGCACAGCGAGTTTATCCCCTCCATCAAGAAGATGCTGGATCGACGACCGGGTATCCGCCGAGGTGACCTGGAGCTGGAAATACTGGAAACCACGGCGCTTGAAGACGTGGAGCAGGTATCAGCCATCATTGATGAGTGCAGCAGTTTGGGAGTCGGTTTTGCACTGGATGATTTTGGCACAGGCTACTCGTCACTGACCTATTTGAAGCGACTGCCGGCCCAGATGCTGAAGATCGACCGCAGCTTTGTGCGTGACATGCTGGTAGACCCGGATGACCTGGCCATTCTCAAGGGGGTGATCCAGCTGGCGGGTGCGTTCCGACGTGAGGTGATTGCTGAAGGGGTCGAGACGGAAGAGCACGGCCGTGAGCTGCTGTCGCTCGGGTGTGATCTCGGTCAGGGGTACGCCATTGCGCGTCCCATGCCGGCCGATGACATGCCGGCATGGTATTGGCGGTGGCAGCAGCACTATATGGCAGCTGCGGAACCTCTGGACAGCTGATCAGGCGTTTACCTGACGCACGGGCTGTCCCTGCTTGAACTGTTCGATGTTCTCACGGGTCTGACGAATGATCGTTTCCCGGGCCTGAACGCTGCCCCAGGCGGAATGCGGGGTCACGATCAGGTTGGGGATGCTGTCATCCAGCAGGATATTGCCGTTACGGGGTGGCTCTTCACTGAGCACATCGGTCGCGGCACCGCCCAGATGCCCATCACACAGCGCAGCCTTGAGAGCGGCTTCATCCACAATCCCACCGCGCGCGGCATTGATCAGGAAGCTTCCCGGCTTCATTGTCGCCAGCGCTGCGGCATCAATCAGGTTTCGGGTCTGGTCGGTGAGCGGGCAGTGCAGCGTCAGCACATCAGCACGTTTCAGCACTTCATCAAATGCCACGCGATCATCGGGTACAGTCTCACTGCCGGGGCGGGCCGAGATCAGCACCTGCATGCCAAAGCAGGCTGCCAGCCTTGCGACTTCCTGACCCAGAGCGCCATAGCCCACCAGGCCCAGCGTACGCCCGCTCAGTTCCAGAATCGGATAATCCAGCAGACAGAACTGCGTCGAGCGGTTCCAGTCCCCCTGTCTGACGGCCCTGTCATACGCAAGCAGTTGCGTGTGGAGCGCGAGCATCAGCCCCAGTACATGCTGGGCGACCGAGTGCACGCCATACCCCTGAGAATTACAGACCGGGATGCTTCGTGCGCGGGCGGCTTCCAGATCAACGTTGTTCACGCCAGTGGCGACAACACAGATCAATTTGAGCTGATCGGCAGCACGGATATGTTCGGCACTGAGCACCACCTTGTTGGTGATAACGATGTCATAGCCCTGAATACGTTCCGCGACCTCATCGGCAGAGGTTGCGCTGTAGCACTGCAGCGCATCAACCGAGTTGGCCAGTGGCGACAGGTCCAGATCATCGAGGCTTTGGGTGTCCAGAAAAACGGCTTTCATAACCTGTCCTCTCATTCAGCCTGAGCCGGGCGGCGAAACGCGACTACTTTTGCGTGCATGATCTGAACAGCCTCATCGTGCTGGTTCAGGGTGCGGTTTTCAAGCAGGACGATGCCACGATCCGGCTTCGATCGAGACGGAATGATGTCCTGAATCTCCATGACGACATGCAACTCGTCTCCCGGTCGAGTGGGCGCGGGCCACTGCAGCTCAACACCTGCACCGATCATGCCGCCGGCAAAGGGAATGCCGCTGGTGACCATCAAGCGCATGCTCAGGGACGCCGTGTGCCAGCCACTGGCGGCCAGGCCGCCGAACAGACTGTCTTCCGCTGCAGCCTCGTCCAGGTGGAAGGGCTGAGGGTCGTACTGCCGGGCAAATGTCTTGATCGTCTCGGCGGTGACCTGCACCTTGTCGGTCGTAAAGCGCATGCCCGGCTTCAGATCGTCCAGATACAACCTGGGCTGTGTGTCAGCGTCCATTAAATAAGCCTCTTGTCATGATCAAAGCCATCCATCTTAACCTGCGGTTGTGCCGGGTCAATCACAGCCAGCGACAGCGCGCCAGCGTGTAATAGAGCAGGGGGACCACCAGAATGGTCAACAACGTCGACATGGCGAGCCCGAACACCAGTGAAATCGCCAGGCCATTGAAGATCGGGTCACTCAGGATGAAATAGGCGCCGACCATGGCCGATATCGCGGTCAGGGCGATGGGCTTGACCCGCACGGCACCGGCCAGCACAACCGATTCTTCCAGTGACATGCCTTCTTCCAGCAGTTGGCGAATAAAGACCACCAGCAGAATGGAATTGCGCACGATAATGCCGGCCAGTGCGATCATGCCGATCATGCTGGTGGCCGTGAATTCACGCCCCAGCAATGCATGCCCCGGCAGGATGCCGATCAGCGTGAGCGGAATCGGCGCCATGATCACCAGCGGCAGCAGGTAGGAGCGGAACTGAGCGACCAGCAGCAGAAAGATCATGAACACCCCCACGCTGTAGGCCATCCCCATATCGCGGAAGGTTTCATAGGTGATCTGCCACTCGCCATCCCACTTCAGGGTGCCGAGTTCCGGTAACGGGGGCTGCTGAATAAAGAACTGCTCGGGAGCCGAGTCGAGTCCGTTCAGCCGCTCAACCATGGCAAACATGCCGTAGAGAGGAGAATCGATTGCACCGGCCATATCGGCGGTCACGTAGGTAACCGGCAGCAGATCCTTGTGATAACGCGCCCCCGGCCAATCGGCCGGCTCGATGCGTGCAACGCTGGCCAGCGGAATCAGTTGCCCTTCACGGTTACGCACCTGCAGTGACAGGAGTGCCGCCGCCTGTGCCTTGTCACCTTCATTGAGCATGACCCGAATCGGAACCGGGTATTTGGCATGCTCATCATGCAGGTAGCTCTGTGTGCTGCCGCCCAGTGCAACCTGCAGCGCCTGCACCACCTGGCCCTGCGCAATGCCATAGCGGGCGGCGCGGGCACGGTCCACGACCACATGCCACTGAGTGACGGGGGCTTCGAGCGTGGTGTCGATATCAACCAGCCCTTCGACCTGCTGCATCTGGTCGGCCACCATTCGGGCCAGCGCCGTGCGGCGGGGTTCGTCAGCCGCATAGACCTCCGCGACCACCGGTGACAGTACCGGTGGGCCGGGCGGGACTTCTACCATTTTGACCGAGGCACCAAAGGGTTCTGCAATGGCCTGCAGCGGGCCCCGCAGAGCGGTCGCGATATGGTGTGACTGTTGCTCGCGCGCCTCATCCGCCACCAGATTCACTTGCAGGTCGCCCTGCCAGGGATCGGAGCGGAGGTAATACTGACGTACCAGTCCGTTAAAGTTGATCGGCGAGGCCGTGCCGGCGTAGCTTTGCCAGTTGGCTACTTCGGGCACGGTTTCCAGGTGGGCACCCAGTGCAAGCAGCAGACGCTGGGTTTCTTCCATCGGCGTCGACTCGGGCATGTCCACCACCACCTGAAGCTCCGACTTGTTGTCGAACGGCAGCATTTTCAGAATGACGAACTGATACACCGGCAATGCCAGCGACAGCAGCATCAGGCCGACCACGCCCAGTCCCAGGAGTCGGCGCCGCCAGTGATGGTCGTCAAGAAAGGGCCCCAGCAGAGCGCGAAAGACCTTGAGTGACAGCGGGCTGACACCATCGGCCGAGCTGCCGGTTTCCTGTACCTCTCCCTTGCGATGACTGAGCAGTCGCATGGCCAGCCAGGGGGCGACTACAAATGCAACGACCTGTGACAGCACCATGCCGGCAGAGGCGTTTATCGGGATCGGGCTCATGTAGGGCCCCATCAGGCCGGTCACGAACGCCATCGGAATCAGCGCCGCCATGATGGTCAGGCTGGCCATAATGGTGGGCGTTCCCACCTCGTCGACCGCCACCGGGATGATGTCACGGATTCTGTGGGTGGAGTTCTGGATGCGGCGGTTGATGTTTTCGGTAATAACGATGCCGTCATCGACCAGAATGCCGATCGAGAAGATCAGCGCAAACAGGGAGACACGGTTCAGGGTGAAGCCCCAGGCCCAGGAAAACACCAGTGTGAGTAGCAGGGTTACCAGCACGGCGACGCCCACGATGGTGGCCTGACGCCAGCCCATGGCCGCCAGTACCAGTAGCACCACGCAGACGGTGGCCGAGATCAGGTCTGAAATCAGTTTTTTGGCCTTGTCGGATGCGGTCTCACCGTAATTGCGGGTCACCACCAGCTCGATGCCTTCGGGCAGAGCGCGGTTGCGCAGCCGCTCCAGTCGTTCCTCGATAGCCGTGGTGATGTTGATGGCGTTCTCGCCGGGCTGCTTGGCAATGGCCAGCGTCACGGCCGGGTAGACGTCACCCACCTGACCGGGGCGGTCGTTCGCCTTGCCCGGTCCAAAGCCCAGCATCACGCTCTGATCCGGAACCGTTTCACCGCGACTGACATCGCCCACATCACGCATGAACACGGCAGCCCCCTGATGCATGCCCACCACCAGGTTGCGTACGTCATCAATCCGTTCCAGCAGCTGGCCTGCCTGAACCGGCACGGACAAGCCGTTACGGGTCGTACGCAGGCCCTGTGAGCTGCTGTTTGCGGCCGCCAGCGCCTGGCGGATATCCTCCAGCGTCAGGCCGTAACCGGCCAGCAGGGCCGGGTCGAAACGGATATCAACCCGATCGGGTACGCCACCCAGCGTATAGATGTCACGCGTACCCGGAATACGTTTGAGCGCCACCTCCAGCATGTGGGCCGTGCGCGTCAGCTCGGTGCCGGCGTAGCGCTGCTGGGGATCGTACAGGGTCAGCGACATGATCGGCACGTCGTCAATGCTGCGTGGCTTGATCAAGGGCCGGGTGGCACCGAGATCAGCCGGCAGCCAGTCCTGATTTGAATACACCTGGTTGTACAGGCGCACCAGTGCCTCCTGACGCGTCACCCCGACTTTAAACTGCACCGTGATGACCGCCATGCCCTGGCGGGAGACGGAGTAGACGTGTTTGACCCCCTCGATTTCGCTCATCACCTGCTCGGCAGGTGTCGCCAGTACGCTTTCTACTTCCGTGACGCTGGCGCCCGGCAGCGCCACCATGATATCGGCCAGGGTGACATCGATCTGGGGTTCTTCTTCCTTGGGGGTGAACACCAAAACCAGAATGCCGACCAAAATGGCGATGAAGGTGAGCAGTGGGGTCAGTTTGGAATCCTGAAACACGCGCGCGATCGCGCCTGAAGGACCAACCGGCGGCAGGGAATGGCTCACTGTGCGGTCTCCTCGGTCGGCTCCAGTTCAGCAGCACCACTCAGCGTCAGGGGGCGGGAGACAATGCGTTCACCGGCCTTGAGTCCGGCCAGTACTTCAACCTGATCACCGTTTCGCACGCCCAAACGCACCTGGCGCAAGCGCGGATGATCATCCGTGTCGAGCACGAAAACGGCACGCAGCTCACTTCGGTGCAGCACCGCTTCAGCCGGGATCCAGATCGCATCATGATGTCCTACGGGCACGCTGACCTTTACCAGCATGCCGGGATAAAGCTGCCCGTCAGGCTCGGTCAGCGGCATGCGCAGGCGAAAGGTATGCGTGGCGGGATCGGCGTAGGGGTAAAAGGTCATATCGCCGGTTTCAAGCTCGCTGCCGTTGGGCAGCGTCACACGGGCACGGCGCTGCTCGCGGGCGAGGCCGGCATACTGCTGGGGCAGGTCGACCACGACGCGCAGGTGTTCCAGTGACAAGCCGGTCAGTAAGGGCTGGCCGGGGTTAACGCTTTCGCCCAGCTCGACATGGCGCTCCACCAGAATACCGCCATAGGGTGCCGTGATGCGGGTGTAGTCGAGCTGTTTCCGGGCTTCAGCAAGCGCCGCTTCGGCTCTTGCCAGACGGGCTTCTGCCGCATTGAGCTGGTTGCGCGCCTGATCCAGCGCCTGATTGGCCACCAGCTTGCGCTCATGCAGCGACTGAATGCGACTGAACTGCTGCCGGGCATCCGTGAGTCCGGCCTGTGCCTCACGCAGCCCGGCCTGTGCCTGGCTGAAGCGAGCCTGCTGCTCACTATCCTCCAGTTGCACGATCAGTGCGCCGGCGGGAACGGAGTCGTCCACATCAAACGGCAGGGCGGTGACGCGTCCGCTGGTCTGGGCCGAGACGGTGCTTTGTTGAACGGCTTCGATAACGCCATCCAGCAGCAGGTGTTCTTCCAGCGTCTGGCGCTCCACCACCAGATGGGAAGGCGGTGAGGTTTCAGCGGCAAACGCGCCGGTAGACAGGGCCAATAGCAGAGGCAGGGAACGCAACAGAGTCATGGTGGGCCGCTCCTTGGGACGCGTGCGTGTCAGAATATTAGTTCATGTTCATATAATATCCGAGTCCGGTCAACCGACGGGCAGGGTTCGGAGCCATGGCTTCAGTATAGTGCCTGGCAGGCGGGTATCCGTTGGCCGGCAAAAAAGCACGAATTGAGACTGGCGCATGAAACCATTTGCCGTTAGGCTCGATGTATGGTCATGAAGGTCATGGCCAGCGTCGCTCGGACGGTTCCGGGCGCTGACGTATTATCGAGGTTTACATGACAGACACTTCAGGTGTGCGATCCGTACGCCACTTCTCCCGTATCGACCGTCTTCCCCCCTACGTTTTCAACATCACGGCTGAACTGAAAATGGCCGCGCGCCGACGGGGCGAGGACATTATCGACTTCAGCATGGGCAACCCGGACGGTGCCACGCCGCCACACATTGTCGAAAAGCTCTGCACCGTTGCGCAGCGCGGCGATACCCACGGCTATTCCACCTCACGTGGCATTCCACGCCTGCGTCGCGCCATCTCGCGCTGGTATGACGAGCGCTACCAGGTTGATATCGACCCGGAAGACGAAGCCATAGTGACCATCGGCTCCAAGGAAGGGCTGGCGCACCTGATGCTGGCCACGCTGGACCATGGTGATACCGTGCTGGTACCCAACCCCAGTTACCCGATCCATATCTACGGAGCCGTGATTGCCGGTGCCCAGGTCCGCTCGGTGCCGCTGGTGCCGGGGGTGGACTTCTTTGTCGAGCTGGAACGCGCCATTCGCGAGTCCATTCCCAAGCCGAAGATGATCATTCTGGGGTTCCCCTCCAACCCCACGGCACAGTGTGTAGAGCTCGACTTCTTCGAGCGGGTTGTCGCCCTGGCCAAGCAGCATGACATCATCGTGGTGCACGATCTGGCCTATGCCGATATCGTCTACGATGGCTGGACCGCGCCCTCCATCATGCAGGTTCCCGGTGCCAAGGATGTGGCGGTTGAGTTCTTTACTCTGTCCAAAAGCTACAACATGGCAGGCTGGCGCATCGGCTTCATGGTGGGCAACAAGGAGCTGGTGCACGCGCTGGCGCGCATCAAGAGCTATCATGACTACGGGACTTTTACGCCGCTCCAGGTGGCGGCAATAGCAGCACTGGAAGGTGATCAGCAGTGTGTGCGCGATATCGCTGAGCAGTACCGTCAACGCCGCAACGTGCTGGTAAAAGGGTTGCATGAAGCGGGCTGGATGGTTGATATCCCCAAGGCGTCCATGTACGTGTGGGCCAAAATTCCGGACGCCTATCGCGACATGGGGTCGCTGGAGTTTTCCAAGAAGCTGCTGGCCGATGCCAAGGTCTGTGTGTCGCCCGGTATCGGTTTTGGTGATTATGGCGATGATTACGTTCGCTTTGCCTTGATAGAAAACAAGGATCGAATACGTCAGGCCGTGCGGGGCATCAAGTCGATGTTCCGCCAGGATGGCCTGCTGGATGCCCCGGCACGGCGCTAAGCCCTGAAAACCGCTGCCTGGCAGCGGTTTTTCATTTGTGCCAGCCGGGCATGAGGAGTGAAACCATGTACAGATTGAGTGTGCTCCTGTGTGTGAGCCTTATGGCTCTGGCTGGCTGCAGCAACGAACGTCTGGACCGGCTGGAGACAGATGCCATCATCCTGGCCTTTGGGGACAGCCTGACCGCCGGGGTCGGCTCAGAAGAGGGGTATAGCTACCCTGAGGTGCTGGCTGATCTCACACAGCTCAACGTCATTTCGTCCGGTGTGCCCGGAGAGGTCAGTGAACAGGGAGCCCCAAGGCTGGCACAGGAACTGCGCAGGGTACGCCCTGATCTGCTGATACTGCTGCATGGCGGCAATGACATCCTGCGCAACCGTCCTCTGACAGAGCTCAAGGCCAACCTGGATGCCATGATCGGAATGGCTCAATCCCGAGGGGCACAGGTCGTACTGATCGCGGTCCCCGAGAAAAAGCTGTTTTCGGATGCGGCCCCTTTCTACGAAGAACTGGCAGAGCAGCATGATCTGGTTCTGATTGATGAGTTGCTGGCGGAACTCTTGCGCGATCCGGCTATGAAATCGGATGCCGTTCACCTTAATGCGGCGGGTTACCGGGCTCTGGCAGAGGGTGTTCACGCGGTGCTCAGAGATGAAGGGGCGCTTTGATGGCGTTGATCCCGTTACTGGATGAAATTCGTCATTGCCGGTTGTGTGCCGAGCATTTGCCGCTTGGGCCGCGGCCCGTGCTGCAGGCTGATGCACGGGCGCGGTTATTGATTGTGGGACAGGCACCGGGGCTGAAAGTGCATGAGACCGGCATTCCCTTCAATGACCCGAGTGGTGATCGCTTGCGGGAGTGGCTGGGCATGAGGCCTGAGGAGTTTTACGACCCGGCAAAAGCCGCCATCATTCCGATGGGGTTTTGTTACCCCGGGCGTGGACGCTCCGGGGATAATCCGCCTCGACCCGAGTGCGCGAGTGCCTGGCGTGAGCGCCTGTTGGCCGAGCTGCCGGATATCGAGCTGACCCTGCTGGTTGGCCGCTATGCGCAGGAGTGGCATCTGGGCAAGGCGCACACGCTGAGCGAGCGGGTCAAGGGATGGCCAGACTCCGGCGACAACCGCATACCCTTGCCCCATCCCAGTCCACGCAATAACCTCTGGTTAAAACGCAACCCCTGGTTTGAACAGGACGTGTTGCCGCGCCTGCAAGCACGTATTGATGCCTTGCGACAGGTTTATTGGATGTAAATGCCGGTAGGGCTTTGAGTCTTGTCGACTGAACGCCTAAAATTGCCGCCCTGAATTTAGGGGAGTTACATTTTGTCACAAACGCCATTCGTACCCGGACAACGTTGGATCAGTAACAGTGAGGCCGAACTGGGCCTTGGAATCGTCGTAGAGTTTGCCAATCGGCGGGTGGAGATTCGTTTCCCGGCTGCCGAGGAAACCCGTACCTATGCCGCCGATAACGCCCCCTTGAGTCGGGTGGCCTACGAGCCGGGTGACCGGGTGTGTAACCTGCTGGGTGACGAAATGGAAGTGGTTGAGCGGATCGAGCACAACCAGTGTTTCATCTATCGCGGTGTGGATGAGTCCGGTGAAGAGGTGATCTTGCCCGAGCTGGAACTGGACAGCGCGGTACACTTCAGCCGTCCTCAGGAACGCCTTTTTGCCGGGCAGCTTGACCGTAACAGCTTGTTCAAGCTGCGTGTCGCGGCACTGGAGCATCAGCATCGGGTGCACGGCTCCGACGCCTATGGTCTGCTGGGCGCGCGCGTGCAGCTGTTGCCACACCAGTTCTATATTGCCAGTGAACTGAGCCAGCGCTCCGCGCCACGTGCCTTGCTGGCCGATGAGGTCGGCTTGGGCAAAACCATTGAGGCGGGGCTGGTGCTGCATCAGCGGCTGACCAGTGGCCGTGCCAGCCGCGTGCTCGTGGTGGTGCCGGATACACTGGTACACCAGTGGCTGGTCGAGATGCTGCGTCGCTTTAACCTGCGCTTCACGGTACTGGATGAGGCGCGCTGTATTGATATTGAAGAGAGCGGCCACGAAAACCCGTTCGACAGCAGCCAGCTGGTGATCTGCCCGCTGTCACTGTTGACTCGCTCGGACCAGCGTCAGGCCCAGGCTGAGGCGGCCGGCTGGGATATTCTGGTGGTAGACGAGGCGCATCATCTGGGCTGGAGCGAAGAAGCCCCCAGCCATGCGTATCGTTGCATCGAGTCACTGGCCGAGCATACCCCGGGCGTCCTGTTGCTGACCGCGACGCCGGAACAGCTGGGGCCGGAAGGCCATTTCGCCCGCCTGCGCCTGCTGGATCCGGCGCGCTATCCCGATCTGCAGCAGTTCCTCGAGGAAGAGCAGCGCTACATGCAGCTCAACCACCTGATCGAGCCGCTGCTTGAAGAGTCCGGGGTGGAGCGTCTTGCCGCTGATGCTCAACTGCAATCAGCCCTGCGGGACTATCTCGGCGACGATGCACTTGAGACCTGGCTTAGACTGCCGCAGGAGCAGCAGCCCGAAGCGCTGGATGAACTCATCCGTCGACTGGTCGACCTGCAGGGAACGGGGCGCGTGCTGTTCCGTAATACGCGCGACACCGTGGCCGGCTTCCCTGAACGCGTCCTGCAGCAGGAACCGCTCGAAATGCCGCCAGAGCTGGCACTGTTTGATGAAGAGCTGCCGCCGGAAGCCTGGCTGCACCCTGAGAAGATCATCGGGGACGACTGGATTGAGGCAGACACCCGCGTGGAATGGCTGGTGGATTGGCTTAAGGAAAACCGCAGTGAAAAAGTGCTGGTGATCTGTGCGCATGCGGCGACCGCAGTAGCCCTGGAAGACCACCTGAACCTGCGGGAAGGCATTCGATCGGCGGTGTTCCATGAAGGCATGAGCCTGGTGAACCGTGACCGGGCGGCCGCTTACTTTGCGGAAGAAGAGCTGGGTGCGCAGGTACTGGTCTGCTCCGAGATCGGCAGTGAAGGGCGCAACTTCCAGTTTGCCCATCATCTGGTGCTGTTTGATCTGCCACTGACTCCGGATCTGCTCGAGCAGCGTATTGGTCGACTGGACCGTATCGGACAGCGTGAGCAGGTCGTGATCCATGCGCCGGTATACGAGGGTGGCACCTCCGAAGTCTTGCTGCGCTGGTACGACGAGGGGCTGGATGCGTTCAGCCGTGTCTGTGCCGTGGGCGATACCCTGTACCGCAAGTTCGCACCGCGTCTGCTGGAGTGTCTGCGTCAGCCGGAAGAGGAAGCGCTGCTGGAGGCTCTGATTGCCGATACACGCCATGAACGTGAGAACCTGGAGCTGGACCTGTCCCGTGGCCGTGATCGCCTGCTGGAGATCAGCAGTTGCCACCCGGTCAAGGCTCATGCACTGCTGGAGCAGGTGACAGACACCGAAAGCAGCCAGCATTTGCAGGCCTTTGCCGAGAAACTGTTTGACCGTTTTGGCGTGGATATTCAACCGCATGGACCGGATGGGCTGGTGCTGCATCCGGGCGAACACATGCTGTGCCAGTTGCCGGGTCTGCCGGATGAAGGTGTGACACTGACGTTCAGCCGTGAACGGGCTCTGGCCCGTGAGGACATCCAGTTCATGAGCTGGGAACACCCGCTGCTGACCGGTGCCATGGAGTTGATCACTCAGGGGGAGCTGGGCAACTGTACGGTCTGTACTCTCAAGCTGCCGCCACTGCAAGCCGGTACTCTGCTGCTGGAACTGGTGTATGAACTCAATTGCGCAGCACCGCGATACCTGCAGCTGGAGCGTTACATTCCGGCGGCCAGTGTGCGCCAGTTGCTCGACCCTGAAGGACGTGACCTGTCCGGTGCGCTGGGCCACGAACCGCTGAACAAGCTGCTGCAGACAGTCAGCCGCGCAACGGGCCAGAAGATGGTACGTCTGGCGCGGGAACAGATTGTCGAGCAGTTGAAGGCGGGCCAGGCAGCCGCGGATGGCACGCTTGCCAAACTGCGTGACGAGGCAGTGGCGCAACTGGAGAGTGAGCGCGGGCGCGAATATGAACGCCTTGAATCTCTGGCGGCCCGTAATCCGCTGGTCAAGCCTGAGGAGCTGGAGACTTTCCGCACTGAAACCAGGGCGATGCGTGATGCTCTCATGGGGGCGGAGCTGAGGCTGGATGCGATTCGTGTGATTCTGGTACGTGAATAATTTGAGATGACATCTGACGCAAGCCGGGTTAACGTGATTGTACAACCATTAAACAGGAGCCTGTGATGGATGTTGCTTCACTGAGCACCAGCATGAGTCAGTACCAGACTCAGGTTGACCACGCGACCAAGGTCAGCAGTATGGTCAAGGATCAGATTGAGAAAACCGGCGAAATGGCACTGCAGCTGATCGATAGCGCAGCCCCGGTTTCGGCGCCTGATCCGTCCAGCCCCTTGGGCCAGACCATCGATATACGGGTCTAACCAGAACCTGAGTACACGCAAGATTCAAAAAAGGCCGAACAGGATGACTGTTCGGCCTTTTTTGTGTCACTGCGATGAGCTTGATATCAGGACTTTTTCAAAAGCTTCTTCAGTTTTTTCAGTTTGGACTCATGCTTGGCAATTTTGGCCTTGCGTGCCTTGATCTGCTTTTTCACGTCTTTGGTTTTTGTTTTTTTAGCCACGGTTCTCTCCAATGGTCAGGGGCCCGAGCGGGCAGTTAATCACCTTTGTGATGTTCGACAAAGGTTCGAATAAAGCGCCTAATTTCACGTGCGGCGCTGGTATCCAGCTCGTCACAGAGTGCAACAAACTGATCACGATCTTCCTTGTTGATCCTGATCACAAGCTGACTGTTCTTGGCTTTCGCCTTTTTCTTGCCGCTCACCCCGGGGCTCCCACCAGTGAAGGAGGCTCCAGCATAATGCAAAACCCGAGTCGGGCAAATGTGTACTCTGCACCTGTGGCACTAATGTCTATACAAAACAAGCTAGCAGTCACCCGTGAAAAGGGCAAAGCCTCAGCCGCCCTCATGTGCCGGCTGTTGGCAGACCCGGTTGCGTCCGGTGCGCTTGGCTTCATACAGGGCCTGATCCGCGCGCCGGCAGAGGCTCTGATAGGTATCCCCCGGCTCCCAGCTGGCGACACCGATACTGGCCGTGCAATAGCCCACTTCGGCAAAGCGGTGTTGCTGTATGGCATAGAGCAGAGTCTGGGCATGCGCCACGGCATCTCCCAGGCGGGTGTCCGGGCAGACCAGCATGAACTCCTCGCCGCCCCAGCGCGCAATAATATCCTGCTCGCGACTGGTTCCCTTGAGTACCGCAGCAAAGTCGATCAATACCGCATCGCCCCGGTGGTGCCCAAAACGGTCGTTGATGCGCTTGAAGTAATCGATATCGATCAGCAGAAGACTGAAGCTGTAGGCCTCGACCTGTTCGGCGATCAAGAGCTGTTGTTCGAACACGCGCTCCAGATGCAAGCGGTTTTTCAGCCGCGTCAGCCGGTCGGTGGTGGACAGCTGCTCGAGCATGCGGTTTTTCATCTTCAGCTCTTCATGCGCTTCCACCAGCTGATTGCGGCTTTCCCGTATGCGAGCATTGAGTTTGGAGAGTTTCCGGTTCCAGATCAGAATCAGTGCGACCAGCAGGCTGGTGGCAACGGCAGCCTGGGTGATCAGGCGGTAGTCAGGCGGCTCAGCGAGCACAGGGGCCTGCAGCCACTGGTTGGAAACGGTTTCAAACTGCTCGGCGCTGATGGACTGAATCGCCTTGTTCATGATCTGCAACAGCATGGCATCTTCCTGACGCGTCGCCAGCACGGCCGGATAATCCGGGACCAGTTCGCCGGATATCTTGATATCGGTCCGGTGACGGCTGACGATCATGCGGCTGATGGCCGGCAGGGTATCGATCAGGCCAAAGGCCTGCCCACTCGCGACGGCATCCATCGCATTGCTGGCATCCGGGTACAGTCTCAGGTTGAGCTCGGGGTGGTGGCGTTCAAGGAAAACCTGCACATGGCTGCCTTCCATCACGGCCAGTGTGCGGGTGTGCAGCTGAGAAAAATCATTGACGTAGATTTCATCGAGCCCGGTCGCGATGACGAGGGTGCTGTCCAGCAGCGGCTGACTCAGGCTGAGGTAGGGCAGCTCCAGCCCGGGCGGCGCACGCGAGATCAGGTCACAGCCGCCGTTGTTCAGGGTTTGCAGGGCCTCGCGGAAATGGTTGACCGGCACCAGGCGTACACTTATGCCTGCGTTATGGCGGATGATATCGAGCAGATCCGCAAAGGCGCCAAAGTGGTCGCCCTGATCGGTGGTCTGTTCGTAGGGCAGGCGGTTACGTGTGGTACAGACCCTGATGGCAGCACGGGACTCCAGCCATGCCAGTTCATTGCCGGTAAGGTGCAGGTACTGGCTGTTTTCCGCCCCGTTGCCGGTCCATTTGAACTGCAGTTGGCGTTTTTCCTGCTCGCTCAGGCTATCCATCGCTTTCTGCAGAATCTGTCTCAGCAGGGGCTTGTTCTGATTAACGGCAAGGCGCAGCGAGAGGGGCTCCGAAGCGATAAGCTGATGCGGGTTGGCCCCGGTGACACCGGGCACGGCATATTTCTGCAGCAGGTGTTCGGCCACGCTCATGATTTCGATCGTAGCGTCCGCCTCCCCGGTACTGACCATCATCAGTGACTCAAGGCTGTCACGTGCCGGCAGTACCGAGAACTTTTCATCGCTGCTGAGCTGATCGTAGGTGAAAAAGCCCTTGGGCAGTGCCAGCGTGCTGTTTTGAAGTTGCTCGAGCGAATCGATGGCCGGTGTACCCTGACGACGGTAGATCCCCTGAGCCAGGCGCAAGTAGGGGGCCGTAAACAGCATGTATTCAGCACGCTGGTCGCTGTAGACGATGTTGGTCATCACATCCAGTTGGCCGCTGCGCATCATTTGCAGGTAATCGTGCCAGCTGCGCTCCGACACGAAGCGCACTTTCAGCCCGGCTTTTTGCGCCAGCAGGCGCATGAAGTCGATCGAGTGCCCCTGTGGCTGATCATTTTCATAAAAGCTGTAGGGTTCAAAATTGCTTTCGTTGTGGACGCGGATAACCGGGTTGTTCTTGACAAACTCACGCTCTTCCATCGTGAGCTCGATGGTCGAGTGCTGGTCTGTCATGCGACCGGTGGCCATGCTGATCCAGCGATCCTTCAACTGCTGCCACTCGGCCGGTGTGATACTGTCCAGGCCCTTCTGCAGCAGTGATTGAATGGCCGGTCGGTCCACTCGCACGCCAAAGCGCAGATCCTCGCGGCCCACGGTTTCCAGGGTAAACTCGCCGGCCAGTTTCACATTGGTGTAGGCGTTCTGGGTGACGTAGTAGTAGCCGGAGGTCAGGTTCTGGATGGCAGCGTCGATTTCACCAAAGGCGAGTGCATGGGTCAGCTGCTCATAGTCGTCATAGGTACTGATGCGAATATCTTCGTGGCGACTCAACTCCCTGAGATAGAAAATATCGCGCAACACGCCCACATGCTTGCCGGAGAGGTCGGCCAGGTTGCGGTATTCGCCAAAGCGCTTGTCCGTGAAGACGGCTGTGGGGATTTCGTAGTAGGGCGTTGTGTAGAGCGTAAACGAGGTGCGTTCGGGCTTGAATGAAATATCGGCAATGGCGTCAATCTGGCGTTGGCGCAGCCGGTTCAGGTTATCGCCCCATTCGCCAATGCGGGCCTTGAGCGTAACCCCCGTTTTCTGCTCGATCAGGCGTAACAGGTCAGCGACAAAGCCCTTGTGGGTGCCGCCCTCGACGAACGAAAAGGGCACGAAGTCATACATCACGGCGACTTCGATCACCTGCCCCTCTTCGGTCAGGGCACGTTCTTCGGGCGTCAGCTCGACGGATCGAGCGGCAGATGCCCACAACAGGGCAAAACAGAGAAAAGGCAAAATCCAACGCAGGGTGGCTGTCACACAATCTTCCTTGTTCGGGGCTGCCAGTAATGTCCGGGCGGGGGCTTCCCACTGGGCATACTTTAGAACTCGTTCAAGAATAGTCCAGCTTGTACGCCTCAGTGAAGTCCGATCTGCAAAACAGCGCGCTTTTCTCCCGCACAGAAGCTGATCACGTCATTTGCTGTTAGAATGCGCAGCCCTTCAGCACACAGACAGAGCCGCCCATGCTTTGGATACCCTTCACGCTGATGGCTGCTTTCATGCAGGCATGGCGCAATGCGTTTCAAAACCAGCTTAGCAAAGAGGTCAGCACGGCCGGGGTAACGCTGTCCCGTTTCATCTATGCACCGCCTGTCGCTGCGATTTACCTGGCTTTGCTGTATCTGTTCAAGCCTGCCGCTGCTCCCCAGCTGAGCATCACGTTTGTCGGGCTCGTATTGCTGGCTGCACTGGCACAGATTCTGGCGACCGCCTTGATGGTGGTGCTGTTCCGCAAGCGTAATTACGCCATCGGCGTGGGGCTGGTGAAGAGTGAAGCTGTCATTGCCGCGATTCTGGGGGCACTGTTCTTTGGCGCCGCACTGAATGCCACGGCCTGGGTGGGCGTCATCATCGGCGCACTGGCATTCTGGTTGATGACCAATCCCAAAAGCCTGAAGGCCGCATCACTGGATACCTTGTTGATAGGGCTGGGCAGTGGCCTGGCCTTTGCCTTGACCACCCTCTGGGTACGTGAGGCCAGTCTGGTACTGGGGCTTCCCTTTCCGCATGGTGCAGCCTGGGTACTGCTGTTGGTCCTGATGACCCAAGCGATAGTGTTGGGTGGCTGGGTTGCCTGGCGTGAGCCGGATACGTTGAAAGCACTGCTGGCACGCCCCGGACAGGTGCTGAGGATCTCTGTTTTGAGTTGCCTCGGCTCACTGGGCTGGTTTACCGCCATGAGTCTTGAGACGGTGGCTTTGGTCAAGACGCTGGGCCAGGTTGAGGTGCTCTTTACGCTGCTGATATCGGCACGCTGGTTCAAGGAGCAGCTGAGCCTGCGCGACCTGGCGGGACTGGCTCTGATTGTGGTGGGGGCCGTGTGCGTGGTGCTGGCATAGAGTTTTACAGGTGTATATCGTGACGCCAGCCTACTCATATCAATGAAAGAGTGTCTTTTTTGGAGGACACTATATCTGTAAGCGTCTATTTCCGCCTGGCACAACCAAGACACTGTTGGAGTTAGACATGTCCGCCCCCTCAAACCCTTTGGCTCAGCTACTCTGGCTGACCCTGATAGCACTGGCTGGACTCTACGCAGCCTCCCTTCGCGCCGAGCCAGCTCATGTACTGCGCATATCAACGGAAAATACCGCCGAGCATGTTCAGACCCGTGCGATAGAGCGCTTTGCCCGCGAGCTTGAGCAGGCCAGTGACGGGCAAATTGACGTTGATTTCAACCACAGTGCGCGCCTGTTCAGGGACCGTGACGTGATTGCAGCCTTGACGACCGGCAAGGTGGAAATGGCCGTGCCGGGCATGTGGCAACTTGATCGGTACGTACCCGACGTAGGGCTTTACATGTTACCGCTGTTTTATGGACGCTCTGCGCAGGAAAACTACCGGGTCCGTGATGGTGAGGTGGGGGCCAGTATCAGTGCCGGTATCGGTCAGGATCTGGGGCTCAAGGTCCTGGGGCGCTGGCTGGATCTCGGTCATGCACACCTCTATTTTACGGACCAGCCGGTGCAGCGCCATGAAGCCCTGGCAGGGCGACGTATTCGGATTCCCGGTGGCATAGCCAACCGGTCACGGCTGCAGGCGTTCGGTGCTGACCCCGTAATTGTCGCCTGGCCTGATCTGCCGGATGCACTGGGGAACGGGCAGGTGACCGGCGTATTAACGACGCATGAGACGGTGCGCAGTGCCGGCTTGTGGCGCAACGGAGTTCGGTTCAGCTTTGAGGATCGCCAGTATTTCGCCCAGTACGTTCCTCTGGTGAACGCGGATTTCTGGGCGCGCTTGCCGGATGAGCTCAAGCGGCTGATGCAGACTACCTGGGATCGAGTGGTGGATGACCAGCGCGCTGAAGCAGCCCAGGCGCAGGCTGAGGCCAAGGCTGCCTTGCTGGCAGAGGGCATTCAGATCGATACCGCCGATGCGCCTGCGTTAAAGCACTGGCGTACCGTTGCCAGACAACACGAAGACGACATGATCAGCCGGATGGGGGTTGATCCTGAGCTGGTGCGACGAGCTGAAGCAGTACTGGAACATTGATGGAAACGGAAAAGCCGCGTTTTATCGCGTCAGTACAGAAAATGGGCAAGCGGGGGCACTCCGTGATCACGCTTGCACTGATATTGTTAATGCTGGTGGCCAGCCTGTTGGCATGGGTACTCTATCGAGACTACAGGCATACGCTCGACAGCGCCGGTGAGCGTTTGCAGACTCAGCTGCGGGCCTATGCGAGCGCGGTGGATATTGCCTTCATTTCCGCCGACAGCACCCTGAGCCATGCGGTGCAGTCACTGGAGACGCGCCCGGACATTCTGGCCGAGCAACCTGCTTTCAGGCCCTTGCTGCTGCGTTCGATCATGCGATCACCTGAGCTGGCCGGTCTCAGGCTATTCGACCGATCAGGGCAGTTGCTGACCAGTGCCGGTGTCATCGGCAGCCCGGCGCAACCGGCCCCCCCTTGGGTGCAGCAGGCGATGGACAATCGAACACGTGCGTTCATGGGCTTTATGCAGGGCTATCTGGCGTCTGCAAGGCTTGTGGTGGATGCCCGTGGCAAGGTTCAGGGTGCATTGGTTGCGACCGTAGAGCCTGAAGGAATCGAAGCCGAGCTTGAGCGCGGAGATGCCTACGGCAATCAGCATCTGTTCCTGGTGGATCAGGACAATCAGGCCCGGCAGGTAACCGGAATGGGGCTGTCCGATGATCAGTCGAAACTGAAGCAGGCGCTGGCAGGTCTGGTAGAGCTGGATGCCTTCAGGGCCTTTGGTACACGTCTGGTCGAAGGGGAGCGCTACCTGTTTGCGATACGACAGCTCGGACAGCAACCCGTGCGGGCGATTGCTGCCATCAAGCGCAGCGATGTACTGGCAAGCTGGAAGCAGCTGGCGCTGAGTGCCAGTGGCAGCCTGGGGCTACTGTCGCTGGTGGCGATGTTTTTTCTCAAGCGCTGGCGCGACAGTCTGATCCGGGAGCGCAAAGTCGCCAATGACCTGACTCACCTGTATCAGGCCATTGAGCAGATCCCGTCACCGATCGCGATTACCGACCTCAACTGCCACATCCTCTATGTGAATGCAGCTTATGTAAGTCGCTCCGGCTGGTCTCGGGATGAGCTGTTGGGCCAGAAACCCGCCGTGCTGGCGTCGGGCCATACGCCGGAAGCGACCTATGAAGCGCTGTGGGCATCACTGGAGCGGGGCGAAGCCTGGGAAGGTGAGTTCGTTAACCGCATGCGCAATGGCTCGGAGCGTATCGACAAAACCCTCATTACCCCGGTGCACGACATTGATGGGCGCGCTGCGCTCTATTTCGCCATTAGTTCGGATGTAACCGAAAAGCGTGAATATGAACAGCGACTGCTGCGCTACCGCGAGATCGTCAATGCCTCTGATGAGCTGATGGCGTTGGTGAGTTCTGATTATATTCACCAGCAGGTGAATAGCGGGTATCTGCGCTATCAGGGCGCTACACGAGAGGATGTAGAAGGCTGCTCATTGAAGCAGGTCTATGGCAGCCAGCAGTTTAATGACCTGATCAAGCCGGTTCTGGATCAGTCTCTATCCGGTGAGCCCTGTATCGCTGAGGCCTGGATCGACTTTGCAGGCAAAGGGCGGCGTTTTTGCCGTATCTCCAGCAATCCGGTTCGGGGGGACGGTCACGTTGTTGAAAGCCTCGCCGTCAATCTTGCTGATCTTACAGCGCGCCGGCACTCGGAAGAGGCGCTGAGAGCCAGTGAAGCCCGCTTCAGGGCGCTGGCCGACTTTGCCCCCATTGGCATCTTCGAGTCCGATGCCTCCGGCAGGAATACCTATGCCAATCGTTATTTCGAGGAATCACTGGGCCTGAACCATGAGCAGTTGTCCGGTGAGGGCTGGGCGAGCCTGATTCACCCTGAGGACCGTGATGCCGTGTTCCAGAGCTGGATGGATGTAATTGGCGGCCAGCGCAATGCCTGGCAGTGTGATACCCGCATGATCGGGCGGGATGGAGAGGTGCGCTGGTTCCGTTGTGCGGCAAGGCGTTATGACGGCGGCGACCAGGCCGAGGCCGGTTATATCGGTATGGTTTCTGATATGACCGAACAGATTGAACACCAGCGCATTCTGGAGCAAAAAAACGAGCAGCTGGAACGTTTGTCGATTACTGACGCTTTAACGGGTCTGACTAATCGCGGGCAAGTGGAAAAGCTGCTGAACAGCGAAGTACACCGCTACGAACGTTATGGAAACGGCTGCTCGGTCATTATGCTGGATATCGACCACTTCAAGCAGGTGAACGACACCTGTGGTCACGCGGTGGGTGATCAGGTATTGCGGCAAATAGCAGCCCTGATGCGCGAAAATACACGGTTGTCGGACATCCCTGGCCGATGGGGCGGTGAGGAGTTCCTGATTTTGTGCCCTGAAACGGATGAAAAAGGAGCATATCAGCTGGCAGAGAATCTGCGCCAGCGGATTGAAGCCGAGCGTTTCCCGGTGATCGGTCAACGTACCTGCAGTTTTGGGGTTGCGGCCATTGAGCCGGGAGACCAGGCGCGCGAGCTGCTCAAGCGAGCGGACGACGCGCTCTACCGTGCCAAAAACAACGGTCGTAATCAGGTGGTGGCGGGTTAGGGGGTACCTGAGGTACCCCCGACCAGAAGTGGTTAAGCCTGTTGGCGGGCGGCTGAGTCTGTCAGCTGTGTCGCCTGTCCGGAGCGGTTCAGACCTGAAACCACGGCCTTGAGCGAGGCGCTGACGGTATCCGCGTCGACGGCCATGCCGCTGACACGCTGTCCGTCCACGTTGAGCTGTACGTAGGCGGCTGCGGCCACGTCAGACCCTTCACCCATGGCGTGTTCGGCATAGTCCACCACATGGATGGCGAGACCTGTCCGGGTTTGCCAGGCATTGATGAAAGCGGCCATGGCCCCTTTGCCCTTGCCCGCAATGGACAAGGATTCACCCTCAACCTGAATATCTGCAGACAGGGTTTCATTGTCACCGCTGCGCTCGATGCGGTAGCCCTCCAGGCTGACCGGGCTGGTGTCCTGCACAAAGTGCTTGATCAGCAGGTCGTGAATCACCTGGCTGTCCAGCTCGCCGCCCTGTTCCTCGGATTTCTTCTGGACCAGTGGCGCCAGTTCAAGCTGCAGCCAGCGCGGAATGCTGATGCCAAAGTCACGCTCCAGCAGGAAAGTCATGCCCCCCTTGCCGGATTGGCTGTTCACCCGAATGACCGCCTGGTAGTCGCGTCCCAGATCCGCCGGGTCGATCGGCAGATAGGCAACCTGCCAAGGCTCGTCTTCATGCTGCTGCTTCAGTGACTTGCGAATGGCATCCTGATGGCTGCCGGAGAAAGCGGTATACACCAACTCTCCAATCCAGGGGTGACGGGGGTGAATCGGCAGGCCGGTACACTCGGTGCAGGTCTGGATGATTTCATCCGGGTTGGAAAGATCCAGCTGGGGATCGACGCCCTGACTGTACAGGTTGATCGCCAGGGTGACGATATCCATGTTCCCGGTACGCTCGCCATTGCCCAGCAGCGTGCCCTCAACCCGGTCGGCACCGGCCATCAGGGCCAGCTCGGCAGACGCAACAGCGCCGCCACGGTCGTTGTGGGTGTGCACGGAGATGATGGCACTGTCACGGTTGTTCAGGTGCTGACAAAAGTATTCCACCTGGTCCGCAAAATGGTTGGGCGGGCCTACTTCCACAGTGGTGGGAAGGTTGAGAATGCAGCGTTTCTCGGGCGTTGGCTGCCAGACGGCCATCACGGCATCGCAGACTTCAACCGCGTAATCCACCTCGGTGCTGGTGAAGCTTTCCGGGGAATACTGGAAGGTCCAGTCGGTGTCCGGATACTTTTCAGCGTATTCCTTGACCCAGCCAGCGCCCTGAACGGCGATCGACTTGATCGCGTCCCGATCCATGCCGAACACACGTTCACGCTGAATACGTGAGGTCGAATTATAAACGTGGACGACAGCCTGTTTGACGCCCTTGAGCGCTTCAAATGTCTTGGCAATCAGCTCTTCTCGCGCCTGAACCAGTACCTGTACGCGCACGTCGTCCGGGATCTGGTTTTCTTCGATCAGCCAGCGGGTAAAGTCATAGTCGGGCTGACTGGCAGACGGGAAGCCGATTTCGATCTCCTTGATGCCGAGCTTGACCAGCAAGTGCCAGAGGCGCTGCTTCTGGGCCACGTTCATGGGCTCCAGCAGGGCCTGATTACCATCACGCAGGTCAACGCTGGCCCAGATCGGAGCCTCGGTTACCCGGCGATCAGGCCAGGTGCGGGTAAAGCCGGTAACGGGTTCAACCGGCTGATACTTGCGATGGTTGAAGTGGGCACTTGCCATGGTGTTGCTCTCCATTGTTGTGGGGGGCCGCCGGGTCTGACCCTGGGTAAGGGTTGTTACCGTCGCTGGCTGCCTGGGTAAGGCAGCCTGACGTCACCAGCAGGCCTTAACCTTTACGATGGGGATATGGTAGGGCAAAAAGCCGGGCGCAGGATTGCGAAGTTGCCTCGATTTTGTGTTATCTTGGCAATTTAAATCAATATATTTAAATTTGGTGAAATAAAATGCCAAGCAGGTCGGAAAGAGTGGCACTGGATCGCTATGATTACGCCATTCTGGATATTCTGCAGCGCCAAGGGCGGATCAGTAACCAGGAACTGGCCGACCGTATCGGCCTCTCGCCATCGCCCTGCCTGAGGCGGGTCAAGGCACTTGAAGAAAATGGCCTGATTACCGGGTATCGAGCACTGGTCGATGCCAAGCGTCTGGGCCTGAACCTGATGGTGCTGCTGCATATCTCCATGGACCGGCATACACCGGAGCGATTTGAGAATTTTGAGCGCAAGATAGAACAGCTGCCACAGGTGCTGGAATGCCTGATCATCACCGGGCAGGATGCGGATTATCAGCTGAGGGTACTGGTCGAGGACATGGATGCCTACCATGACCTGCTGCTGCACAAGATCACGCGCATCGAAGGGGTAACAGGCGTGCATTCAAGCTTCGTGCTGCGCCGAGTGCTGGAGCGTGGTGTCGCCTGTTGAGCGGCGGGTCTGCCACTGTTCAGCATAGCGGCAAGCCGCTATGCTGAGGGCCATGCGCGTCCTTTGACAGGAGGTCCCTAGTGCCGACCCGCAAGCAGACCGCCACCGGCGGCCAGATGGGCACCTTTGCCGGGGTGTTCACCCCCAGTGTGCTGACGATTCTCGGGATTATCCTGTTCCTGCGCCTTGGCTACGTGGTGGGAGCGGCCGGGCTGGGGGTCATGCTCCTGATCCTGGTGTGTGCCAACCTGATCTCGGTTCTTACCAGCCTGTCCCTGTCCGCCGTAGCCACCAACCTGCATGTTAAAAAGGGCGGTGACTACTACCTCATTTCCCGTACCCTGGGGCAAGAATTCGGCGGCGCAATCGGCGTTGTACTCTTTCTCGCGCAATCCGTTTCGGTCGGATTTTACTGCATCGGTTTTGCGGAGGTACTCACGTCGATGCTGCCCTCGGGGGCGGACGGCGCAGAGCCGCTTGTTGCTGCCATTGCGGTTGCGGCACTGTTCGGCTTTGCCTGGCTGGGGGCGGACTGGGCCACCCGCTTTCAGTACATCATCATGGTGGTGCTGGCACTGGCGCTGGTGTCCTTTTTCTGGGGTGGCGTACAGCGCTTTGATGCCGAGCTGATTGCCCGCAACTGGTCACCACCGGTCGACGTGGATTTCTGGCTGTTGTTCGCGATCTTCTTTCCTGCGGTCACCGGTTTTACCCAGGGGGTGAGCATGTCGGGCGACCTGCGTGATCCGGGGCGCAGCATCCCGCACGGGACACTCAGTGCCGTCGGCTTGTCGATACTGGTCTATCTGGCGGCAGCGGTTGTGTTTGCAGGTGCCTTGCCTGCAGAAGTACTCAGGGCCGATTATACGGCCATGCAGCAGGTGGCTGACTGGGCTCCGCTTATCATTGCTGGCGTGCTGGCAGCCACGCTGTCCTCGGCCATGGCCTCCTTCATGGGGGCGCCGAGAATCCTGCAGTCCATCGCTCAGGACCGTCTGTTCACGGTGCTCATACCCTTTGCCAAAGGCACCGGTCCCCAGGAGAATCCTCGCCGCGCGCTGGTGCTGGCAGCGGCTGTGGCGATGCTGACGGTCGGGTTGGGTGAGCTGGATCTGGTCGCACCCGTCGTGTCCATGTGTTTTCTGATCTCCTACGGGCTGATCAATTATGCCACCTGGTTTGAAGCGCGTGCGGCGAGCCCATTTTTTCGACCGGCGTTTCGTTTCTTTCACCCCAAACTGAGCCTGGCGGGTGCACTCTGTTGTCTGGTGGCCATGCTGGCGATTGATCCGGTTGCCGGTGCAGTGGCCTTGGGCGTGCTGGCGCTGATTTACCGTTACCTGAAAGCCAAGGCGCCTCTGCCACGTTGGGCCGATGGCCGCCGCGCCTATCATACCCGCCGCATCCGTCAGCACCTGCTGGCGATGCACGATGCCGCCGAAAGCCCGCGTGACTGGCGCCCCAATATCCTGTTGTTTTCCGACAGCAGTCATCGTCGTCAGCCCTTGTTGAAACTGGCCGCCTCACTGGAGGGCAGGAGTGGTTTCGTGACCGCGGTGAAACTGTTGCAGGGGCAGGGGCTACGCTTGCGACACGCGCGTGAAGACGCCGAACAGATGCTGGCCGCTGATATCCGGGAGGCGGGTGTAGACGCCTGGGCGCGAGTGTTGACCGTACAGGATTTTGATACCGGCCTGAGGGCCCTGTTACAGGGGGCCGGGATCGGGCCACTGAAGCCCAATCTGGTACTGCTGAACTGGCTTGAGCATCACCGGCCGCAATCGGTGGAAGAAACAGCGACACGGGTGTTTGCCCAGCGCCTCTGGACCGCTTTCCATGAAGAGTGCAGTTTGTTGATCTTCAATGGTGATCAGGAGCAGTGGGCACGGCTGGAAGAGGTGGAACCGGAGCAAAGGCGCATTGACCTCTGGTGGTGGGATGATGCGTCCAGTCATCTGATGTTGATGTTGGGTCATCTGATGTTGCGCACGCCGGAATGGTCCGGTGCGCGGCTGCGTATTCTGGTGGCCGCTTCCACCGAGGACGGACTCGAGACACCGGAGACAGTGCAGCATTTTGTGGAACAGGTGCGCATTGAAGCGGAAGCAGTGATGATCGATCACAGTGATGCCGGTGCGGCGGTGCGTTATTCCAGTGACGCTTCGCTGGTGTTGCTGCCTTTCCGGTTGCACCGTGACACCCTGCTGGATCGCTACGGTCAGCCACTGGAGTCGGCGCTGTCACCGCTTGGCCTGTCACTGGCGGTGATGGCCAGTGAAGACCTCGACCTGGAAGCTGAACCGGAAGAGGGAGAGGCAGCCGAGCGGGCCCGGGCTCTGGATGCCTGGGTGGATGCCGCCAGACTGGTCGAACTGACAGCCGATGATCTGGCGCAGGCCGAGGCGGCGCTGGCGGCTGACGCGGATGCGTCTGATCAGATTGATGAACTTGAACAGCGGGTTACACAGGCGCGCCGCCGTGCACTCAAGGCCCGGGCCCGCGCCGAGAGCGCATGCCAGGCGGCGCAGCAGGCGGGCGTGCCAGCCGAGCTGCTTGGTGCCGATCACCAGGCCTGAAGCGGCTCGTGCCGAATCAACTGTGCCAGTTGTGAGGCACCCGCCACCTGCGTCCGGTGGCGCAATTCAATGTAAACGGGGGGCAGTTCGGGCAGCCCGAGCCGGGACCCGATATTGTCCAGCCCCTCAGTCAGAGCGCCCTGCGCACGCACGGTCACACCCAGTTCAGCACGGACGGCCGCCATAAGACTGGTAAAACTGGTGGTGGAATACACGGTACGCCAACTGATATCGGTGTGGTCCAGCGCGTGCAGCGTGGCCTCCCGAAACAGGCATGGATCATTCAGCAGCACCAGCGGCAGAGGGCGATTTTTCGACCACTGGTATCCCGGAGGGCCTATCCAGACCAGAGGTTCGTAGCCCAGCAGCTCCCCTTTGACCTGGCTGCGGTCACGCCTGAGGATCAGTGCCAGATCGTATTGGTCATTGTCATAGTCTTCACAGAGGCTGTTGCTGTAATCCGTCTGCACATTGAGCCGGATGCCCGGATTGTGCCGTTTGAAGCGGGCCAGAATCGACGGCAGCATGCTTTCCGTCAGTGACAGGGATACGCCGATGCGCAGCTCACCCACGGCGCTTTGTTCCGTTATGGCTGCCAGTGCATCTTCCTGCAGGCTCAACATCTGACGTGCATACCCCAGCATGGTTTCACCGGTACTGGTCAGTATCCGTTTACGCCCCTGTGTTTGAAACAGGTCCACGTCCAGCTCCTGCTCCAGGCGGCGGATATGCTGGCTAACGGTAGACTGTGTCTTGTGCAGGCGGTCGGCTGCACGGATAAAGCCGCCTTCGTCCACGACCGTCACGAAGGTTCGCAGCAACTCGGTACTGATGTTGGGGTAAGGCATAGAGTACAACCAATCGCATACCGTGATCGAAATGATCACAATTAATCGTTATTCATAATACAAAGCGGGCTCTATGCTGTCATCAAGAGGATCAGGGAGTGAAATGATGAGCAGCATCTATCGTGACGGGAAACAGATCAGGCGCCTGCCTTCAGGCGCACTGGATACCTTTTACTACCAGCGCCGCGCCAGAGTGCTGCGCGCGCTGGCATGGCGACGTGGCTGGAAATGGCTGGTACGGGCGGTCAGGCGATCCAGCCCGCGCCCGCAAACAACGGCACCAGAATCCAGACCGGTACTTTCCAGACCTGAAGGGCGAAAAAGGCCAGCAGCGCCAGTGCGAAATCGGTCGGGCTCAGGATCGTGCGGGTCCAGATGGGGTCGTAGAGCGCGGCCAGCAAAAGGCCTACAACCGCTGCATTCACGCCACTGAGAGCAGCCCTGACGGCCGTGATGCGGCGCAGCCTGTCCCAGAACGGCAATACGCCCGCGACCAGCAGAAACGAGGGCAGGAAGATGGCCAGAAGGGCGATCAGGCCTCCCGGCCAGCCGGGCATGGGTGTCATGGTCGTGCCAAGGTAGGCAGCAAAGGTAAACAGCGGGCCGGGGACCGCCTGGGCGGCACCATAACCGGCCAGAAAAAGGTCTTCGGAGATCAGTTGAGTGGGGACCGTCTCGGCCTGCAGCAACGGAAGCACCACATGGCCACCGCCAAACACCAGCGACCCTGCCCGGTAGAAAAGATCGATCAGGGTGAGGGCAGGGTTAGCCGTTAGTGCCGTGATAACGGGCAAGGCCAGCAGCAGGGCGAAAAAGAGCATCAGCCACCCTGAGCCCTGTCGCGTGGAAACATGAATGGGGATCTGCGCAGCATGGTCGGCGTTGGTTGGTGTTAGCAGCTTCCATCCTGCCAGGCCGGCCAGCAGCATCAGCAGGGGTTGCAGCCAAACGGCAGGTGACAGGAGCATGGCCGTGGCTGCCAGCAGCATGATCGCGATCCGGATTTTGCCTCGGCACAACGTCTGTGACATGCCCCATACCGCTTGAGCCACCACGGCGACCGCCATCAGCTTCAGGCCATGTACCACGCCGGCATCAAGCACGCCATTCGGAGCGGTGGCACCGTAAGCCACCAGAATCAATGCCAGCGCCGAAGGCAATGTAAAGCCGCACCAGGCCGCCAGAGCGCCGGCGTAGCCACCCCGGGACAGGCCCAGCGCAAGTCCGACCTGACTGCTGGCAGGGCCGGGCAGGAACTGACAAAGCGCGACCAGATCCGCGTAGCTCTGGTCGCTCAGCCAGCGGCGGCGATTAACGAACTCTTCCCGGAAATAGCCCAGGTGCGCCACAGGCCCGCCAAAGCTGGTCAACCCGAGACGAAGAAAAATCAGAAGGATGGAAACAAACGAAGTATCTGGCGTTTTTTTCATCGTCAAGTGCCTGAATAAAAACAACTTTCAGTCTAGCACTCGGAATGTGACAGGGGTGTTACAGCGCAGGCCGCCAGCGGCGGCCTGCTGGATGTCACTGTGCCAGTTTGTTGGCGATGCCAGCGACGTGCGCACCCTGGAAGTGCGCCATGGTGAGCTCGGTTTCAGAAGGCATGCGTGAGCCATCTGCACCTGCAAGGGTAGCAGCGCCGAGCGGTGAGCCGCCCTTGATATCGGACAGATCGGTCATTTCCGGCAGGGCGTAGGGAAGGCCGACCACAACCATGCCATGGTGGAACAGCGTGGTGTGGAAGGACTGGATGGTGGTTTCGTTGCCACCACCGGTGCCGGTGCTGGTAAATACGCTGCCCACCTTGCCGATCAGTTTGCCCTGAGCCCAAAGGCCGCCGGTCTGGTCCAGGAAATTGCGCATCTGGCTGGCCATGTTGCCGAAACGGGTCGGGGTACCAAAGATGATGGCGTCGTAGTCGGCCAGTTCAGCGGGCTCGGCAACGGGTGCCGACTGGTCCAGCTTCACTCCAGCATTCCTGGCCGCTTCTTCCGACATCAATTCAGGCACACGTTTAACGCTGACTTCGGTGCCCTCAACCGAGCGGGCACCTTCGGCGATGGTGTTGGCCAGAGTTTCGATATGACCGTAGGACGAATAATACAGAACCAGAATCTTGCTCATGATGGAATCCTCTTACTTGGTTACAGCTGATTGCGTGTATGGGGTTTTTGCAGGTTCAACACAGGGCCTACAGGTATGACGCCCGTCGGGTTGATCATGGTGTGGCTGGCGTAGTAGTGGCCCTTGATGTGCACCATGCTGACGGTGTCGGCAACGCCAGGCCACTGATACAGCTCGCGCACGTAATCCCAGAGGTGCGGGTAATCAACGATCCGTCTCAGGTTGCACTTGAAGTGACCGTGATAGACCGCATCGAACCGGATCAGGGTCGTGAACAGGCGCCAGTCGGCTTCGGTGACCTGATCGCCGGCCAGATAACGCTGCTGGCTCAGGCGCTCTTCAAGCCGGTCCAGCATCTCGAACAGTGGGTAAACGGCCTGCTCATAGGCACCCTGGGTCGTGGCAAAACCGGCCTTGTAAACACCGTTGTTGATGCTGTCGTACACCTGAGCGTTGATCTCATCAATCGATTCCCTCAGCTCGGCAGGATAATAATCGCCGGGCTTGGCACCGCAGTCGTCGAAGGCCGTATTGAACATGCGAATGATGTCGGCGGACTCATTGCTGACAATGGTTTCGCGTTCCTTGTCCCACAGCACCGGTACGGTGACACGGCCGCTATAGGTGGAATCGGCCTTGAGGTAGAGCTGGTACAGGTAGTCCAGGCCGTAGAGCCGGTCCCCGGTAGCGCCGTCCATTTCGTCCTCAAAGGTCCAGCCATTCTCCGCCATCAGGTAATCGACGACCGAGACGGAAATCATCTCTTCCAGACCCTTGAGTGCACGCATGATCAGTGTGCGATGCGCCCAGGGGCAGGCCAGAGACACATACAGGTGGTAGCGGCCCGGCTCTGCCTTGAACCCGGAGTCACCGGTGGGGCCAGCCTCGCCCGTAGCGGTCACCCAGTTGCGGAATTGGGATTCGGAACGAACAAAGCGGCCCTGATTGGACTTGGTGTCATACCACTGGTCGTGCCAGTGGCCATCGATCAATAAACCCATGCTGCTCTCCTCAATCGCGCTTTATTCAACTTGAGACCACTATAGAAGTCGTAAAACTGATGATGAACAGCAAAAAAATGGATTAAATGATCAGAAATTTAGATCAAAGCAGCCGCTACGATGATCAAGAAGCGGTTTGGTGGCAAAATACTGTGTATAAATACAGTTAACGATTGAAGCGCTTCATACCATGAAACTGTTCATTGCGGAAAAGCCCAGTCTTGCTCGCGCCATCGCGGCGGTTTTGCCCAAACCTCATAAAAAGGAGGAGGGGCTGATTCGCTGTGGCGGTGGGCAGGTGGTGAGCTGGTGTATCGGTCATCTGCTGGAACAGGCGGAACCGGATGCCTATGATCCGGCTTTCAAGCAGTGGCGATTGGAGCACCTGCCCATTCTGCCGGAGCAGTGGGAGTTGAAGCCGCGCAAGGGCGTCAGCAAGCAGCTTTCGGTGTTGCGCAAGCTGGTAAAAGAGGCCGATGAACTGGTGCATGCCGGTGACCCGGATCGCGAAGGTCAGTTGCTGGTCGATGAGGTGATCGATTATCTCAAGGTGCCTGCCGCCAAGCGGGCACAGGTGCAGCGCTGCCTGCTCTCGGACTTGAACCCCGATGCGGTGCGGCGGGCCATCAGCCGGCTCAAGCCCAATCAGACCTTTGTTCCACTCTCCGTGTCGGCACTGGCTCGGTCACGGGCCGACTGGCTGTTCGGTATCAACATGACGCGGGCCCTGACGGTGAAGGGGCGCGGGGCCGGGTACGACGGGGTGCTGTCCGTGGGCCGGGTGCAAACGCCGGTACTTGGGCTGGTGGTGCAGCGTGATGCCGAGATCGACGCCTTTGTGCCCAAACCCTATTACGAGGTAGATGCACATCTGCTGACCGAGCAGGGCGAAGCCTTTACCGCTCGGTGGCAGCCCAGTGAGGCCTGTGCCCGGTTTCAGGATGAAGAGGGTCGTGTGCTATCCAGAGCGTTGGCGGAAAACGTCATCCAGCGCATTACCGGTCAGCCTGCCAAGGTGATGCTGGATGAGCGCAGAAGCGGGCAGCAGGCGGTTCCCTTGCCCTACAACCTGTCGGCCCTGCAGATCGACTGCTCCAAGCGCTTTGGACTGAACGCACAGCAGGTGCTGGATGCGGCTCAGGCGTTGTATGAAAAGTATCAGCTCATTACCTATCCGCGTTCCGATTGTCGCTACCTGCCGGCCGAGCATTTTGCCGAAGCCGGCCGTGTTACACGCTCAGTGGCCCAGACGGAGCCGGGTTTGGCTGAAGCCGTCGCGAATGCGGACCTCAGCCTCAAGTCAAAAGCCTGGAATGACAAAAAGGTGGAGGCGCACCATGCCATCATTCCTACGTCAAAGGCCATTGCGCCGGGCAAGCTGTCGCGAGCTGAGCAGCAGGTCTATGCGCAGATTGCACGTCAGTATTTGATGCAGTTCTATCCGCCCTGCCGGTACAACGATCGCCGGGTTGAAGTCGAGATTGCGGGCGGCCAGTTTCTGGCCAAGGTGCGTCAGATTACGGACCCGGGCTGGAAAGCATTGCTGGGCAAGGAGGCTGAAGATGAAGCGGAAGGCCAACTTCCCACCTTGCGTGTCGGCGAGCTGCTGCAGTGTGAACGGGGTGAGTTGCTGGAAAAGATGACTCAGCCGCCCAAGGCGTTTACCGATGCCAGCCTCCTGTCGGCCATGACCGGGATTGCGCGCTTCGTACAGGACAAGGAGTTGAGAAAGGTCCTGAGGGATACGGACGGACTGGGGACCGAAGCCACCCGTGCCGGCATTATTGAGCTATTGTTCAAGCGCGGTTTCTTACAGCGTCAGGGCAAGCAGATTCACGCAACGGCCGCGGGGAAGGCACTCATCGCTGCGTTGCCGGAGGAGTTGAGCCGCCCGGATATGACCGCGCACTGGGAATCTCAGCTGGATGCCATCAGCCGCAAGGCGTTCACCTATCAGGCGTTCATGCAGCCCCTGCAGGACGCGCTACCCACTTTGATAGACCGTATTCAACCCGCTGCACTCAGTGGTATTCCCGCGCCACCACGGCGCAAGGGGCGGCGCAAAACGGGAGCCGCCAACAAGCGCTCGGGTCGAAGTCGTCAGCCGCGCAGGTCGACAGCCAAGGCGTGACCTCGAATCTCTGAGACGTTATGCTGAATATATTAACGAGTCATCAAAATAAAAAGGGCGATAACATGTTGGACAAGCGCAGTTTCTACATCAACGGACGCTGGGTTAACCCGTTAGAGGCCAATGACTTTGACGTGATTGACCCTTCGACCGAGTCCGTGTGTGCACAGATCTCCCTCGGATCTCAAGCGGATACGGATGCGGCTGTTGCGGCTGCCAGGGCAGCCTTCCCAAGCTGGAGCCAGGCCAGCCGTGAACAGCGGCTGGAACTGCTGGAAAAACTGTACTCCCTGTACAAGGCGCGCTCGGCCGAGATGGCTGAAGCGATCTCCATCGAAATGGGCGCACCGATTGCGCTGGCCCAGAAGGCCCAATGGGGCGCAGGTGCCGGGCACCTGAAAAACTTCATGCGTGTACTGCGTGAGTATGAATTCGAGTCGCCACTGGGTGAACATGCGCCGGGCAACCAGATTCTGCGTGAACCGATAGGCGTCTGTGGCCTGATCACGCCCTGGAACTGGCCGATGAACCAGGTAGCCCTGAAGGTCGTGGCAGCGCTGGCGGCGGGCTGTACCATGGTCCTGAAACCGTCTGAAATTGCACCGCTGTCTGCCATGCTGTTTGCCGAGATGATCGATGAAGCCGGGTTCCCGGCGGGTGTGTTCAACCTGGTGAACGGCGATGGTGCTGGCGTGGGGACTCAGCTTTCCGGTCATCCGGACGTGGACATGATTTCCTTCACCGGCTCCACGCGGGCAGGGCGCGCCATCTCCAAGAATGCAGCCGATACCATCAAGCGGGTGAGCCTTGAACTGGGCGGCAAGGGCGCCAACCTGGTCTTCGCCGATGCGGATGAAAAGGCCGTGGTGCGCGGGGTGCGTCACTGTTTCATGAATTCGGGCCAGTCCTGTAATGCGCCCACCCGCATGCTGGTCGAGCGCCCTCTGTATGAGCAGGCCGTGCAAACCGCCATTGAGGTGGCCAACAAGACCGAAGTCAACATTGCGTCACTGGAAGGCAAGCATATTGGCCCTGTCGTGTCTGCCGCTCAGTTCGACAAGATTCAGAAGCTGATTCAGCAGGGCATTGATGAAGGTGCACGGCTCGTCGCCGGTGGCCTCGGCAAGCCGGAAGGGCTGGATGAAGGCTACTTCGTGCGACCCACTGTGTTTGCCGATGTCAGCAACGACATGACCATTGCTCAGGAAGAAATTTTCGGACCGGTGCTGTCGATCATCCCGTTCGACACCGAAGAAGAGGCGATCCGCATTGCCAACGACAGCCCCTATGGCCTGACCCATTACGTGCAGACGCAGGATGGCGCCAGGGCCAATAGGGTGGCGCGTCAGCTCAGAGCCGGCATGGTACAGATGAACGGTGAAATGCTGGGTGGCGGTGCGCCCTTCGGTGGCTACAAGCAGTCCGGTAACGGCCGCGAGGGTGGTCCCTGGGGGCTGGAAGAGTACCTGGAAGTGAAAGTCGTAACCGGCTGGTCGGCCTGATGACAGCCCTGTCCTGATCCCGTTAACCCGGGGTCAGGACACGGGCGTCAGAGTATGTTCCTCCAATGCCAGCTTCAGCTCAGCAGTCGTAACCGGAAGCGGGCGGCGTGATATCTGTGACAGGTATGAGTAACGCCAACCGATACAGCGATTGCGGCCTTCATGCTTGGCGCGGTAGAGCGCCATGTCCGACACCTTGAATAGCCGCTCCCAGGTGTTGTTCATCTGATTCAGCTCAGAGGCAGGTGTTACGATAAAACCGATGGAGCAGGTTGCGCGAATCAAACCGTCCGCAAAACGGGATTCGGCTGTTTTGCGGCGGATCCTTTCGACTACCTGGGCGACATCTTCGGCGTTTGCCAGCTGGCAGATGGCGATGAATTCTTCACCCCCCGAGCGCACCAGATAATCATCCTCACGGCAGCACTCCTCCAGCAGGCGTGCAAATTCCTGCAATACCTGATCACCCTTGTCATGCCCGTATTGGTCATTCACCTTTTTGAAATGATCAAGGTCTGCAGTGATGACAGCGATATGATGGTCGGCCATCCAGCGCTTGCGGCCTTCGATGCTTTGTAACAGAAAACGACGGTTGCCCAGGCCTGTGAGCGGGTCGGTGAGGCTTTCCTCTTTCAACTGCTCCCTTTCATCGAGCATCTGGGCATGGTCCTGAGAGACGCGTGCCGCCATTTTGCGGAAGGATCGGGTTAAGGAACCGATCTCATCGGTACGAGGATCATCCGGAATCTGTTCCAGCGAGTTCAGCGCAGAAAAGCGCTCAATGTTGCGTTGGAGTTTTCTGATGGGGGCGACCAGATAGTGCTGAAGCAGCAGGTACACGGTCAGGCAGCCCAGAATGCCCAGCACGAATATGGTACCCATGATGTAATAGGTGTAGGTCAGGGTGCTGTCGAAGAATGGGCGGCCCTGGCGCAGCTCGACTCGAAGTGAGCGCTCCGGCTCTCCCAGCAGTGGCAGCCAGGTCTGACTGAGACTGAACCGGCCCGGCAGCAGTTCGATCTTCGGCGCCGCAGGTGTCTGCTCGACAACGGCCAGCTCCAGTGACTGCATATTGGGCGTATTCAGCCTTTGCATCAGGGCGTGGTCCAGCCGTTTGGCGAAATAGAGCGTTCCGGTCGAAATCCCCTGGCCCGATGAGGGCAGTACCTTGCTGGCAGCGACCAGAAAGATGCCGGCGTCGGTGTGGAGAATCCCCTGTCCGCCTGCTGCCAGAAGCCTTGGATCATCGCCTCTCAGCAGTCCCTCGACCAGTACCGGCCGCAGGGCCGCCATGCGAGAGGAGGTCTGCACCAGCGCGGGCGACTCATGGTGGCTGATCAACAGCAGGTCCATGCTCAACTGTTCCAGTGCATCACCGCCCAGTGCCGAGGCGATAAAGTCAGGGTTCGGCTGAGCCACATATTCGTAAACGTCATCCCAGACACCCCAGTCCACCGCCAGCTTTTCCATATTGGTCATCTCACCCTGAAGGGCGTCTTCTATGCGCTCCAGGTCAGCCTTGAGGGCGTCAGTCTCCAGCGATTCCACCTTGGGGATGACGATAGCCTGCTGAATCAGAACGATGCCCGAGCCAAGTATCAGAAGAAACAGCAAAAGGCTGGCGATTAGCTTGTACTTGAGCGTCATAGGGCCTGAAATGCTTTGGGTGGATGTGAGATGTGCTTATTATTGTTTTTGTGTCGCCAAATGGAAACATGCTGACTATAAAATAATCAGCCAATGTTCGCCACTCTATTCTGGGCTGCTCTTTACATCCGCATCATATGATCATCAGTGGGTCAGGTGAACCAGTTTGTTCTGAACCCAGGGGTGATCACTCAGGCGGTCCGACATGTGGTCCAGAAAAGCCCGTACACGCGGGTTAAGGTTGCGTCGGCTGGCATAGAGTGCATTGATCTCCAGTGGCTCCAGATCAAATCCTTCCAGCACTCTGACGATACGCCCGCTTTCGACCAGCGGGCCGCAAAAAACTTCCGGCAAGCGGCCGATGCCCATGTTCTGAAGAATCATCTCGCGTACAAAACTGAGGCTGTTGGTGCGCAGGCGACCGCCCATGCTGACCGGTTCATGGTTGTTCCAGTTCACAAACCGCAAGTGATCAAACGGCTTGAGCAGGGTGATGCACTGGTGCTGGATCAGGTCATCGGGAGTGTCCGGCATGCCGTGCTGCTGGATGTATTCCGGGGTGGCGAACAGCCCGCGATGCAGGCCGGCCACGTGCCGTGCAATCAGGCTGGAGTTCGGCAGGGGGCCAAGCCTGAAGGCCAGATCAACGCCTTCCTCGATCAGGTCGACGGTGCGGGTACTCAGTTCAACGTCGACTTCGATGCGTGGATAGGCCTTCATGAAACTGGAGATGACCTCGTTCATCATGAAAACGCCGATTTCGGTCGGCATGGTCAATCTCAGACGGCCTCTCAACTCTGTTTTGGTGGCGCTGATGTCGTCCTGAACAGCGGACAGATCATCAATCAAGGGCTGGGCTCTGGAAAACAGCTCCTCGCCTTCGGGGGTGAGCTTCAACTTGCGTGTCGTACGCTGGATCAGCCGGATGCCCAGAGTGTCTTCCAGTTGTGCGATGCGGCGGCTGATGGTGGACTTCTGCACACTCAGGCTGTCAGCGGCTGCAGTGAAACTGCCGGTTTCGACGACACGAATAAACAGGTTCAGGTCGTTCAGGTTCATCTACTACTCCAGAAAAGGCCCTGCCGGCCAGCATAATCAGCGTTGAGACTGCGCAAAGGCTTCAATATGTCGCACGATGGCCAGGAGTCCATTGCCTCGGCTCGGGCTCAAGTGGCGTTTAAGGTCCAGTGGCGCAAGGATCGCCTCCAGGTCGATACGGTCGACTTCGGCAGGTGTGCGACCATTGACCTCGTTCAGCAGCAGCGCCACCAGTGCCTTCAGAATCCGGGCATCAGCATCGGCCTGACAGGCAAGGTGCCCATCCGCATCCAGCTCAGGCACCAGCCAGACATTCGATTCACAGCCCGGAATACGATAGCGCTCCTGTTTGAGCTCAGTCGGCATGGCGGGCAGGGACTGGGCAAGCTGCATCAGTGCGCGGTAGCGCTGGTCCCAGCTTTTGGCCGCAAACACGGCCTGGGTATCCAGTATCTGTCCGGTGTCTGCATGCTTCGTTTCGATCTGTGTGCGGTCCTGATGGACCAGTTCATCCAGCGCCCGAGCCAGCCGTTCAGCCTCTTCATGGGTGTTGTAAAAGGCAAAAGAGGCGCGCAGGGTACCCTGAATGCCCAGGGATTCCATCAATGGCATGGCGCAGTGGTGACCGGCACGCACGGCAATTCCCTGACGGTCCAGCCAGTGCGCCACATCCTGCGGGTGATGCCCGTCCAGCAGAAACGAAAACAGGCTGGTGCGCTCGGATCCCGCCGGCAGGGGGGAGAACCCCGGTACCGTTTCGCAACAGGCCAGTGCATGTGTGAGCAGGCTCTGTTCGTGAGCCGCCTGGGCCTGACGGTCAGATTTCTGCACATACTCGATGGCCGTGCCCAGTCCGATAACGCCGCTTATGTTGGGCGTACCTGCCTCGAACTTGAAGGGCAGGTCTGCAAAGGTGGTGCCGCTGAAACTGACCCGCTCGATCATCTCACCGCCAGCCTGCCAGGGCGGCATGGCTTCAAGCAGCTCACGTCGTCCCCAGAGTGCACCAATGCCGGTGGGGCCAAACACCTTGTGGCCGGAGAAGACGTAAAAATCACAGGCCAGCTCTTCCAGATTTACGTCCTGATGGGGCAGCGCCTGAGCGCCATCGATCAGGACGGTCGCGCCGGCCTCCCGGGATTCGCGAGCCAGCTTGGCCACGGGGTAACAGGTGCCCAGCGCATTGGAGATGTGCGTCAGCGTCACCAGCTTCGGCTGGCGGGTAAGACACTGGCGGAAGTGCTCAAGGTCCAGGTTGCCATCGGGCAGCAGCCGTACCACCTCCAGTTCGGCACCGGTGCGATCGGCCAGCAGTTGCCAGGGTACGATGTTGGCGTGGTGGGCGCTCTGCATCAGCAGAATGCGATCACCGGATGACAGATTCATGGGCCCCCAGGACTGCGCCACCAGGTTGATCGCTTCCGTTGCGCCTCGGGTCCAGATCAGGGTTTCCGGCTCGGCAATACCCAGCCAGCCTGCAACCTGCCGGCGTGCCTTTTCAAAGGCTTCGGTTGCCTGGTTGGAGAGGGCGTGGCTGCCACGGTGAACGTTGGCGTTTCCGGTCTTGTAGTAGCGGCTCAGAGCATCGATAACCTGCCACGGCTTTTGGGTGGTCGCGGCGTTGTCGAGGTAGGCCAGCGGCTGTCCATGTACGCGCACGGACAGCAGCGGGAAGTCACGCCGCCAGGGCGGCACCGGTGCCTGTTTGCTCACGCCTGTGCCTCAGCCTGACGCGCGCGTGTGAGCTGACTGCGCCAGCGGGCAAACAGCATGGCAGAAGTGAACAGGGTGACCAGCAGCAGGCAGTCGATCAATCCCAGCCAGCGCGTTGTGGGCACCATGGCGGCAATCACCGCTTCCAGAAAGTAGAGCAGCAGCACGAAGCAAAGCCAGGCATGGCCTCTCGGAGCGCCCTTGACGACCACCGGGGCAAAGGCGCCCAGCGGCAGCACGTGTACCAGCCAGATGACCCAGGGATGTTCACTGGAGGCGGGTGCCAGCCAGAGATACCAAAGGGTAAACAGGGCCAGCAGGCCAAAGTAGCTGATCAGAACCAGGGCTCGGCTGATGGAGGTTTTGGTTGCGAGTGCGTTGCTCATGCGGATTCCTTTGACTGCAGGCTGAGCGCCAGTCGGCCCAGACGGCGACCCTGTTCAAGTGCCAGTGTGCTTTCGTCAGCATCCAGCTCGGCCGACTCGTTCTGGCCGCTGACATGGGTTGGCCCGTAAGGAGTACCACCGGAGGTTGTGCTCAACAGGGCGTTGGCGCTGTAGGGCAGGCCGGCCAGTACCATGCCATGGTGCAGCAGGGGCAGCATCATGCTCAGCAGAGTGGTTTCCTGCCCGCCGTGCAGGCTGGCGCTGGAGCTGAAAACGCAAGCGGGCTTGTCGATCAGCGCCCCGGACAGCCAAAGGCTGCTGGTGGAGTCGATGAAATATTTCATCGGCGCGGCCATGTTGCCAAAGCGCGTGGGGCTGCCCAGTGCCAGACCGGCGCAGTTGGCCAGATCGGATTCGGTGCAGTATACGGCACCGGACTCCGGCACGGCCGGCTCGGTCGCTTCGCAGTTGGCGGACACGGCGGGTACGGTGCGCAGGCGCGCTTCCATGCCGGCTTCCTCGACGCCACGCGCGATCTGACGCGCCAGTGCACGGGTCGCACCGTTGCGGCTGTAATAGAGGACCAGTACGTAGGGCTGTGCGCTCACTCGATGATCTCCAGCACAGACTCCGGCGGGCGTCCGATGCGTGCCTGATCACCGTTGATCACGATCGGGCGCTCAATCAGTTTGGGGAAGCGGGTCATGGCGTCAATGACGGCGTCATCGTTCAGGCTGGTGTCATCCAGACCGGCTTCCTTGTATTCGGCTTCCTTCTTGCGCAGCAGTTCACGGGCACTGATGCCCAGCGCTTTCAATACGGACTTGAGCTCTTCGGCAGAGGGCACCTCTTTCAGGTACTCGCGTACTTGCGGCTCGATGCCTTTTTCCTGCAGCAATTTCAAGGTTTCACGCGATTTGGAGCAGCGCGGGTTGTGGTAGATGGTAATGGACATGAGGACTCCCTGCAGGCTTTCATTCAACGGGTTAGCGCCCTATTGTATAGGGCAGGACCATGATTCGTTAAGAGAGAACGCATGTATAAGGGAACACTGCCTGCGGCCTGGGTGTTTATTCGCTCACTGTTGAGACAGTTTCAGGCCAATCAGGGCATTCTTAACGCCGCCGCGCTCACCTACACCACGCTGTTTGCAGTCGTGCCGTTGATGACCGTGTCCTACTCCATGCTGGCGGCCGTGCCCAACTTCAAAGGGGTTGGCGAGCAGCTACAGGGCTGGATCTTCGACAACTTTGTTCCGGCGACCGGGGCCGTGGTGCAGGAGTACCTGAGTACCTTCGCCGCTCAGGCCCAGAGCCTCACCGTGGTGGGTGTGGTCTTTCTGGCCGCCACTTCCATCATGATGATGAAGAACATCGAGGCCGCCTTTAACCGCATCTGGCGGGTGGCAGAACCACGCAAGGGTATCTCCAGTTTCCTGCTGTACTGGGCCGTATTGAGCCTGGGGCCGATTCTGATCGGTCTGGGGCTGTTGCTCACATCCTATATTGCCAGCCTGTCGTTCTTTACCAGTGCCACCGAAATGGTGGGGCGTGCACGGTTGCTGTCGCTGCTGCCGCCTCTGTTTTCGGCGCTGGCCTTCATGCTGCTCTACGCGGCGGTACCCAACTGTCGAGTCCCCTTGCGCAGTGCCGCGCTTGGCGGTCTGTTTGCGGCGATCATGTTTGAAATCGCCAAGCGCGGGTTCGTTCAGTTCGTAACGCTGTCCCCCTCATATCAGCTCATCTATGGCGCGTTCGCGGCGGTGCCGATCTTCCTGCTCTGGATCTACATCAGTTGGGGCATCATCCTGCTGGGGGCAGAGCTGACACGCCTTCTGACGGTATCCCGGCTGAACAAATACCGCACCAATGAGCCTCACTTGTATACCCTGCTGGCGGTGCTGCACAGGTTATGGCAAGCACAACAGGAGGGAGTCCCGGTACCGGATCGCACCCTGCTGAAAGACATTCCGGGGCTCGATCAGGGGCGCTGGGATCAGTACGTACAGCTATTGTTGCAGGCGGGGCTGGTCAGCCGTACCGAGGGCGGGCAGTATCTGCTGAGCCGTGATTTGAGCAGCTATACGCTGCTGGACCTGCAGCGTGCGCTGCCCTGGCCGTTGCCGGACCCCTGGCGGGATCAGGACGAACCCTGGCAGCAGGCGTTATATGACTATTTGCAGGCGCTGCAGCAACACCGGTCAGAAGTGCTGGACGTGAGCCTGCAGGCGTTGTATCAAACACCCGAATCATCAGTGCGTAATCAGGAGTAACGATGGCAGATATCTGTGTGCATGCATGGGTCAGTGGGCGCGTTCAGGGCGTCTGGTTTCGTCACTTTACCCGTGAGCAGGCGCAGGCCAATGGCCTGACCGGCTGGGTACGCAATCTGGACGATGGCCGTGTCGAAGCCATGCTGTGCGGAGACGAAAAGGCCGTGCGCCATGTGGAGGCCTGGCTCAGTCAGGGGCCGGAACTGGCGAACGTGGCAGAGGTTGTTTCGGAAGATGTGGTCAGTGAAACCCGCCATGAAGGGTTTGAGATCATCGACTGAGCGCCGCGCGGAGCCAGTCGGCCAGTAACTGTGCCGCCGGGGAAATGTCCTGCCCCGGCAGCCAAAGCCCCAGCCGGGAGGGTGTTTCCACGAACCCCCAGGGGGCCTGTAAACGGCCGGTACGCAGGTCTTCCTCCACCAGGTATTCCGGCGCGATGGCGACACCCAACCCGACCAGCGCGCCCTCCAGCATATAGTTCAGGTGCTCGAAGGATTGCTTGATTCTGAGCTGGCTCGGATCAATCCCCTGCGCACGACACCACTGCGGCCAGGCCTGAGGCCTGGAAAGCGTCTCCAGCAAGGGGTGCTGCAGCAGCTGATCAGGCGCGGGCGCTTCTTCACGGAAGAGATCCGGGCGCATGACGGGGCCGATCCGCTCCGGCGCCAGCTCAATCACCCTCTGGTCCTCGGGCCAGGGAGGCTCGGCAAACCGCAGCACCGCATCCACTCCCGGGCGGATCGCCTGAGATTCGTCGACCGCCGTCAGGTGCAGCTCAAGCTCGGGGCAGTCCTGCTTCAATTGCTCCAGCCGCGGAATGAACCAGCGGGCCAGAAAACTGCCGGAGCAGCCCAGCACGAAAGGGGCGTTGGCTGCCGAGCGTTTGACCTGATCACAGGCCTGTTCCAATTTGTCGAACACTTCCTGAGTGGTGCGGGCCAGTCTGAGGCCCGCATCGGTCAGCGCAACCCCGCGACCCGCACGTTCAACCAGTCGGCAATCGAGCTGCTCCTCGAGTAGCTTCACCTGCCGGCTGATGGCACCATGGGTAACATGTAGCTGCTTCGCCGCGGCCGACATGCTCAGTGTTCGAGCCACCGCATCAAAGGCTCTCAGTGCATTGAGCGAGGGGAGTGAGTGCATGGCGCTGCCTTTTATATGTCAGTTTTTCTCACATGTATTTGTGATTTTATCGATTTAACACCCGGCTTGCATCCACTAGACTTGTGGGCAAGTAAACGATTGATGGAGTGGTTCTCATGAGCACAGACACATCCTTGCGTCAGGGCCCGGATGCCAGCGGCTTTTTCGGCCGTTTTGGTGGCCGTTTTGTCGCCGAAACCCTGATGCCGCTGATTCTCGAGCTGCAGGATGAGTACGAAAAGGCCAAACAGGATCCGGCCTTCCACGCTGAGCTGGAAAAACTGCGCAAGGACTTCGTTGGCCGCGAAACCCCGCTGTATCTGGCGGAGCGTCTGACCGAAGCCCTGGGTGGCGCCAAGATCTACCTCAAGCGTGAAGACCTGAACCACACCGGCGCGCACAAGATCAACAACTGCCTGGGTCAGATTCTGCTGGCCAAGCGTATGGGCAAAAAGCGCATCATTGCCGAAACCGGTGCCGGCATGCATGGGGTTGCCACCGCAACCGTTGCCGCTCGTTTTGGCATGGAGTGCGTCATCTACATGGGCAGTACGGATATTCACCGTCAGCAGCCCAACGTACAGCGCATGAAACTGCTGGGTGCTGAAGTAATTCCGGTGACCAGCGGCACGGGCACCCTCAAGGACGCCATGAATGAAGCCCTGCGTGACTGGGTGACCAACGTGGCCGATACCTTCTACATCATCGGTACCGTGGCGGGCCCGCATCCTTACCCGGCCCTGGTGCGTGACTTCCAGGCCGTGATCGGTGAAGAGACGCGCGCACAGTTGATGGAGAAAGAAGGGCGCTTGCCGGACACACTGGTGGCCTGCATCGGCGGTGGTTCCAATGCCATGGGTCTGTTCCACCCCTTCCTGGATGAAGAGTCCGTTCGCATGATCGGGGTTGAAGCCGGTGGTGAAGGGCTGGACAAGCGCCATGCTGCCAGCCTCAAGGGCGGTGAGCCCGGTGTGCTGCATGGCAACCGTACCTTCTTGCTGCAGTCGGAAGACGGCCAGATTCAGGATGCGCACTCCATCTCGGCCGGCCTGGATTACCCCGGTATCGGGCCCGAGCATGCATGGTTGCATGACATCAAGCGCGTCGAGTATGTCGCCGTGACCGATGAGGAAGCGCTGGACGGCTTCAAGGCGCTGTGCAAGTACGAAGGCATCATTCCCGCGCTCGAATCGTCCCACGCGCTGGCGCACGTGCTGAAACTGGCACCGACGCTGCCCAAGGATCACATCATTGTGGTGAACCTGAGTGGCCGTGGCGACAAGGATATGACCACCGTAACCGAACACCTGGCAGACGAACTGGCGGAGCAGTAAGCAATGACCCATACAACCGAATCCAGCCGCATGGAGCGCCGGTTCGCCGCGCTCAAAGAGGAAAATCGTCCGGCACTGGTGACCTTCGTGACGGCCGGCGACCCTGACTACGCGTCCAGCCTGGATACCCTGCTGGGATTGCCCGAAGCCGGTGCCGACGTGATCGAACTGGGCATGCCCTTTACCGATCCCATGGCAGACGGTCCGGCCATTCAGCTCGCCAGCCAGCGTGCACTGGCCGCCGGTCAGGATATGCTGAAAACCCTGCAGATGGTGCGCATCCTGCGGGAACAGGATCAGGACACGCCGCTGGTCCTGATGGGCTACTACAACCCGATCTACCGCTATGGGGTTGAGCGTTTTCTGGAAGAAGCCGCCGAAGCCGGTGTCGACGGGCTGATCGTGGTGGACTTGCCGCCCGAGCACGATGCCGAGCTGTGTGAGCCGGCACGTGACGCCGGTATTCACTTCATCCGCCTGGCAACCCCGACCACCGATGCCAAGCGTCTGCCGGGTGTGCTTAACAACACCTCGGGATTCCTCTACTACGTGTCCAGTACCGGCGTGACCGGTTCTGCGCCTCCCACGCCAGAGAAAGTGGAGCAGGAGGTCAACGCGATCCGAGCCCATACCGATATCCCGATCGGAGTCGGCTTCGGTATCCGCACGCCTGAACAGGCGGCCCGCATCGGCCAGTTTGCCGATGGTGTCGTCGTGGGCTCTGCGCTGGTGGATTGCATCGCCAAGGCCGACACGCCCGAAGCGGGCACTCAGGCGGTGCTGGCGCTGACGCGTGAACTGGCAGCGGCGGTGCGTACTGCGCGCACGTAAAAACAGTTTGGCGATACGTAAGGCCTCCCGGTTTCTGACCGGGAGGCCTTTTTGGTTTCAGCTTAGATGGGGCCAATAGATGTTTTAGTGAGGATTACCGTTGCTTCAGCTGCAGCTGGTGCGAATGAAGATAGAGCAGGAATTACATTGTTCGAGAGCAGCACTTGTTTGATGACGTATTCAATGTGGCCACCAATAGTTTGCCTCTCCTACTGGATACACGAGCCTACCAGATTCGCCCGCTGGCTCTTTGAATAAATCGTGCGACCAGTTACCTTCAATACCTCGGAGAGCCGCGAGCACTGATATCACTGCGTCCCACTCGTGATCATTACCTGTAGAGACGGGGTAGCCCAGCCATTCTGATAGCATTGCATCCATGGCCACCATTACCACCAGGATCATAACCAACGATTAGTCCGTTAAATCGGTTCATGCTCATTGGTCTGGTCTTTAACGCGGAGCGAAGCGGCGACCGTCAGGGATGTCTGACTTACGCGGTTTGTTAAGGCTTCCCAGGTAATTGGTAACTCACCTTTGAGCCGTTCGTGATAACGATTTTTTGTCGGATTAGTTCGTCCATAATCTTTGCCAGTTCGTCTTCTTCGAGCTTTTTCATGAACAATGAATTTATCGAGTTCGAGAGTGTTTTCACCGCTCTAGGCTTGGCTGATCCTCGGGCCTTGAGAAACTCCACGATAGCGTCGATACGCTCTACCATTGACTTGGAATTGGAGATCTTGAGAAGTGGAATTTCCGAGATATCCTTTTCTCGCTGCGCATAAATTCGCTTAGTCTTTAGATGCTTAATCAGAGGGTCGAAGCCAGTGTCTTTTGAAATAATGTGGAAATAGCAGTCTGGATCCTTCGCGGCAAGGTTGCCAATGTAGAATGCGATGTGGAAATCCAACGCATTAGGGCCGTTTCCCTCAATCTTCACATACTCTGCGTCAGCGCCTAGAGATTGCATGGCGCAAGCCAGATCAAACGAAATCTTTACCTGCTTTGATCCGACGAAAACGATGACTTTAAATCCATGCCCCTTGAGTAGCTCAAGATTTTTTGGCTGAACGTTTTCAAAATCAATCAATACGTAATTGGTTTTCAAGGGTACTTCCTCGCTTCCCTGCTCTTGGCCTTGACATTGTAATACTGCGCATGCGCGTTCTTGCTCACATCCAAAGACGGAGAAAGCAGCTCTAATCACATGAAGAGAAAAGATAAATCGAGATATCACAGCCATTCTCTTCCGATGAAAACAAGCGTGCGCGTTTTGCTGGTTTGCCGTGCGCAGTACCCCGCAGCGGCCAGTCCATTACGCCTTGATACTGAATGATTTTGGCTCGACTTGCCAGCGCAGATGAGCAGATCCAAGCGACGAGGCATTCAGGGCACGGGGCCTGTAATACACTGCCTGTCACAAAAGCTTGGGCGCGCTTGATTAGCGCGCTGTGTTATCCAAACAGGCGGTGCAGTAGCTCACCTCGATGATGGGGTGGTGCAGGCCATGTATCTGGCTCAACTGGCTTCGCAAGTCCTCGGGCGTGATGTCATCGTGGGTGACCACGGCTGCAACCAGTGTCCATGCGCCTTGCCCCACGGACCAAACATGCAGGTCTACCACTTCGGTGTCGCCGGCTTCGGTTAATACCTTGTGTGCCTGCTGGCGAATCTCGCTTGGGCCTTCGCGGTCCAGCAGTACGCCGATGGTCTGATGCAGTAAGCCCCAGGCCCATTTCAGGATCACCGCAGAGGCGACCAGTGCAATCACCGGGTCCAGCCAGTTCCAGCCCCAGAGCCAGGCCGCGATCAGGCCGGCTATGGCCGCCACGGAGGTGAGTGCGTCCGCAATCACATGCACCAGTGCGGCTTTCAGGTTGGCGTCGTCATGGGCGTGATCAGGGTGCGCGTGGCCGTGACCATGATCATGTTCGTGCTTGCCGGCCAGTAGCCATGCCGATGCCAGATTAACCGCCAAGCCGATCACGGCGACAATAAGGGCTTCCAGCGGCATGAGTGTGCCCGGGGTAATCAGGCGGTCAATGGATTCGTAGATGAGCCAGAGGGTCGAGACTGCCAGCAGCAGGGCGCTGGTGTAGGCGGCCAAATCGGCGATCTTGCCGCTGCCGAGGCTCAGGCGGCGGTCATGGGCGTGGGTACGTGCGAGGTAGTAGGCGCCGGCCGCGAGGCCCAGTGCCATTGCGTGGCCTGCCATGTGGATGCCATCTGCCAGCAGGGCCATGGAGCCGGTAATTACGCCACCCAGCACCTCGGCGACCATGGTGGCCAGGGTCAGAAGGGTGACCAGTACGGCGCGTTGCTCGGCCTTGCGCTTTTCGCCCTGTCCAAAATCATGGCGGTGGTTCAGGTTGGCCGCTGTTGTGCATGGGCTGGATGCGCGGGCGTGAGCAGTCATGAGAACTCCTGTGAACATGGCTCCGGTGTCACAGAAGACATTAGCTCAAAAGAAGGGTTCCCGGAAAGGGCGCCGGGGCGTGCAGGGCAGCCCCGGCGGCGTGTCAGCTCAGCTGGCTGCGCAGGAAGTCCAGTGCTTCTTCAACCGGAATATCACGGGATTCGCTGTCGCGACGGCCCTTGTATTCCAGGGTTCCGTTTTTCAGGCCACGGTCGGAAATCACCAGGCGGTGCGGCAGGCCCATCAGTTCCATATCGGCGAACTTGACGCCCGGGCGTTCCTTGCGGTCGTCCAGCAGTACGTCTACACCGGCCTTGCGCAGTGCTTCATACAGCTCGTCGGACTTGGCGCGAACCGCTTCGGACTTGTCGTAGTTCAGCGGAACCAGTGCCACATTGAACGGAGCCAGCGCTTCCGGCCAGATGATGCCGTTCTCGTCATGGTTCTGCTCAATAGCGGCTGCGACAACGCGGGTGACACCGATGCCGTAACAGCCCATGGCCATGAGGGTGGACTTGCCGTTCTCGTCCAGCACGGTGGCATTCATCGCCTCGGAGTACTTGGTGCCCAGCTGGAAGATGTGGCCCACTTCGATGCCGCGGCGGATCTGAATCGTGCCCTGACCACAGGGGCTGGGGTCGCCTTCGACCACGTTACGGATATCGGCCACTTCCGGTGTCGGCAGGTCACGTTCCCAGTTGATGCCGAAGTAGTGCTTGTCATCGATGTTGGCGCCGGCACCGAAGCCGGACAGGGTTTCAACGCTGCGATCGATGATGCAGGGGATCGGCAGGTTGACCGGGCCCAGAGAACCGGGGCCTGCACCGATCACCTGGCGGATCTCTTCGTCGGTGGCAAAACGCAGCGGGGCTTCTACCTGGGGCAGTTTTTCCGCTTTTACTTCGTTCAGTTCGTGATCGCCACGGACCAGCAGGGCAACGAAATCCGCGTCCACTTCGTCGCTGGCGGCGACGATCAGTGTCTTGACGGTCTTTTCGATCGGCAGGTCGAACTGTTCAACCAGCTCGGCGATGGTTTTGGCGTTGGGTGTGTCGACCAGACGCATCTCTTCACTCGGCGCCTGACGCTCACCCAGTGCCAGCGCCTCGGCCATTTCCACGTTGGCGGCGTAATCGCTGCTGTCGGAGAAGGCGATGTCGTCTTCACCTGACTGGGCCAGCACGTGGAACTCGTGAGAGGAGTCGCCACCGATGGAGCCGTTGTCAGCCAGTACGGGGCGGAAATCCAGACCTAGACGGCTGAAGATGTTGGTATACGCTTGGTGCATCACCTTGTAGGTGTCGACCAGCGACTCCAGATCGGTATGGAAAGAGTAGGCATCTTTCATGATGAATTCGCGTGAGCGCATCACACCGAAGCGCGGACGGATTTCATCACGGAATTTGGTCTGAATCTGGTAGAAGTTGGCCGGCAGCTGCTTGTAGCTCTTGATCTCACGGCGGATCAGGTCGGTGATGACTTCTTCGTGGGTCGGACCAACACAGAACTCGCGGCTGTGGCGGTCGTTGACGCGCAGCAGTTCCGGGCCGTACTGCTCCCAGCGGCCGGACTCCTGCCACAGCTCGGCAGGCTGAATCGCCGGCATCAGCACTTCCTGAGCGCCTGCGGCGTCCATCTCTTCGCGCACGATACGCTCCACCTTGCGCAGTGTTCTCAGGCCCAGTGGCAGCCAGTTGTAAAGCCCGGCTGCAACCTTGCGGATCAGGCCCGCACGGAGCATAAGCTGGTGGCTGATAACCTCTGCATCAGCAGGGGTTTCTTTCAGAGTTGCAATCAGAAATTGGCTGGCTCGCATTGATCAGGAATCCGTCTAGCAAAGAAAATGGCCCCCATTTTAGGGGGCCAGCTTCAGGGTAACAAGTAAGGGCTGAATTCAGTGCCTAGGCAGCGGCGTTGCGCTGGGCCAGAAACTGGACCAGTTCGTCGATCTGGTGCTCGTTGAAGACGGGAATACCGGCCTGTATCAACTCGCCGGCAGCAACGCCGGGGCTGGGTACGAGGGTGCCGGAAAAACTGCCGTCGTAGGTTTCAAGGCTGCCGCAGGATGGGCTCCGCGCCTTCATCAGGGCGCAGCAGCAATCGTACTCCTGTGCCAGTTCCAGTGCTCGCTCCGCGCCGGTCAGAAATTCCGGTGTTACGTCCTCTTCGTCACGTGTGGTGACCAGAATCGGGAAGCGGCTTTGGATTTCGGCAGGTGGGCGAGGTGTCGGCAGTCCACCCAGGGTTTCGGGGCAAACGGGAAGCAGGCGTCCCTGCTTCTTCAGTTCTTGAACAGCGGGGTGGTCAAGCAGGTTGTCTCGACCGTCATAGCGCACTTTATCGCCCAGCAGGCAAGCGCTGACCAGTATTTTGGACATGTTGTTCTCGAGTATTGCGTTCATTGTTTTTATTGTAGTGGCGGTATTTTACGGCCGTCTTTCATACGGGCAATACCACCAAAGTGAGATGTACAACATGTATTGATCGATGTCAGGGCTTCATAATGCAATTGATCAGGTAGCTCTGGCGTTCGGCCATGCCCGCCGCATGGCTGTTCAGAGACAATGTGGTTTCGGCATCGCCCGCCATCTGTTCGGCACTGTCGCTCAGCCCTTGCACGCGCGTGGCCACGTCAGCCGTTGCCGTACTTTGCTGCTCGCTCGCGGTGGCGATGCGCGCGGCCATATCGTTGATGGTATCGATGGCGCTCATCAGTTCCCGCAGAGTATTACCGGTGGTATCGATATGGCCAACCGCCTGTTCCGACAGGGTCCGCTTACTGTCCATTGCAGCCACAATGCGGTCGGTTTTCTGTTGCAGCCGGACAATCATCTGGTCAATTTCGGTGGTGGCCGTTTGGGTGCGTTGCGCCAGTTGACGCACTTCGTCAGCTACCACGGCAAATCCTCGGCCATTCTCACCGGCTCGTGCCGCCTCAATGGCCGCATTCAGAGCCAGCAGGTTGGTCTGTTCGGCGATGTCATTGATGACACTGATAATGGTGCCGATACGCTGACTTTCGGACTGCAGCAGCTCAACATCGTTGGCCGTGTCCGTAATGGAACCGTCCAGTGCGCGAATGCGTTCCACGGCATCTTCAACGACAGCCAGCCCCTGTTCGATCTCCTCTCGTGCCTGGTGCGTTTCGCTGGCGGTGTGAGCGGTGCTGGCACTCATTTCCTCAAGCGTCGTATTCATCTGCATGATGGCGCTGGCGACTTGGTGCAGGGCGCCACGCTGTTCGTCGGCCTCATGGCAGGTTCGTGTCATCACCTCCTGGCTCTGTCTGGCCCCGTGCATCACCTCTTCAGAGGCGTAGTGCATCCGAATCAGGATGGCATCGAGCTGGGACTGCAGCATGGACAGCGACAGTGCAATCTGGCCGATATCGTCATGGGTGCCGGTATAGATAAGCTGTTTGATGGGGTGTTGTACGATCCGGCGGCTGGATTTCACCAGCGCGTTAAGGTCGCGGCACAGCCAGTAACTGCCCCCGATCCCCAGCGCAAATATGGCTGCCAGCATTATGGCGAAGCCGACCGAAAGTGAGTGACTGAACAGGCCATAAAGCCCTGCGAGGGCCACCATGCTCATTACCAGTAGTTGCGTGCGCTGGCGGAAGGAGAGGGCTGGGCGCTTGAGGGCCGATGGCACTTTACCTTGCCGTCTCAGACCGTAGATGTGGCTAGCCCTGGCGATGACCGCCTGGCTCGGCTGGCGCAGAATGCAGTGACATTCCAGCATTGTCCCATTTTCCATGACCGGAATGATGTAGGTGTCCAGCCAGAGTGGGGCACCGTTTGCAGAGGCCAGCTGCAGAACGCCCATCCAGGGTTTGCCCTGTTTCAGGGTTTTGCGCATATCGTCAAAGGGGCCTTCCGGCATTTCGGGGTGTCGCAGGCGGTCGAAACTGGAGGCGTTCAATGACGTCTGAGAAAAGCCGCTCAGGTCGAGAAACCCGGGGCTGGTGTCACGAATCAGGCCCTCAGGGGTCAGAATGACGATCAACTGCTCAATGGCATGAGGCTGGGTACGATTGCTCATGGCGTCTGTCCTTATTGTTATTGGCAGCGAGCTACTGCAAATTGCAGGCCAGCGAAAAGGCCCATGATGGCGGCTTCTCACGGCAAGCAATATCCACTCAGTGCAGCATTTGATGAATCCGTATCTGGATAGTCACGGTTTGATCAATTTTGTAGAGGGGAGGTTTACGTCAGCGTCAGCGGGTTATATATTCGGGATATCCCTTAAGGGAAAACGCTGCTCTTCAACTTCAATAATAAAGATAAGAAGAAGGAAGCTTTTCATGAGCAAACAGCCTTATCAGTCGTTCTATGAGCGACTTGATATTGAGGCGCTGACGGCTGATGTTCTACTGGGTGACCCCGAGCAGGGCATGAATGCCTGCCAGGAAGTCTGTGACAAGTGGGCGGAGGATCCCGAGCGGGTCGCCCTGCAGTATCACGGTGTAGAACGCGCTCCTGAGCGCTGGACCTTTTCCGAGCTGAAGGCCGCATCCGCACGCTTTGCCAACCTGCTTAAAGCCCAGGGGGTTGGGAAGGGTGATCGTGTGGCCGCGCTGCTGCCTCGGACACCTGAATTGATGATTGTCGTCTTGGGTACTCTGAGGGTTGGTGCGGTCTATCAGCCGCTGTTCACGGCCTTTGGCTCGGGTGCCATCGAGTACCGCCTGGACCGCGCATCAACTCGCCTGATCGTGACCGATGACCAGAACCGCTTCAAACTGGAGGGCATTCAGAAATGCCCTCCGATCGTGCGGGTATCGAGTGAGCCTGAAAATATTGGCGACGATATCGATTTTCATCAGGCGATGGCAGCCCAGTCCGACCAGTTTGAACCGGTCATGATTCTGGGTGAAGACCCGATTCTGCAGATGTTCACGTCCGGTACGGTCGGCAAATCCAAGGGGGTTGCCGTACCGGCGCGGGCGTTGCTGTCCTTTTATATTTACATGCGTTATGCCATCGACCTTCAACCGGAAGATCGCTACTGGAATGTGGCTGACCCGGGCTGGGCCTATGGCCTCTACTATGCAGTCCTTGGGCCCTTGCTGGTGGGCGCAACCACCCACTTCAACGAGAACGGTTTTACCCCCGAAACGACCTACAACATGATCCGTGAATACGGCATCACCAACCTGGCTGCAGCGCCCACGGCGTACCGGTTGTTAATGGCGAATGATCAGGTGTTGAGCGAGGGTGAGTCGCTGGGTCTGCGTGTGGCCAGCAGTGCAGGTGAGGCGCTGAACCCTGAGGTGATCAACTGGGTCAATCGACGCTTGGGCTGTCCGGTGATGGACCAGTATGGCCAGACGGAAACCGGCATGACCTGCTGTAATCACCATGCACTTGAGCACCCGGTGAAAGTGGGATCGATGGGGTATTCGTTGCCCGGCCATAAAGTGGTGGCGCTGGATGGGGACTACAAGGAAGTCGGTGCCGGTGAAACCGGTCAACTGGCTGTGGATGTGCATGAATCCCCGCTGTTCTTCTTCCAGGGCTACACTTGGGGCGAGAAGAACCCTTTCCATGACCGCTATTATCTGACCGGTGACGTGGTGATCAGCCATGGCGACGGCAGCTTTTCGTTTACCGGCCGTGATGATGACATCATCTCTACGGCGGGTTACCGGGTGGGGCCGGCAGATGTTGAAAGTGCGCTGCTTGAACACCCCGCCGTGGCGGAATCCGGTGTCGTGGGCAAGCCCGACAGTGCTCGCGGGGCGATCATCAAGGCGTATGTGGTGGTGAAACCGCGCTTTGACGCGGATGAAAATCTGGCAGACGAGCTGAAGGAGCTGGTGCGCAACCGGCTATCGGCACATGCCTTCCCGCGTGAAATCGAGTTCGTCACCTCGCTGCCGAAAACGCCCAGCGGCAAAATCCAGCGCTTTATCCTGCGCAATCAGGCACGAGAAGAGGCAGACCAGTGAGCGAGTCAGTGGAGTTTACGCCGCGTAATCCTGACTTTGAGCAGGAAACGCGCCGGGTGTTCGATGACGCCCCTTTTATTCGTGAGCTGGGCGTGGAGCTGGGACAGTTCAGCCCCGGCTACTGTGTGACCCGGCTTCCCCTGCAGCAGACTCACCAGCAGCAGGATGGATTTGTCCATGCCGGTGTTCAGGCCACGCTGGCCGATCACACGGCGGGCACTGCCGGTGCAACCCTGACCGGCCCGGGTGAACGGGTCATGACGGCTGAATTCAAGATCAACCTGTTGCGCGCGGCATCCGGTGATGAACTGGAGTGCGTGGCGCAGGTTTTGCGGCCCGGCCGCAGCCTTATCGTAACGGAGTCTGAGGTGTTTGCCGTGCGCGGGACTGAAAGACGTATGGTCGCAAAGGCGATTGTCACGCTGGCGGTGGTCAAGCAGCAGTAGGAGTATCCAATGCAAGTGATGCAATTTAACGAGCTTGAGCAGTTCCTGAAGGATCATTTCCCTCAGGGGGAACAGTTTGGGCAGCTTGAAGAAGTAGGCGATGGCTGGGCCGTGATGCGACTCTCGGTCGGCGATGACCACCTGCGCCCGGGCGGCACCGTATCGGGCCCGACCATGATGGGCCTGTCTGACGTGGCCGTGTATGCCGCGCTGTTGAGCCGCATCGGCCCGGTGCCTCTGGCCGTGACGACTAACCTGAATATCAATTTCCTGCGCAAGCCGCGCCCGGATGCTGATCTGATGGCACACGCCGAGATGCTGAAGGTGGGCAAGCGGTTGGGCATTGGCGAGGTGGCGGTGTACTCGGAGGGGGATGATGAGCCGGTCGCGCACGCCACCATGACCTATTCGATTCCTGAAAGGAGGGCGTAATGGAGGTGCGGGACACCCAAGTTGAGCTGCAAGATGGTGTCAGCCTGCGTGTGCGTGACTACCTTCAGCCCTCGGGGGAGGGCAAACCCACCCTGATTCTGTTGCACGAGGCGCTGGGTTGTGTCGAGATGTGGAAGCGTTTCCCGGAGCGAGTGGCGGCAGAAACCGGCCTGAACGTGATGGTGTATGAGCGCAGAGGTTATGGCCAGTCGAGCCCCATTACCTTGCCTCGCCCGGATGACTACCTGTTGGAAGAGGGGCAGGTCTGGCTGCCTCGGTTGCTGGAGCAGCTTGGGCTGGAGGAGGTGATCCTCTTTGGTCACAGCGACGGCGGGTCAGTGGCCCTGATCGGGGCTGCCAGCTGTCCGGAGCGGGTACGCGCCGTCGTTACACTGGCCGCCCATATCTACGTTGACCATCTGACGATCAAGGGGATCGAGGAAGCGGTCGAGCGTTACCACAACTCGGACCTGCCGGAGCGTCTGGCGCGCTACCATGGCGACAGAACCGACCTGATCTTTCGTGCCTGGTATGAAACCTGGCTCAGGCCCTCCTGTCAGCAGAACCTGAACCTGCGACCGCTGCTGGGTGACATTCGTTGTCCTGCGCTGATTATGCAGGGGGACCGGGACGAGTATGGCGTGCCCGAGCAGGTGACCGATACCTGTGAAGGGATCGGCACCCATGCTGAATCCTTCTTTGTGCCGGACTGCGGACACGTGCCTCACCTTGAGCAGCCAGAGGCCGTGCTGAAAAAAACGGTTTCGTTTCTGGCGGCGCAGCAGTTGCTGTAACGCTATGGATACTCGGCTGTCAGAGTGACAGCCGGTTATTCATCTGTACCAGTTGAGCCAGGTTGTCAGCGCGCATTTTGCTCATCACACGTGAGCGGTGCACTTCCACGGTTTTAGGGCTGATCCCCAGAGTTTCGGCAATCTCACGGTTGGAGTTGCCGTTGACGACCAGCTCCATCACTTCCCGCTCGCGGCGGCTGAGCGTGTCGAAACGTTCCTGCAGTGCCTGTTCCTCGTTCAACTGGCTGAAGCGCTGCTCCGCTTCCTGCATCGCCTTGTCGACCAGCTTCAGCAACACATCATCGTCAAACGGCTTTTCCAGAAAATCCATGGCGCCGTTTTTCATGGCGCTGACTGCCATGGGCACGTCGCCGTGGCCGGTGAGAATGATCACGGGCAAGCGAATGTCGCGCTCCTGCATGATCTGTTGCAGGGCCAGTCCGTTGATTTCCGGCATCCTGACATCCAGCAACAGGCAGCCGGGGCGGTGGTCATAACTGTCCAGAAACTCCTGCGCCGATGCAAAGCTCTCGATGCTGTAGCGGGTGGATTCCAGCAGCCATTGCACCGATTCACGAAAATCGGCGTCATCGTCCACTATGAAAACAGTTACGTTATTGCTCGTCATGCGTGCCCCTCAACGGGAGTTGAAAATGGAATCGTGTACCGCTGTGGCCGTCACTTTCTGCCCAAAGGCGACCGCAGTGGCTTTCTATAATGGTATGTGAAATCGACAGTCCCATGCCAAGGCCATTTTCCTTTGAGGTGGAAAACGGCTCGAACAGGCGCTTCATCTGTTCTTCGCCAATGCCGGGGCCACGGTCGGCCACGGTGACCAGCAGCCGCTTGCCTTCTACGTGCGTGCGGATCTCGACCGGGCGAGGTCGAATGTCCGAGTCGCTGTAGGCTTCAATGGCATTGCGGATCAGGTTCAGCAGCACCTGCTCGATCTGTAGCCGGTCTGCTTCGATCTCCGGGTTTTGTTCATCCAGATCGAATTCAAAGCGGATGTCGTGATCGATCGCTTCCTGGTTGAGGAAGCGGGTGACTTCTTCGCAGGTGTCATTGATCGGGAATCGCACCCGCTGAAACTCGGTATGTCGGACGAAACGTCGCATGCGCTTGATGATCTCGGAGGCACGTTTCGCCTGCGTGGAGATCAATTCCATGGCGCGTGTGACCTGATCCAGCTCCGTGATCTGGCCTTCGTCCAGTCGCCTGAAGGTGCCGTTGCAGTAGTTGATTATGGTCGCCAGCGGCTGGTTCAGCTCATGGGCCAGCTCGGTTGCCATCTCACCCACCGACAGCAGGCGGGACATGTGTGCCATTTCAAGCTGCTGTCGCTTGGCTTTCTCTTCCGCCTGACGCTTCAGAGTGATGTCACGCGCAATGATGGAGTAATACTCGACCCGCATGTTCTCGGCGCGGTTGCGGTGGGCGATCACTTCTCGCACCTCGGCAATGCGACCCGGGTTGCCGGCCGGGTAAAGCGGAATACTGCCATACCAGGTGCCATACAGAGCGGCATGCTCCAGCGCAGGCTCGACCAGTCGGTGCAGAATGTCCTTGGGAAACAGCTTGTCCAGATAGAACACGGCCAGGTTTTCCCGTTCTGCACCCAGGGTTCGGTAGGCCGATTCGTTCATATAGGTCAGCTGCAGTGTGCGGTGATTGCAGAACAGGATCATATCGGATGAGGCTTCCACCACGCGGGCCAGTCGGCGCGTGGCCTGCTGTGCCAGTTCACGCTCGGTGACATCGCGGGAGACGCAGATGATTTCAACCGGCGTGCCACTATCGTCGCGAATGGTTCGGCTCGTGGTTTCCAGCCAGATGTAATGCCCGTCCCGATGCTGGAAACGGTATACATTGGTGTACATGCCGCGGCGATAGCGAACGGAGGCGGCTCGCTTTTTCAGGTTGTCCGCATCATCCGGGTGAAACAGGTCGTAGCCGGGGGTGCCGATGATTTCGGCGGGGGTATAGCCCAGTACCCGCTCGATGGCCGGGTTGACGTCGATGAAGGTCCAGTCGGGTGTCGGCGTGTGGCGCGAAATCATGTCGGTGGACTGTTCCGCCAGCAACCGATAACGGTCAGCTTCTTCCAGACAGCGTTTCAGTTCCAGTTCAATGGGTTGCATGCAAGCGCCTTCATGGGGCAGTCCGTGAACAGGCAAAAAGCCTTACTCGGTCCGTGCCGATTATGATTTTTTGGTCAATCTTATGATTTTGGATTCTATTGTGTAATAAGGGAAAACACGTATGATTGGAGGACGGATGGAATCTGACACTATGAGGATGGCTCCTCCAGATGAGGTGGAGAGGAAAATATAATGACAATGAATGACCATAATCCTTACGCGCTGGGTCTGGACCAGAACCCGGCCAATTTTGCCGCACTGACCCCGCTTAGCTTCATTGCCCGCACCGCCGCGGTCTTCCCGCAGCGTACGGCCGTGGTGCACAATCAGGTGCGCCGTAATTGGGCACAAACCTATAGTCGCTGTCGCCAGCTTGCCAGCGCGCTGCAACAGCGTGGAATCGGCAAGGGCGATACCGTTGCGGTGATGGCGCCCAACCTGCCCGAGGTATTCGAGGCGCACTTTGGCGTGCCCATGGCAGGTGCTGTGCTGAACGCCCTCAACATCCGCCTGGATGCCGAGGCCATCGCGTTTATCCTGCAGCATGGCGAAGCCAAGGTCGTGATCGTCGACCGCGAGTTTTCCGACGTGATTTCACGTGCCATCAAGATCGCACGCATCAACCCGATTGTGATCGACATTGACGACCCTTCTTTCGAGGGCGGCGAGCTGATCGGTGAGATGGACTATGAAGCCTTCATCGGCGGTGGCGACCCGGAGTTTGCCTGGGAAATGCCGGCGGATGAGTGGGATGCGATCACGCTGAACTATACCTCCGGTACCACTGGTGACCCCAAAGGGGTGGTCTACCACCACCGTGGTGCCTATCTGAATGCCGTCAGCAACGTTCTGTCCTGGAACATGGGTGATCAGCCGGTGTACCTGTGGACGCTGCCGATGTTCCACTGTAACGGCTGGTGTTTCCCCTGGTCGATTGCAGCGGCGGCGGGTGTCAGTGTCTGTCTGCGCCATGTGCGTGCAGACGAGATCTACAACCTGATCCGCGACGAGAAGGTCAACTTCTTCTGCGGTGCGCCGATCGTGCTGAACATGCTCAATAACGCGCCGGATGAATTGAAAGCCGGTATCGAGCATCAGGTGAACGTGATGACGGCTGGTGCGGCACCGCCCGCGTCCGTGATCGAAGGCATGGAAAACATGGGCTTCAATGTCACTCACGTCTATGGCCTGACCGAAACCTACGGTCCCTGCGTGGTTTGTGCCTGGCATGAAGAGTGGAACGACAAGACTCCGACCGAGAAAGCCCGCCTCAAATCCCGTCAGGGTGTGAAAGCCCCGATGCTGGAAGACCTGATGGTCGCCAATCCGGATACGCTGGAGCCGGTGCCCAGGGACGGTGAAACCATCGGTGAAATCTTCATGCGCGGTAACCTGGTGATGAAGGGTTATCTGAAGAACCCGAGCACAACGGACAAGTCCTTTGCCGGTGGCTGGTTCCACTCCGGGGATTTGGCGGTATGGCATGAAGACGGTTACGTTGAGATCAAGGACCGGTCGAAGGACATCATCATTTCGGGCGGCGAGAACATCTCCAGTATCGAAGTTGAAGATGTGCTCTATCGTCATCCGCAGGTCATGGAAGCGGCGGTTGTGGCTCAGCAGGACGAAAAATGGGGTGAAGTGCCCTGTGCCTTCGTTACGCTGAAGGCAGGCGCCGAGGTCAGCGAAGCGGAGATCATCGAGTTCTGCCGCAACAACATGGCACGTTTCAAGGCACCCAAGCGAGTGGTGTTCTGTGAGTTGCCGAAGACCTCAACCGGCAAGATCCAGAAGTTCGTGCTGCGCAGTCAGGCAAACGAAACCGCCTGAGTGGTCCTGCACTCGTAGAATTGAAAAAGCCGCTTCCTCAGGGAGCGGCTTTTTTGGTTTACACATGGCGTTTTTTGAGCCGCACGGGTTATGTTGTGTTGTGCCGGGTGTTAATCTGGCTTATTGAGCAACGTGTGGAGTCAGGTTATGACGCTGGAAAGTGCACTGTCTTTTTTTGTGGTCGTGGTGATCTTCGGCCTGACACCGGGGCCCGGTGTCTTCGCGATTCTGGCGCGCGCGCTGATGGATGGTGCACGCCCGTGTCTGGCCTTGGCGTTTGGCATGGCGATCAGTGACATTCTCTATCTGGTTGCGGCGTGCCTGGGTCTGGCAGTTATCGCGACTCACTGGGGTGAGCTGTTCACGGTCATTCGGATCGTGGGTGCCGCCTATCTGATCTATCTGGGCTGGAAGATGTGGCAGGCTCCCACCGATGTGGAAGCGATGGAGCGCAAGGCCAAAAGTTCAGGCGTGGCGCTCAGCTTTCTGCAGGGATTCCTGATTTCGGCGTCTAACCCCAAGGTGATCCTTTTCTATATCGCGTTCTTGCCGACCTTCATGGACCTCGGGGCGCTGAGCAGCACCGATATTGTGTTGGCATCCGTGCTGACGCTAATCGGCCTGATGCTGGGGCTGATGCTGATTGCGGTTTTCGCTTCCCAGGCGCGGCGCTATTTTCGTTCGCATACCGCTATTCGGCGTTTGAACCGTGGCGCCGGCTCTATCATGGTGGGAGCAGGGGCCTTTCTGGCAACGCGTAACTGAAATGCAGAGCAGCGAGTTTTCAATACAAAAGCCGGCAGATAGCCACTGCTGTCCCATAGTTTTCGATCATAAAGGGATCCTCATTTGAGGGTCCCTTTTTTGTGGCTTTAGTGGAAGAGGATTAAGCAGAGCCCAAAGGGGCATGCGTTCGAACAAGCTCACCTGAAGTGTTCGCATAATGCGCTGTACGCTCCAGCCTTGCCGAGCGCTGTGGCGAGCAAACGAGAGCAGTAGATAGCAGATCATAGCGATCCAAATCTG